>NZ_JBXEQE010000001.1:0-608763 GCF_056858335.1 Agaribacillus sp. DX54
CTTTACAGTAAGCTTACTTTTGAAGAGCTTATTTTAATTCAAGATGATGTTCAGCAATACAATCAATTCTGGAGTGTTTGGGAGTTATTTTATCCAAAAATTATCGGCACTAACTACCATAAAAGCTCCCATCTAAGTCAGGTGATACATAATTATTTATTAGCCTGGAACTGGTGGAAAGAAACCGCTAAAAGTTGGCACAGTTTAAAAGAAAAGGAGAGGGTATTTTATAAAAACATAGTAAAGGATATTGGACACCTTCCATGCGTATTAGATTCCATAGCCAAGTTTCTTAATCAAATTGGTAGTGACTTTTTAAATGAAGGAATTTTTTGGATATGTGAATTGATCGAAAAAAATAAGAGTAAAAAGCTTGAATCTAATACTGTGTACTATGTCGAAAAATTAGTCAGAAAATATGTTCACATAAATAGATCAAAAGTGAAACAAGATATAAAAGTAAAGCAGAAAATATTAGTTATTCTGAATTTTCTAATCGAACATGGTTCTGTGAATGCTTATTTACTTAGAGAAGACATCATTTGATTTTTCCATATTAGTTTCCTAACGATTCCAGGAAGAGAAATGGCGCTGGGCTGAAGGAATTCCAACTATTGAATGTCCGGCATTTGAACCCGTTCTTCATGACATTTTTTCTTTTCCATGACAGCAGTTCAGTGAGGTGATGTCTTTATCATCCATTATGCTGTACTTTGGAATATTTGCACCCTGATTTGGTTTTTTGCCCCATTAATCTATGACTGATCTGGCGACAGTATGTTGTCTAAATGTGTCATACAAAAGACGTCCCTGACCCAAGGAAGGGACGTCTTTTTGGATAACTTACAGGTCAATCTTCACAATTGAAGAATAATTGTAGCGATTAAGGGGATTATCCGAAAGAACGCCAACTCTCACGTAATAAGTCTTTCCTGTTTCTAAGTCAGATATCTCATCTATGAAAATGGTGGAAGAGATTTCATTTTCCGTCAGCGTGCTGAGATCATTGGCACTTGAAGATATCAATCCCCTGGTTTGTTCATGTACGATATTTCCGGTGTGGCAAAAGAGCACACTTTTTAGTATATCCCTTGTGCCGGAAGTACCCGAAATCCTGTACTTTGCGGTAATTGTACCTCCGGATCCCGATATTGTAACATCGGAAATCCTGGCAAATGGCGCTACTTCAAATTGAATAGTCTTATTTGCATTCAGGTCGACTATTACCGGCGCTACACTTGATTCTTCAAACGGTCCGTCGATCACGGATACTTCATAAGTACCGGCAAATAGTCTGGTATTTTGAAAGGTGCCATCGGGTTTGACCCAAAAATCAAGTGGTGTGGGATTTTCATATCCATCCTGTAGTAATCTTACCCTGATTCCATCAGGCTGGCGTGTTTGGATAGGCTCACCGGTAATGACATCAACCACAACGCCTTTCAGCGTCAGGTTAGGGGCCTGGTAATTATCAATTTCGCAGGAACATATGATTAACGCTCCTATGGTTATGATCGTAAATATGATGATGTTTTTCATAGTCTTTTTTATGTATTGGCTTAGTAACCCGGATTTTGAACGAGCAAAGTGTTTGCCTGCAAAATATGGTCATGAATTCTGTTGTAATACATGGTGGCATTAAAGGTCTTCGTATAGATACCGGGCAGTAATTGCTTTCTGAAGATATATACCTGCTTATCTTTATTGAGAATTGGCCATAGGGCATAAAATTCCTTATTGGACACAAGTGTATGAAATATTCTCCATCTTCGCATATCCCAATACCGGTTATCCTCAAATGCCAGTTCTATTTTCCGTTCATGCCTGTAGTCTTCCATGGCTATAGGGCTGTTGTGTATCGGAAGTCCTGCCCTGGTGCGAATGGCATTTACATAAGTCCGTGCCTCGGCTTCATTGTCCAATTCCAATTCCGATTCAGCGGCATTCAATAATACCTCGGCATATCGCATGGAGATCCTGTCGACGTCAGACGAGCCGATGTTGACCGGTCTTGTCTGATCCCGGTCTCCCCATTTCGACATATAAAACCCTGTTGAAGTTGCTTCGGGCTGGGCGATACCATCTACCCCGAAGCCTTCCCCTTCAACGTCCCCTTCAATAACACTTCCGTATATTTCCAGGGTAGTTCCAAACCACGGCGCACCGGGATAAAGCACCGCCTGAAAAAATCTCGGGTCTTTATTGGCAAATAAATCTGCGGGATTGGCATAGGCTATCGGCTCTCCTTGTTCATCCGTTATCTTCAGGGTACCATCGGGATCATCAATATACTCATAGCTCTCCACCATCTCCAATACGGGACAATACTTTCCACCATATCCGCCACCGCTTCTATGGCTAAAAGGGGCAAAATGTAAATCAAAATCATGAACCAGATCGGGCCAGTTGTAAGCTTTCACAAATATGCGCTCCTTGTTGGTTTCAGATTCATCGAAAAATAAAAAATGAAAATTTTCAGCGCTATCATTCACTTCATCATAAAGTTCATAGTTCCCACTGGCGATGACTTTTTTCGCGGCATCCCTTGCCGATTGCCAATAATATTCGGCTTCGGAAGCCGGAATACCGGTCAAACCATCCAGTTGAACTTCACCATAAGTCGAAACAGACGCGGCGTGAAGCATGGCTCTTGATTTCAGGGCCAGCCCTGACCACTTATTTAACCTGTACGGATTAGCGGTCTCCGGCATCATATCGATCGCTTCATCCATTTCGGACTCCACAAATTTAAAAACATCAGATTCCGTATCACGAGGGATATATAATGTTGTTATATCACCGGATTTTGCCAATGGTTCCGCAGTTGTCACAATAGGCACTCCGCCATATCTTCTGGCTAAACTAAAGTAGGAATAAGCGCGTAAGAATATTAACTCGCCCAGGACGGCTGCTTTCTCATTTTCATCGGTATACATAGAAGAGGAAGGAAACTTTTCTATCATATTGTTAAGGGCGCGGATAAGTTCATATCCATCTGACCACCAATGGGTATTTGCCCCTGCAGTACCACTACCGCTACTTACCGATTCATCTGTATAAAGGGCAAGCAGATTATTATCATAGTTCCTAAAATGCTCAAATGGCATTTCAGCGTATAAGAAGGCCAAATGGGCTTCAAAAGCTGATTTTTCCTGAAGAATTATATCATCGGTTATGATGGAAACCGGTTCCTTATCCAGGAAGTCGGCTTCACATCCGGAAGAAACCGTCAGTCCGCATGAAAGCATGAAAGCACCTAAAAATTTATATACACTATTCATTGTACGAATGGTTAAAAAGTTATACTTAAACCCAGGTTGTAATTGGCCATTATCGGATATTTATAACCGTTATCCGCCCCACTCTGGTTCATCCTGTGTTCAGGATCCGATACCTCCAGCAAATCTTTGTTAGCCCATGTAAATACATTAAAAGCATTCCCATAAATCCGGACCTCCTGCGCTTTAATGGTGGATATCCACTTGTCGGGTAGCTGATAGCTTAACTCAATGCTTTTTAACCTCAGGTATCTGACGTTATGCATCCAGAATTCAGAATCTGCCTTATTGGGCTCATAACCAAAGGCATCCCTGGAAATGGGATATTTACCAGGTACCCAGGGGGTACTAAAGTCCAGCGGATCCTCGTGACGCCAACGGTCCAGAAACATGGCAGATGAATTTCTACCCCACGGGAGCGGAGCATTTAATTGTTCCGTAGGTTTCAATGAGTAATTGGTTGCCCCCTGAAAAAACAGGTTAAGTGATAAACCCTTCCAGGTCGCTGAGATGTCCATACCATAAAAGATTTCAGCATCTTCATTGCGGCCAATAGGGTGTTGATCCAGCGAATTGATCATTCCGTCACCATTCCAATCTTCGTATTTGAAGTCTCCGGGAAACATCTCTGAGTGTCCATGGCCATCCTGGATGATGGGGTAGCTGTTAATTTCTTCTTCCGTTTGGAATTGTCCTTCATAACCATATCCCCACCTGATATTTGTCCAACGGTCTTTAGCGCCATGCCGCCAGGCAATATAGCTATTCCCTGCCTCAGTCTGTTCACGATGTACCCACTTTAAACGGGCATAGGTGATGTTTCCGCGAACCGAGTAGTTAATCCCGTTAACTTCATGGGAATGTCCCAGTACAATTTCAAAGCCTTTACTCAAATCACTGTTTAGATTTTCCTGAGGTAAATTCGCCCCAAAACTCGCCGGAAGTGTGGCACTTCTTCTGGCCAGAAGTCCGGATCGCTTTCTTTGAAAGAAATCAAACTGGAAGTCTAACTTTCTTTTCCAAAGGCTACCGTCCAAACCTAAATTTGTGGTGGTAGCTGTATACCAGGTTATATGGGGATTATTCAGGCCCCGGGAAGCAATGCCTGTGACAAGGTTGGTACCGTCGAAAATATAGGCCCCGGAATTAGAGTAGCCGGTCAGATACTGGAAATTGCTGGCATCGCGATCATCCCCCATTTTACCATGTGAAAAACGGAGCTTTAGATTGTCCATAAAACCTATATTGTCACGAATGAAGTTTTCGTCGCTCAACCGCCACCCTAATGACATCGCTGGAAAAAACCCCCACCTGGAATCTTTCGGGAATCTGGATGAACCATCGTATCTGAAGCTAAATTCCACTAAATATTTAGTATCGAAATCATAATTTAACCTGCCTACCAACGCCTTATTGCCATCCAGAATTTTATCCGACCCGCCAGCGCCCTGATTGGTTATCAAGCCAGCATCCAACTGGTCAAGTACATCTAACTGATAAAACCTTTCTGACCGGAATCCGGTCCCTTCGCCATTTCGCAGATCGGTCAATAACAAAGCATCGATATTATGCTTATTGTTCAGGAAAGATCTGTTATATCGTATTGACAACTGGGTCTGGTAATATATCCATTCATCAAAATATTGCCTGAGCCTGGTGGGATCATGAAGACCCTTTACGCCATATTGATTTGTTGACTCGTCAAAACTTCTGTATTCTTCATAAGCACGCCTGAATTGCTTTTCACGGGCATACTTCATATCGTAGGCAAACAGTCCTTTTAATTGTAGTCCCTGAATGCTTGGAATATCGTAAACCAAAGAAAGGGTTGTTTCATAACGCCTGGTATTATATTTTCTATAGCCTGTCAGTTCCGAGTCAGTGATAGCCAATGGGTTTCTGTCGGCCTGCCCGTCGTAATATAGCGGTTCGGTATTGTTGAGATAGATCGGCTCCCACGGTGGTTGCATCCATACTTGCTTAAAAAAATCCCATGAAGAATTACCATAAGGACGGTTTCTTTCTTCCAAAATAGTCGTAAAGATCAGATTTGCAGTAAGGCCTTCTTTGAGATTTGCCGAAATGTTTGTACGCAGGTTATACCGGTTGTAATCCATCGATCCGGACTTATATATTCCCTCCTGATGCAGGGTTCCCAGCGACATAAAATAAGTTACTTTATTGCTCCCGCCACTAACGGATAAATTGTTTTTATAGATGGGTACCCTTTCCCTGATCGTAAGATCCCACCAGTTCACACTTGGAAAATCCGGATCTTCGCCTGTGTAGCGCTCCCAGTCAGGATAAGGCATGGGCCGTCCGCGAGCCAGTGCGCCTTCATTTTTAAGAATCAACGCATCGATGGCGTTATCAATAGGTTTTGGGTAATTCAGCAACTCCTCAAATCCTACAGATGTGTCCAAAGTTACTTTAGCCGGGCCTTCCTGCCCTTTTTTTGTGGTAATTAACATCACACCATTTGCCGCTTTTACGCCAAAAACGGCTGCAGAAGCATCTTTTAATATAGAGATGCTGGCAATGGCACCCGGGTCGATTTTTTGAAAGTCCTCCCGGGGTATACCATCCACTACCACCAACATATTTCCCCAACCCCGTATATCGATTTGGTTATCATACAGCCCCGGCTCGCCCCCTACCTGCATCACACGCAAGCCAGGTAATTTACCTGTCAGCGCATTGCTTATATCCCCGGTTGTAATAACATTTAAGGTTTTGGCGTCTACTGTCGACACAGCGCCGGTCAGATTACGTTTGTCTTTGCTCCCATAGCCTATCACCACTACCTCCGATAGCGAGGCAATATCAGGAGTGAGCGCTATATCTACCACAGACCTCCCCGTTATTTCTATTTCTTCCGAAATATAACCTACATAAGAAAATACCAATGTTGTAGCTTCACTGGGAACATCTAGTTCATAATACCCATCGACATCCGTAATGGTACCGATGTCCGTACCTTTAACCATTACATTTACTCCCGGTAGTCCATGGCCATTTTCATCGGTTACTCTTCCGGATATCTTCCCATACTCCGTAACCATGATTTTCTTTCGCGACCGGTTACGTTTGTCAGTAACTACCAGTATGTTGTTATTCACTCTCTTAAACCGTATTTCGGCTTCGTAAGCGAGTTCCTCCAGCACCTTCCGGAGGTTTGTCTTTTTAAAATGTAAGCTGTATTTCTTTCGGTCAGACTTGATAAATTCCGTATCATAGCCAAAAACGAAGCCTGTCTCCTCACTAATCACATGAAATACTTTCTGAAGAGAAACATCAGTGAGACTAATCCCCAAGCTTACCTCTTTCAGAAGCTGTTTCTGTCCGTTGGAAGATTTAGCCAGCAGCAATTGCATGGCGATCGTTTGGATTAAAAATAGGTAAAACGCTTGCTTTGATACAAACATTAATAGTTTAATTAGTTTTAAATGCATAATTTTGTAAGGTTTCAAAGTAAAACTTGGATGAGATTCCTGTTCATATCAGGAACCAAGATTTTCGGTCCGGTAAGCTGCTCCAACAGGCCCGGACTTTTTTATTTCCTCCTCGGCAGGAGAAATGAGTGATGAGATCGTCAAATTTTAATCATAGGCATTGTTTTAAGTGTTACATCCGTTGCCGTTTAAGATGACCTTTTGGTCATCCGTTATTTCATAATCGAGGTTGAATATATGCTTGAGACCTTCCAGTACATTAACCAGGGTCTCATCCGTATATTCATTTTTAATCCTGCAGGCTTTGATAGCCTCTGTTTTAAAAGAGATTTCCACACCATACCAGCGTTCTATGATTCGCGCTGCCTTCTCCAGTGAAACATTATCGAAGATCATGGTGCCTTGCGTCCAGGCCAGGTACTGCGCCGGGTTAGCTTCATTGATCCGGATATGATCCGAAGATCTGTTAAACATCGCCTGCTGGTTGGAAACCAAATCTTCGGAGGCCTTCCCGGTTCCCCGATTATCCAAAATACTTACCCGTACCTTGCCTGTTGCCACGGTCACATAGATGTCCTCATTTTCAAAGGCACGGATGTTAAAGGTGGTACCCAGAACAGTGGTTTCAATCTCTCCGGATTTAATCACAAATGGCCTTTGCTCATCTCTTTCAACCTCAAAATAGGCTTCCCCGGATAGCGTTATTTGTCTTGAATGCTTTGAAAACTCAGAAGGAAATATCAATTTACTACCGGCGTTCAGCCTGACTTTTGTACCATCGGGTAATCTGATCCGCGTTTTTACACCATAAGGCGTTTCTTTGGTAATGATTTGACTTGCTGAAATTGGTTGTTCATTCGTGTTGGGGAGGTAGTTATAAAAAAGAAAAGCCATGCCGACCACCAGAAAAAGAACAGCCGCAACTCTAAAAGCAGGCTGCTTCCAATAAACAACCTTGTCCGATCTGCGTTGTCCTATTCGATTTTCTACCTGCTTATAGATGTTTTGTTTGATGGTAAGTTTATCCGCATCGTCTTTCAAATCCCATTTCAATGCATCTTCCTTAAACTGATCACAAAAATCCTCAAATAATGCTTTCTCCTGCGGTGAACAGGTGCCCTTCTCATATTTTTCTGCCAATTTCAAAAACTCCTGTCTGGTCATTGTATTCCGTATTTTGCCTGGTAGTACCTTCAACAGCAGAAAACACGTACGCTTTTTTCAAACTTTTTGAAAAAATTACAGATTCATCAATCCTGATGATTTTATATCCATACACTTTCAGACAGGGGATTAATGGTATTCTAGCCTCCGGAATAATTGTTGCCTGAGGACTAGCGGAAAAGTAAAACTAAGGTTACTAACAATTCGGGTTTGAGGGATTCACGCAAATGTCTTGTGGCTCTGCTGATTTGGGTTTCGACAGTTCGAATAGATATATTTAATTGCTGGGCTATCTCTTTATTGCTATAATGTTCGAACCTGCTGAGTCTGAATATCTGGTAACAACGATTCGGCAATGCTTTTAAATGTCGATCGATCGTTTGTCTCAATTCTTTCAATTCGTAGATCGCATCTGCACCGGGGCCAACTCCCGATAATTTGGCAATCGCTTCCAGATGTTTTCTTTTTAACCGGATATGGCGAATGTATTTAGCCACTTTATTTCTTACAGCCTGGAAAAGAAATGCTTTTACATTCTCAATAAGCAGTATTTTTCTTCGCTGCCATAAGTCTATAAAAACCTCCTGGATGATGTCCTGGCAAAGTTCCTCATCTTCCAAAATACCGTTGCTAAATCTAAATAACATTTCCCAATAACGATCAAACAGTTCTTCGAAAGAAGATTTATCGCCATTTCTGATTCGGATTATCAAATCATTATCGGTACTCTCATACAAAGCCATAAAAATTGAGAATTTACCTGGCTAAAAATAATAGAAACAGTTTGCAAAAAAAATAAAACAGGACAAAACCCAGGCAAGTGGCCCGGCAAGCTAAAACCCGAGGAAACGGGTAAAAGGTTTTGGAGGGCCGCCGTCTAAAATAGGTTTACCATCCGTACGCAGGCTTATGAGGCTTTTGTCAATTACTTTGGCATTAAAAATCTATGAGTTTTACATTAACTTACTTCTTAAATGTTTTTATCTATCCTGCCGGAAAGCAGCTATATTTTCTCCAGATCACCATTCAATTTCAGCCTTTGACCTTTGACCAGGGGCAGTTCCACCCATTTATTATTATACTTTACTTTACAAGTATTGTTGACCGCCGACAGGATTTCCAATTCCGTTAACTCACCATTTTTCCATGAGAACGCCAGTTCGAACCCTCCGCGGGCTTTCAATCCCACAATCTTACCTTCGGGTAAAGCCTTGGGTAAGGCAGGTAAAATATCTATCCTTCCCATATGGGATTGCATCAGCATTTCGATTATTCCTGCCGGAGCGCCGAAATTTCCATCAATTTGAAAAGGAGGGTGGGCATCGAACAGGTTAGGGTATGAGCCTCCTCCCTTGTCATACCTCGTGGTAGTTCCGGCAACTGGTCTGAACATCATCTTGATCAGCTTGTAGGCGCGATTGCCATCCAGGAGACGCGCCCAAAAATTGATTTTCCAGGCAAGACTCCAACCCGTGCCATCGTCTCCCCGCATTTCCAGACTCTTCCTCGCTGCCTCCATAAGCTCAGGGGCTGTATCCCAATTGAAATCATTTCCCGGATGCATGCCCCACAGGTGTGATACATGCCTGTGTTTATTTTGAGGATCGTCCTTGTCCTCCATCCATTCCTGAAGCTGCCCATATTGCCCAATCTGGTTAGGGGCAATTTTCGGTATCATTTCTGACAGGAGCGAGGCAAATCGATCATCCCCGCCGATCACTTCATTGGCCTTGATGCATGCGCTGAAAAGGTGCCTGATAATCTGATGATCCATGGTTGGGCCGGCCACGAGTCCACCTGTTTCGGGGGAATTGGAAGGTGTACTTATCAACCATCCGGTTTTTGGATCTTCCGTTAAGAATTGAGTAAAAAACTTTGCAGCTCCTTTCATTAAGGGGTAGGCCCTGTGCTTCAAAAAATCCTCATCCTGGGTATAAAGGTAGTGTTCCCACAAATGTGTTGCTAACCATACACCCCCACCTGTAAAGATGCCATGATTGGCATGGTTGATAGGTGCGGCGCCGCGCCATATATCAGTGTTGTGATGCACCACCCAACCGTCAGCCCCGTAGTGCTCCCGGGCTACAATAGCACCCGACTCCGAACAATCTTCTATTAATGCAAATAAGGGTTCATGGCATTCTGCCAGGTTCAGTACTTCGGCAGGCCAGTAATTCATTTCAGCATTGATATTAATAGTATACTTGCTTCCCCAGGCCGGTTTTAAATCCTTGTTCCAGATTCCCTGCAGGTTAGGGGGATGAGTACCCTCTCTGCTGGATGAGATCAGCAGATATCTGCCATATTGCACGTATAATGCCAGTAAACCCGGATCATTGGGATCTTCATTAAATTTGATAATTCTCCGGTCAGTGGGAAGGGAGTCCCTGCTATTGCTTCCCAAATCTATAGTAAACCTGTCAAATAAGGTAGTGTAGTCTGCCATATGTTCCTTAAAGAGCTGATCGTAAGATAAACCGGCAATGGCCGCAAGATTTTTCGTAATCTCTTCTTCAGCATTTTTAGAAACGTCTTTGTAGTTTTTGTAATTGGTGGACGCTGTTAAGTGAAGGGTGGCTGTGGTAGCATTGGTTACTATTACATGACGGTCAGTGGTTTCTACCATACCATCGGTTGCTAACTTTATGCTGGCTAAACCCTTGAGTACACCGTCCTTCACCTTAACTTCAAGGCTTAATAAGCTATCGTTTATTGAAACTTCCTTCACCTCATGTTCTGCATCCATGGTATATCTAAAACCCAAAGCGCCCTTTTTATCTGAGCTAAGCCTTATTGCCACCACTTCATGTGGATTGCTGGAAATGACCTCCCTTGTGTAAGTTGTTCCATCCACTTTATAGATAACTGTTGATACGGCCTTTGTCAGATCGAGCTGACGACGGTAGTCGGTGTATTTGTCATGGCCGTCAAATTCAATGTAGAGATCACCAAAGGGTTGATATTCCATTTGTTTCAATGGAATGCTCATAAATTTCTCCATACTCAGCATATGGGCTTCTTCTTGTTTCCCTTCAAACAGCAACCGGCGAATATCATCCAGGTATTTAACCGCTCCTTTGTGTGCATAGTCGTGAGGTCGACCGGTCCAAAGCGTTTCTTCATTAAACTGAATGTGTTCCTTTGCTACGGTACCAAAGACCATGGCTCCCAGTCTTCCATTACCCACCGGTAATGCCTCAGTCCAGGTTTCGGCAGGTTTGTCATACCACAGCCGCAGCGCAGCTTTTTCCTGCTGAATGGTGCATGACACAGAAAAAAATACGTAAAGTAAAAAAAAGCATGAGATCCTTAACATATCAATTGATTTAAATTAAATGAGTTTATTACATAGCCATCCTTATTCACAGGCCGTTTCTACAAAGTAACCTTTATGTTCATCTATGAACAAATAACTGAAGTGCCACTTCGTTAGTCGCACATCCGGAAATCCACCGAATCCACTTCCTGCCCCATTACACATTATCCCTTTCGGCGCTGTTTGACTATCACAATTTTCATGTGGCATGCCAAATGTATGTCCCAGCTCATGACCGATGGCACCTGCTTCTGTATCGTAACCTTGTTCTATCCTGTCGATTATCCATTT
Organism: Agaribacillus sp. DX54; assembly: GCF_056858335.1. Classification (NCBI taxonomy): domain Bacteria; kingdom Pseudomonadati; phylum Bacteroidota; class Cytophagia; order Cytophagales; family Splendidivirgaceae; genus Agaribacillus; species Agaribacillus sp. DX54. Next base: position 11,502 of record NZ_JBXEQE010000001.1, read on the forward strand.
AGGCATCGCTGCAAAATGGAAATTTGCCGCTGCGGCACACGGACAAAATCCCCCCACATCTACTTCCAGAAAAACTATACTCTTGTGGTTCGGATCATTCATAATTACATTTGTATGGGCGATAACCTCATTGACGGCATTACCTAACCAGTTCCAGTCAGGGTTATTATGAATGTCATCATTGTTGTTTAAAAACGCATTTGATGAAAGACTGCTTTTAATGGTTACCACATCTTCGACGACAAATGTTGCTCCGTCACGAGCCCACAATTGCCTGTTTTTTTCCACAGCTTTTGCTACTATTTGTTGCCTGTCGGTATGTTCGGCATCACTGGGCAACACATAGAAAACTTTAACTGTCTTGCAAGCTCCGGGATCAATTACACGGATGGTTTTGGAAAAAACTGCGCGCTGACCTTCATTCATTGCCGTAAGCTCAATGGTATATGTTCCAGGCTCGGTGTATACATAAGCGGGGACTTCTTCGACGGATGTATCGCCATTTCCGAAATCCCAAAGATAGGTAGTCGCATGCTGGCTTTGGTTTTCCGCTTTAAGGGAACATGGCGCCAGGCAATTTGTTTTTTCAATAACAAAAAGTGAGGTCACCGTAACCCCATTATCTTCGCTGCATGCTACAAGCAGCATCATGGTTGTAAAAACAGGTATTATTCGTTTCATTCTCAGTAATCATCTTATGGTGTCTTTTTGATCATTGTTGGTGTGTTATTATTGCCGATGTGGTGAAGACAAGCTTGTGCCATGTCCGACTTTGACTATTTCAACAGGCGCATTATTCTTGATAATCATTAAATGATTTTTGTTAATGATCTTAAAATCTCTTATCTGACCCTCAACCCAGAAACCGCTCGCCGAAGCACTCACAGGTGTGAACCCGGAGGCATGACCTTTTAAAAAATGCCCGTAACTCGCATCATATCTGCCCATCTCCGGTTTGACTTCATATAAATTTCCCCCGGTGAGAATATCGACAAATCCGTCCTTGTCAAAGTCCTGAACTAACAAGGCGTACAGGGGACTCGATTGAACTTCCATCGGAAGTGGCACAAGATCGAATTGGTTATTTCCCTTATTTATCAGAATTGAGGATTTCAAATTATAAGCAACCAGTTTTTCCGACTTCTCAAGTGCTTCTTCACTAAAAATTTCGTTGATCTGTTGTCCCTTATAACGTTCGTATTTCAGGTATTTTTTCTTTAGATGGGGGAGCTGCATGACAAGGTCATGCTTCAGACAAACCGGGTAAGATCGTTCACCATTATAGGCGCAGATGATCTGTTCAGCCGTTCCGTTTTTATCGAAGTCATTGATATACATGGAAACAGGCTTTTCATGGGAGGCCCTAAATCTGGAGTTAAGACCGTGGTTGCCAATGACAAAATCCATGTCACCATCATTGTCAAAATCTCCGGCTTCTATGTTATTCCACCAGCCATTACTATTTGAAAGACCTGCCTGAGTGGTAATATTTTTGAAATTGCCATCGATGTTTTCAAAAATCGTGACGGGCATCCATTCCCCAATCACAATTAAATCCCAATCTTTGTCATTATCAATATCACTCCATTCTGCCGAAGTAAACAGGCCATAATTCAGTAAATCCGGTGCTATTTCCCTGGTCACATTGGAAAAATTGCCATGACCGTCGTTTTCCAGCAAATAACCATTTGCCGGCACTCCGTATAACATGGGACGCATTCGGAGACCAACAAACAAATCCTGATCCCCATCCAGGTCAAAATCAGCGGCCCTGACGCATGATGTGTTTTCAAACCGGGTGGAAGGAAGTATCTGCGGCGACTTTTCAAAATTGCCTTTTCCATCGTTCATATAAAGCCGGTCGATCAGAGCAGCCGAGGTATTTGAAAATTCATTGCCCCCGCTGGCGACGTACAAGTCCAGATCCTGGTCATTGTCGGCATCAAAAAACAGGCAATCAGTGTCTTCCGATGCCTTGTCGGCATGAAATAATGCCACATTGCTTTGTATAAACTCACCGCTATCTTTTTGAACGAATAGTGAGCCTTCGAATCCTTTGGCGCCACCTATGTAAAAGTCCTCTAAACCATCTGCATTTACGTCCCCGACACAAGCTTTTGGCCCTTGCGTTGACAACATAAAGTAGGTTAACCGATCTCTGTCGAAATCTACAAAGGCATTTTCTTTGTGGACGTATAAATCCTTGAATTCTTCCAACGGTTCGGAAAAAAGCAGTTTTTGAATTTTGGATTCGCTTACGTTTGCCTCGGCTTTGGAGGTTTCACCACAGGTGACGGTTAAGGTTTGATTGACCTCCACACGGGTTAAAATGGTCTGGCTATCATTTGGCCATTGAATAATCAAAGAGTCTATCACCTTTGCTGTGCCAAGACCCAGGTTAGGTCTCGGGTCCACGGAAGATTGAAAGCCTTTCAATGGCATTTGCTCCAGGTAAAACCTGGAGCTTCCTGCAATAGCAGTAATTTTTGTTCCGAAAGCCATGGTGTTTTTACCCGGACCTTTTAGTTCCAGTTTTATGTAATTGTTTTCCGGGTAAAGGCGATCAGCGTCGTTGCGATATACAAAGGCTGGCATATTAACATTATTGACAACAAGATCCATGTCACCATCGTTGTCCAAGTCACCGAACGCAGATCCATTAGAAAAACCTGGTGTTGCCAACCCATATTCAGCGGACCTGTCGGAAAATTTTAAATTCCCCTCATTGACAAAAGCAAAATTGGGAACCGGATTGGATGGAATCACGTCTACCAGATAGCTGTAATCAATGGCGTTATTGTTAACAACAGATTTCCTGGTGCTTTCATTGGATATAAATTGGATATAATCCTGATCAGTCAGATCTTTATAAATGCCATTAGCTACAAATATGTCCTTTAACCCATCGTTTTCCATATCAAAAATGAGGGCACCCCAGCTCCAATCAGTGGCTTCCACACCCGATAACCTGCCAATTTCACTAAAAAATATTTCATTGGAATTTGGGCGTTTACCGCTATTAAGCTGCAAAGTATTTCGGGTAAACTGGTGATAGTAATCGTATTTTAAGTTGAATTGATATTTGTCCCAGTTTTCGAATGTTGTTTTTGTTTTAAGTCTGTGTTCATCTTTTGGAAGCATTTCGGTCACGAAAATATCCATAAGGCCATCATTGTTAATATCAGCCATATCGGCGCCCATGGAGGTGGCACTAATGCTTTTCATTTGGGTGTCCATAACCTCCCGGAAGGTTCCGTCCCCATTGTTCATATAAACGTAATCTTTCTCGAAAAAATCATTTGAAATATAGATGTCCTGCCATCCGTCCCTATCGAGGTCTCCGATGGTAATGCCCATGCCGAAACCTATGATACTGCCATAGATGCCTGCTTTTTCACTGACATCGACAAAAGTATCACCGTCATTTCTATACAATTTATCACCGCCCACTTCATCACGTATCATTCTCTCATTTTCCCGGAGGTTAAAAGTGCTGATAGGCCGGTAGGAATTATTCAACTGGTACATGTCCAGATCACCATCTTTGTCATAGTCAAAAAATGCAGCATGGGTCGAATATCCCAGGTCCGCGAGACCATACTCCGCTGCGCTTTCCGTAAAGGTGAGCTGTCCTTTTTCATTAATACCATTGTTAATAAAGAGCTCATTCTGCTTGTTATCACCATCAATATCCCCTGAATTGCATACATAGATATCGAGCCACCCATCCCCATTGACATCCGCCATACTCACACCTGTCGACCAGGCCCGTTCACCTTGCACTCCTGCCGATTCGGTAATGTCCTTGTATCTTAACTCCCCTGCTCCTGCATTTATGAAAAGCTTGTTGTCCTCCATGTTGGCAGTCAAGTAAATATCCGGAAAGTTGTCATTGTTTACATCACCCAAAGCTACTCCGCCGCCGTTATAATAATTTCTGTATTTATAAATATTGAATTCCTGGTCGAAAGTTAATGTATTGTTAAAGGCGATACCTGTCACTTCACCTGACAAAATTTTAAAGACAGTCTTTTCAGACTTCTCCGGCCCGGCACAAGCCAATAGAATCAGTATGCTTAAGATTATGCTATTTGCTTCTCTGAATAGGAAGAACTTCATTGCTTCATTGTACTTTATCAATTTTCACTTAAATCAGTAAACCGCACCTTCACTTTGTTATAATTATCGATAAAAACCGATATCCTTCTGTTTCCTTCGACTGTAACATGTGCTACCTGATCGTTTTTGGGATTTTTTATTTCAATGAAATCATCCCCATAGTGTTGCTTGGTAAATAATAACACTTCTTCCAGCAAGCAGTCGACCTTCGTATCCTCTCGCCATGGCATCCAATCCCGGTATGTAAAAATCAATGGCAGCTCATAAATGCGGTTATTACGGAATTTTGGAAAAAAATTAATATTTATGGGGTTACTGAAACTATCTATTTCACACAAGACCGACATATCGCCTCCCTGCTTCACGATTCCCTGGTACCCTAAGGGCGTGATGTGGTCATAAAATTGTCTTTGAGTCATTCCAAAAGTAACCCCCAAAAAAAGACTGTCCTGCCTATGTCCTTTTCCAAGTTCTCTCTCCACAAGTTTTTCATACGCTGACCGGTGGTTGCATCCCAGCAAGATCATTCCAAATAGGGATGCGCAGCACAGACAATATTTCTTAATATTTAAACAATTGAACATTGTCGTTGTTTTTTATTACCAATATGGCGTCCTCGTCTTTTATTTTTAGCTTTTCCAGATCTCTGATCTCTCCTTTTACCGAAAAGCCGGACTCAATGGCGGGTACGGGCTTGAAATTATTAGCTCCATCTCCCAAAAGGAGTAACCCATAACTGCCATCATATATGCCAATCTCCGGTTTTGACCGATAAAAATTGCCTCCTATGAGGAGATCCTCTGCCCCATCCCGATCAAAGTCCTGTACCGCCAGGCCGTAAACCGGAGAATACTGAGCTTCCATTGGAAGCTCCTTAAGAAAAAAAGTACCATTTCCCTGATTTATAGCAATTGATGTGAAGGTAGTGTAGACTTTTAATTCGATGGCTTTTTCCAACTGATCAGGGGTGAAAATGTCGTTGATCGTTTGCTCCTTATAACTGCTGTATTTCAGGTATTTTTTCTTTAATTGGGGAATTTGCGTCACCAATTCATTTCTTAGCACCAGGGGGTACGCATTTTTACCATTAAATACAGTCACTAATTGCTCCACCGTACCGTTTTTATCAAAATCATTGATGTACATCGAGGCGGGTTTATTCATGGATGCCTTTATGCGGGTATTGGCGCCGAGGTTGCCAATTACGAAATCGACGTCTCCGTCTTTATCAAAATCTTTGGCTTTAATGCAGTTCCAGAAGCCATTCGATTGATCGAAACCGGCCTTATGTGTGGCATCATAGAACTTTCCCCGGTCGTTGATAAAGACTTTTATAGGCATCCACTCCCCGACAATTGTCAGATCGTAATCTCCATCCTTGTCAATATCTTCCCAGACGGCGTCGGTAATCATTCCAATCTCTTTAAGCCCGGGAGCAATGTCCAACGTGGCATCACTGAAATTTCCGGAACCATCATTTAGCAGCAAGTAGCCGCTGCAAGGAACGCCATACAGAAAAGGACTCAACCTTTCCCCGACAAATAAATCCTGATCACCATCATTATCGATGTCGCAAGCCTCAACGCAGGAAGAGCTCACATACTTTCTTTGAGAAGGTAAAATCTGCGATGACCGGTCAAAATGACCATTTCCATCATTAAAATATAGTCGATCAGCAAGATAGGGCGAGCCATTGGAAAATTCATTACCTCCACTTGCCACATACAGATCCAAATCACCATCATGATCCGCATCAAAAAATTCGACATCCAAATCCTCTGAATTCTTGTCTTTTTCGAATACGTTATGATCTGGTTTTTTAAATCTGCCAGGCTGCTGTTGCATGATGAGACAGCCTGTAAAGCCTTTTGAGCCTCCAATGTATAAATCTTGCAAGCCATCTCCATCGACATCACCTATCGCTGCCTTAGGCCCTTCTGATGAAAGCATATGACTTATTAACCTTTCTCTGTCAAAGTCAATAAATGTATTTTCATAATGCCTATGATCGATTAATTCTTCAATCTCAGAGAAGATGGTATTATTATTTCCCTTACTTGTCCTGGAATCGACTTTCAGTGCCTTGTGTTGATATAAGGTAAGTGTTTGATTTACAGGAATATTTTCCAGGACAGTTGTATTGCTGTCGGGCCACAATACATGTACCGTATCAATGATTTCTATTTTCCCCAGGCCAAAGGTCAGCCTATGGTCCACACATGACTGAAAACCCCTCATGGGGTTCAGTTCCTGATAAAAGATTTCACCCTGGCATTTGAGGGTGACCTGGGTACCCAATCCAAAGGTATTTTTTCGTTCACCGACCAAGGCCAAAGTCAAATAACCATTTTGTTTGATTTTGTCAGCTTCATTGCGATAAATGAATGGTGGCATATTAACATTGTTGACCACGAGATCCAAATCTCCGTCATTATCCAGGTCGGCATAGGCAGAGCCGTTAGAGTGGCTTGGTGTATCGAGTCCCCATAAAGCAGCTTTGTTTACAAAGATCAGGTCTTCATTTCCGGAAAAAGCGTAATTGGGAATTCGGTTAGAAGGAATTTTATCGATTAATTTTTTTATTACCCCGGTTTCGTTCTTTATCATTTTACGAATGCTTTCGGGGTTTGCTGTGAAATTAATGTAGTCCTGGTCTGTTAAATCCTTATAAATCCCGTTCGCTACAAAAATGTCTTTGGTTCCATTATTGTCCATATCGAAGATAAGTGCTCCCCAGCTCCAATCTGTTGCCTGGACACCTGCCAGCCGACCAATTTCGCTAAAGGTTCCGTTGCGGTTATTGAGTTGCAGAACATTTCTTACAAACTGGTGATGATAGCCATTTTTCACACTTGTTCGATAGGTATCCCAATTATGAAAAGTTGTTGTTGTTTTCATTCTGGCATCTCCTTCGGGCAGCATATCTGTGACAAAGACCTCGGGATAACCGTCGCCATTGATATCGGCCATGTCAGCCCCCATGGACCCCATGCTGATTTCCCTCATTTGATGTACCAGTAATTCACTGAAGGTTCCATCATGATTGTTGATATAGAGATAATCGCGCTCGAAAAAATCATTAGAAACAAAAATATCCAGCCAATTGTCTTTGTTAATATCGCCAACCGTAACACCGAGCCCAAAGCCGATATTGCTGCCGTAAATGCCGGCTTCTTCGCTGACATCAACATATTTGTTGCCGACATTTTTATATAATTTGTTACCACCATCCGGATCCCTGATCTCCCGTTGTCCCGGTCTGAAATCGTACCCTCCAACGGATCTTATGGAGTTGTTTAACAAATAGCAGTCCAGATCGCCATCCTTATCGTAATCAAAAAATGCTGCATGCACTGAAAGGCCTACGTCCGCAATTCCGTATTCGTGTGCCTTTTCAGTAAACGTCAGATCACCATTATTAATAAAGAGTTCATTATGCCGGTTTTCGCCTTTAGGGTCGCCCGATTTGCATACGTACAGATCGATCCAACCGTCTCCGTTTACATCGGCCATACTAATGCCGGAACTCCAAACCCCGGCGCATGAAACGCCTGCTTTTTCAGTGATATCTTCAAACTGAAAATTTCCTTTGTTTAGATATAGTTTATTGGAGACCCTATTGCCGGTAAAGTATATGTCTGTTAAACCGTCGTTGTTTATATCTCCTAACCCAACTCCGGCACCGTTGTAAAAATTTCTGTAGGTGTAAACATTAAATTCTTCGGTATAGTCCAGGTTGTTTTCGAAATCAATACCGGTTTGAGCACGGGATAATAATGTAAACAAATGAGGCTGTTTGTTACTATTCTTACGGATGTCGCATGACCATATGAACATGCCAGTCAATACCCAACAAGAGATAACCCAAAGTTTTGACATATCAATTTACTATTATAATAGTAAAAGGCAGGCCGTAGTTTTAAGACGGCCTGCTGATGAAGCGCGAATTTTAATTACCTGTTAATAACCGGGATTTTGAGTTAAATTTGAATTGGCATCCAATTGAGCTCTGGGAATGGGATAGAGATTCCTGAACGCCGGGCTTGGATCTTTTTCCCACCAGGCATCATTAAAGACGCCGAACCTGATCAAATCCTGTCTCCTGATCGCTTCTGCGAAGAGTTCCCTGCCTCTTTCAGCTAACAGGCTTTCTTCCGTCAACGCTGTGAACGGATCGACCCCTGCTCTTTCCCTTATCTGATTCACCAACATCAGAGCAGTACCGGTTTCCTGTCCAAGTCGCAGCAAGGCTTCCGCTTCCAGCAGCACAAAATCTGTGAGCCTGAAGATTGGAAAGTCATTGTTCATATCGATTTGGCCGCCTTGCTCAAACTCATATTTTGCAACTCTGGCTCCGTCCTGTCTCAGGAAAAAGAGTCCGTCCCCATTCGGGTATACGGTCAGGTTCAATTCGGGGCCATCGGGGTCGAATATTTGCTCAGGGGCGTCCGGATTTTCTACCTCGTAAGCATTATCGATTACCGGATCACCGTTTCTCTTGAATTGGGGCCCTGAAATAAAGTTGCCTCTGATATTCGGATCAGATGGGATCCCTCTTCGTTTGTCGTTTTCTTCATAGGTATCATAGAACTCGCCAACGGCGGCCCATCCATTCCATGGTTGATAAGCCAGATCATACACATCCTGTAAACCAAAATGAAGGCCCATGGCCCCCATTACGAAACCTTTGGCAAAAACTTCGTCGAAGGGGATGGCAAAAATAAATTCAGGGGAATTTTCGTTATCGGCATCAAAATTGTCGAAATAACTGGTTGCCAGCGAATATTTCCCCGAGCCTGTTATTTCGCGTATCGCTGCCAAAGCTTTTTCCCATTGAGGAGTGCCCGTATATACTCCGGCATTCATGTACACTTTGGCCAATATTGCCTGACCGGTATAATAGTCGACTCTTCCATAGGTTGCAGGGTCAACTTCCTTGCTGAGTTTGTCTACGTTATCGGTGATTTCGCTTATGACGAAATTATACACTTCCTGCCTGGTATTATTGGCAGGATTCGGTTCGGCATCGGCGAAACGGGTTACTATAGGGACATTGCCATAAAGGTCCAATAGCCAGTAATAATACATCGCCCTGAAAACTTTTAATTCTGCAATTGTTACATCGGCAGCCGCTGTTCCAATTTGTTCAAACTGGAATATTAACCTGTTTGCAGCATTAACCCCCTGGTAACAAAAGTTCCAGCATGAATTCACGCGTGGATTATCAGGGGTCCATTCGTGGGTGTGCAATCTTCTCCAGGTGCCATTTTCATTCCAACCATTGCCTCTTGTCGGTACCACCAATTCGTCTGATGATGTTTCCTGCAGGCTATAAACATGATCATTGTTCATATAGCCATATAAGTTGGCATACACTGACCCAATTGCAGCAACCAGTTCCTCTTCGGTTTGGAAAAAATTGTCGACGGTTACCTGACTAAAGACCTCCTCATCTAAGTTCGTACAAGCAATAGCTATTGAACACATGCTTACGACCAATAACAATATTTTAATGGGTATTTTTCTGTAATTCATGATACTAAAATTATGTATGAAATACTAAAAACCGGCATTTACTCCAAGCGTGTAGGTTCTTGTTGCAAACCAGGTATTGCGTCTGTCGATACCCGGTGCCAGTACGTTGCCGTTATCCTCATACCGTACTTCGGGATCTACACCTGTGTAATCGGTGATCACGAACAGATTTTGACCGGTAAAATAGAAGCGAAGTTTTTTAAGCACGCCTGAATTTTTGACAGCAAGGTTATAGCCTAAAGTCACATTATCCAGTTTAAAAAAAGAAGCATTTTCAACATGGAGGTCGGAATACAACGGGATATCACTGAGGTTAGGGAGAAAATGCTCGGTTTTGATAGCATTCCAGGCCTCCACCACATCGGTATTCTCATAAAAGGCTCTGTTAGTATGGATCAGGTCATGACCAAAGGTACCTCTGAAAAACGCATTTAGATCAAAATTTCCATAGGTAATCGTATTATTAAAGCCGATGTCAAAGTCAGGAAGCCCATTGCCTACCACGATTTCATCCAAATCGTCGATAACAGCATCATTGTTTTGATCGATAAACCTCCAGGTCCCGTCATCATTCAATCCGTCGAATTGTAAGGCGATTATCTGTCCTATATCTTTTCCTTCTTCCACGCGAATAAGTGGCCTGTTCTGACCGGGAGAACCAAGATTTGAAATATCCTGCCTGCCGTCGGTTCCAAACGCCAACTCATCGTTTGACAGCGATACAAGCTCATTTTCATAGGAGGCAAAATTAAGTCTCAGATCATACGTGAGTTTATTTCGGTCGATCACTTTGTATCCCAAAGACACTTCCAAACCCTGGTTTCTCATTTTACCGATGTTTAGCCACTTCAGATCAAACAGATTAGGCGGAACCGGAACGGGTAGCTCAAAAAGTCCTTGATCCGTATCCCTTATATAATAATCGATAGTACCATCTATTCTTCCCCGGGCCAGGGTAAAATCTACCCCAATATCAAATTCTTTCTTTCGCTCCCACTTCAGATCAGGATTATCATTACTCACGGGACTGTAACTCGGTACAAAATTCCCTTCGAAGAAGAAATTGGAAGAGGGGGCAAATCTTAACTGAGACAAAAAGTTTTGTCCCGGGATATTTCCGGTTATACCATAGCTGGCCCTTACCTTAAGATTATCTATCAGGTCGCTGCTACCTACCAGGTTTGCCAGATCTACGCCTGCACTTACTGCCGGGAAACTTCCCCATCGATTGTTTTCTCCAAATCTTGTTGAACCCTCTCTTCGGATGGATGCGGAGAAGAAATAGGTATTTTGATAATTAAGGTTGATCCTGGCAAACCCCGCGATTAGCTTGGAGCCTTCTTTCCAACTGCCGGGAGTGCTTAACCCTTCCTGAAAAGATTGAGCAGCCGACAAATTGTTGTAACCGAAGACATCTGAGATAAAATCGAATCCGCCCGCTGAAAAGCCTTCATTTTCGAACTTCTGGTACGAGTAGCCGACCAATCCGCTCAGGTCGACCTCCCCTAACGCTTTGCGATAGGTGGCCGTAGTTTCAAACAACTCAGCGCTAACGTCCTCAGTGGTTCTACTGGCCTCTCCATTGCGATTATATCCCCCAAAGTAGCTGTTCCTGTCAAAATATGTACCATCTAATCTGCTACTGGTCTGCAGGGCATATCTTCCCATCACATTCAAGCCATTTATTAGCTCGAAATCTGCCTCGAACTGCGTCAATAATCTTTTAGTTGTTCGATCCCGTTGGTTTTGCTCAACGATGGAAACAGGGTTGAAGTAATCAAACTGGATAGTCTGCCAATAGCCATCGAACCTCTGAGCTTCCGGACCGCCAAAGACCGGTGCGGTGGGATTATAGATGGTGGCATAGCGGAAAGCTTCGGTAAAGCCCAGTTTGGCCTCATTTGTCAAAGACGATAGGTTGACAGTCAGCGCTAGCCTGTCATTGATTGCCCTTTGCGTAAGATTTAATCTTCCATTCAGTTGATTAAATCCGGAATTATAAGCAACTCCCTCGACATCTCTATAGTTAATCGATGCTCTGTACGTTGTGGTATTATTACCTCCGGAAACGGAAATATTGTGAACGTGCGAAATAGCTGTTCTTGTCAGTTCGTCGAACCAATCGGTTTCGCTTCCCTGGTCCTTTCCCCCTGCGGCAATAAATTCCGCTGCTGTCATTACTTCCGGTGTGCGGGCCATTTGTTCGGCGCTTACATAGCCATTATAATCTACCTCTGTTTTACCTACGGCCCCTCTTTTGGTCGTTATTAATATAACACCGCTGGAACCTCTGCTGCCATATATGGCCGCCGCAGAACCATCTTTCAATACATCCATGGTGGCAATATCATTCGGGTCCAGGCTGTTAAGGCTTGCCCCGATAACACCGTCGATCACAATCAATGGGCTGGAATTAGCCCCGAAAGTTGATAATCCGCGCAGTCGCAGCGTAAAGCCTGCGTTCGGATCCCCGCCAGGCCTTGCAATATTCAGACCGGCTACCTTGCCCTGTAACAATTGAGCGACATTATTTACATTACCCTTGTTGAAGTCTTCGGCACTTACGCTTGTCACGGCACTTGTGATTTCCTTCTTTTCCTGGGTGCCGTAGCCAACTACTACAATCTCGTTCAATTGCGTAAGATCAGCCGCCAAAACAATGTCGATTGTGCTTCTTCCCCCAACGCTAACCTCCCGGGTTTCATAACCGACAAAACTGAAAATCAACACGGCATCTTCCCCGGCTTCTATCACATATTTGCCATTGACATCGGTAATGGCGCCGGTATTAGTTTCTTTGATCCGAACAGTTACTCCTGTCAGCGGCTCACCTGTTTCATCTTTCACGACTCCCTGTATTCTAATCGGATCGACAGATGCCTTTATTTGGACGGCCCCCTTATTTTTTATCTTTGACCGACTCACGTTGATGGTCCGGTTTACCTGTTTGAAATCCAATTCGGTTTGCCGGGCTATATCATACAGGATTTCATAAACCGAGGCCGTCCTATGGCTAACACGTACATCCCGGTTCTTTTCTATATCCTTTTCGTTGTAAGCAAATTTGTAATTCGTTTTGGATTCAATTTCCCTGAATACTTTGGATAGCTTATCTTGAAACGATTCCAGAGAAATAGTTACATCCCTGATGCTCTTGACCCGCTGAGCCTTAGTAATATCAGCCATCAGAAAATTAAAACTCAGCGTCTGAATGATTATGATCAGGAATGAATACTTCATTAAATGGTATAATTGTGGTAAAAGATTTCTTTTCATATCTTTACAATTATGTTAAACAAATAATTTGGAGCTTGTAAGATGGAAAGCCCTGAGAAAGTTTACCATCTGTCAAGCTGATTGGGATAGATACATTTCTTAAATGTTACTATCCCTTTTTAGCGTTAAATCAATATTTCATATTTTGTTGGTTTAGTGATATGTTATTGTTACCTGTTGGTCATTAATCTCAAAATCAAATTTCATTGTAAAGCCCATCGAAACCAGTACGTCATGAAGGGTCATTTTTTTAAATTCGCCTGAGTAATCCCATGTCAATGACGACTTATTGGTGGTGGTTATATCGACATCATACCAATCCTCGAGTACACCCATAACATAGTCTTCTCCTGCGCGCTTAAAAACAATGATTTTGTTTTTCCATGCCAATACCTCCTTATTATCAAATTGTCCTTTTACCAATTCATTGATTGCTTCATTGTAAAAAGCATCTTCCCCGGGATTCAACAGGAGGTTCGATTCCTGCATACCGGCGTTATTCGACACGTAAACCTTGCCGGTTACCAATGCCACGTGGATTCGATTATTTTTCGTATTTATATTAAAAGATGTACCTAAAGCGGTAGTAGTTACATTGCCTGTATTCACCTGAAAAGAACTGTTGCTGTCTTCGGCAACTTCAAAAAATGCCTCACCCTCCAAATGGACAACTCTGGCGGAGTGAGAAAACTGTTCCGGAAAAGTAAGCCTGCTATTTGCATTCAGGGTTATCTTGGATCCGTCATGCAGGTAGATTGTTGATTTTTGCCCACGCGGATTTTCCTTGGTGATCATTACCACTTCCTTTTCCGAAATCCGCTCTTCCTGGTTTTGCAGGCTTAGGGTCGTATAGCCCAACGTGGCTCCAATCACCAGTATTATCCCTGCGGCAATCTTTCTTGATTTTGTCCTGAAACTGATTTTCCGGTTGTAACGCTGGTTTTCAAACCTGCTAATGATCGTTTCCGAATTCAGCAAATAAGTATGATTACCCGCTTCCTTGGATTGATCTTTCCGGGCTGCTGATTCAATGGCTTTCCATAAATCATCTACTACCTCATCTTTGAGATGATTATATTCAAGTGGAAAACTTTTCAGGATTTTCTTTGCTTTCTTTACCTCTTGAATTTTTTCAGGATACTGCCTGAGCCAATTCTCCCAAAACTCATTTGAGTCCATGGTTGGATTGATTACCCACGCTCTGAATTCAGGATTGAGCACCAGATCCTCAGCCGTATAAGAAGCGTAATTCATAGAGATCAGCTATATCGTTTACTATACAATGTATCCGAACACCGATATCTATTCAAAAAAAAGTATATTTTTTTAGGGCTTACACAAGTCGTTTGATTTGAGTAATCGCTTTCCAGGCCAATGTGTAAACAGAGCCGATGCTGATTGACATGATACTGGCCACTTCTTCGTAGGTAAGGCCCTCATAAAAAATTAAGGTGATGACTTCTTTTTGACGGGAAGTCAATTTATCCAGCGCATGTTCTACTTTTAATTTCCTTGATGCAACATGCTGGCTTCTTATCAGTTCATCTTCGAAAGGGAAGGAGATATGTTTGCGAAAGATTTGAGGCTCCTGGTCCATAGCCACCATTCTTTTGTCCCGCACCTTTGAATGATTAATTTTCCAACGCAACGCTTTGAGAAGATAGTACTTAATACTGCCCGTTGACGATAAATTTCTTCTCGATTTCCAAAGTTCCAGAAATAACTCTTGAATGCAATCCTTTACCAGCCCCTCATTATGTACAATACTCATACCATAGTTAAACATATGTTGTACATTGCTCCTATAGATTACTTCATAAGACTTTATATCTCCGGACTTGAATTTCTTCCAGAGTTCGTTATCTGTTTCACCTGATTTTCTGAAATTAATCTCTAAATTGGAGTCAGACATGCGTATACAAAGTCGATGCTTTTCAAACGACTAAACGACAATTTATTGAAATTTTTTAACAATCCATGAATCCTATGCTAAATTATCTGTTCCTGAAGTAGCGGTGATTACCAAAAAGGAATCACATTTTGTGTGACCTTTGATGTTGTCATTGAAATATTCACAAAAATTTGGGAAAAAAGAGAAGATATAAAACCAGGTCCGACATTTCAGGCTTATCTGTTTAAGGTAACCAAAAACCACATTATCAACTTTTTACACAAAGCATCTGTAGATACAAAGCTTCAAAAACAGTTATTCACCTCGGCTAATTACTATCGGTCCAGTACTGAGGAAGAGATTATTTACAATGACTATCTCACATTGGTGGAACATTAGTCAAATGCCTAGCCAGAGGAGCCGTATTTTTAAACTAAGAAATGAGGAGGGTATGACTTACGATCAAATAGCCACACAACTCGGGTTATCCAGAAACACTGTAAAAAGTCATCTGGTGGCAGCCACTGCGCATCTGCGGAGTGTGTTCATGACGCATCCTGATAAACCGGCAATGCTGCTGCTGTTGCTTTCATATCATTTAAGGGGTTAAAAAAACTTTTTTTCTTTTCGACTCACCCATTCGATAGATGAGAACTGTACTGTCTATACATTGAGAAATAATGTATGGACCCAACGGCAAGATTAAAATTACTTTTCGAGCGATTTTTGAATAATGATTGCTCAGAAGAGGAAGTTGAAGAATTACTCTCCCGCCTCAGGAAAGGCCCTGTTTCCAAAGCGTTGGAGCCCCTCTTAGAGGATGTGTGGCGTAAATTAGCGGACTATCCGTCTCTTAATTTACATCATAGAGATCAGTTGTTGGGAAAGATAAGCGTGCGCATGGTGGAAGAAAAATCAAAGAGGAGGTGGCTCCTGCCCTTAAAAATTGCGGCAACATTAGCGCTTCTATTAGTAGTAGTTCGGATAATAAATATGCCGGGGCTAAAGCCGTTGGCAGATGGAAAAAGCATAAACTATATCACAAAGTCTACCCAGGTGGGCCAAAGGGCATTATACACATTGCCCGATGGTTCAGTTGTCAACCTGAATGCAGGGAGTTCACTTACCTTCTCCGAAAAATTTGCTGCCTTCCAACGTGTGGTAAAGCTGGATGGAGAGGCATTTTTCGAAGTGACCGGGCAGCATGACAGGCCATTCATTGTGGAATCCTCGGGAATAAAAACCAGGGTGCTGGGCACTTCATTTAATGTCAGGGCCTATAAGGGACAAGATATTGAAGTGACGGTGCTAACGGGAAAAGTACAGGTGGAATCATCTGATAAATCATCACCTGAGCAAGATACGGCGATTTTGCTTACACCGCATCAACAGGCAATTTACAGCCAAAAAAATAAAGATTTTACACATACACCGGTAGACGTCAGAAAATACCTGGCCTGGTATACTAAGGAGCTTATTTTTGAAAACACACCCATGCGGGACGTAATTGTGATGTTGGAAAAGCGATTTGATCAAAAAGTCATGCTTGAAAACAGGGAGATGGGCTCCTGCACCATTAGAAAAGCCAGGTATGAGCGAGAAAGCCTGGAGACGATTCTGAAGGGATTACAAACCTTACTGGAATTCGACTATGAATTTGACGGATATAATCAATGGACTATTCAAGGAAAAGGTTGTCACTAAATAAAGGAAGGAAAGCCTATGAAGCAATAAAATACCCAATAAACACGCATTAACTTTTTACCGGGTGAAAAGTAGAAGGCCTTAAGCTGGTGGCACAGCCTAAGACCTCATTCCCGAACCATGCATTCGGGAAGTAATCAATTGAATTAATTACTCTAAATGTAAAAGTATGAAACTAAACTTACTTAAGCTAATTATGCTATTATCTAAACATTCGCTTTATATCATGGTGATACAACTTGTATCGATGCAATTGGTGGTGGCGAATGCAACACTTGGTCAATCTTTAGCAAAAGTGAAGGTGTCAATTTCGGTAAGCAATGCCTCTTTGGAAGAAATTATCCGTATCGTTGAGAATCAGACTGATTTTGTATTTGCTTCAAAGGGGCAGATGGTAGTCAGTGACTCCAGGATTGACCTGCATTTGAGAAATTCTAATCTGAAACATGTGCTTGAGGAGCTTTCCCGAGCATTTCAATACAACTTTAAACGGGTAAACAGGAACATTTATGTCTGGAAGCAGAAAAAATCAAACGCTAAACCAAACGATAAGATTGACTATCAGGTATTTGATCGCACGATTTCAGGAAAAGTCACCGACGAAAATAATCAAGGTTTGCCGGGTGTTAATGTGCTGGTGAAGCATACGGGCATCGGCACTATCACAGATGCCAATGGGGGTTACAGGCTCAATGTTCCTGACGATGCAACCACCTTGGTATTTTCCTATGTCGGATACATTTCCGAAGAATTAGAAATAGCAGGCAGATCGGTAATCGAAGTACAGTTGGCACCCGATCTTTCAACACTTTCGGAAGTAGTAGTGATAGGTTATGGTACTCAAAATAAGAAAGATTTGACCGGGGCGATTGGCCTGGCAGCTTGGCGATGAAAATTTCATGAAAAGTATTTCCTTCATAGGTGACGCGAAGGTGCGTGCCAGCTGGGGACAAATAGGCAATAACAGAATAGATGATTTTGCTGCTCAGGCAGCACTCGAATATGTGGATCGAAAATACGCATCGGGTTCTACGATTTTTTATGCTTTTAACAATGAGCTTCAGCTTGGGGTAGTACCCAACAGGCTGGAAAACCAGTACCTGAGGTGGGAAACCGTTGAAGAAGCCAATATTGGATTGGATTTGGGACTGTTAGAAAATCGTTTCAATGTTAAAATAGCGCGTGATCCGCCGGCGAAGGTTTATGAGCAGATCATTGAGGACATGGAGTATGCTGAGGAGCGGGTATTTCCCGCATCTCGTTTTGTGACGGCTGAATATGGAAGAGTTTGCCAAGGCGCAGTGAAAGGCATGCTGGCCCGGGTAAATTTGACAATGGCCGGTGAACCACTTAGAGATGTAACCAGGTATCAGGAAGCACTTAAGTGGGCACAAAAAGTAAAAGACTCCGGTGAGCATGGACTCCTGGATAACCAGCATCAGGTTTTTATCAACTTAACGGCAGATATATTCGACATGCGAGAAAGCATGTTCGAAATTGTATTTTTTGGCGACAGAACAGGGGATACGGAGTCCTGGCGTTTTGGTAATTTGAACGGTATACGATCCGGAAATATCGATTATGGATTTGACTGGGCATTTTTTGGTACGACAAAAAAATTGTACGACCTGTATGAGCCAACAGATGCCAGAAGAGATGTGGCCATTGCTACCTATCGTGTTTTATCAAACGGTGATAAGCGTTTTTATGAAGACACAGATATATGGGATCGTGAGCCTGGAAAATGGGATAGACAATATTCATCACTTAAGGATAAAAACTTTACGTCGACGAATTATCCGGTGATGCGCTATGCCGATGTATTGTTGATGTTGGCCGAAGCAGAAAACGAAGTGAACGGTCCTACACAAAAGGCTTTGGATGCGCTAAATGCTGTGCGCATAAGAGATGAGCAGCTTGCCACAAATAATACCGGGGCCACACCCTTTAATCTCAACGGACCGGAGGTCGCTGATAAAGATGCCTTTAGAAATACGATTATTGATGAAAGGGCCCGTGAATTGTGTAACGAGGGAGAAAGAAAAAGGGATTTGATACGGTGGGGCATTTATATTACTACAGTGAAAAGTCTTGCGGCCCAAATCAGGGCCGAATATCCTGATAACAGACAATATCAAGCCAGGGTCGGGGACAACGTCGAGGAAAAATACCTGCTCTTGCCCATTCCCACAAAGGAAATAGAAATTAATCCCGCCCTGAAGCAAAACCCTGGCTGGTAGTCAAAGATGTTTGATTTTAAAGTTCGAAAAATGAAAAATTCTATCATCATAACGCTTCTTTCCATCATAGTTTTCATAGCGGGCTGTGTGGAAGATTTATCGGTTGAATCACCTGATTTTCAGATTGCTATGGACAGTGCAGTGGTGAAAGCAGGAGAGGAAGTGATATTTTTAATCGAGGGTAATCCGGATTTCATGACGTTTTATTCCGGAGAAGACGGTCATCGTTATATGCACAGAAGCAGGACTCAGGCTGAGGGAACTCCTGCACTTTCTTTTAAAAATACATTGCGGTGGGGTGCACAACAAAATACGCTACAGGTCATGATCTCTACCGATTTGAGCGGTAACGCGGATGCCTCTTCGGTGGGTGCTGCTACCTGGACCGATATTACTTCAAGCTTCATACTGGATACCAACGCAGGTTCCTTTGACTTCGTTGAATCGGGAGCAGGTGACCTGTTGGCTTATATAGATAAACCGGTTTATCTGGCCTTCAGGTTTACCGGAACAGCAGGCACTACGCAAAGAACCTGGAGGATCACAGATTTTTCAATCACTTTGACTACTACCTATGGTGAGGCAATTAATGTGGCTGATATTAGCATTCCTGGTTTCGTTGGCGTCAATGTCGAAGGGGAAGGAAAGGTTTGGACCTGGAAAAACACGTTTTGGGAGATGGCAGGTGGTAATGCTTCCGCTCCATCCAACGAAGATTGGCTGGTTACCGGGCCGCTCAATTTAACCGCTGTATTTCCCGATAAAGGAGCGTCACAAAACTCCTACACGGATAAGGTTAGCGAGATACCTCATACCTATGATCAGCCGGGTACTTATACGGCCACATTCGTTGGTATAAATGTGACTGTTGATGACACCAAAGAATTAGTAAGATCAATCAGTATTCAAGTGCAGTAAAGATGCCGGATTATAAATCTAAAAAATCTTTCCTTACTTTTTTTGAATTCAAAAAGAAGGAAAAGTCTTTAATACCCCGGAATGCCGGTAGATGCCAATCATTCTTTTCTAAGGCGTAGGGAGAAAAATCTTGAAAACGCCGATTTTCCATATGGTTTGGCTTAATGCTAAAGCAGGCCCGGGGAGCTATAAATTTCTTAAACTTCAAGACGATGCAAACAATTACTAATCATAAAATGCCCGCTATTCTGATATTATTTCTCTTTTTGCCATCGCTTCTTATGACGAATTACACCCATGCTCAGGAAGCACAAATCTGGAAAAAATATACGGGCGCGATTAATGATCCCAATATTCCGCTATTACCAAATTATGGGTATGCCGGATACAAACTCGGAGCGGAAGCGATACCGGATTCTTTTAATTACCCGGTTTTTGATGTGACCAATTACGGTGCCGTACCCAATGATGCCAACTCCGACCAGGCTGCGATCCAGGCAGCTATTGATGCAGCCGGGGCCAATGGCCGTGGGATCGTATTTTTCCCTCCGGGCGAGTTCCTCGTCAATACCGATCCGAATCATACTACCTCCATTACCATAGCGTCATCCCATATCATTTTAAAGGGGAGTGGTTCTACGCCCGGAGGTACTGTCATCAACATGAAAAACCACATGTTGCTTCCTCCCGGTAATCCTACATGGGCAGTGCCGCCTATGATTGATTTCACCCTTCCCTGGTCTTCATCGGCGATCAGTTCACTGACCCATGACGCCGACCGGGGGGATCACTTTATTACTGTTCGGAATGCCAGCCTTTTTCAGGGGAGAAAATATTGCCGGATGGAAATGCCTGCTACGACAGCGGCGAATAGTCAATTTCTGGAAGGAAAAACACCACGCAGTATCTGGAGCAAGATCAATAACGATGGGATTAACCTGATCGAATTTCATGAAATTGACTCGATTGATGTGGTCAATAACCGGGTTTACTTCAAAGATCCAATCGTTGATGACATGAAAGTGTCACATGGTTGGAAAGTACGGGGTTTCGATATGATGGAAGGAAGTGGGTTTGAAGATATCCATTTCAAGGCCAACTTCCTGGATAACTTTGTGCATCACAAAGATTACATTCATAATGCGGGTTGGAATGCCATTAAAATGTCCAGGGTAGCCCATTGCTGGGTAAGGCGATCCCGGTTCACCGATGTTACCGGTGTAGCGAGTTTTGGCCACGCCTATGCGTCATCTATGATCATGCTATTGATAGACGGCAACCGGGGCCACACCCTGACTTCGACCGGAGGATCTACCAGAATCCTGCAAGGACTGATCTGGGATAATACCAACAACGGCCAGTGGCATGGGCCAAATATGTCAGGAAGTGCCAGTGGGTCCGTCGTTTGGAGAATAGAGGCTACCAAAGGCCGGGGCTTTGACCTGCATGGCAGTTTTCCGAGAACCAACCTCATTGACCTTTACACGAGTGTAGAAGTAACTGGCAATGGCGGGGCTTACCAGAACTTGCCCAACCACGTCAGCGGTTTGACGATATGGAATCAAAAAAGAGTCGGCGCCAACCTGTCGGCCCCTTACAATTTTTGGGAAAACTGTGGCGGCAATTACTGCGGCATAGCCATTGTGAATCCCATCGTAGTGGGCTACCATGGCAGTACCACCACCTTTGTCCGGTCAAATGTAAAATATGAAGAAAGCAATGGCACAAAAGTGAGCCCGGCGTCGCTATATGAAGCCCAGGTGGAACACCGGCTGGGGGCAAGACCTGCCTGGATGGATGCTGCCCTTACAAAGTATGCTGCCTTAAAGTCAACATGGTATCATGGAGGTGTTGAAACTTTCGGCCATTTGACCTTCACAGGTTGGGGACAAGAAACCTATACCGGTGATAACGGAAAAAATTGGCATGTTGCCGCCAAAGGCGTTTCCGGCTATATTAATAGTTCGAAAGGCATTTATTTTCAGTCCGGAAAAACCGGGGTGGTTTCAGATTCGATACCCGGTGGTATTGCTTCTTTTTCAGTAAAGTGTAAAGACCTGTGGGATACCGGCAACCCACGCACCATCCAATTATTAATCAATGGTGCCGTAGTAGGTTCAATGAATCATACCGGTAGTGAGATTTACGATTTTACAGTTAACAACATCAATATGGCCGGCAATATTACCGTGGCCATAAAAAACGCCTCTTCTGCAAGCACCAATAACACGATAGCTATCGATGATATATCATGGACAAGCTATACCGATCCATCAACGGCAAGGAACGTTTCTGCCTTGAACCGGCCCATCACTGCTTCAAGCAAGCCTCAGACCGGAAATCCAGCCCCCGGTTTGATGAACAGGACAGGATTAAACGTTTATCCTAACCCGTTTTATTCAACAGTAAAAGTACAATTCGGCGAATATCATACTGTGAGGCGGATTTTGCTTACGGATATCCATGGTAAAATCATCTTCGAACAGTTGGTCGATGAAGTTGAGAATCAGGAAATTGCCATCGATTTAACCCGGCATATGCTGTCACAAGGATGGTATTTGTTAAAGATTACCGAAGCGGATCGGTTGCATACATTTAAACTATCCAAACTTTTGAGATAGTCATCGATAAGACCAAGCTGTCTTTTTTGTGTAGCTTTTCATGGTGTTGCGGGAAAAATGATGACCCCTGCCAACTATGAAGGAAAAATCCTTGTGCCATAGTGAACAGGTCTTTAAAAATTAACATTTTCATAAACACAATCTCAGCAATGGAAAATGCTAAAGCAATAAATTTGAATACGCAAGTTTAAGGAATTTATAAAGCCATGCGAGATTGGAAGGCAACGAAATTATTATCGGAATTCCAAAAAGGAAATAAAAAAGCTTTTGAAATAATATATAACCTTTATTGGAAGGGGCTATACCTGCATGCCTACAAGCGGTTGAATGCCGAGGATCTGGCAGAGGAACTGGTTCAGGAGCTCTTCATACAACTTTGGGAAAAGAGAAGGGAGATAAAAGTGGAAAAGTCCTTACAGCATTATCTGTATGGAATTATCAAAAAGAAGATCCTGTACCATTTGCGGGAGCGATACCGGGAAGCGGCACATTATCAGGCATTCAGAGAAAATGTAGTGACTGTAAACGGCCACTTGGAGCATCGCATTGAACAGCGGGATATGTTACAAAACATCGAAGATTTGGTACAGAAACTTCCGGCCAAATCGAAGCGTATTTTTGAGCTAAGCAGAAAGAAATTCCTTTCTAACAAGGAAATCGCCTGCCGATTGAACATTTCCGAAAAAGCCGTGGAGTACCATATACATTCCTCCCTTCGTTTTATAAGAACCAATTGCCCCGATTACCTTTCTTATCTGTTTTTATGGGCGTTGTTTTTTTAATGATCACATGATACCCGAAACTCAAAAATTCTTATCATTATTTTGATTTTCAGTCATTTATAATTTTTCTGTGAAAGAAAATGAATGATGCTTAACCCATGAAAAATCAAAACAAGATCTGAACTGCCAGTTGTGCGTTCAGGACTTCGAGTAGTAATTACGCCCGGTTGTATCGTCAGGCATTGCCCGTAAACCACTCCATGTATTATTATCGCCATATTAAGAATTCAGTGTGACATTTAACAATAGCATAACAGGTTGTTTTTAGGGAGATGTGTGTGCCGGGTAACTATATGGCTGAACGTAACTTATTATGCAGAGAGAAAGAATTAAATATTTGCTGGAAAAACATGCTGCCAATGTATTAACAGAAAATGAGCGTAAGGAACTGGAGGTGTGGTATCAAAGCTTCGATACGAAAGAAGACGAGCACATCATTCAATTTGAGCGGCACAGTGCTAATAAACGTCAGAAAATATATAAAAATATATTAGAGGCTATAGATACTGAAGATTCCGGAAAGATCAGCAGATCTGTCTTACCGCTTCGTTGGGCTGCAACCATTGCCCTTTTATTAGTCACCTCTATGCTTTTACTTAACTATCGTGCTGCGCTCTACCAGCAGCTACTCTCTGCTACCAGAAGAACAGTCGTTGTACCCGAGGGGAAAATGCAAATTTTAACTTTGCCTGATGATTCGAAAATCTGGTTGCGTTCAGGTACCACACTGACCTATAACCGGTTTTTTATAGGCAAAGAAAGAAAACTTGTCCTGAATGGCGAGGCTTATTTTGAAGTGGAGGAAAACCCGGATAAGCCATTTGTAGTACAATCAGGCCCTCTGAAAACCACGGTACTAGGTACCTCTTTTAATGTAAAAGCCTTGTCAGGACTAGATATTTACGAAGTAATTGTCCGCACGGGTAAAGTATTGGTAAGTGATTCCCTGCAAGTGTTGGCCACTTTATTCCCATCCGGGAGGATAAGTTTGAAAAACGATCGACAGTTATTAGACAGCACCAATGTGGAGGCTTATCTGCAATGGCGGGAAGGCGACCTGGTTTTTGATAGCAGCAGCATGGAGGAAATCAGGTGGTATCTGGAAAACCGGTTCGATGTCCGGATTGAATTAGTGGATGAAGTCATAAAAAAACATTCATTTTCCGGTGATTTTACCGGTTTCCGCTTGGACCAGATACTGAAAATGATGCAGGAGATCCACCCCTTTGAAATAGTATACCAGAATGAAAAACAATTAATAATCAGAAGCCCCAGGCGGATAAAAAATGAGCTGACACAATGACCCACTAATTTTATATATATAAAGATCACCAATTAAACACGACCTACATGAAAAAAAACTTACCCGAGAAGTATTATCATTTACTCTGTACAGGCATGTTGATTTTTCTTTCTTCTTTTTCACAAATAACCGGTAATTCGGCTGAGAGTCATGCCTATAACGACATTTTGAAAACAACTGTGACAATTAATTGTACAAACTGTTCCATGAAAGAAGTGTTGCATTATTTGGAGGAAAGTACTGAAATAAAGTTCATCTTTAGTACAGGTAATGTCAAAGGGATTTCGTTTCCAAATCTGGCGTATGTGAATACCCCTTTGGGAGAGGTGCTGGCAGCACTGCTTAATCCCTATGAGCTGACATATACGGTCATGAACAACCGCATCATTATTAAGGCGGACCGGCAACCTGGTACAGGCACAATTCGGGGGAAAGTATTCGACTCGCAAAATAAAGATGAGTTTTTAATAGGGGCCTCTGTGCGTGTGGAGGGCACCAATTTAGGAGCTCCCGTGAATATTGATGGTGTATTTGAGATTACGCACATTCCGGTAGGCACCTATTCATTGTTGGTTTCATACGTAAGCTATCAAGCCAGGCGAATCGAAGACATACAGGTAACAGAAAACATCGTCACTGTGGTAAACGTACCGCTGGATCAGCAAATGAAGAAGTTGGATGAGATTGTGGTAACGGCTGACTTTCCCGTTGAGTATGTACCTATCAAAAACTCTACCGAAATGACCTTGCTGTCGAGCATCAGGGCTGAGACAGGCATTGTAACCGGCATTTCTCATCAACAGATATCCCGCAGCCTTGACAGAAATGCGGCAGATGTGGCACAACGCATACCAGGTATTACTTTGCTCAATAATTTTGTGTTGATCAGGGGATTGGATCCGCGTTATACAATGACCTTTCTGAATGGCATGATCGCTCCCAGTACGGAGGAAAACCAACGGGCCTTTTCGTTTAATCTCGTCCCTAGTGGCTTACTCGATCAGATGATGGTTTATAAAAGCCCGGCCCCTGAATTGCCCGGTCAATTTGCCGGGGGGATTGTCAAAGTTTCTACGAAGCAAGCCAACACCGCCCGAAGGATACAGATCGGTATTTCCGGCCAGTACCGGACAGGAGGCAGTTCATTTACCGATACTTATTCCAATACCGGTACCAGCGACAGCGACTGGATAGGCTTTGGGCTGGGAGATCGCCTCTACGATGAAAGACTGTACAACGCTGATTTTCAATTCCCTGACAAGCAGTTTTTCCCCAGCGCCAATGCCGAGCTTACCCGTAACTTTCCCGAACCCTATAGCTTGAGGAGGAGTACCCATAATTTTGACAAACGCTTTAATATCAATTATTATGATTCCTGGAAAATTGGCGGTTCGCGGCTCAATAACCTCACCAGTGCCACCTATACCAATGAGGCCAGTTTTAGAAGAATAGATGCCATTCAGGACCTTCGGGCAACAAGAGCAGGTGATACCTATATCGTGGAGCCAATACCCGAAGCGCAGTTTGTAGACAGTGTATACGACGCAGGCCTTCGATTGAGTGTATTGGAAAATCTTAATTACCTGATTAATGATCATCACGAAATAGGATTTACCGGTTTTTTTAACAGGCAGGTATTGGATCAGACCATTGTCAGAGATGGCTTCAGGGAACAAACGCTTCTAAACACCATACGAAGAATACATTTCGAATATTCCAGACGTGACCTTTTCAGTGGCCAGCTTACAGGAAATCATTTGCTCGGCAAACACCATGTGCAGTGGTATGCCGGGCGTACCTGGATGAAAGAGTCCATACCGGATCTGCAGAGTTATGAATTTTACAATGTGGATTCAGCCAAAACCGAGGGTACTTACATCATAAGGAGTCGGCTTATTGACAGAAATACCAGAAGAGGGGGGTTCTTTATGGAAGAAAACGGGATCATGGCGGGTGTGGACCATGATTATACATTTTCCAATGGCTTAAAGCTGAAAACCGGTGGAATGATGCAGGTTCAGGACCGCCTTTTTGAATCCTGGTATTATTCAACCTATTACGCCGGTAACTTAGACCTTCAGCGTATCAGCGAGCCTTGGTTCAACATGTCAGGCATTTATAATGACAGTCTTGTTACCAATGATCAGTCAGGTTTGTTCTTGATGAGGGATTACAGCGAAGGACGCTATTCGGTGGACTACCAACTTTACTCGGGCTACGTGGGCTTTGAACTTCCTGTATGGAATAACCGCATTCAGTTAAATGCGGGTGTCCGCTATGAATGGACTGAACGTAAGCTTTTTGATAACCTGGATAGGCTGGTGATTACTGAGGGCGGTTTTGATAATAATCGGGAAGGAGTGCCAGTGGGTGATACCATAGCGGGACCGGTTTTTGATTATTGGCTGCCTTCCGCCTCGATTAACTGGAATATTACTTCTGGCATGAAGCTAAGGGCTACCTACGGTAAAACACTGGATCGCCCGGCTTTTCGTGAAATTGCCAATTTCAGCTTTTTGGAATTTGAAGAACGAATAATTTACACCGGTAATCCTGGTCTTGTAGATGCGGAGATACAAAACTATGACTTGCGTTGGGAGTGGTATCCCACCTCTGAAGAGTTTGTGGCAGTAGGTTTTTTTTACAAAAACCTGACCAATGCCATTGAGCTTGCAGATGTCACCAATCTTTCTGCCCTATCCGGTTCCGGTAACAGCCAGATGGTTTTTATTAATACGGAGGAAGCCTATGTACGTGGTTTTGAAATTGAGGTAAGGCGCCATCTGGGCTTTATTCCCTGGAGGCCTTTACGATATTTTTCCATCATCGGCAATTATGCCTACATGCAAAACAGGGTAGATCTGGGTGAAGAATTTGAAGAGGAGGCCGATCAACCGGAGATCGGGAATTACAGGCCTTTTGTGGGTGCTTCGCCTTATGTAGCCAATGTAGCGCTGTATTTTGAACAGCCGGAATGGGGTACCACCATTTCAGCGTTGGTCAACAGCATAGGACAGCGAATGATCTCAACCGGTATGGTCAGGCAGGGGCCTATTTATCAGCGGGAACGCACTACCCTGGACCTCACGTGGTCGCAACGTATCACCCCCTTTCTCAGCCTGAAGGTGGGTGTACAGGATTTGTTAAACCAGCCCTTTGAATTTTACAGGGACGATAACCTCGATGGGAAATATACACCCGGACAGGTGCTGAACGTGACTTACGACCGATCAGAAAGAGAAGAGCAGGTAGTGGATTTTATGGACAGGCGTTTCAGGCTGGGCAGTTATTATTCCGTAGGCCTGAGTGTAGAATTTTAAATGAACAAAAATCAGATAAATGAGCAATACCATAAACATGATTATCTTAATTGACATTGTATTCCATGCCAAGGTGACAATGATACTCCCTTCGCTACTTTCCCGCTACCCGGCGGGAAAGCAGCATGGAGTTACAAAACCGGATAATCCTTTAGTAATCAACCAGGCAATACCTAACCAGCAAATATCAAGATGATGACCTGCCTGCTTCATGATGGCGGCATAAGGATCCGGGACAGATTGGTGAAGTGAAGCAGCATGTTGTTTTTAACAAATTATTTAACCTGTAAAACACAGCGGATGAAACAGTACCTCAGGTAACAAAAAAGCCCCGCACCGTGCCAAGGGCAAGATGCGGGACAGGTATTCCACCGACCTCATGCCAGTGGAAAGTAACAATCAAACACAAAAATATTAAATCATAATGAAAGCTTTAAATTTAATTGGTATTTTTCTTATAGCAGGTGCCTTACTTGTATTTACCGCCTGCGAAGAAGATGTTTTAACAGTAGATAACCCTGCGATGGATGTAGAAGGTGTAGCAGCCGGTATACAATCGACCGTAGGTACTGTCGTATTAGGGGCTAGTCCCGATGCAAATGGAAATACTTTTTTGAGTACCAGGACACTGGACAGGGATACCCTTTATATACTCAACCAGTTTGTACGTGTGCCTAGTGGGGTTACTTTGACGATCGAATCCGGCACACGCATTTTAGGGAGGGTCGGTACGCTTGCCGGTAATCCTGCTACGGGTGTGCCTCCCGGAACACTTGTGATAGAAAGAGGCGGTAAAATTCAGGCCAACGGTACTGCCACTGCGCCCATTGTATTTACTGCCGAAGATAGTACTCCTGAACCAGGAGACTGGGGAGGCGTTATTGTTTTAGGCAGATCTACTGTAAACCTTCCAGGTGGGGTAGGTCTCATTGAAGGGATCCCTCAATCTACTACCGGAGATAACGGCTATGGAGGAAATGTGCCAGGCGACGACTCAGGTACCTTACAATATGTAAGAATTGAATATGCAGGAAATGTATTGGTCGATGGTGATGAAACCAATGGCCTGACACTAGGAGGGGTAGGCAGCGGTACGACCATTGACCATATCCAGGTATCCTTTGGTGCAGACGATGGATTTGAGTTTTTTGGAGGTACAGTCGATGCTTCTTACCTGATCGCCAGCCGCAATACGGACGATGATTTCGATACCGACCAGGGTTACAGTGGGAATGTGCAATTTGGTATCGTATTACGTGATCCGGCTAACTTTTCCTCTTTCCCTACCGGTGGTTTTGAGTCTAATGGGGACAGTGATGATGCCACTGGAAACTTTACCAATGGTACCTTCAGCAATTTTACAGTGATAGGTCCCATTGGTCCGGGTTCAACGGCATCTGTAAATCCTGCCTACAATGCGGGCGTTCTGATCCGGGATGCTTCAGAGATGAACCTGTTTAATTCTATTATAGTTGGATGGCCACAAGATCAACTGGAGTTGGAA
This sequence comes from Agaribacillus sp. DX54, assembly GCF_056858335.1. Taxonomy (NCBI): domain Bacteria; kingdom Pseudomonadati; phylum Bacteroidota; class Cytophagia; order Cytophagales; family Splendidivirgaceae; genus Agaribacillus; species Agaribacillus sp. DX54. The sequence continues at coordinate 40,715 of NZ_JBXEQE010000001.1, forward strand.
ACTCCTGGTGACTTCGATAGTGATGGCAATGATGCAACTGACAATAGTGTAAGCATTGAAGGGGTTACGTTGGTATACCCAACATTTGGGGTATATAATGCTACATCTACTAATGTAACTAATTTTACCACTGTTGCTGCCTATTCTAATGCGGCGCTTGAGGCTAGTAGTTCAGGGACAGGTGCAAATTCTTTAACTGCTTTTTCAGGACTTAAAGCTGCTGCCTGGAATTTGACAACTCCTGATTTTGTACCTGCTGCAGAACAGCCTTCAGACTTTTCCAATAACCTGTTGGATACTTTTTTTAACAAAAATGTTGACTTCCGGGGAGCTTTTGGTGCAGGTAGTGAAGCTACCGAAGGTACCAATTGGAACATTGGCAGTTGGGCAGACTTTTAAATAAGAAAGCTAATTTGTTGGAATGATCCTTATCCGGGATCTATAAAAACCCGGCAGCAGGCACTGCCGGGTTTCTTTACAAACTAAAACACACATATACAATATCCATAATTGACCCTTCAATGAAAAACATTTACCTGTTATATCAATCCAATTTAAATAATTAATTTTAAAAAATATGAAAAGAAAAATGTGGAATGCCCCGCTGCTTATGCCGGGAATTTTTTTAGCAATAGCAATGATCTTTGTAGCTTGTAGTGATGACGATGATGGTGGTGATGGCCCACAGGGCCCTGAACTAACTATTACCTCCTTTAACCCTACTACCGCCAGAATAGATGAGACAGTCGTCATCACCGGTACAGGTTTTAATACAGATTTTTCACAAAACTCGGTATTCTTCACAGGAAGTCAAAGTAGTGCGACACCCGGGCTGGCACAGGCTATCCTGGAGGAAGGAAACGCTACCAGCCTTACTGTTATTGTCCCTGAAAGTGCCATCGATGGTCCTATTACGGTAAGAGCCAATGGTGTAGAAGCTGTTTCCAGTCAATCATTTACTGTAGATACCTCACTTCCCGATCCTGTATTGACCAGCCTGGATCCTACCAATGGCCTGCCTGGTGTTGCAGTGACAATAACCGGGGAAAATTTTGGAGAGGATGCTACGGTAATACAAGTATTGTTTGGGGATACAGAAGCCCAGGTTTCATCGATAACCAATACTAGTATAGTTACTGCTGTACCCGAAAACCTTGAAGAAGGGGAACTGCAGGTGAGCGTTAGCCGTGATGGAGTAAGTGCTTCCACCACCCTGTCTTTTACCGTGAACCCATTGCCAGTAGGGGTGAAAACAGCTTATTGGGTCGCCCAAGAAGGGGTCTTTAGAGGTGTAATAACAGAAACTGGTGTTGATATCACTTTGTTGTACAGCGCCGCAGAAGATGAAAATGTGGGAAGTAGTGGTATTGATTTGGATTTGGATGGCGGGTATATTTACTGGACATCAAGAGGTGATGGGGTTGTACGGGCACCAATTGATGGAGAGGGGCCTATTGAACTTTTATATGAAGTTGGTGGAACAAGTGGTATATATGATATCGCATTGGATATTGAAAATAAGACTTTGTACGTGATGACGGAAAGTGGCTTTTTTGATCCGGACCAAAATTCTTTTATTAACAGGGCGCCCATGGACGGCTCCGGTGAACTTAAATCCATTTACACCCTCCCGAAGTCATCTAATTTAGCAGTCTCGCCAAAACTTTATGTTGCGAATAATAAATTATATTGGACTGACGAAAGGTTAATCGCCGTATCGGAAGGAAGCCTTGATGGTTCGACAGACCCTATTGTACTGTTTGATGATTCGGATGGATTGGTCAGACCAACAGGGATCACCTTCGATCCGGATGGTGAAAGGTTGTTTATTGCTGACAATCGGATTGATGGTGGTGCCTCTAGTTCAATTTTGGTCGGTAAACTGGATGGTTCCGGTGATTTAACTACCCTCGTCGGCCCCGGTGATAATGTGCGAAGCCCCTCCGATATGGAGATTGATTTGGAGAATGGATTTGTTTTTTGGCTGAATGCTACCAATGAAAACAATATGGGCGAAACGGAACTGAACAGGGCCAGCCTGGATGGTCAAACAGTAGAAGTATTATTTGACGGATTTAACTTCGCCAATTATTTCGATCTGGAAATAGGGGTTTTAGGCCAAAATTAGTAAATATTGCCATTGGATTGATCAAAATGCGTTTTCAGGCGTACATAATCATGTGCGCCTGTTTTAATTTTATGAGTATCGGATAGCAGAACAAAAAGATTAAGATGTATAGAAGACTTTCTCTTTTATTTTTTACCTCCTTGTTGCTTACATCCGCCTGCAGCGACGGCGAAGATCCCCTCCCGGAATATCCGGAATACACCTACCTGTTCTGGACCAGCCTGGGCGACTGGAAAATACTCAGGGCGGTGTATGAAAAAGAGCAATACCTGCACACCGACACCCTTTTCAACTCCGTGAAAGGCGTGGAGGGGCCCGCCGCCATCATAGCAGACGCCGCTAACCAACGCATCTACTGGACCGATTTCTCAAAACGCCAATTGGTGCGGGCCTCCTGGGATGGAACCGGTAACCCGGAGGTGCTCTATGCCACGCCCTTCAATACTCGCGGCCCTATGGAGCTTGTGCTGGACAGCGAAGCCCAGCAATTATACTGGACTCAGCCCTACGACAACCTTATTTTAACTGCCCCCGCAGATGGCACTGGCCCTGTAGATACGCTGTTTACCGGGCAGGAAGGCATTCACGGTCCATGGGGCATAGCCTTGTCTGCCGGTTATCTCTATTGGGTGGAGTACGTGGATAACGAACTATGGCGCGTGGATATGGATATGAGCACTGCACCTGAGCTGCTTTACGCCGGAGGCAGTGGTTTTTTAAATCCTTATGGCGTCGCTATCAGCGAAGGAACCGGTGAACTGTTTATTACAGACAATGCATTGCCAGGGGCGGCATTTTCAGACAGGATCATGAGAGGCAGCATCGATGGCAGCCTGAAACTGGAAACGGTTTATGACCTGGAAGATGGTGTCGATAATGCCTACACGATGGTCATAGATGAATCGGAAGGGCAACTATACTGGCATAACCAATTGGAAGACGGTGGTATTTACAGAGGCACCATTTTTGGGGAACAACCGGTGGCGCTGATAACCACAAGCCACGTAGGACAAGGGTTGGCGCTGGCAAGGTCTGGCAAGTCATTGTAGGTGATGTAATTGAAGCCCATAACAAAGGAAAAAAGGCCGGCTACGATCTTTGGGATACATACTATGACAGGGTATTTTTCAGAACCTTATCAGCGCCTTTGAGTCATCAGAAGAGCCACTAAATGAATTGGACAAAAATGAAGTTTTGAAGGTAAGACATCTATCCATGATTAGAGAAATCGGCTTTTAAATCGTAATATTAAATAGTTAAAAAAAATTTTCTACTTCAAGTCCTGGTTTTGCACTTCTGTTGACGGGTAAATGGTATATGCTGCGTAATGTTTGTAATAAACAATCATTTTTTAATTTCATGCGTTACGTTATATTAGAGTACCTAAACTATGTTTGGATGAAATAGAGCAAATTAATTATTAGGAAAGATGCAAAACACTAATTTCCAGGGACTATATAATAGCCGGGGTGCTTCTATTGAAGTTATTTTATCGCTGTTTGAGTTCAAAGAAGATGATACTTATATAGTCTATTCACCAGCTTTAGACTTAGCAGGGTATGATACAACAAAACGAAATGCGAGGAAATCTTTTAAAGAGACGTTGAAGGAATTTTTTAGATATACAACCAATAAAGGAACGTTTGAATCAGAACTTATTAAACTTGGCTGGCAAATTAATAAGAGAAAGAAGAAATTTGTTCAACCTGCCATAGATAAATTGTTAAGGGATAGGGACTATTTAACAGAGGTATTACGGGATAAAGAATTTTCAAAAGTCAATTCAAAATATGATTTTCCTGTATTAGCTTAATGTCTGGCCTAAGAAATATACCACTTAGAAAATACAAAAAGTTTCTTAAATCAATTGGTTGCAAACACACAAGAACATCAGGTGGGCATGAACATTGGACACGTAGTGATGTGCCAAGACCTATTACCTTACAGACCCATATAAATCCGGTGCCGGAATTCATCATCAAAATTCACTTACGCCAATTGAACACTACAAAAGATCAGTTTATTAAAATGATCGCTAAAATGTAATTCGAGCACTAAAGCTCTTCTAAATGTTGAATGTTGTTTACAGTTACTTTCATAACACTAACGCTTTTTAATTCTAACCAAAGGACTATTGAGTAAGCCTACCCATGTTGACGTATGACCCTGTTCCCGTCCCAAAATATGATACCATCCCGTGTTGTAATAACAGGCCCATTCGAAGGTTGGTTTTATTATCGAAAACGAAAAACTGTCTCTGGCTACGAAATAACTAAAAATGATTTATATTATCCTGGTTAATTAAAGATTTATATCGCAAGGTTGATTAGCATTGCTATACGTGGCTGTTGCGCAACCTATATCTGGTCCTTGTCTGTGACGATGATCCCATGGTCTTGAGTTTTCAACTCAATTTATTTAGAATGAAACGTTCATATTAATAAATAATGTGTCCAGGCTTTACAAAAGCCAAACCATAACATCCGCATTAGCTTTTCGCACAAGCCCACCCTAAAATGCGGACGATAATATTAGTTGTGCACACCGCCGCATACATTTGTGCTCATATAGTTGATTTATTGCCAGCCTTTCCCCGCTTAACAAATTGTAAAAACTATTGTACGATTGTTTTCTATTTTGTAGATTAGTAGTAGACATTTGATATTACCGGCCTGTAGGGGAATGATGGTAACCATTCTTAGACAGTGCGGATTTCTACAACTTATATTTTATTGGAATAACAGGTTGAATATGCCCGTACATAAAGCATAAGCGCCAAAGATTTAAAATGCCCTGTAAAGGCTTCGCGAGCGCTGATTGAAAGATTTCCATAGCTGAATGAAATTGGCGGCTGCCACCCAGGCAGTTGCCTTTTTCCGTTTTAAGTATTACGGTTCCAACCTTACAGCTTATTCCTTTTCCAACGATACCTTAAATGTAGGCTTAACCCGGAAGTTACCGGAAATAGTAATGAACTTGTCCGGGTCGGTAGTATTTTTTTCAAAATCCAGATACAGGGCCTTCATGTTGGGCGTGAAATCGTATTCAACATCATTTCTGGTAAAAGTGGCTTCGCCGCCATCAAAAACAAAGCGTTTATCATATGTCGAGGATTGGTAGTTTAAATTTATCCCAATAATCCCTCCCCTGAAATGGAAATTGGAGAAATTGCCCCTATCATACGTGTAGGTGCCATCGGCAAGGCCCGTACTGACCGGCGAAGTAAAATTGGAATACATCAGGTCTCCCTCACCCACAAAATTCCTTACATCAGTATCGTAACTGATTCCGTCGGTATGCAAAGCAAAGATCATCCTGTATAGCGTGTCTGCCTCATTTTGCGTATTGACGATGGTACTTTTTGTGAAGTTAATCTCTTTCCCGTCCACCTCGATACGCGCTATGGCGGCTTCATCATCACTGTCATCGCATGAAAAAAAGGCAAGGGCGATGCACAAAAAAATGGTAATTTTTTTCATAATCAGAATTTTTAAAAATTAAATTGTCGATTTGAAGTTGTCACTATAAAATCTTTAAAAAGCTGTGCTCCATCTTAAATCCGATAACACCGTGTTAAGTAACCTTTGCTGGTCATTGAAAACATACTTATGTAAGGGAGTAAATGAAAAACATTATCAGGTTAAAGCGATTTGTTGATAAATACAGTTGCGTTGTGAATCGGCTGTGGCTACGATTCTGGCATGCCGTATTCCAGTCAAAACCGGTTACAATGCCATTCCCTTGTCCAAAGTGTTCCTTATTGGTACGGTACCAACCGGTGACCATGAAATTGTAACCCAACAGCCGGATGTTTAACCGGCCCATATTCTCGAGCATCTGGCAATAGTTATCAATATCCCTGCAATCACAAAAAATATCATAACAAATAGCTTCTGTTTTTCCTGTCACTGCTATAGCTTTGCAAATTCGTAAGAGCGCTAAACCATACCCAATGTTTAAAGGAAGAAAAGAAATGTAATAGTTGCAATTCCGGAAAAAAATGGTTATATGATAGCCTGAAACATGCACAAAAATATATAACTATATTTAACGGCATGTAAGGGAAACGAAACAGTTATCTTAAAACACAGACAACATGAATGCAAAGATTGAAGATTTAATGGTGAATTCAGTAATAACTACAGTTCCCCATAAATCTATCGGCCATGTACGTAAGATCATGGAAACCAACAACATCCAGTCCGTACCAGTAGTCAACCCCGATGATGAGGTTGTGGGAATCGTAACTTCCCAGGATTTAATTGCTGACCACAATGAGGGCACTCCCATCCAAAAACTAATGACTAAAAACGTTTTAACAGTCCCGCTTTATTCCGACGTACACATCGCGGCGAGGGTCATGCGAAACCACAAAATTCACCATCTGGTTGTTACTCATGAGAAAAAAATTGTAGGCATACTTAGCTCTTTTGATTTATTAAAATTAGTTGAAGACAAACGTTTTGTGATGAAAAATCCCCCTACTCCTTCAAAGAAGAAATCAAAGAGGGGGTAACAGGACTTTTCGCTATCATAGTTTCACAAGTTTTCTGTTCCGTCTTTGCCGATGGTCATAAAAACTTAAATGATCGGATAACAAAGTAGCAGCCGGGAGAGTGATTAGTCCTGATACGGGTCCAACTCCTGCCTTTTCACCATTAAATCTATATAAAAATCAAACGCGGCGTGCGAAAAGTCCTCATCATCACCGGCTTCGATATCTTTAACAAGCTGGGTTTGACGGGTAAAATACCATTCGTTCAGTTCATCGGAAATGTCGTTATCGAAGCCTGCCAGCCCCAGGATTAATTCGCCGAAATCCCATAGGCTTGCACTGGCGTCGATTCCCTGCTTTAGCATGTCGTTGATGAATTTCAGATTTTTTAGCTCGGCTTTGATCAATGATATGGCTAATTCCACTTTTGGCGGGAGCCTGACAGTTGGAGGGGGCTCTAGTAATAATTTTTCATTGTGGGCAAAAAATCCCTCATCTGCCAACATGTGTTGCAGGAATCCGTGATAGCGTTTTAGGTCTTCCCCAAAGGCTTTTTCAAATTCTTCAATTTCGACTTTTTTAAGAATCGCCAATATCCCATTTTGATAATCGTTTAATTCATGAATTCCTGACAGTGGAATAGTGAACCATACCTGATCTGCTTCCTGATCGTATTTTACCATGATTTTAAAATATCACTACTGGCTAAATTATTCCATAGTACATTTTGCCAGTTGGGTATAGCTGGTCGACTTTTGTTTAGCTAAAAATAAAGATAAAATTTAGAGAATCGAAAAGAATGTTGAAATATTGCTGAAAGTGTTTGTGAAGGTAAAGAACAAAGAGTTTATTTATCAGACGGTAAGTTGTCGTGCCTTATTTTAGCATATTGTTTTTAGTATTTGTAAAGTTTTTATTTTTTGAACTAAAAGTAGTTCAATTTGATCTGAAGTGGTTCATTTTGTTATGAAATCTATTACTATACATCATCTCGACGACAGGCTTGCCAAGCTTATAGAAAAAAAGGCAACCCTATCCCTTTGAATGATGTTTGAATTGCTGCCCATACCTTGCAGACAGGTTCAATTCTTGTGACCTATAACCAACACTGTAAAGCTGTTCCCGGATTACGAATCCGGGCATTGAACAACACCCCTATAAAGGAGCTAAGGGCGGTAATCAGAAAAAACAAAAGACTGAAGGTAACGGCAAGCCCTGTGTCAATCGGCAGAAGAGCGTTGCCATATATAAAAACCAATTCCCTGGCCCCCACGCCACCCAGGGTTATGGGAAGGACAGCAGCCACACTGGACAGCAGGAAGAGAAAAAGGTAAGAAGCAAAGCCGCTGTCTGGTCCCAGGGAAGCCAAAATGAAATAAGCGCTGATAAGTTGCAATAGCTGTATTGACAAGGATTGTAAGGTAATGACTTTAAAACTCGTAGTATATTTTTTATCTATCAGGCTAATGATCAAATAAAGTATCGGAAAAATCAGCGTAGCCAGAAGCACATAGAGAGGCGCAGGTATTGAAATAGCTTCCCTTGCAGGAACAAAGGCCATGATAACCAGTGCCAGTGTCACCAGGGCCGCCAGCCCGTTTAACCTTTCTAAAAACGAAATCAGGATCAGTGGCTTCCATGGGGTGTTATACTCCTTTTTGAGTATCCAGACCTTATAGCCATCGCCGCCAATACCACCCGGCAAAAACAGATTGTAGAACATGCCCAGGTAGTAGAGTTTGATATTACGTAGTGCATTTAATTGAATATCGACAATTTTAAGGTATTTCCGGTACCTGAAGGCACTGGTAAGCTGGGAAAAATTGAAAAACACAAAGGCTAAAAAGACCAGGGAGAGCCTCAGGTCATAAACGAGTTTTTGGATTTGGCTGATTTCGATTTTTCTAAAGACTACATAAAGCGCTACAGCAGAAACGGTGATTTTAAACAACCATTTCAGGGTAGGGCTTAACCTCGGGCTTTCCAAAGAATTTTTCCTTTATTCGGTAAGTGGTTTTATTTTGCGATTCAAAGTAAGTGCGGGTAAGCATTTCTGCCATAAACCCTGTGGTGATCAACTGTATGCCCCCTAAGGTTAAAATAATCCCTAACAGCAGCAATGGTCTTCCCCAGATATCCTGGCCCAATAATTTTGTGACAAAAAAGTAAATGTTAATCACCATTCCCAGTAAAAACGTCAGCAGTCCTATAGAACCAAATAAATGGATGGGCTTTTGAAAAAACTTTTGAAAAAATATCATTAAAAGCAAATCGCAAAGGACTTTGGATGTCCGCCCTAGGCCGTACTTCGATCTTCCGTAAATTCTTGGTTTGTGATTTACCGGCATCTCCTCGATACGCGCCCCCTGCAACCTGGCCAACACGGGAATAAATCGGTGCAGTTCGCCATATAACCCCAGGTTTTTGGCTATTTCCGCTCTGAAAACGCGTATAGAACATCCATAATCATTGACTTTCACACCGGTTAGTGTCCGGATCATGTAGTTGGCTATCTGACTGGGGAGCTTCCGGATCAGCAACGAGTCTTTTCTTTTTTCCCTGATGCCGGCGACCATATCGCACTTTTTTTCCTTTATTTTGCTTAACATCCCGGGGATGTCTGCCGGATCATTTTGCAAATCGCCATCCATGGTGACAATATACCTGCCCCTTGCTTCTTTTATGCCAGCCGATAACGCGGAGGTTTGTCCGAAGTTTTTGCAGAAAACCAGGAGTTTGACACGGTGATTGGCATGTTTTTTAACCTCCTCGATGGTATGATCTGTAGAACCGTCATCCACTATGATTATTTCATACTCAAAACGGTCTATGGCGTTGTAAAGGGCTTGAAGCAGGGGACCGATGTTTTGCTCTTCATTAAGCACGGTGATGACAACTGATATTTCCATTTGAGCGCCTAATTTAAAGGTACGAATCAAAAGATACCAGTGCCACCAGTCGATATAATAATTTAATAATCTCAGGCTTAAAGTTGCATAATATCCCCTTTTTTTTGCTATTCCCCGACAAATTACAGCCTTTTTTCAGATGTGCCTAAGGCATTATTACACCAATATTTGTTGCGCTTTAAGCTTTTGTTAAAACTCTGGCAGCGCTGTTTTTGCTTTGGTATTTTATTTTAATTTTAGGCGTTTTTCAAATATTTCATAGCTGTTTGAATTTAAAAAAGATCACATTATTCCTGACCATTGCCCTTCTGATTCTGGTGTACTTTCTGAATTTGGGTTACAATGATATCTGGAATCCAAACGAGGGATTTTACGCTGATGCGGTCAGGGAAATGTTCCGGCGGAACAACTTTCTCGAGTTTTATTTTAATAACGAACTTAGATTCAACAAACCACCGCTTACCTATTGGTCTGTAGCCCTATCTGTCTGGTTATTTGGGTTGAATGAGTTTGCCATAAGATTTCCTATGGCAGCTATGGCCTTGATTACCATCTATCTTACTTACTTAACCGCTAAGCGTCTGTTCGGACCCCGGGAAGGCGTGCTGGCAGGCATTATGATGGCGCTCAGTCTGCAGTTTACGGTCAATGCCCGCTACTCTTCACCGGAAATCCCGTTGACCTGCTTTTTTTCCATGACCATGTATTGGTTTATCAGGGGATACCTGGATAAAGATTTCAGATATTTATTGCTTTCATACTTCGGATTGGGAGGTACTTTATTGGCAAAAGGGTATCCCTACGCATTTGTCATAGGTGGTATTGTCCTGCTTTACCTGTGTTTTGAAAGTAATTTCAGGCCGGGAGAGGTTTGGACGCGTTTAAAACGCTTAAAACTGGCATGGGGCATACCCATTGTGATGATAGTTGGTTTCAGTTGGCCTGTTTATATGTATTGGCTGCACGGTGATGCGTTTTTCCATGTTTTAAATGCTGAAACTGTGGACCGGGCATTGAATTATGAGTCTAAAGGCTGGAGTAGTCTATTCTTTTACATCGAAATCAGTTCCTGGGGATTTTTACCTTATTCACTGGCTTTCTTTTATGCGTTATTCTTTTTCATCAAAAACAAAAAGTTAAAAGAGGTTTCCTTTCCTTTTAGCTGGCTGCTGGTGATGTTTGTCATTTTTACCCTGGCCAAGGGAAAGTTACCCACATATTTTATCCAGGCCCACGGCGCCATGGCAATCATAACTGCCCGGTTTCTGGCAATGCATGTACCCTATACCCGTTTGAATAAAATTATGGCTAATGTTACACTATGGTTTCCGGGATTGCTGGTTTTGATACTAAACATCGCTATGGTGATTGCATTTGATATCAACTACCTTGTGATGGTCCTTGTATTTCTGCCGCTGGTTCTTTGGATACTTTTGCATAGGGAGCAATCTGCTTTTGTGAAAAAGTTAGCTGCGTGCTTTCATGTAGCAAACAATTTCAGGTGGCACTATCTGAAGTTCTACCCTTTTTATTCGTTTTTGGTCTCTATGTTGATTTTCTCAGCTTTTGTTTTGCCCCAGCTAGAAACTTACCGGCCTTATGATCAGATTAAAACGGCCGTAGAGGAAAGAAGTATAAAGCCGGAGGTGTCTTTGTGGCTGGAGGATCAGTTATTATTTAACCTTCCTTTTTACGTAAAAAGGAAGGTCGTTAATGAAAAGTCCCTGCAGGAAATAGAAAATCATGCTTTGCAAAATGATCAGTTTCTGGCACTGGTGAGCGAAGAGCACCTGAGCCATTTTCCTGGCACCCAATTGCTCTGGTCAGGGTGGGTTTATAACAGGAATTCCGAGGCAAAATTTTTCAGGTTTGTTACCGGATATTTGAAAGCCAAACGTGGAGATTTTTCAGATTACCGGCGTTTATGTCTTATTTACAGGAGGTCGCGGACAAATGAAATCTCCGGAAATTAAAAATACCCTTGTCCTGTTCATCCTGTCTTTTGCGATCTGCTCCCTAAATATCGGGGGAAATACCATCTATATTCTGGACGAGGCAAAAAATGCTACCTGTGCTCTGGAAATGATGCAGCGCAATGATTGGGTAGTACCTACTTTTAATGGTGAACTCAGGACTGACAAACCGCCTTTGCATTACTTTATGATGCTTATATCGTACAGGGTTTTTGGCGTAAATGAATTTGCCGCAAGATTTTTCTCGGCCTTTTTCGGGGCTGTTACGATTATTATTACATTTTTATTTTCTTTAAAATATCTTGGAAAAGCCACAGCTAACCGGGTGGCGATGATATTGTTGTGCTCTCTCCATTTTACCTTACAGTTCCACCTCGCTGTACCCGATCCTTACCTGATATGTTTTATCACAGCAGCATTGATTTGTTTTTATTTGTTTTTTGACCGGGGAAATAAGGTTTACCTGTTTGCTTTTTACGCATTTCTTGGCTTAGGCACCTTGACCAAAGGGCCGGTGGCCATAATATTACCAGGGCTTGGTGTGATTTTATTTTTGATTTATTCACGGCGTTTGACATGGACATTCATAGTTTCAATGCAACCTGCGATAGGTATTACCGTCTTAGCTATCATCACTTTACCCTGGTATTTGCTGGTTCATTTCCAAACAGAAGGTGCCTGGACCGAAGGTTTTTTCCTGCGCCATAATGTGGGCAGATTCACCAAAACGATGGAAGGACACGGAGGCATATTTCTCCTCACGCCGTTATTTGTGCTTATTGGGTTACTCCCATTTTCTGTTTTTGTTTTTCAGGCCTTCAGGCTAACATGGACAGAACGGAAAAAAGATATGCTGGTTTTTTGTTTAAGTGTCGTCGTGGTAGTGGTTTTGTTTTTCTCCGTTTCCAGTACCAAGCTGCCCAATTATGTCGTCCCCTGTTATCCGTTTCTGGCTGTATTACTTGGCTATTATCTGAATCAAACGATAGCGGGAAACATCGTTATAAGTCGCTGGCCTTTATGGATTTATTTGGTACTGATGCTTTGTGTGCCGGCAGGTGTGTACATTGCTCTTGAAAGTGAAACTTATCTTTCGCATTTAAGTGGGCTTGCCTATTATTTTATACTCCTGCCGATAGGTGCACTATTGGCATTATGGTATGCCTGCCATGGTGAAACGGCCAAAACCTATTATGCCTTGTTTCTTTCTTTTCTGGCATTGAATATTTTGTTTTTCACTGTTATTTTTCCGAAAGCAGACCGTGAAAATCCTGTTTTTGCAGCTAAAGAGCTGCTAAAAAAAGAAGGTTTACCAATAGCCTATTACAAACGGATTAATCCGTCTTTTGTCTTTTATCTGAAAAGGCCTGTTCAGCCCCTCAATTCTCAGGAAGAATTAAAGGATTATTTACGATCACACCAAAATGCCCTGATCATTTCCCGTGCCAGGTATCTGGATGAGATCTATCCCGCCGGGGATTTTGAGATGCTGCTAAAAACCAGGGATCTTTTTGAAAAGCACCGCACAATCCTTATCCGGGAAATAGAATAATTTTTTTTCTTTGGCACTGGTCTGGCATAAGCATAACCTAACACCAGCATCCGTGGCTGTTGCCCAACGTTTTCGCAAAATTCTTTGTGTCTTTTTGTGCCTTGGTGTCTTAGTGGTTCACCATTTTTCACCACGGAGGCACAAAGACACGAAGGAAACGAACATACGGAGTTTCATATCACCACTTCCATTTCATGTTTACCAGGGAACCATTCAATTTGTCAATACCAGGATTCTGTTTGTTGTAAAGTTCCAGCAACATGTAAGTAATCAATGATGCCAGTACCCCCAGCATAGCACCTATGTATACATCGACAAAAAAATGTTGCATCAGATAAACCCGTGAAAATGCCACCAGGGTCGCTGCCATAAACAGGAAGAAGGACAGGTACATCCGCTTATAAAAAATCATGGATAAAAGCGTTGCCAGGGCAAAAGCGGTGACGGTGTGGCCAGAAGGAAATGTATCGTATCCGTGAATATCGACCCCTTCGATAAAGTTCAACTCAGCGACTCCGTTAAAATGGACTTTTGGCCTGGGCAAATTGTTAAACCAAAGATGCTTAAAAAGATAGACAAGCACGGCTTGTACAATGGTTAAAATCAATATTCTGATTGCGTGTACGAATTTTACAAATAGGAATATTGCAAACAAGACCAGGCAAATTGTTGCATTCCCTAAATGCGTAAAATACCGGAAAAACATATCCATAAACGGATGGCGATGGTCGCTGATGAAGAGTATCAGTTCACCCTTTGGAATAAATAAAACAAGAAAGGCGCCGAATAACAGAAATGCTGCAAATAAAAACAGAAACAGACCGGATTTGTTGGGGTTCATTTCCACATAAATTATGCCGCCAAAATAGTATTCTGCCTTTACATATCTTTGATGGAACCATTAAGTATTTGATAACAATCAGACAAATATTGCACCATGGCTTAATAAAATGTTAATCATGCCCGGAAAGGCCTGCGAACGTGGCCCATACCCTGGCTTGCCCCATCCTTCAAAATGATCCGGACGATGGCTTTCCTAAAGTTGAATGGCCTTTTAATGTGGCATTAATTGTAACTTTAATACCTTTATGGGTTTATAAAGAATCAAGCAACTAATAACATGAAAAAAATCCTTGTTCCCATTGATTTTACCGAAAACTCGGACATATCATTTGACTTTGCAGGTCAGATCGCTAAAAAACATGATTGCGAGATCACGCTCTTGCATATTATCTATTTTCCTGCCATGACCAATCTGAGCTTTGAGATGGTTGGGGCCAAAAGCAAAGAATTAATGCTGCAATCACTGAAAAAAGATGCCAGAGAGCGCCTGATGGAAGTGGTGGAGGAGAAGAAGTTATCGGGCCTGAAGGTAAAATATGAAGTAAGGGAGGGAGGTATTCTGGAGGAGATTACATCCTTCATCAAAGGAAAAAGAATAGATTTGATGATTTTAGGCATTGAACAAAGCCTGGAGTTGGAAGATCACTTGTTTGGGGCCCTGTCTGACAGAATAATACATGCGATAGATTGCCCGGTGCTGGTATTAAAACAAATGACAAGACTTTCTTCTATTAAAAAAGTGGCAGTAGCCAACGATCTGGCCGGAAAGCCAGCTATTTTGGCGAAGCAAGTTCAGAAAATAACCGATGTATTTAATGCAAAACTTAACATCATCAAAGTAAATACCCCCCAGGATTTTACCAGTGAAGTGGTTTTTGATCAGCGGCTGCAGGAATATCAAAAGCAAAAACCCCTGGCGGATTGTTCCTACAAAATATTTAGTCATTACAATGTGGCAGAAGGTGTGTTGCATGTGGCCGGTAAGTTAGCTGTCGATATGATCGTCATAGGCGGCAAGAGGAAGTCTTTTTTAAGAAGGTTAGTCATGGGAGAAGATCTGGCGGAAGAGGTTATAGACCATTCGAATCTCCCGGTTTGGGTATTCCCGGGTTGACAGCTCCGTCAGCCCGCTTCAATGCTATTGATGCCTAGCAATCCTAAAGCCCTGCAGTCAAAAAGTTAGTAGATATGGAAAATCGCCGTCCCTGGGAAAAGCTAAGGGAACTTATTAAGACAAATGATGTGGCTCATGTCAAGGCATATCTGGATGGATTGAAGGCTGAAGAAATCGTAATCTCCATGAGCCACATCGGCCATGATAACCAGCTCAGGCTCTTGACACTTTTGGCCCCGGAAGACGCCGCGGTTGTTATGGAAGATATTCCTGAAGTACAGGCAGTAGATTTGCTGGAAGACCTCAGGGCCCCTGATGCCGCGGCCATTATTGCAGAAATGAGTAGTGATGATCAGGCAGATTTGCTCACCGAACTCGAAGAGGAGGATGCCAGGGCGATTATAGAAGAAATGGAGCCCAATGAGGCCGAAAATGTCAGAAAACTGATCCGTTACGATTCCAATACTGCAGGGGGGGTAATGATCACCGAATTTCTGGTATTTGACGAAAAAAATACAGTGGGTGCCGTTGTGGCCGATCTTAGGGAAAAGTCTGAAGAATACGAACGGTACAATGTTCAGTATATCTATGTTACTTCCGAAAATAGATTCATCGGCGTCCTTCGTATGCGGGATTTGTTGCTGTCTAAGCTCTCGACACCTTTATCGCAGATTGTGGTAAAGAATGCCATTACACTCAAGGAAAATGCTCCGTTGGAGGAATTGATCAGCTTCTTTGATACACACGATTTTTATGGTGCACCTGTGGTGAATGAATCAGAGGCGTTGGTGGGGGTGGTGCTCCGCAAAGATGTGAGGGAGGCAGAGGCTGAACTGGCCAATAAGGAGCTTTTGGAAACGCAGGGTATTGTGGGTGGAGAGGAGCTCAGAACCATGCCGGTCTTTTTGCGGTCAAAGAGGAGGTTGTCGTGGCTTAGTGTGAATATACTGCTCAATATCCTCGCTGCAAGTATTATTGCCATTTACCAGGAAACGCTCAGTGCAGTGATTGCCCTGGCAGTCTTTTTACCGGTAATCTCTGACATGAGCGGGTGCTCCGGCAACCAGGCTGTAGCTGTTAGTTTACGGGAACTTTCGTTGGGAGTGGTAAAGCCTTTTGAGGTTTGGCGGGTCTGGTTGCAGGAGGTATCTGTCGGGTTGATAAACGGCCTGGTACTGGGATTCCTGATAGGTTTCGCTGCCTGGCTGTGGCAAGGCAATGTATATCTCGGGCTGGTGGTTGGAGGTGCCCTGGGCATTAATACAGTCGTGGCTGTGTCCATTGGAGGTACTCTGCCGCTTTTCCTGAAAAAAATAAATGTCGATCCGGCACTTGCTTCAGGTCCTATTCTTACCACTGTTACCGATATGCTCGGTTTTTTCCTGGCTTTGACTTTTGCGGGTTTGATGTTAAATTATATTTGAAAAACCGGCCTGGCATATCTGAGCATTCTTCCGCTCATTTCAACCTTTCAATTGGGTTGTTGCACAACTCAAACATGTGCTTGTATTTTTATTTTACAGGCGAAAACGTTGGGCGATAACCACGGGCGCTGGTGCCATCTCCTTTTGTTTTTTTGCAGAAAGTGAGCGGAAGACTAGGTGTTGCCGGGTTCCACCAGCCTGATATCGCTGAATATTTCACTCAGCACCTTTTTGATATGCTGAAAATAGCTGACTTTCATCGAGTAAATGATGATTTCAAATTGATACCGGTCCGGGGTTTCTTTGATAAACTTGACCGTGGGTAGTTTTTTCAACGAAGACCATGGTGCGTTGGCCAGGGTAAACTTTAACTTCTTGGCGGTTTTGTCAATGGGGTCGATTTTGGGTAAATTGACGGCAAAGGAGTGGCTCTTGACTTTTTCACTTACACTGGGCCGGGTTCGTATTTCACCCGAAACACGGCTGTAGGGGATACTTACCATCTCACCGGTACCTGTTTCCAGTTCGAACGTCCGGTATCCTAGTTTGACAATTTTGCCATCTATATCCCGGACTTTTATCCACTCATTCAGGTTAAAAGAATTATCGAGCCTTAAAATAATACCCGCAAAAATGTCCTTCATGGCCACCCATGAAATGATAATTAATAACGCCGCACACAACGTCAAAAGAAAGATAGCCCGCCAGGTAGGGTTGTTTAAAAAATAAATGACAACCCAGGAGGCGAAAATAAGCCACACCACGATTTCAATGATGGGCAGAAACTTTTCCAGTTTGGATTTCAGGAATCGTCTCCGCCAGAACCTTCTGTAAAACAGCTTTACTGTCGTAAAAAAAGTCAGTATAACCACTGCCGGTAAAACCAGATGTGTGAATATGTTAATCAGAAAATTAAACTCTTTCATACCGCGGGTTTATAGAATATGATCCTCTTTCAGCGCCTCCCTCAAATGTGGCAAGACGTAACGGTTAATGTTCAACAGTGCGTTTGACTCCTCCACAAGACCAGCCCGTTTTAATAAATTGATATCACTTTGCACTTTTTTCTCATCCATTTTGATAATTCCTTTAAGTCTTTCGGCAGAAAGGTATTTATGCAGTAAAATCTGGGCTAAAATGATGGTTTTGTCTTC
This sequence comes from Agaribacillus sp. DX54, assembly GCF_056858335.1. Taxonomy (NCBI): domain Bacteria; kingdom Pseudomonadati; phylum Bacteroidota; class Cytophagia; order Cytophagales; family Splendidivirgaceae; genus Agaribacillus; species Agaribacillus sp. DX54. Next base: position 58,307 of record NZ_JBXEQE010000001.1, read on the forward strand.
ATCCAACTCATTAAGGCAGTCCACTGAAGGGTTTTTGAGCAATTTCATCATGATTTCACCATCCTCGGCGATCCCGTCTATGCTGGTAATCCAAGTTTGCAGCGCCGCGCCGATATTCCCTTTCGATACATCAAATATCTGGCTGAACAGCCTGGCCATTTCCAGATTACCCAGCTTTTCTTCCGAAACATCAGACAAGCTGAACTTCAGGCGGCTCGAACGGTGTCTTTTTAAGACAATTTCCTTTATCTGTTCTGTATTGTAAGGCTCAATTTTAATGACTTTGATAAAAGTATCCCCAAATGCGTTCAGTTTGTGGATGAATTCAAAGCAATCGGTATTCATGTTAAATACGAACAGGCATTTGGTGCTGTAAATACTCACTATCTCCATGATCCTTTCGATTACTCCGTACCCGCGGTCACTGCGCTCCCACCATAACTCAATATCATTAAAAAGGATGATCGTATCTTTTTTGATCCTTTCAAAAATCGTGTTGAAGTCTCCGTAGTACTTCATGCTTTTTTTAATAGCCTGGTCAAAAGCCCTGGTGCTTATCGAACCTTCATAGGGAGGGTCCACGATGTATATATTTTCAGGTTCAAAGTATTCCTGGGCCATCATTCTCGATAGCAGGCTTTTTCCCGATCCAGGTGATCCTGTAATCAATATTCCTCCCGAGCGGACAGACCGGTAGAGATTGATGGCTTCACGCATCGCCTGTCTGTCACTTTTTCGGAGAAAGCACAACTCATTGTCAATCATTGCTCCGTGTAAAAAGAGCTGATTGTAGTACAATGGCAGTTTTTCCATCAATTCCTTTTTGGGAGACACCTGGTTGACCAGCTTTAAGAAGTCCTCCGTAGCAACCTTTTTATCCTTTTCATCCTGTATCTTCTTTGCAGCCAGTATGCCTTCCGATTTGCGATAATACAGATGGGTGGCTACATCCTGTAGTTTGTTTTTCAATGATTTGCGGAAGCTGGCAAATTTGCCGATGGCCTGTTGCTTTTTTTGCTCCCTCAAAATGTAGTTGAGGTCGAGGGCAGACTTAATCACCGCATAGCCGTCAAGTTTGCTGAGGATTAACTTTCTGGTTTCCTCGATGTCCTGTTTGTATTTTTCTATGGCCTTTCCGAGGTCTTGTTCCTGTACCTTTAATCTTTCCGCTTCTTCTGCGATGGTGTCGATAAACTCATTTTTTCTTTGGTCGTTTTGATCTGACCGTGCCTCATTTTTATAATTCTCAACAGTAAATTCCACCGCCCTTGAAACATCTGATGCTACATGAGTCGTCTTTTCCACCACCATTTGCAATCTGTCGGTTTTTACGGCCAACGGCTTAATCAGATTTTCCGATATGATGTATTCAACCGTTTTTACGGGTGAAATTGAAACAACGTCGACTTCTTCCATGCTGCCATTCATCAGGCCCTTGGGGTCAGCGATGGTATATTCGTCAGGCAGATCGTGGAGTCCTCCCTTTAAACTGTCCTGGAATTTGTCAAAGTTTTCCTTATAATAAAATGCGTTCCCTTCCTCCAGTTCCACCAGTTCCTTGGTTACTTTGGAGTTGGCTATATCGGTTTTAATTTTCTCAAACTGCCGCAGCTTAAGCTTGATATTTTGGGAAATGGAGTTAGCCACATCATTATCCCGGGGTTTGAAGTGGTCGATCCGGTGTAAAAGTTCATTCTGAAAAGACAGCAACTTCATATCCAGAATCGTGTTGGCCATAGCCATCTGCAGATTCTGAATAGCGGTGCCGATTGTGTCTTTCAGTGTCTCCGTCATTAACCTTAAAGACTTTTTAGATTTCAACTCGGATTTTAAAACATGGTTGATTCTCAGCCCCTGCAGTTCATAAATGGTTTTTTGTACCGCACTTGTATTACTGACAAAAAGAGCCACCTTGCTTTTGTGCACTTCGGCTTTTAACCGCTCCTCTATTTCCTTCAGTTTTTCATTCCAGGGGGCTCCCTGATGCTTTAGTTGATCCTCTGGGCCAGGTTCGGTGACTTTCTCGCCAACTTGTTTTACCAATTCGGAAAAGGCATTCCGCAAGTCATGGTTGAATTGAATACCCAGGCGGTTTAAAGTGATGAGATGATCAATAAGACTTTCTTTAACTTTTTGAAGGATCACCCATGAAGCGATCCGGTGGTTATTCAGTTTGAATTTGAGCGGTTTTTTGGAGATTTTAGATTTTAACCGCTGCGGCCATGGAAAAGCCTTCAGGTCTTTAAGTGCCTCTTCCCTGTCAAATAGTACAATGGTTTTTGGGGAAGCGGTTTTGAGAAAGTCATTGTATTTTTCATCAATTTTGTCAGCGCTGTTTACCAGTAAATGGACTTTTGATTCCAGGTTGTTATCAAGGTGTTTGTTAAGAATTTCATCCATCAGCGTAAAAAAACGGCTGTTTAAAGCCATTTTGGTTTTTACATTTCCTCCGGCTTTGGAGGGAGGGTGTTGCTGGTTTTTCTCATTGTCAAAATGCTCTCTGAACCTGCTTTTCATTTGAGCCAGTAGACGGAAGTATTTTGAAGTAAGCGGAGCGATTACATCCCGGTAGCATGTGCTGATTATTTCACTGCAAGTGCTGTTCAGATTTTCAAAAAAGGCTGCAGCCTCTTTTTGTTCCGGAAGTTCGATACGGCGTTGTGCCAACAAGGCATCTTCCATTCTTAATTGCCTGTCATCCAATGTTATATCTTGCCGGGAAGTTCTGGCCCTAAGATCAATATCGATTTCCTGGAAATGTGATGAAGCCTTGTAGAGAATGACAGTGCCTATCTCCTTACAAAGGACATCGGTTTCCTTGAAAAACTTCAGGCTATCCTCATCGTTCATAGGTGGAAGATCCAGGTAAATCAGGTCCGCCCTGGCAGATGATGATTGAATGATTTCATTCAACGGCCTCACATCCGTGCCAATGTCAACGAGATTAATTTCCGCGTTGACCTTGAGATCTTCCATGACCTGATCCATGCGAAATTGAATTTTGGCATGGTCGGCTAAATACAAATCAGCATAGATAAACAGGCGGATTCCGGCCTTGTACCAATCGTCGGTGGTTAGCAGGAAACGGTTAACTGTAAGTGGAAAAGCGATATTGTTGCCGGTGCCGTTCCACCATACATCTATCATAGCCCTTTCACCGAATCCGGCCTGCTTATCGTAGTCCATGATGAGCAGGTTGTAATCCAATTGGATGAATTTATCCAGCAGTGCCGCAAATTTTTCCGGTTTGGGAGAGTACCTGGCCCAGCCCATTAGAATAGTGTTGGGTTCTATTCCTGAGAATCCATAGGTCTCGGCAATGCTTTCGATCCCCAGATATAAATCCTGGCACTGATAGCGCCGGCTAAATAAGCCTTTGGTGCTTTCGGTTGGCTCCAAAATCTGTTCGGGTTTGGAAAATTGAAGCTTCAACCCGGGGTTTTCTATCAGGTCGAAATTCGAGAGCAGGCCCAGCCTTCCGACAATTTTCCTCCCGTATTCTATCAGTTGTGGTCTTTTTTCGGTTCCGCCGCTAAACAATAGAATATTGGGCCTCCAGCTTCTTTTATCGATGGCTTTTTGATTTACCCTGAACAGGGCCGTTCGAATTACCTCTGACCAAACCCCCTGCCAAACATCACCATATCCTAAGTTGATTTGCCTTCGGGTTAATAACAGAAAGATAAGTCCCATGGCAATGAAAGAAGCCACCATAGACACCAGGTCAAGTTTGAACATGATCGAAAAGGTGGCCACTGCCCCGATGATACTGATCAGTTTGGGGATTTTGAAGGTAGGCCTGAAATTGGAGCCAGACCAGCTTTCAAGGGTAGAAGAAAGGTTTATGAAGCCATAGGCTGTCAGGTAAAACATGGAAACAATCGGGGCTATCAGATCCAGTTGTCCGATTAATATACCTGCTTCTGCGATGAAAAATGTCAGTATCAGTGCATTTCTCGGTTCGTTGGATTTACCTGCACCGGTGGCAAAAGGTTTTGGTGTTACCTTGTCGATGGACATGGCTTGTAAAATACGTGGCCCGCCCAGTATGCCTCCCAGTGCCGAAGATAATGTAGCGCCCCAGATACCTGCCAGTACCAGTGGAGAACCATAGGCCGCAAAAAGAGAGATTTTTGAAAGTATATTGTAATCCTCTCGAAGCGCGGCAGAATCGACATTGAGCGATAAAAAAATGGCCAGTAAAATATAGACGACAAGTCCCACCCCTATAGACAGCATGGTACCGACAGGTATTGATTTTTTTGGATTTTTTAAGTCCCCGGACATGGCCACCCCAGCGGTGAATCCGGTAACAGCCGGGAAGAATATGGCAAAAATTGTCTCTAATGATGCCGAGCCTTTACTTGGGAAAAGTTTGGTGGTATTTGCAGCATAGCCATGATCGAGGAAAAAACCTCCTGCAAATATAGATACCAGGGACAGGCCGATAGCAGCCAAAATATAGAATTGTGTTTTTATGGCCAGCGATGTACTGATCAGGGCAATGGTTGTGATGACCAAGAGTGTGATCGATCCTGTAATCCGTAAATTCCGGATTTGTTCGGCTTGCGATGTATCGACCCCGGTCACCCCGATAAAGCTGTTGAAACTCTCACTGAAACCCACTACATACATGGCGATACTAAGCGCCGTGGCCACATACAGGGCCACGCCAATTGAACCTCCTATCGGTAACCCGAGGCTTCGGGATAGCATGTAATATACACCACCGGCTTTTACCTTTTGGTCGGTAGCCACCGATGAAACCGAAAGGCCGGTGCAAACCGATACCACATGCGCTAATAGAATGATCAGGATAGTACCCACCAGTCCGGCTTCGCCCACAACCCAGCCTAACCTCAAATACATGATTACACCCAGGATTGTCAGGATCGAAGGCACAAATACACCACCAAAAGTCCCGAATTTCTGTGCTTTGGCCATAGATGTGTCAAAAAGATCTTGTTACAAACTTAATAATATTCGTCAGGCAATAAACCATTTGTTGCAATAAATTACCTGTCTGTTTCAGTGCTTTTCGTATGAACGTACCAATTTAGCATTGTTTGCCACCATACCGGTGAGAATTGCGGCCATTTTAAAACATTTTCCCTCTCCCCACCCCAATCTTCGTGTCTTGGTGCCTTCGTGGTGAAAAATGGTTAACCACGAAGGCACCAAGACACGGAGAGGCACAAAGAGGTGGGAAGGTGTTAAGGGGGAAGCTTGAAATTCGGTGAAAATTTTATGGATCAATTTAGCCCTATGGCAAAAGAGATTTTGACACATGTTTTTTATGTTATAAATTGGAGACCGGTATAATAAAAGTATTAGTTGTTGTAAAGGAATTGAATAAAAGATGGCAATGAAATATATCGTATGTGAAAAACCCGGCAAGTTTGCATTACTGGAAAAGGATGAACCGGATACAAAAGCCGGTGAGGTGTTGGTTAAAATCAAAAAAGTAGGTATATGCGGCACCGACTTGCATGCTTATGCCGGCAACCAGGCTTTTTTTAGCTATCCCAGGATTTTAGGTCATGAACTCGCGGCTGAAGTGTTGGAGGTGGGTGATGACAACCATGGAATTGCCGTAGGCGATAAGGTGGTAATTATGCCTTACGTTAGTTGTGGTAAATGCGTGGCATGCCGCCAGGGAAAAACCAACTGTTGCTCATGTATCCAGGTGCTGGGTGTTCATACGGATGGAGGGATGCAGGAGATAGTTTCATTACCGGCTGATATTCTGATTCCGGCACCGGCTTTAACGTTGGAGCAAATGGCCATTGTGGAGCCTTTGTCCATCGGGGATCACGCCATCCGGCGGGCCCAACTGCGGCCTGGCGAAACCATCGTGGTGATAGGCTGTGGCCCCATAGGGCTGGGCATTATGAAGCTGGGGCAACTGGCAGGGGCCTGTGTAATTGCTGTCGATGTCAATGACCAGCGTTTGGAATATGCCAAAGCAAGGATTGGTGTGGATATAACAGTCAACGCCTCGGAAGACGCCGTGGCAACGGTAGAGGAGCTGACAAACGGCGACTTCGCCACTGCGGTTTTCGATGCCACGGGACATAAAGGGGCTTTGGAGTCCGGGATTGACTATATGGCACATGGAGGCAGATATGTGTTGGTGGGTTTATCGAAAGCCGACCTGGTATTCAATCACCCTACTATTCATGCTAAGGAAACCACCCTGATGTGCAGCCGCAATGCCACCATGCAAGATTTCAAACACGTCATCAGCGTCCTGGAAACCGGTGGATTTCCCGTCGATTCATTTGTGACCCACCGGGTTCAGTATACCGAAATGATAGACAGGTTCGATAGCTGGGTCGACCCGGGAACCGGTGTTATTAAGGCCATGGTGGATTTTTAGAACGTACTTTTCAAACTATAAAAACTAATCCAATGATTATAGACGCTCACCAACATTTTTGGCAATATGACCCTGAAAGACATGGGTGGATCGATGATAACATGTCGGTGCTTAAACGGGATTTCCTGCCCATTCATTTACAGGAAGTGTTTAAAGCCAATAATGTTGAAGGATGTGTTGCCGTGCAAGCCGATCAATCTGAAGCGGAAACAGAATTTTTACTTGATCTGTCCCGTGAAAACCCTTTTATCAAAGCGGTGGTTGGCTGGGTCGATTTAAGAAGTGAGCAGCTCGAAGACAAGCTGACCTACTTCAGGGAATTTTCAAAGCTGGCGGGATTCCGGCATGTGGTTCAAAGTGAACCGGACAACAATTTTATGTTGAGAGAAGATTTTAAAAGAGGTATAAGCCTGCTTTTAAAACACGGATTTACCTATGATATCTTGATTTTTCCAACCCAGATGGAGGCGGCAGAGCAAATAGTAGCCACTTTTCCGGATCAGAAATTTGTGATTGACCACCTGGCAAAACCCTACATAAAGAAAGGTCGACTGGAACCCTGGGAAAGCACCATGAAAGTCATCGCCCAAAATGACAATGTTTATTGCAAAATCTCTGGTATGGTCACTGAAGCCGATTGGCAAAACTGGCAATATGATGATTTTGTTCCCTATATGGATGTGGTGATGGAAGCCTTCGGACCGGATAGGATCATGTTTGGTTCAGACTGGCCCGTGTGCTTGCTTGCCGGAAGTTATGCCAGGGTAAAAGCTATTGTGGAAAGATATATCGGGGAGCTGTCGGAGGCTGAAAGGCAGAAAATCATAGGGGGTACGGCCATGAAATTTTATAATATAAAATAATTATCAACTCAAGATTATGAATTTAGCATTACAGGATAAAATAGTGGTAATATCAGGGGCGGCAGGAATAAAAGGAAGCATAGGTGAGACCATGCTGCAGGCACTTTCGGAAGAAGGCGCCATTCCGGCTGTAGTTGACCGGAATGACCGGGGCTATGGATACGTCGAGGAACTTCAATCCCGGGGCATAGATGCCTTATTTGTTAAAACCGACGTAAAAGATCCGGGTCAGATAAAGCATGCATCAGAAGAGATTGTTAAAAAATATGGCCGTATCGATGTATTAATCAATAATGTAGGAGTCAATGATGGCGTGGGGCTGGACGGCTCTTACGAGGACTTTATGGATTCACTAAAGCTTAATCTCGTAAGTTATTTTTTACTTGCCAAATATACCTTGCCCAAATTAATTGAGTCAAAAGGTAATATTTTAAATGTCGGTTCCAAGGTGGCCTGCACCGGACAGGGTGGCACCTCCGCATATGCAGCAGCCAAGGGTGGCGTATTAGCATTAACCCGGGAATGGGCCGTAGATTTAATCAATCATCCGGTGAGGGTAAACGCCATCATTATTGCCGAAAGCTGGACACCGGCCTATGAAAACTGGTTGAAAACGCTTGATAACCCTGATGAAAAACTAAGAAGCATCGTAGAAAAAATCCCGCTGGAAAAGAGAATGACCACACCGCGGGAAATTGCTGACATGACATTGTTTTTAATATCCGGCAGGGCCTCCCACATTACCGGTCAACAGCTATTTGTAGATGGTGGGTATGTGCATTTGGACCGTGCCCTGCTTCCCGGCGATGCCTGATGATGAATAATTTCCGCACTGTCAAACTTAATATTTTTATATGAAAAAGATACCCGTAGTTTCCTCCCAGGTTGTAGTACCGTTTGTGCTGATTACCATTTGTTTTGCCCTTTGGGGTTTTGCCAATGATATTACCAATCCAATGGTAAAGGCATTTTCAAAGATATTTTTGATGAGTAATTTTCAGGGTTCACTGGTACAATTTGCTTTTTATGGGGGGTATTTCGCCATGGCCATTCCAGCCGCCATATTTATTAAGAAGTACTCTTACAAATCGGGAATATTGGTCGGCCTGGCACTTTATGCTTTAGGTGGGTTGCTGTTCATCCCGGCCAGTATGGTAGGTGAGTTTACACCTTTTCTGTTTGCCTATTTCATTTTAACCTGTGGACTTTCTTTTTTAGAAACCGGTGCCAACCCTTACATATTGTCGATGGGCGACGAAGAAACATCAACGCAGCGTCTGAATCTGGCCCAGGCTTTTAACCCTATCGGTTCCTTAACCGGTATGCTGGTGGCTGGTCAATTCATTCTGGCCAGGCTTGATCCACAGGATTATGAAGCCAGACAGACCCTGTCACCCGAGCAATTCGAAGCCGTAAAAATGGCTGACCTGGCAGTGATAAGAGCACCCTATGTGGGTATAGGCGTGGTCATTGCGGTATTGTTTCTTATTATTTTCCTGGTCAAGATGCCTAAAAACCAGGATGCCAATACAAAACTGGATGTCGGCGGCACTTTTAAACGCCTGCTGTCTTCGCTGAAATACCGGGAAGGTGTAGTGGCCCAGGCATTTTATGTAGGTGCACAGATCATGTGCTGGACATTCATTATCCATTATGGTACTGAAGTTTTTACCGCCAGGGGTATGACTGAAAAAGCCGCCGAAGGATTGTCGCTGAATTACAATATCGCCGCAATGGTGATTTTTGTCACAAGCAGATTTATTTGTACTTTTTTGTTAAGATTCATCAGACCTGGGGTACTCCTGATGAATTTTGCCATTGCCGGTATCATGCTCCTGATGGGGGTAATTTTCGTAGGTGGTCTGCCTGGGATTTATTGCCTGGTAGGGGTGTCGGCATGTATGTCACTCATGTTTCCCACTATCTATGGCATCGCACTCAAGGGACTCGGTGATGATGCAAAACTGGGAGCAGCCGGTTTGATAATGGCTATATTAGGAGGCTCGCTGATGCCGCCGTTGCAAGGTTATCTGATAGATGTCTGGACCGTACCCGCATCATTTGTCTTGCCGGTAATCTGCTTTATTGTCATTGCAACGTATGGATACCGCGTTTATAAAATTCATCATGCCCGTGTAACCTGAAAAATATTGTTACAATGAATACAAAAAGACATTGTTTGGCACTTGATCTGAAAAATGATCCGGACCTTATTGAAGCCTACAAAAAGTACCACGCCCCCGGAAATGTCTGGCCGGAGATAACTAAAAGTATTAAAGACGCCGGTATTGTGGATATGGAGATTTACCTTACGGAAAACAGACTGTTCATGATGATGGAAGTGGATGAGACTTTCGACCCTGAAAAGAAGGCGCGCATGGATGCCGCTAACCCCAAGGTGCAGGAATGGGAGGATCTAATGATGACATTTCAGCAGGCATTGCCCTGGGCCCCGGAAGGCCGGAAGTGGGTGACTATGGAAAGGATTTTTAAGTTATAATACATTAAGTGAATTTAGCGCAGGTGAACGGAATAGCACCATAGGTGTCTACCGGTTCAGGTTAAGCCGCTATCCTCCTGAAAGCGGCCTGGCCACGGATGCCTCTGGCCTACGGGTTGAAGCGAATGAATTTAAGAATGGATTTTCTCCGGGAAAGGTACTGAAAATTAAAAATGCGACTATGGAGATGGGTGACAGGGTATTTACCGGATCTGTTGATAGGGCAAGACCATTCGCTGTAATCGATGCTGAATTAACCACCGGGTCAATAAATATGAAAACCTGGTTTGAACGGGAAGGTGGCAGTAGAATCCCGGCTTATTATAGTTTGCTTGAAAAAATGTAGTAAGCCATAGATATTGAGTCATATTTTTTCCTTAATTTGGTTTCAAACCGTAAAAAAAATACATTGCAAAGTGAGCCCATTGATTTCAATCTTAACACGGTATTATACATCCACAAGCATGTGGTTTTTGATGGCCGTTTTTGTGGGTTGCTCCGGTCCCGGGAGTAACCGCGAAAACCATACGAACGCGAGTCGGCCAAATATCCTGTTCATTTTTACCGATGACCAAACCTACACGGCGGTACATGCCCTGGGTAACTCAGAAATTCAAACCCCAAACCTGGACAGACTGGTACAAGGCGGCACCACCTTCACACACGCTTATAACATGGGGGCATGGAACGGAGCAGTTTGTGTTGCCTCCCGTGCGATGCTCATATCAGGCCGTTCGGTATGGCGTGCCAATGAATTCAAGAAGCACTGGATCAACGGTGATTCGCTTGACCGCACCTGGGGACAACTCATGGCGCAAAAAGAATACGATACCTATATGACTGGCAAATGGCATGTGGATGCAGCAGCGGGGGCCGTGTTTCAAAAGGTAAGAAACATCAGGCCCGGGATGCCCGGAGATGCCTGGAATCGCCGTAACAGGGTCAAAAAAATTGAAAACATCACCGGCGCTAAGACCCCAAATATTATGCCTGTTGGTTATAACAGGCCTGTAGATGAGAACGATAGCTCCTGGTCTCCTTCGAATCCGCGCTTTGGCGGCTTTTGGGAAGGTGGAAAACATTGGAGTGAGGTATTGAAAGATGATGCCATTGATTTCATCAATCAGGCCAAAACCAGTGAAAATCCGTTTTTTATGTATCTGGCGTTTAACGCACCCCATGACCCCCGCCAATCACCTGAAGCGTTTATTAAAAAGTATCCGCTGGATAAAATTTCACTACCTGAAAGCTGGATGCCCGAATATCCATGGCAGCAAAGTATGGGTAACGGCCCGACTTTACGCGATGAGGCACTGGCTCCCTTTCCCCGCACTCCCTATGCAACTAAAAAACATATACAGGAGTACTACGCCATTATCACTCACCTGGATCAGCAAATCGGCCTCATACTCGATGCCCTGGAAGCCAGCGGAAAGATGGACAATACCTACATCTTTTTTACCGCCGATCATGGATTGGCCATGGGGCGCCATGGACTTTTGGGTAAACAGAACCTTTACGATCACAGCATACGTGTCCCACTCGTGATGACAGGCCCGGATATTCCCAAAGGTAAAAAGCTGGACGCCGATGTTTATCTGCAGGATATAATGGCCACCAGCCTCGAGTTGGCTGGTGTGAAAAAGCCGGGGTATGTTGAATTTAACAGTTTCCTGGGCCTGGCTAAAGGTTTGTCTGACAAAAGCCATTATAAAGCCATCTATGGAGGATATATTGATCTCCAACGCATGATCCGGAAAGATGGGTATAAACTGGTACTTTACCCACGTGCCAAAAAGCAGTTGTTGTTTGATTTGAACAATGACCCGGATGAAATGCAGAATCTTGCAGATAATCCCGATTACCGAAGTAAAGTAGAGGAATTGTTTAATTCCCTGATTGAGCTGCAAAAACAAATGAACGATACCCTGGACTTAAAGTCATATTATGCCTCAATCGGCCAGGCCGGCGATTATTGATAATCACCAACCCTTGCTGCCATACCACCATGAACTGACACAAGCGGACCCGGCCCATTCACCACTTAAGTTAAGAATGTGCCTGTATTTTCATTTTATAGACGAAAACCTCTGTGTCTCTTTGTGTCTTAGTGCCTTTGATGCTGTTAACTCCCATTCTGGCCGGTGAAGGGGGCAATCCTGCTTATAACCTTCTTATCCTGGCAGGCAAGCTGGTACTGATGGGCGCTCTGTCTTATGTGTTGGCCCGTTTTATCATACTACGGTTTTTAAATCAGGTCAAAAAAATCCAAAGCCAGGAAGTATTTTTAATCGCTACCATATTCATTGTTGCCGGGGTGGCACTACTTACGTCAAGTCTGGGCCTTTCACTGGCCCTGGGGGCATTCATAGCCGGGCTTATTATTGCAGAAACCGATTACAACAGGCTGGCCATTTCATGTTTTCTCCCATTCAGGTATGTATTTATGAGCTTCTTCTTCATCTCTATGGGCATGTTGCTGGATTACAGGGTTTTTATCACGGATTTTCACTGGATTCTATTCTGGTTCTTTTTCACCATGCTAGTGAAGGCTTCGGCCGGGATCATTGCCGCCAGGACACTCAAGTTATCGTGGAAAACTTCCCTGGCAACCGGATTTTCAATAGCACAGATTGGGGAGTTTTCATTTGTTTTGGCACAAAGTGGTATGAAGTACCAGTTGATAAGCGATTAGAATTATCAAATCTTTTTGGCGGTTTCTATTCTTTTGATGAGCGTTACCCCTTTTATAGTCATCAATGCGGAAAAGATACAGCCACTTTTTATGAACCTGCGTTTAAAAAGAAAAAAGAAGATAGCCTGATGGATAAACCCGTAATCAAACTGTATGGCACCGGCTGGTGCCCAAAATCTGCAAATTTAAGGAATTACCTGCAATCCAAGTGGATTGATTTTGAAGATTACAATGTCGAAACCGGTGAAAAAGCCGCCGGGGAGGTAAAGAAGCTTTACGACGGACAACTTAAATTTCCAACCCTGATATTAGGCGCCGACCGCCTAAAGAACCCCTCGATCCCCGAATTAAATGCCTTGCTGAAGAAATATAATCTCCTTTGAGATAATACCTTACCCACCTTTTTATGCTGTCCTTTGGAACCTGTGTTATTATCTGGTCAATACCACCATTCGCGTTTTGTTTCTCCATGAACGATATGTGTTTTGATAGAACGGTTTGGCGCCGATTTTTTGTTTTTCTATGAACGATATGTGTTTTGATGGCATGATTTGCTACCCATGTTTTGCCCCTCTGGGGCATAGGGGGTTATACCAGGGCTGGTCTTCACCTTAAATTACTCCTTGCGCCCATTGTGTTCATGCAAATCGATAAGTTCCTGCAAGGGCACCTTCCCCAAGGATAACCGCTTACACTTCACACCCACACCCAATCTTACACTCCCCTGTCTTTCCAGTAGATTACCTGGCCGCTATCCATGGCTTCGATGCCCATGTGTACGGCTATGGCTGCGTTTTTGCCGGTTTCTTCGTTTGAAAAAGGTTTTTTATTTTCTTTTACGTATTTCTCAAAATCATTGAGGGCGTGGGCGGTAGGGGCCAGGCCTCCGTCGTCAAAATATATGGGAACCGGTTTTCCCTGTGTCCAGTTTTTGATTGTGGCCCCGGAAACCCCGTCGACAATGCCCTTTTCTGTTCCTTTATTATTTTTCATGGCCACGGCTTCGGCATAAAGCCAGGCCTCATCGCGACCAATCACTATGGTTCCCTGATCTCCCATGATAGTGATCTTATAGCCGTCAAAAGCGTTACTAAGTACTGAAGTAAAATTGGCCTTGATGCCATCGGGATATTCGTAAATCAGGTTAACATTATCATAAGTTTCCCTTCCATCCTGCCAGTAGTCGACCCCTCCGAATCCGGTAACTTTGACAGGTACACTATCTGTCATCCAGTTTACAATATCGATTTGATGCGAACATAGTTCTGCGGTCAGCCCTTTTGAAAACTCCCTGTACATTCTCCAGTTGATAGTTTTTTCATTTTTAGGATTGTCAACCGGTCTTCTCCAGTCATTGTTGCGGTGATATTGGCATCTGAAATATTTGACCTTGCCAAGACGACCATTGGTCAAAAGTTCTCTCACTTTATGATACATGGGCGTACTACGGTACTGGTGCCCGACCTGAAAAATGCCCTTGTAATCTTTTATCTTGTTCCTGATGGCTTTTGTTTGTTCATAATCGTAAGCCATGGTTTTTTCACAAAATATATGTTTTCCATTTTCGGCAGCAGCCATGACCATTTCATGGTGCAGTGACAAGGGACTCGAGATAATAACGGCGTCTACGGATTTATTGTTCAACAGTTTTTTGTAGTTACTGTAGCCCTTGGCATCTTTGTCTGCGAGGCTCAAACACTTTTCAAGCCTGTCCGGTAAAATGTCACAACAAGCGATTAACTTGTAACCCGGCATGTTTTGCAATACCGAAGCAAGTCCTGTACCGCGTTGACCGGTACCTATTATGCCGATATTGATGGTATCATTGGCACTTACTTTTTTTGCAAAAGCGAGACTAGCAAGAGAACCTGATGCACTTGCTGTCACAATCATTCCGCTTTGCTTTAAGAACTGTCTTCTTCCTGGTTTTTTGTTGAAATTTTTCATGTGTTACATATTAAGGCCTTCGGAGCATGCCGCAAAACTGTTCAATCACAGCAGACATTTACATCAGGATCTATCATATTGCAGTTGTGATACAATTCATTTCGTCCCGGGAAATAATCAATAACTTTTCCTTCTAAATTAGTCAATGAAATTCAATATTTCAAGATACAGGGCCAACTAACCAGGGTACCACCCTATTGCTAAATGACTGGACCTGTGTTGTTTTTGGGGATACTCCCATCACACCAACAGAAAAACATTTCAACCGGTTTTTAACTTTAACTTAGCCAAAGAAGATGTGAAAAGGTGGTTCGGAACGTATTGCTAAACACAAATCAGTTCCGGGAAATACGTTGCCGGAGAACCCTGACATATCTCCTGCGTTTAGGCGCAAGATATTTGTGTACAGCGCCTTTTAAAATAAACTTGCATTCGAAAGGGTAAATGTTTACTTTGACAGAAAAACCTTTCTCCACTTGCCGTATTTTGGTATATCTGATTCCGTTTGCCCTGGCAAATTTGCTGATATCAATGCCAAGCCTTGATATTTGACTTGCGGTCAAAGACAAATTCATTTCCTCTATCAACTGAAGTAGGGTGAAATTTGAATACATATTTTTTTGAGTTTAAAAGTTGTTTGTCATTGAAGGAAAAAATCAAAGCCTTCATTTTTTGCCATAAAAACAATTGAATCGCAACGGGGGATAGTTGCTTTGAATAGATGTAGGTAATTTTTTGCTTGACTTAAAGCCATTATTGCCAATGGATGAATTGCCCGGTTAAAGTGAACCTAAATCACTCGATAGTTATTCCACAGGTGATTAAATTCTTAAAAACCTAGCTAATTCCGGATTTTTCATAGTTCTTTGTTTTCCTCATTTAGTTATTAATTTAGACATAAACCCGGTGACCTGATTTAATTCAGTTAAGTTTTGTTAAGCAAATATTGCTTAAAAATTTCTCATATACTAGTAAATATTACAAAATATTTACAATTATAACAGTAAAATTTTGCAAAAATATGTGTTTTATTTTGCAAGTATGAGTTCAAAAACTGAAATTGTCAGGCAAAGAATAGAAGAAAGCAAGATTCCCTATGTAAGGGTTGCAGAAAAAATCGGTGTACCGGTTCGTACGCTTTACTGGAAGTTTGACCACGATAAACTGAATTGGGATATTATCCTTAAGATTGGCAAAGCGATTTTTCACGACTTCAGAAAGGATTTTCCGGAACTAAAGAAGCTGATGCAGGAACCTGTTGGCCCATACAACAGCCAAAAAACCAAAGAAGAATATGCGATGGAAATGGATGAACTAAAAGACGAGTTGCTGAAAGCCTACCGGATGATCAACGACTTAAGGGCCGAAAACAAAAGACTGTCCGACCGGCTTTTGCCCGGATCTACCAACAATGGAGAGTAAGCTTTCTCCGGAGTGCTTCAAAATGGTAAAACTTAAATCATGGGTAAGACAATAAAAGTGGCCTTGCCATAGCTCAAAACCTTGATCATCTTGCCTTTGTGCCTCTCATCATATCATTAAAGTGCTGTTATTTTCCGGGGATGGGAGCAACGCTGTTGGGAAACTACTATATAATTAATTCATAAATTATTGAATATCGAATATTTATGAATTAATTATTTTTATTAGATGTTTGGTCAATTGTCTGATCTTGGTGAACTTTGTGGTTCACCATTGTTCACCACGGAGGCGCAAAGACACCAAGAGACACGAAGGGTTTTGTCGAAAATGTTGTGCAACAGCCTTAGACACTTGCGTTATCAGGGCTTGTTTTTTAAGATGTTTTGGGCGTCATAGTAATTGGAAAAGCAGATTACTTACATAGCTGATATTGCTGTTGTCGTAGTCAGAGAGTAGTCATAGTATGACTCAAAGTCATACTATGACTGGTAACAATTTATATTCAAACATAGTACCCGGGTTTCAGTACCCGGAAAATTGTATGTTATTTAAGCAGAGACTTTTTCCTGGTCTGAAATTGAACCCACTCTTTGTTTTGAAAATTGCCTGATCAATAAAGGGGCGGCGGCAAGCAGGAAAAAACCGGAGCCTGTTAACACTAAATTCGATGGCGTGGCGAAGAAACCTCCCATGGAAAATATCATGAGAATCAGAATAGATGAAAAGGGAAGGGAACAGGCCAACACAGCCAAAGAAAGCTCAAGGTCAAATGTCTTTTTACTATCCTGGGTGGCATTTCTCTCTTCCAGGTTGTTGACCGCCGACATATGAGCGAATGGCCAGAAACTCGTGGCACTTTGTGGAAACACAACAATCAAAAGAATCATTGCCGGTGATTTAACCGCCAGCAATGACAACAAGATAGCACTTAGAAAAAAAGCTGCTCCTGCCCGCCAGGCCAGGAGTGAGCATATAAGCCGGAAGTCCTGCCATTTGATTTTCACCGCCAGGCCAATAAAAATCAATACCAGGGGCGTCATGATAGCGCTTACTTTCAGGATAGAATCCTGGAAAAAACCAGGTAGGGATTGCATATTCATATTAAAACTCAGCAGCAGCAGTGCTGTGATGATGACCATGTTCACCGGCTCTTTTACCAGGGAAAGTAACAGGCCCCTTATCTTACTGCCCCGGTTTACTCCCGGCTGGCTGCTCTGGCGTCGATAGTACCACCTCATCGCCCAAAGATATAACACGATTAACACAAATACCTTGTTACCCACATCAGCCAGTGCAGCCCATGCCAGGGGCTCATCTCCCAGGTAGGTGATGATGAAAGGAAAACAAGAGAGACCCGGAGCCAGGGAAGGAAGTAACATCATGAGCGTTCTCAAACCGGGAGAGTCTCTTTTAACACCGAAAACCGGCAGAATATAACGCGAGGCCGCGAGCATTATGAGGTTGAATCCTAACGCCAGCACAGGTAAAAACAGTAAGGCGGGCTCAACATCTATTTTAAGTAAAGCAACAAAGATCATAGCAGGCAGTGCTACACTCAGGATCAGTGTTTTGATTCCATCAATTTTTTCCCGGGCATTGATTTTCCGCCTCAATGTGAAACCTAATAAAATTAATAATAACAACGCCAGTGTCTTTTGTAAAGCTAATCCCATAGAAAAAGGATATTTAAATTATGTTTTTAATGCTTAATGATTGAAACTGTTACCCTACGATAGCTTCAAAAGCCCGGGCAAATATTTTCATTTCTTTCATGGTACCCATACTGACCCGGCACCAAGTTTTATCCCAGAACTGAAAGACCCTCACAGCCACTTTTTTTTCATATATTTTTTCCAGGAATTTGTCGCCTTCCATAGGGATGGGAAAGATAATGAAATTGGTTTCTGCCGGCATGTAATCGTACCCTTTGCTTTCCAGCAGCTCGAAAGTATACGATCTGGCCTCCCTGATCATGGCTTTACATTTATCCTGAAATTCAACATCATCCAGACTAGCCGAAGCTGCATGAATGGAAGGCCCCGTAATACCCATGCCACCTCTCGTAATAGCCTTAATCTTCTCCAGTATCTCTTCTTTGGCCACAATGTATCCGATTCTTAAACCAGCCATGCCATGGATTTTGGAGAAAGTCCTTGAGACAATAACATTTTTACCCTTTGCTACCAGCGGTGCCATGCTGCTTTTTAGTCCTCCTTCGGCTAACTCCATGTAGGCCTCATCAATGAAAACAGGCACCTTTTCGGATACGCGTGAACAGAAATCATACAAGGCTTTACGGTCTGTAATGGTGCCGGTGGGGTTATTGGGATTGGTGATGTACACCAGTTTGGTATTAGTATCTATAGCGGCTTCCATTTTCAGGAGATCGTGCTGGTAGTTGTCAGTAAGCCTGACTGCCTTCCAGTCAGCCCCGATGGATTTGGATACATTGACGAGTGACATATAGGAAGGGTCACCGGAAACTATGTTGCCGCCTTTCATATACAGCACCATCGCCGTTTTTTCCAGCAAGTCTGAAGAACCCGGTCCCATCATGATATTTTCCGGCTTAACTCCTTCTTTATCAGAGATTTTATCTATCAGCTCATACAAATGATTCCAGGAATAATGATTGCCTTTAAAAGTCGCTTTTTGAAAAGCCTCGATCGCTTTGGGGGATGGGCCATAGGGGTTTTCATTCCAGCACAGCCGTGCTTTCAACGTATCGGGGTCGGGGAACTTCGGGGGCTGGTACTCACCAAGAAAGGGGCTCAGTTCTAGTAATTTACCTTCACTGGCGGTACCCCGGGCAGCCCGGGAGGTTGCTTCGGCAGGCAATGCGGCACCGACAGCCAGGGCTCCGGTACTTAAAACACTGGTTTTCAACCAGCTTCTTCTGTTTATTTTAGATAACATGGCAACTAAGATTTTAAGTGGTCGTTTTGTTTTTCATTTTTTTAAAAGGTGGAAAAATGACTAACACTTTTCCGTTTTCACAATCAGCCGGGCCATCATTCCAGCCCGACATTATGGAAAATTCGAAATGATGTTTCGCTGTATTCGCCTACCCATTCGAGCCTGACAACGGAACCTGCCCCACCGATATCATCCCACGATTTTTCAAATTGGATTTGCCCTTCCGCATCGGTTACAAAATCCCCGATTTTCGTCGAGCCATTAATAAACACACGAATGTCGAGCCCTGAAATCGCCATTGAGTCAATGCCGATATTATGGTCGAGTATGCCGCTTTTATCCAGTTCATAAAATGTAGCGGTAACAGCTACAGATTCGGTGGCTTTAAAGTTTTGTCCTTCAAATGTGGCCAGTACAGGTGAAGCTAAAATATCGAATTCGGTATCTTCGGTTTCTTCACAGGCCGGGAGATAAGTAAGGAGCAGCAGCCATAAGCATGTTTTAGCCAGGGTCAATATGTATTTCATGATTTTTTCAGTTTAAAATGGTTTTACAATTACTCTGCCCACCATAGTTCGGTAGTTTTATTATCAGCCCCACCGTTAATGGACACGCCCGCCAGTACGTTGGTACCGTTCAGCGAATATTCCGAATTCGGGTATTCAAGCCTTGCAGGCACCTGACCACCATTTTCAAAAATGGTGTTTGGACCCGGAGGGGTTAGTACCGGAAACCCGGTTCTTCTGAACTCTGTCCATGCTTCCACTCCCTGGGCAAAAAGGGCTTTCCATTTTTCAAGCATGATCGTAGGCTTGTCAGCATTTAAAGCGTCGATGTAGCCATCCGGGCTGGTGAGACCGTATTGGTCAAATGAAGCCGTGACAGCCAGATCCAAATATTCCTTCGCAGAAAGCCCACCGGTGTAATCACCGTCCAGCACGGCTTCAGCCAGGATAAACAACAACTCACTGTAGCTCATAATAACAACAGGCGCGGTTTCTTGTAGAAAAAAGTTACCCGGCCGGGAAGCACCGTTGATGAAGACACTTGCATCAGCTTCAGGCAATCCATTAATGGCTCCGGTATACAACCCTGCCATTTCACCTCCGGTGGCGGGGTTGGCGTATACGGTAATACGCGGATCAATAGGGTGGCCGGCACCGTCTGTCATAGCAAAGATCAATGTTTGGCTAATGGACCAGTCCTCCCTGCCGCTAAAGACCATAATTTCATGCCATGGATTATTGCTGGGCCTTGCCTCATGAACCAGGGCTGCATGTTCATCATTGCTCTCAAAAATGGGATAGGCGGTGGTATTACCTAAAATCTCTGAAAAAATCGCCGCCGACTCAGCCGGTTTTTTAGCTGCCTGGCGATTTGCCAGCCTCAACCTGAGGGAATTGGCAAGTTTTTTCCATTTTAAGATATCCCCCTGGTAAAGAACATCGCCGCTTATGTCTGGTCCATTGGGATCCAGCAAATCAGATGCGGTCTTCAAAGAAGCCAGCAAACCGGTATAAATTAATTCCTGGCTGTCATAGACCGGCGTAATAATCTTAGTATCCAGGGCTTCAGTATAGGGTACTGCCCCCCAGGTATCGGTAACAACAGAAAATATCCATGCCTTGATGATCATGCCGATGGCCACGTAGTTTTGGTTTTCATTCAAGCCGCCTTCTTCACCAGCTATGTCAATGATTTGCTGGGCGTTGATCAGGGACTCGTTGAAAAAACCCTTCCAATTCGCATTCATCAGATCGGCCACGGTAAAGTAGGTATCGCCTTCGTTCGTGTATTGGTTTCTGGCAAAATATTGCACCCATAACATACCTCCGTCTAATCCCAGCCTCTGCAAGCGGGTGGTATGTCCGTGCACCCGTTTTACACTTTCGCGCAAAACATTAGGCAGCAATACGGAAGGGTTGACAACTTCGGGGTCATTCGGGTTGGTATTTATCGCTTCAAAATCATCGGTACATCCGCTAAAGCAGCATGTAATGATTACCAACACACACGCAATTACATATTTATAATTCAGAAATTTCATGGTCTTTTCAGTTAACGGTCAAAAGGTTAGGTTTACATTAAAGCCAAGGCTCCGGGTGCTTGGAATGCCGCGATAAAGCAAACCGCCCTGCAAGTTTCCGCCCCTTACGTTTACCTCGGGATCCATTTGCGGATGGTTTTTCCATAACATGGCAACATTAATACCTACAAATGATACATGGGCAGATTTGATAAATCCATTAGCAAAATTTGAGAGCAGTGAAGCAGGCAGGGCGTATGAGACCCTGAGCTCACGCAGTTTGATGTAGCTGGCATCATAGATGGCACTTTCATTGACTGACCTTACACTGAGGTAACGTGTTACTGATTTTGTAGGAAGCACCACGTCGTTGGGCACGTAATTAGGGCTTTCTTCAGTACCGATATTTTTTACGCCCTGGCCAATCACCCCTTCCTCGCGTCCGATAGCTGTAATAGGGTAGATACCGGTCTGCATGCCTGTACTGGTACTTTCATCGGCAATATCGCCACCCATTTTCATGTCCACCAACGCACTTAAAGTGATGCCTTTGAAGGAAAATGAATTTTGTATGCCGCCAATCCAGTCCGGGGCCACATTGCCAATAATCTGCAGTTCATCAGCCAATTCGGGAACACCATCTTTGAAAATAAGCTGACCATCGGGGGCACGTTTGTAGGCAGTTCCGAAAAAGGTGCCGTAAGGCTGCCCCCTTCTCGCTTCAAGGCTCAGCCCCCGGCGGCTTTGCAATACGATGGTCTCCAGGCCGTCAACCAATTCAACGACCTCGTTGCGGTTTCTGGCGAAGTTAACCGTGACATCCCAGGTAAAACTGTTTGATAATTCCACCGGCCGGGCGGTGAGCAGCATCTCGATACCTTTGTTGACAATCTTGCCGGCATTGATGATTTTTTCATTGAAGCCGGTTGCCTTCGATATTTCAACAGGGATAATCTGGTCGGTAGTGGTTTGGTCATAATAGGTCACATCTAAACCGATTTTACCACCGAGCAACCTGATATCTGCCCCTAACTCAATGCCTGTTGTGGTTTCATTTCTGAGATTTGCATTGGCAATAATGTCGTCAATGCCGAAAGCAGGGACATCACCGTTCCATGGATCCTGAGCCTTAAATACCTGTGCCAACTGAAAAGGTGTTGCCGCATTGCCAACCTGGGCCCAGCTTGCACGTAATTTCATAAAACTCAATACGGGACTCCGGATATCCAGTGCATCGGTCAGCACGGTGCTGAGTGAAAATGAAGGATAAAAGTAAGAGTTGTTATCTGAAGGTAACGTGCTGGCCCAATCATTCCTGCCGGTCACATCGAGAAAGACAAAATCTTTGTATCCAATCCTCACTGAGCCAAAAAGGCTGTTAAACTCACTTTCTTCAAGGTAACTGCGGTCGGTATTAGGAATGGCATTGTTAGATGTGTTGTAAATGCCGTTGATGGTTACTTCATTAACCTGGGTAAAGTTTTGTTTGAAGTAATTGGTCCGGTGTACGCCTCCCAGTTGGGCAGACAGGTCAAAGTTACCGAATGAATTCCCGAGGGTCAGGATAAAATCCGTATTGGTTTCCTGTTTCCTTAGCACTTCTTCAGAAAAGGCTTCATTTCTGGATACAAAATTTTTGGTGCGTGCATCCTGGAAAATGTCCAGGCGGGTGTCTGTCCACAGATCAGTGCCCGTTCTGATCATCAGACTGATATGGCTGTTGAATTCATAGGTGAGGGCGATGTTACCCAAAAACCGGTCTTTGTCCTGCGAGTTGGTAAGAAAATCCTGTTCGTGAAACCTGTTTCTTGCGAAAGTATGCTGCCAGTTGGCGTAACCAAACTGGTCGCCGTCCCTGGTGATGTGTACATCTGCATAATCCTTCCAGTTTTTCAGTAATCCCCAGTCATCGTGCCTGTGATGCCAGGTATATACATCCCACAAAATGGGTGACTGGCGGTTGTCCGATCCGGATTTGATGTAGGAGCTACTCGCTTTTACATTGAGTTTATCCGTAAAGTTATAGTTCAGGTTTAAGTTGAAATTATCGCGTCTAAAATCGTTGTTATAATAGATTCCTTGCTGATCCAGCCTGCCGATCGATACCCTGAAACTTCCTTTTTCATTAGAAGAAGAGATAGCAATATTATTGGTCATTGACTGGCCGGTTTCCCAGTAATTACTCCACATATCCTCAACGGGTACAAGAGGAACGGTTTGGTTTCCTGACCACCAGGTTCTGACTAATCTTCCGTCCATGGGCGCACCCCAGCTTTCGTCTACGCCTGCCGTTCCCTGGGGCTTGCCCTGGAAATTGGGGTATGCGGTATAAAAATCATCCAGCCCGTCAGGCTGCACGTTACTATTCCTGCCGTCGGCGTACCAGGTCACGTAACCGTTACCTCCTCCGTAAATATTTTGAAATTCAGGTTTTATAAATGGCTTTTCAAAAGTATAGTTACTGTTGACTTCCACCCTGATACCCTCTGAACCGGATCCGTCCTTTGTTGTAATTAAGATCACGCCGTTGGCCGCACGTGAACCATATAAGGCGGCTGCACTAGGCCCTTTGAGGACGGTTATAGATTTGATATTATCAGGGCTGATTTCAGAAATTCCGCCCCCGTATGTGTTATTATCACCCGCGTTAAAATCACTGCCATCAAAATCTATTGAACTGAAAGGGTCCAGTGAATTTTCCATAGGAACACCATCTATCACGTAGAGCGGTTGGTTGGAATTTGAAATGGAAGTCATGCCACGGATCGTTACATTCGAGCCTCCACCCACACCGGCCCCGGGAGAGATTTGAATGCCGGCAATTTTTCCGGACAAGCTGTTGACCACGTTGGCCTGGCGTGCCTCGGCTAATTCCTTGTTGTCCAAATCCTGCACGGAATAGCCTAATGCCTTTTTTGACCTTTTAATACCGAATGCTGTGACCACAATCTCTGACAATTGTCTTGTATCGGGAAGCATCCCCAGGTTAATCACCGCTTGTTCGCCCACCACTATTTCCTGCATCGCAAAGCCGATAGAGGTGTAAATCAATGTCGCGCCTTCGGGAACCACAATGGAGTATCGACCATTGATATCTGTGACTGTTCCCGAAGATGTACCTTTGATCAGGATATTTACCCCGGGCAATTCCACACCATCCTCCTCTGAAATTACCTTACCGGTCACTGTTCGCTCCTGCGCCAAACCGTCGGTAATAACCCAAATAAGCATGGTCAAAGTGAGTAATCGTTTTATCATAGCTTCTTGTTTTAGGGTTTTGAAATCGTTTCAATGTTAAAAAATTTTTATTTTGAAAACAAAATATAATTTTGAGAAAATATATTAAAAATGATTAAAATTTGGATTTTAATTAAAAAATAAAAACTATATTCTAATAAATTAGGAAAATGAAAAATTCAAGAAAATTTTTTCAAAATAATTGTAAAATTTTGAATGCAATTTTTTCCGGTTTTACCCCGTAGTTAGTGGGGTATTGCCTGTGCCCGTAGTCCGGTAGATGCCACACCCAGCCCTTCCCTCTTACCCTGCACCAAATTCACCGGTTACACAAAAAGCATGATGACGGTTGATAGCAGCCCGTATAAAATAGCAAAAACGAAACACTGATCGACCGATTCATCATTGAACCGGTAATGTCGTGCAGCTTTTACGCGACTGGTAAGGTATTGGAAAAACATGAAATTTTGACTGCCGCCAAAACTGCCGATTTCGAAAAGCTTTGTCCGGAGGACGTGGTAGAGGTATTTTTGTGATCCGACACTCATGATGATCTTTATTTGGCGTATGAAATCTCTCCATTGAATTATGAGTTGCCTATGATCATCCCTACTATCGATGGAAAATTTCCGGGTTGGCGGCCCTGGCAGGAAACCAACTAGTTGCTTCAAAAATCCAAAGACACCAGGAGACACCGAGAATTTTGTCCAAAACGTTCTGCAACAGCCATGTCTTACCGGTGCTTATACCTTTGTGGGTTATTACTTGCATTGCTTACATGTTTTAGCTACCTTTTGTTATTTATTGCGGCATGCGGAATTCAGATTTAACATACTCTTAATCCTTTTCCTCTTTTATAGTCATGTATATTCCCTAAATTTCACCGGTCATTAGTCTATTCCAAAATGCAGAAAAGTCAGGTTGAAAATGAGGAGAAATTAAAGGATCTTATCACCAAAGGTTGTCATAAATCCTTTGAGTCATTGTTTCATCAATACAAGGATTTTCTGTTTCATTACGCTTTCAGGGTTTTAAGAAGTAAGGAAGTAGCCGATGACATGGTGCAAAAAACATTTATTAAGCTTTGGCAGGGAAAATCCCACATTTCAACTATCGATTCCCTGAAAGGGTATTTGTTTACCATTGTTAGAAATCTGATTCTTGATCATTTGAAAAAGGTCTCGCGTGAACAGATTTTGAAGGATGATTTGAAGTTAAGGATACAGATTAGCCATATGAAACCCGAAGCAGATTTGATTTATTCGGATTTAGAAGCCATTGCGCACCGGGCCATTGAGTCGCTTCCTACCCAGCGAAAATTAATTTTTAAATTGAACAGGGAAAACGGGTTTAGTTATCACGAAATAGCTTCGCAACTGGATATTTCAGAAAACACTGTCAAAGTCAGTATTTATAAATCCTTAAATCACATCAGACATTACCTCTCTACCCATACTGACCTGTCTTTTGGTATAATCCTGTGGATGGAGGTCTTTTTTCTATTTGGAAAGTAAGCGGATTTTTCAACAATTTAATTGTCTTATTTTGAGCATCTGCACCGCCGGAAAGCGTTATTCCCGATGGAATTTCCAAACCAACAGGCACTTTTTTCCACTGCCGGTTTTGACACTGCAAAAAAAAAAATCCGGGCTGACAAAAAAAAATGATGAAAGGAGTAATACTATTTCGGCTTAGAAAAGTCTTACAAATAGAATCATGGAAAACGAGTTTAACGATAAGACCTATTATGAGCTACTCTTAACCAAGTATCTGAATGATCAGTGTACTGAATCAGAACTCAAAATCATATCAGAACTTTTGACAGGGGCTGAAAACCGGGCAATTCTTCCCGAACTGCTTCATCGTGCTTCCCTCAAGTTTCATTCCGGGTTCAAGATGAAAAAAGATCATGGTGATGAGCTTTGGAAGCACGTATCGCATGAAATCCGCGTGTGGGACCGCCGGAGCACCAGGAATAATCTGTTGTTTTCAATCATCCGGATTGCTGCTTCGCTGGTGCTGATTCTGGGTGTAGCTTACCTTGTGCACATGTATTTTTTTACTGGTCCGGAGGTTATATATGTAAACAAAACCACTGTCAGGGGACAACGTTTGACCTTTCAGCTCAGTGATGGCTCCAAAGTAAAACTAAATGCTCAAAGCACGATTATTTTCCCTGAAAAGTTCGATGAAAACACCAGGAAAATTCAGTTGTCGGGCGAGGCCTTTTTTGAGGTTAAAAGGGATCCCAACCGCCCATTTATTGTTAGTAGCGGCCATGTAAACACCGAAGTACTGGGTACGGCTTTTAACATAAATGCTTTTCCGGGAGAAGACATTGTAGTCACGGTTGCCACAGGTAAGGTACATGTTTCTACCGGAATGAGTTCTCCACCGATTGGTAATAGTTCTGATCGTCAGAATCTTAAAGAAGTAATTCTTACCACGGGGCAGCAGGTTATTTATCATATTTCTAATAAACATTTGGCCCGGAGAGAAGTAGAGCCGGATAACTATATGGGCTGGAAAGACGGAAAATTAAGATTTGAGGAAACGCCATTGGGTGAGGTTGCGGAAATACTTCAGCGATGGTACGATGTCGATATTCAATTTGATAATGAGCAGTTGGTATCCTGTACGGTGACCAGTACTTTTAAAAGCGAAAGTATTGAAGATGTGCTGGAAGAATTGAAATTCATTTTTAAACTGAACTATACTACGGACGACCGGAACATAGTGATTTCCGGAAAGGGTTGTGAATAGAACTGTGCTAAATCAAATATGCTAAAACCAGAAACATGATTAAAACAAAGATCTTATCATCACCGTAGCCTGCCGGTTACTTTATTTCTTACAAGGTAGGAAATAAAAGGTCCGGACCCTGTTGGAGCAGGCACCGGACCAAGCAAATACTTAACCCGGAAGGCGATCCGGGATCAGATTTTAATTAAAAATCATTTCAAAATTATGAAATTATTATTACTAAAACTATTGATGTTCGCATCAAAGCAAGCATTGTATGCCTTTATCATCCAGGTGCTGGCTATTCAGTTCCTGATGGCAGATGTTTCCCATAGTCAAAAGCTCAAAGAGATTCCGGTTCAAATAGAACTTGACAACGTTACGCTGAAAGAGGCTTTTGAAATGATTGAATCCAAAACCGGATTCACATTCAGTTACAATTCACAAATTACCAAATCCAATCAAAAGTTTACACTTGAAGGGCATGCTGACAACATGTATGAGCTACTTGAAAAAATAGCCCTGAAAGCCAGGTTAAGATTCCGGAGGATCAATCAAAAAATATTGGTCTCAAAAGATCGAAGACAGAAGAAGCCAGGTCAAAAAGTGAAAGTGGTGGAGGAGATCACAGTAACTGGTAAAGTTACGGACAGCTCGACTGGTGAGCCCCTGCCGGGAGCAACTATCCAGGTCAAAGGCACCAATGTCGGTACAATTACCGATTCCGAAGGCGTTTACAGTATTTCATTCCCTGAGGGCTTTCAGACCTTGAT
Source organism: Agaribacillus sp. DX54 (assembly GCF_056858335.1). NCBI lineage: Bacteria > Pseudomonadati > Bacteroidota > Cytophagia > Cytophagales > Splendidivirgaceae > Agaribacillus > Agaribacillus sp. DX54. The sequence goes on from NZ_JBXEQE010000001.1 coordinate 85,807, forward strand.
TTTTTCTTTTGTTGGATACGAAAGTCAGGAAGTGGAAATAGGCGATCAAAGGGTTATTGACATTCAACTGTCTACTGATTTAACTGCCTTGAGTGAGATTGTGGTGGTTGGCTACTCTAGTCAGAAAGTAGCCGATTTAACCGGTTCGGTAGCGGTGGTGGATGTTGATCAGGTCAGAGGCCTTCCTGTCAACGGGGTTGAACAGGCCATTCAGGGCCGCGTACCCGGCGTGCAGGTTACCAATGATGGCGCGCCGGGCGGTGGCGTCTCTATCAGGGTCCGGGGTTATGGAACGATAGGCAATAATGATCCGCTGTACATCATTGATGGGGTTCCCTCCAAGTCCGGAATCAATCAGATTAACCTCAATGATGTGGAGTCGATTCAGGTGCTGAAAGATGCCGCTGCCACCGCTATTTACGGGGCCAGGGCAGCCAACGGAGTCATCGTTGTAACTACGAGGAAAGGCCGGAGCGGCGTAAACAGCATAACATTCGATGCTTATGTCGGCACTCAGGTGGCATCTGATCTTCCGGAATTGTTGGATGCACAGCAGTATGGGGATGTTCTGTGGGAAGCACAAAGAAATGCGGGTATCACCCCCACTAATCTGGTATATGGCAGTGGGCCCAACCCTGTTATTCCTGAATTTATTGACTCAGACCAAATCATCCCTTCTGGTAACACGGATTGGTTCGATGAGTTATTTGAACCCGGAACCATACAGTTTTACAACCTGGGCATTCAAAACGGAGGTAATGACCGTCAAAGCTTTATATCAGCATCTTACCTGAATCAGGAAGGTGTCATACGATATACCGGGTTCGAAAGATTTAACATTCGGATTAACAATGAGTTCAAGATAAATGAAAGAATAACTGTGGGCGAAAATCTCTCAGTATCTATTTCCGAACAGGTGAGTGTAGGCAATAACCGGGCTATTGGCGGTACAGTGATGGAAGCCTATCTGCAACCGGCCATTGTACCCGTCAGAGATATCAATGGAGACTTTGCAGGGCCTGTGAACGGTTTGGGTGATTCCGGAAATCCGGTTATGGATGCTTTTAACAACCGCGACAATGACCGGAGGACTACCAAGATTTTTGGAAACATTTATGCCGAAGTAAACCTTTTACAGAATCTGTCCCTTAGAACAAATTTTGGTATTGATTACAATACCTTCAATTTAAAAAACTTCAATCCCGCATTTGAAACCGGAATTTTGATCAACCCATTAAGCAGCCTCAGGCAAACCAATACCACAGATATCAACTGGGTTTGGAACAACGTGCTTAAATATCAGCGGGATTTAGGTAATCATAACCTGACCGCCCTGGTTGGTACGGAGGCCATTCGCAATACTTTTGAGGAGTTTCAGGCATTCAGGGATGATTTTTTGATCGACGACCCGGATTTCCGGTATTTGAACAGTGGGCAGGGTCAACAAACCAACAATGGTTTCGGCACGCGATGGTCACTTTTTTCGGTTTTTGCCAGGGTGGATTACGCTTTCCAGGATAAATACTTATTTTCAGCTTCGGTTCGGAGAGATGGTTCTTCCAGGTTCAGCAGTAATAACCGGTACGGCACCTTTCCGGCTTTTTCCGTGGGTTACCGCATCAGTGAGGAATCGTTTTTTACGAAAAATCCCGTGCTGAACGATTTGAAATTACGGTTTTCCTGGGGCCAGTCAGGTAATCAGGAAATTGGTGATTTCGCTTCTTTTACCACCTTCGCGACAAGAACTAACAATACCAATTATGATATCGATGGCACTAACAACAGTGTGGTTCCCGGCTTTTCACTCGATCAGATCGGTAATCCGGATGTAAAATGGGAAACAACTACCCAAACCAACATCGGTTTTGATGCCGGCCTGTTTGATAACAGCTTACGGCTTACCTTTGACTACTTCATCAAAAATACAGCCGATATTCTGGTGCAAAAACCAACTTTAGGTGTGGAAGGACAGGCTGAAGCTCCTTTTATCAATGCAGGTGAAATGGAAAATAAGGGAGTGGAAATTGCCCTGAACTATTACAGCAGGGAATACGGGGATTTTTCCTTCGAGGTAGCCGGTAACATTACCATTACAGATAATGAGGTAATCTCTCTTTCGGATGAGGTAGAATTTTTGACCGGTAGCGTATCAAACAATTCCACCCGTGGTTTAACTATTTCGAGAACTACTGCCGGTCTGCCGATTGCACAATTGTATGGTCACGTGGTTGAAGGAGTTTTTCAAAACCAACAGGAAGTCGATGCCCATCCTGACCAGGTTGGCGCTGCGCCGGGAAGGCTTAAATACCAGGATATCAACAACGACGGCGTGATTAATGATGAAGACAGGCAGGTGATAGGCAATCCCCATCCGGATTTTATCTATGGGCTGAACCTTCTTGCCAAATATAAGCAGTTCGACATCTCCCTGTTTTTTCAGGGCATTCAGGGTGCAGACCTGTACAACTTTGCCAGGTATCACACAGATTTCTTTTTTGACCCTTTCAACAAACATTCGAGGATTTTAAATGCATGGTCACCTGAGAATACGGATTCCAGTATCCCACAGGTTTCTACGGTGAACTCCAACGATGAGCTCCGCCCTTCCACCTACTTTGTGGAAGATGGCTCTTATTTGCGACTTAAAAACCTCCAGATCGGTTATAATGTTCCCCTGAAAACTTCATTTATGGAAAGTTTGAGGGTCTATGTGCAGGCACAAAACCTGTTGACCATTACCAGCTATGAAGGAATTGATCCCGAGGTCAGCCTGGAAAGCTTTTCAAGCCCGAACAGAAATCTGGACCTTGGCGTTGACCGGGGGATCTATCCAAATTCAAGAACATTCCTGGTGGGTGTCAATGTTCGGTTTTGAACGAAAAATGATAATGTAAAATACCAACAAAGAAAAAAAAATCAGATATGAAAACCATATATAAGCTAATAGCTTTCATAGTGATCATAACCTTTGGTGCCTGTGATGAGTTTTTGGAAGAATTACCACAGGGGTCCTTGTCAGAAGAACAACTGGTGAATAGTGAAGAAGGTGTCGAAGCCCTGGTTATTGCCGCCTACAGCACGCTGAACGGACAGATTGACAATGCTTCGAATGCTTTTAATTCTCCTGCTACAAACTGGAGTTTTGGTGATGTGGTAGCGGACGATGCCTACAAAGGCGGTGGCGGCGTCGGTGACCAGAACAACATCCATTTAATGGAAATATTTTCAACTAATGCCGGCATTATTGACCTGGAAAGAAAGTGGTTGGCCAGTTATGAAGGCGTATCCAGAACAAACGCCGCTATACGTGCGATAAGGGATTTCGAAGGTTGGGAGCAAAGCCAGAAAGATTTAAGAGTGGCTGAAATGAGATTATTAAGGGGACATTTTTACTTTGACCTTAAAAAAATATATAACCTCATACCTTTCATCGATGAAAGCCTTATTACCTCAGAAGAAATAAGGTCAGTGTCAAACAGAGAACTGACCTCAGATGAGCTTTGGGCCAAGATTGAGGAAGATTTTATTTTTGCCAGAAATACACTGCCCGATGTCCAGGAACAAGTAGGCAGGGCTACCAAAGGTTCGGCCAATGCTTACCTGGCGAAAACCTATATTTTTCAGGAAAAATGGGAGGCAGCCATAGATGCTGCCGATCTCGTAATTAACAGTCCGGCCGGCTACGGGTTGTTGACTAATTTCCTGAATGTTTTTGAGCCGGAGTTTAACAACAGTGAAGAGTCGGTTTTTGCCGTTCAATACTCAATTAATGACGGCGCCAGGAACAATGGATACAACGGGTCTATCGGCGACCGGTTGATTAATCCGGGAGGCCCGTTTTTCGCCATCAGAGGTTTTCTGCGCCCGACGCAAAACCTGATCAATGCTTACAAAACCGATGCTAACGGGTTGCCGTTGTTCGATACCTTTAATAACGCGGATCTTACCGACACTGACCCGGTGGATCCCAGGTTGGACCACACGGTCGGCAGGCCCGGCATACCCTATCTGGAGTTACCGGAGGTTTATGATGCCTCATGGGCCCGGGATCCGGACGTATATGGCCCCTACAGCCCTAAAAAGCGCGTGGTGCCTTTTACCAAGCCCGAATTTACCTTAACCATATGGCCTTTCAGCCATGCGATGAATTACATGGTCATCAGGTTTGCAGATGTATTGCTATGGAAAGCTGAAGCCTTGATTGAAACAGAGGGCTTAGAAGAAGCCAGAGCCATCATCAATCAGGTTCGACGCAGGGCCCGTGATGGTGAAATGGTGATGAAGCTGGATGGATCGGGCCCGGCTGCCAATTATTTTATGGATGAATACACAACGATGTGGACGGACGTGGACCTTGCCAGAACTGCCCTCCGTTTTGAAAGAAGATTGGAATTTGCTCACGAAGGCCATAGATTTTTTGATCTGGTCAGGTGGGATGTTGCCGAAGAGGTTATGAATGCCTACATAGCGGTTGAGAAATCCAAACGAACCTATTTATCAGAGGCACAATTTCAGTCCGGGAAACATGAATATTTCCCAATCCCCAGAAATCAAATTGATTTAAGTGGCGGGTTGCTGGAGCAAAATCCCGGGTATTGAGTGTCACCCGTAATGAAAATAGGTATTTGTAAGTGATATTACCCTTTTCCCCAAAGTCATAGTATGACTGCCAGTCATACTATGACTTGACTTGGCATGGCACCTTTTAGCTTTAATCTTAAAAATCTATCTTACAATCCAACAATTCATATTGCTTGTCAAAAAGTAAGAGAACGTATTTCTGATAGGTCCTGCACGCTAACAATAGTTCAAATGCATTTTCCTTTTCCAGGCTTAAAGAAAGCCAGGTCAATTCCCTCTTTTCCCAGCATAGGTTTTCTCTATGCATGATCAGATGGGCAGAAAGTTTTCGGACGCAAAGCGAATCGACTAAAGTTCGGTTTTTCGCCACCCAGGACACTATGCGTGAAAACCTTTGAGGCAATAATGGCAGGTCCAAGCCAAGATAACGGGGAGCAAACAGGTTTACCCATTCCCGGTCGACAAGCACCTGGGTTTCGTACCATTCATAATCCTGGTTGTAACAAAAATCCCGTTTACATATCATCCTTTTTCATTAGGTAAAAAGAGTTTTTTATCGGCCCAGAAGGTGCCGAACGGAATGATTGAAGCCAGCAGTGCCAGCGTCGTTTTTTTTAGATTCCAGCCTTCATCTATTTTGATTTGGATAACAGCATAAACATACATGATGAAGAAGAGACCATGGATTAAGCCTATGATCTTATTTGGCTGTGGGTAATCAAAGGTATATTTTAAAGGCATAGTAACAAAAAGCAGCAACAGGAAAGATGTACCTTCCACATAAGCCATTAAACGTAGTCTGCCCAATTGTGTTTTTAACAAGCTTAACATCAGATTTTAACAATTTAAAAGTTTCTTAAAACCGGCCTGAACCAGGGAATTGCCAGTAGCATCAAAATTAATGCTAACGTAAAATATATTTATATATTTTTGAACTTTCCCGGATCGCTTTTTGCCCTTTTGGAAATTGAGCTTCCAATGGTCATAACAAGTATGGCGATGGACATCATTACAAGATGATAAATTCCAAAAAACCAAATCTGATGATTACCTCCGGAGCCATGGGTCATAAAATGCCGGGTTACCGGGCTCAGTACAAAGTATAACGTCAAACCAATCAAAAGCTGCGTATGGCTAATGGCACCGGCAACCATTCTGATCATGCCTTTCGACGCCGGAGAAGCACAACCGGGCCCCTTGCCCTATCCGATAACCTTAAAGGTGAGAGGAGGCGATGATTCCATAATCCCGGATCCAAGGATGGTACCATAAAATAATTGTCAATTTTCAATTGTCAACTATCATGGCCAATTCCGCTTATTTGTTTGCTTTAGCCTTAAAATACAGATACAGGATAGTACAGGATATAGTATTTTGAAAATTTTGCTTTTTTTATCGTGGTTACCGATTCGTTAATTTTTTTAGTTTATAATTGAAAGCATGATGGTCAGAATTATCCAAATCACTTTGCTGTTTACACTTTGGGCCTTTATTGACGCAAAATGTCAGATTACCATTAAAAAGTTGTTGACAGAAAATAGGGAAAACCCTGTAGGACTGGATATCGGTGAACCACGGTTTACGTGGATTATGTCATCCGATAAAAGAAATGTTAGTCAGTCCGCCTATCAGATCAGGGTGGGCCTTTCAGAGGCCCGGCTTAAAAAGGGAAGTGATTTGTTTTGGGACTCAGGGGTTATAAAATCAGATCAGTCTGTTCATGTGCCATTCAAAGGTGATGAGTTGCGGTCCGGGACACGCTATTACTGGCAGGTGAAGGTTTGGGATCATCGAGGAAAGCCTTCAAAGTGGAGTTCTACAGGTTTCTGGCAAATGGGACTTTTGGCGCCGGCCAGTGAATTCAGCGCCAAATGGATTTCTCCGGGCTTTGAGGAAGATACCATTAACAGGCCTAGCCCGATGTTCAGAAAGGAATTTACCCTGGACCCCGGGCAGATCGAGCATGCCACCGTTTATGTGACTGCCCACGGTTTATATGAAGCTGAACTAAATGGAAAACGGATAGGAGATGAATACCTCACCCCTGGCTGGACCAGTTATAATAAGCGATTACAATATCAGGTTTATGATGTAACCGATATGCTCGACAACGGAACAAATGCGGTGGGTGTAACCCTGGGTAGCGGATGGTACAGGGGGTTTTTGGTTTGGGGGGATAAAAAAAACCATTATGGTGATGATATTGCCCTTTTGTTTCAGATTAACATTCAATACACCGATGGAACCGAAAAAACCATTATATCCGATAACACATGGAAAACATCCACAGGACCAATCCTTTCGTCTGAAATCTATCACGGGGAGACCTATGACTCGCGCAAGGAAATGACAGGCTGGTCATCTCCGGGTTTTAACGACAGCGGATGGAAGCCAGCCAAAGAGCAGAATTTTTCGAAAACAGTACTCCTGTCTACCTACAACGAATCCATCAAAAAACAGGAAGTATTACAACCTCAGAAAATTTTCACCACACCAGAAGGAGACCTTGTGGTGGATTTCGGGCAAAACCTCGTGGGATGGGTTCAGCTAAAGGTAAGTGGCCAATCAGGCGATAAGATTGAACTGTATCATGCCGAGGTACTGGACAAGGAAGGCAACTTTTACACTGAAAACCTTCGTCAGGCCAAACAAAAAAATACCTTTATTTTAAATGGAAAACCTGATCAGGTGTTAGAACCCCATTTCACTTTTCAGGGGTTCAGATATGTGAAGGTAAATGGTTTTCCCGGTGAATTAAAACCGGAACATTTAAAGGCGATCGTGCTGCATTCCGATATGAAACTTACCGGTGAGTTTGTCACTTCCAATACCCTGCTGAATCAGTTACAGCATAATATCCTGTGGGGACAGAAAGGCAACTTTCTGGATGTACCTACTGATTGTCCCCAGCGTGATGAAAGGTTGGGTTGGACCGGTGATGCACAGGCATTTTTCAGGACCGCCGCCTTTAACAAGAATGTGAACAACTTTTTTGCCAAATGGATGAAAGATGTGGCCGCTGATCAATTTCAAAACGGGTCCGTACCCTTTGTCGTTCCCAACGTTCTGGGACCGACGGCAGGAGGTAGTGCCGGATGGGCAGATGCCGCGACCATCATTCCCTGGGAGCTTTATCTGCTGTATGGTGACAAAAGAATTCTTGCAGAACAATACCCCAGCATGAAAGCCTGGTTGGAATATATCAAAAGCCAGAGTCAGGACAACCTCTGGAAATCAGGTTTTCATTTTGGTGACTGGCTTTTTTACCGCCCTGACGACGATAATGACGGAAGAGCCGCTATCACCGATAAATATTTTATTACCCAGTGTTTTTACGCTTATTCAACACAGCTATTAATTAATGCTGCCACGGTTTTAGGGAAGGAAGACGAAGTTAAATCTTATACGACATTACTCGGAAAAATCAAAGATGCCTTTAACCGGGAATTTGTAACCGGTTCAGGCAGATTGGTCTCAGGCACACAAACAGCCTATGTTTTAGCTTTGCACTTTGACCTTTTACCGGAAAACCTGCGCAGTCAGGCAGTTGAAAGACTGGTTGAAAATATTAAGCGCTATAAGAATCATTTGACCACGGGTTTTTTAGGAACACCTTACCTTTGCCATGTGTTAAGCAGGTTTGGGAAAAATGATGTTGCCTATGATTTGCTCATGCAGGAGACCTATCCTTCCTGGCTGTATCCGGTAAAAATGGGGGCGACTACGGTGTGGGAAAGATGGAATGGCATCAAACCGGACAGCACTTTTGAAACACCATCTATGAACTCATTTAACCATTATGCTTATGGGGCTATCGGCGATTGGATGTACCGGAATATTGCAGGAATAAACACCGCATCGGATGGCCCGGGATATAAAAGGATTGTCATAAAATCCATTCCGGGAGGAGGACTCACCAGCGCAGGAGGAAAACTCAAAACCTATTATGGAACAATTAGCTCAGATTGGAAAATAGATGAAGGAAAGTATATTCAGGAAATTTCCATCCCCGTCAATACTATCGCCGACATCTATTTGCCTGCCGATTCACCGGAAAGGGTGAAAGAGGGTAAAAAGCCTCTTAAGTCAATAAAAGACATTGAGAGGGTGGGTGTAGAGGATGATTATATACATATACGGGTAGGGTCTGGAAAGTATATTTTTTTGGTGAACAAGTAAAAAACAAGCAGGGCATGCCCGGATGTTTGTACTGAGCGGCAGGGGGCTGGTGTGGCGGCAAAAGACCAGAGGGATATCGTTTAAATCCTTTCCTGTAAAAACCACAAAAGCTAAACAATTTTATCCCGGCTATGTTAAATCATCATGAAGAATTATTTTGTGATTGGCGCCTCATCCGGAATAGGCAGGGAACTGGTGGAAATACTTGCTGATTCCGGCCATAAAATTTATGCTACCTACTGCCATCACCCCACTCAAAGTGATAACCGGTACTTACAGTACCACTACCTGAATGTGGAGGATGAAAAATTCGATCCCGACTACTTGCCAGACGAGCTCGATGGCCTGGTTTATTGTCCGGGCAGCATAAATCTGAAACCATTTGCCAGAATTAAACCCGAAGAATTCACAGAAGATTTTAACCTGCAAGTGAGGGGTGCTATTAGAGTCGTTCAGGCGGTTTTACCCCGGTTAAAGGCCAGCGAAGCTGCTTCGGTGGTATTTTTCTCTACAGTAGCAGTGCAGTCCGGTTTTAACTTCCACACACAGGTATCGGCTTCAAAAGGAGCCTTGGAAGGCCTCACAAGGGCTTTGGCTGCTGAAATGGCGCCCACCATCAGGTTCAACTGTATTGCTCCTTCTCTAACTGATACGCCATTGGCATCAAAACTGCTGGGCAATGAAGAGAAGAAGAAAGCCAATGCAGCGCGTCATCCCCTGAAAAAAATTGGCAACCCTGCTGACATCGCTGAAATGGCTGCATTTCTCTTGTCTGAAAAATCCGGATGGATCACAGGGCAAATATTTCATGTGGATGGTGGAATTTCCAGCTTAAGGATATAGTCCGGGTTAAAAAGTTAAGGTTTGAAATGACTGCCATGGAACAGGCATTTTACGGGATCGGCATTGGCAAGGATTATCCTGCCCCGCTGGTAAACCTGGTGGAAAGTGGAAAAAGGGCCAGGCAAAAAATCCGGGGACACCGGGGACATGATTTGGTGAAAAAAGAGAAAGCGAGAATACTAACTACACATACAAGGAGAAAAAGTTAAGATTATGCATTTGACAGACGCAGACATTCAAAAACTCGACCGCATTCAGCGCCTGAACATCATTAATTCGGTGACAGGCATTAAGCCGGCCAACCTTATTGGCACCATTTCCAATGCAGACGAGCCCAACCTGGCTATTTTCAGTTCGGTAGTACACCTGGGCAGTAATCCTCCACTGATTGGCTTTATGTTGCGGCCTCAGCAGGAAGTACGCAGGCATACTTTTGAAAACATTATGGAAAACGGTTTTTACACCATTAACCATGTACACAGCTCCTTTATTCAAAAAGCGCATTATACCTCCGCGAAATTTGAGAAAAATGTGTCGGAATTTGAAGTCTGTCAGCTCCATGAAGAATATTTCCAGGATTTTAAAGCGCCTTTTGTCAAAGAAAGCAGGCTAAAACTAGGCATGGAGCTCGTTCAACATATGCCCATTCCCTTAAATGGCACATCATTGATCATCGGCAAAATTAAACATGCCATTTTCCCTGATCACACCATGGATACAGACGGGCATATTGACTTAATGAAAATGGATGATGTAGGAATCTCAGGGCTGAACAGTTATTACGCCTTAAACAAAATAGCGCAATTTCCCTATGCCCGGCCCGGTGATCTGCCAGAATTTCCCCAAAATAGTGATTAAGTGAAAAAGTCAAATTTGCCTTCCAAAATCTGTCCGGTTTGCCACCGTCCTTTTTCCTGGAGAAAAAAATGGGAAAACGCATGGCCCCATGTGAAATATTGCAGCGAAAAGTGCCGTAGGAATAAATAAAAAATTTATGCTGGCCGTTAATCTTATTTTTCCTCATCAGCTATTTGCCGAAAGCCCCATGATTGAAAATGGGTATCCTGTTTATCTGGTAGAAGAGTTTTTGTTTTTCAGGCAATATGCTTTTCATCGACAAAAGATAGCCTTTCACCGGGCATCCATGAAAGGCTACGAGCGCTATTTGCTGTCAAAAAGCATAAAAGTTCATTATATCGAGGCCATGGATCAACGCGCCGATGTGCGTCGTCTCATCAATGCATTAGGCAAAGAAAACATTAAAACCATCCATTACATCGATCCCACCGATGACTGGCTTGGCAAAAGAATACGAACCAGTGCCGGCAAAGTGCAGATTGAAATCGTCAGGTATGAATCACCCATGTTCTTAAACGCTCAGGAAGCGTTGCAGCATTTTTTCAAACCGGAGAAAAAGAAATTCTTTCAGACCGAGTTCTACATTATGCAGCGCAAAAAAAGAAACCTATTGATTGATGAAAACGAAGCGCCTTTAGGTGGAAAATGGAGTTTCGATGCTGAAAACCGTAAAAAATATCCCAAAAACAAAATCCCGCCTGCTGTCGAATATCCGGCTGTCGATCCTTTTTACAGCGAAGCCAAAAAGTATGTAGACCGTTACTTTTCCCAAAACCCCGGTGAGTTAACCGGCAACCCGCTTTACCCCACCAATCATGCAGCCGCAGATCAGTGGTTTGAGTCCTTCCTGCATACCCGTTTTGCAGAATTTGGCCCCTACGAAGATGCCCTGGTGGCTGACCAAAGCATACTGCATCACAGCGTGCTTACCCCCATGCTCAATACAGGGTTGATTACACCTAAACAAATCTTGGATGCCACGCTGGGGTTTATTACGGAACATGAAATTCCTTTGAATTCTGCCGAGGGGTTTATAAGACAGATCGTTGGCTGGCGGGAGTTTATACGTGGTATATATGAGTGTAAAGGGGCCGAAGAACGGACAAAAAACTTCTGGAGATTTAGAAGGAAAATACCTGACACTTTTTATGACGGTACCACAGGGATTGATCCTGTCGATATAACCATTAAAAAAGTGCTGTCCACAGGCTATTGCCATCACATCGAGCGGCTGATGGTGCTGGGTAATTTTATGTTGTTGTGCGAATTTAATCCCGATGAGGTTTACCGGTGGTTCATGGAGTTATTTATCGATGCTTATGACTGGGTGATGGTGCCCAATGTCTATGGTATGAGCCAGTTTGCAGACGGAGGTTTAATGGCCACCAAACCCTATATCAGCGGAAGTAACTACCTGATGAAGATGAGCAATTACAAAAAGGGAGCATGGCAGAATATCTGGGATGCTTTATTCTGGAGGTTCATGCACGTTCATCGAGATTTTTTCACAAAAAACCCAAGGCTCGGTATGCTGGTAAGAACCTTTGACAAGATGCCGGAAGATAAGCAAAAACGGATGATTGATACGGCGAATGATTATTTGAGAAGTTTGGGGGGGGTATTAAATTTGGATAAAAACTTCTTGAAGAATTAGAAGTCTTGGAACCTATTGTGATAAAAAAAGTTTTCAAGACGTATTAAAATGACTTCGGAAAAAATCTAAATCTGCCCTATCTTTAAAGGAAATAACCAAGGAAATAGGGAAAGCAAGGAGGGCACAATAGACAACCCTCCACTAGCCTCAAAGCTCTTTTAAAATCTTTTCAAAATTTTCTAATAAGATTTTTAAATCAAAAAGAGCAGATTTCTCCACTTCATCAATAGGTATATCCGAATGATAAAGTGCTAAATCATGGATTAATTTCAAAGACTTTGATAGCTCTGTGATCCCATGAAACATGATGAAGTCTAGAAATTCCGCCTGGGCGGGCCATAGTGACTTGTTTATTTTCGATACTTTTCGCGTATCATTCGTTGCGCTTGCCGGAAAAATATCCAGGCAGGGATTTTGACCATGCGGAGTTTGCATAATTGAAATGATTAAGTGAATAAAAATAGGAGAGGTCACTGCAAACTCCACCAAAGCAGTGCTTTGAATAGGTCTCGGGACTTTCACCCGTATGCCCCTCCAATATTTTGCTTTTAAACCAATTAAATGTTAATTGCACCATGATAGTTTTAGTAGAGTTTGCACCATAAATGTAAGACTTTAAATCTAAGGAAGGAAAAGCTGTCAGAGATTTTTTTGGAACTGGATTGAGTGATAACAAGTGCGTTGTGTTTCTTAATGTTTTAAGAAAGCCGTGAATAAAGGTAAGATGAACAAAACAGACAGACTTTTGAACCAAGAAGGCAAGCTGGTACTTGCTCTGAGACCCAAAGCAAGCATGGAAAAGTACCCGTTTGTAAAGTACGGGTTTGATATGTTCACCAAAAATGACCTCACCGGTTTGTTGTCGGAAAATCGATTCAGCGTAATGAATTATTGGGAGAAAGAAGAACCGGAACAGGACATTGCCGGAAAGAAAATGAAGGTAAAGACACTCATTGTATCCGCTAAAAAGCAACCGTAACATCTGGAAAATGCGTATAAAAGCAATAATTACCGGATCAACAGGCATGATTGGCAAAGGCCTGCTGCTGGAATGCCTGGAAAGCCCTGACGTCGAATCAGTGCTGGTGATCAACCGGCAGCCAGTGGGACTTCGGCATGAAAAACTAACCGAGGTCATCCACCAGGATTTTTTTGACCTCGCAACTTTGAAAGAACAATTGACCGGATTTAATACCTGCTACTTTTGCCTTGGCATTTCGGCCGCCGGACTTTCGGAAGATAAATACCACAGGATAACTTATCGATTAACAGTGAATTTCGCAGAGACCGTTTTGGCGCTAAATCCCGACATTATTTTTTGCTATGTATCAGGGGCAGGTACTGACAGTTCGGAAAAGGGAAGAATAATGTGGGCGCGGGTAAAAGGCAAAACCGAAAATGCGCTTTTGGCCCTGCCTTTTAAAAAAGCCTATATGTTCCGGCCGGGCTTTATTCAGCCCATGAAAGGCGTCCGTTCGAGAACCAGATTATATAACAACCTCTATGCGGTTTTAAAATATCTTTATCCTGTATTAAAAGGATTGCCCGGCTATGTGACCAGTAGCGACCGGCTCGGTCAGGCCATGTTGAAGGCAGTGCTGAAAGGTTATGATCAACCCATTTTGGAGAGCAGGGATATTAATATTTTGGCGTCGGGATAAATGATTTTATAATTCCATTTTTTCATAAAAATTTTATATATTTAAAAGTTCAACCTGAGTGAAATGAGCTTTACTTTGATATTTTTAAGATTTTGGAGGTTGGATTTTTTTAGGAAGCGGATTTTATACACCAAGGGGTCTAAGGCAGTAATTTTCCATTGATTAAGTTAGGCTATGGATAAAATCATGTGAATCATTGAATATCAGTCGGTGTATTTTCAGGATTATATATAGAAAATATGAAACACATTTACCTTCTCTATGTTTTGTGCCTGTTGACAATAACTTTGATTTCTACCGCGCAGGCCCAATATATTTATTCCATGGCCGGGTCGGAGGATTTTGGTGATGGAGGCCCGGCCATAGAAGCTACTTTAGATGGACCAAACGATATTTATGTAGATAAGGCTGGACACATATATATTTCAGATAGATGGAATGGGCGTATTCGCAGGATAGATGCCGAAACCGGAATTATTGAGACTGTTGCAGGAAATGGTACTTATGTCTTAACGACGATGGAGCTCCTGCTTTGGAAGCAAGCTTATGGACCCCATCGTGTGTGGTGGTCGATGATGCGGGAAATATTTTTATCGTCGATCCCATCAAGGATTTGATTCGAAGGGTAGATGCCCAAACCGGCATTATTGAAACCATCGCCGGGAATGGGAATCAAAACCTTTCAGGAGATGGAGGGTTGGCCACTGAAGCGGGTCTTGCGCCCAGTAGTTTATCTTTGACATCCTCATGTACAACCATGTACATTGCCGACCAGGAAAATAATCGTATTCGCATGGTGACCATGAGCGATACCTTCCATGCAGCCATCACGAGTGAAGAGTCTCTGACAACCAACCATCCGACATTCGACATTACGTTAAGCTTTAACCGCATAGCCCCTGGTTTTGATGTGGATGACCTCACTTTGCTCAACGCCGTCGCCGGCGAAATATCCACTTTAGATAATGAAAATTTTGTTGTCGCTATAACACCTAGAGAACCCGGACTGGTTGAAGTAATGCTGGCGGCTGACAAGGTGCAGGATTTGGCAGGTAATTCAAATGTGGTTTCCAATACCTTTAGCATACAATATGCATCCGGGGTAACAGGTATTACCAACCAAAGGCTTTCTGAAAGTCTTAAAATCTTTTCTGTACCAGCCCGAAATAACATCACAGTCGAACTGCATTCATCTGATTTTTCCTCCGGGTCCCAGAATAAGGTCTTTAATTTATTGGTAAAAGCCGTTTCAACTGCTACTATGAAAAACGCTGTGACCAGTATACCATTAAAAAATGTTAAGCCAGGTGTTTATTTGGTAAAGGTAGTGTTTGATGAGTATTCGGTTGCTAAATTGATTACCGTGGATAATTGATGGCGAAGCCTGAATGGCAGTACCATCGGAAGAAGCGGAGCAGAAGTTTGGGTGGGGTTTTTTAGTCATTTTTTAAAGAATCGACAGGATTTGTCCGGGCTGTTTTCAAGGAAAGTTTGCTCACGGTAAGGAACGCTACGAAAAACACCAAAACACCCGGAAGCGCATAAACCCACCAGTCGAGTTGCACTTTGTAAGCAAAGGAATTAAGCCAGCTTTTGGTCCAATAATAGGCTATGGGAATTCCGATCAGCAATCCGATTGAAATCAATCGGAGATATTCATTGAGAAGAAGGTTGACGATGTTGACAACCTTTGCTCCCATGACTTTGCGGATGGCCATTTCTTTGGTGCGCCTTTCAGCAGAATAGGAGGCCAGTCCCAAGAGGCCCAGGCAAGAGATAATAATAGCCAGGATTGAAAAATAGCCGGCCAGCTTTTGTGCGGCCATTTCTTTTTTATATCCCTGCTCCAGTGTTTTGTCTAAAAAGTGATACGCGAAGGGCACATCACTGTGTTTATCATGTATCTTTTCCAGATAGCTGAGGACTTCCCTTGTTTTGGCAGGCCGGGTTTTGACATACAGCAGGGCGCTGGAAGAGGGTTTGCAGCGTAGAATGATGGGCATAATAGGTTCATGCAGGGAAGCAAAATGAAAGTTTTTGGCAACGCCTACTATTTTTCCTTTCACACGCGAGAACTCCAGGTCCTCACCTATGGGGTGCTCCAGACCCATCGTTTTTGCCGCTTCTTCGTTCATGATAAAGTTGGAAGTATCCGCAGGAAAATCGGGCGAAAACGATCTGCCCTGGCTCATTTTAATATCGAGCAATTCCAGCAGGCCAAAGTCTATATCCATGATGGCAAATCGATTCAGATGTTTTTCGGAGATATCTTTGTCTTTCCACTTTGGATCGGATGAAATTCCTAACTCGGTCATAAAATCACCGTCAGAGGCACTCACTGCTTGTATACCGGAATGTCTGGATATTTCGGTTTTGATGGATTGGTAATGGGGTTGGGATTTAAAATCCATTGGTACGTAAATGATGTTTTCCCTGTCCAGGCCTAAATCCTTGTTTTGGATATAAGTCAATTGCAGAAATACGGCCAATGTGCCGGCAATTAGCAGTACAGCCAGTCCAAACTGAAAAGTCACCAGGCCTCTGCGTAGCATTGCCTCGGTGGTATTTTTTTTGAGTTTTCCTTTTAATGCACGGATTGCTTGAAAAGAAGCCAGAAATATCGCCGGATAAATGCCGGATAATAAAAGTGTGACAATAACTATGGCCGACAGCAGCTTGTAAAAGTTAATGTTCAAAAAATCGATGGTCATGTTCTTTCCGGTAACCTCATTAAATACTGGCATGGATAGTTGTGCAAGCAGGACCGCCATCGTGATGGAAAACCCAACCAGCAGGGCTGATTCCACCAGAAACTGGAAGATTAAAGCCCCTTTTCCAGCGCCAGTTACCTTCCTGATCCCGATTTCTTTTGAACGCCTGGCTGATCTGGCAGTGGTGAGATTGACAAAATTAAAACAGGCAATCAACAGCGTAAAAATTGCAATCATCGCGAACATGATTACGTAATTGATTCTACCCCCAATGACTTGTCCGTTTTCAATTTTAGCATAAAGATACTGGTCAGCGTAGGGTTGCAGCATCAAGGTAAACCACTCGGCACCCACTTTTCTTTCAGGCAGTTCCTTTAACTGATCATTCACCTCCTTTATATTGGCTTTTCGATCCAATACGATATAGGTGAATAACCAGGAATTTCCCCAATGTTCAGGGTAGGACATAAATGGCAGGTAGTTGTCAACGGGCAGGACAACATCGAATTGCATCGAAGAATTTTCCGGTATTTTGCGAAAGATCCCAGTAACTTTAAAATCCATGGAATAAGGTCCCTCATAGATAGAAATAGTCTTTCCTATGGCCGATTCAGCATTGAAATGGTTGTTGGCCAGTTGCTCAGAGATAACGATTGAACTTAAATCACGGAGACAGCTTTTGGGATCGCCTTCGATCAAGGGAAAAGAAAACACCTCGAAGAAATTGGGGTCTGCAGCTATAACAATTTGTTTGACAAAGCGGTCTTGCATGGACAGAACCAGGGGCTCTGGCTCGGCGCATCTCACCCTGTCTACTACTCCGGGGATTTCTTCCACCACAACATCTGCGATCGGGTAGGCTGTCCATGGGAGGGTTTTGATCTCATTGTTGTCCAAAAAATCGTTTTTCAACAAGCGGTAAAGCTGGTCTTCTTTAGCATGAAAGCGGTCAAAACTATACTCATGCTGCACCCACAAGGCAATTAAAATGCTGCACCAGATACCAGCAGTGAGGCCAATAACATTGATCGCGGTAAAGGATTTTTCAAATTTAAAAATCCTGAATGCTGTTTTTAAGTTGTTGCGGAACATACCGTAGTTAATTAATTGAGATTTTTCTTTCATGGGCCTGATAATCCCGGGTCTGAAAAGCAGGAGTACATCGCGGAAAAACCGCCAGTTAGCGCCTCTGATGCCTTTCTCCCTGGTGTTTCTTTCATACCTTTCCCACAGGTCACCCTCAATATCCTCCAGGTAATCCGGATGACAATACCAGCGGAAAAAACGGAGGAGGTGATGGGGGGGAGTATGATAATTTTTTTTAATCATGATTATTCGTTAAAAACAAACTTGGGAATGGCATTCCACAGACCCAATCTTTGCTCTTTTACCTCGGCCAGTACCTTTTTGCCAAAGGGGGTGAGTGTAAAATAGCGCTTTCGTTTGCCCCCTCTCATTTTGGTAGCTTCGCCAAACCTGGATGAGAGGTACCCTTTTTTTTCCAACCTTCTCAAAACCGTTTGCAAAGCACCAATGCTTACTTTACGGCCCAGGCGCTCTTCCATTTCATCGATAATTGCAATTCCGTATGCCTCTTCATACAAAATAGCAACCGTTAGCATGACAATTTCTTCAAATTCTCCAAGGTGATGTTTGCTCATAACTATATTTTTATCTTAAATGTAGTTAATATATTTTTTTGTTACAAGCTGTAATTATTTTTTTTACCTTAAATGTAGTTTTTATTTGGAAAACTAAACCTGGCCCTATGGCCCCGGCTACAAATCTTAGAAAAGGGTTTTATCCGGGTTCTGGCAAAGAAAAGTCAATATAGAAATTACCTGCTGTGAATTTTCATCGAAAAATCTTAATTTTAGCACTGGCGAAGAGGCCATTTTCAAATCACTGTGTTTGGGCTTTTTTACTTTTTAACCGGTGAAACATACTTATCTATGAAAACCTTATTTTTAGCTTTGCTGGTCATTGTAACTTTAGAGGCTTCAGGGCAAAACCACCTGGTAGGCCTTACCGGTAGTATCAACCGGACCAACATCAGAGCCAGTAATTTTCAAAGATTCGCTGACCCCAGGCTGGGCATATCAGGAGGTATCACTTATGAATATTTTTTGAAAAAACGTTTTTCAGTCGGCACGGATGTGGTTTATATTCGACAAGGATTCAGGGATAATTTTGAAACGCCTGTCGGTCAAGAAGGTACTTACAAGTTTCATTACGACTATTTATCCGTTCCGCTGAAGGCCAGCCACACCAAATTCGGTATGAGAAACAATTTGTCAGGCTTCGCAAAGGCCGGATTGGTTCCTTCCTTTCTTATAAGTGCAGAAACCATCATGCCTGTGTTTAATGACAATATTGAAATAACGGGTACAGAAACAACAGATATTACCAGCAGGGTATCGTCATTTGACCTGGCCGGATTAGTTGAAATCGGTGGGGGGTATAAGGTGATTGACCGGCTTTGGTTGACTGCCTCTTTTATGTATCAACACAGCTTTACTTCAATTACCACTACTGAGTATTTCTCCAATGCGGAAATGAGACATCACGGCCTGACTTTTAACCTGGGACTGAAATGGGCGATGAAACAGGAGTAGAGGTTTAAATCTTCTCCTCAAATTCACCCAACTACATTATATACCAGACATCCCCAAGTCCGGAAAGCTTTCCGGAATTAATGAAATATGGTGCACTTGTTCAATACAAGGAGATGGAGTTTACTTCTGAGCTTATTGAAAATCAAAATGTCACGGAAGAATAGCATTTCCCTAACACCAATTAGCAGGTATTTAGCTCAATTACTTGTCTTTTATTTTTGATAGTGAATATTCATAACGCTGAATAACAAGACAGGGTTGAGCCTCATAATCCCACTCAAAATCTTAAGTCGCTTATGCCAACTTATCCAACCCCTTCCAAAAAACACACAACTTTCAGTTTGCCGAGCGCAGATTTTTCAATCGTATTAAAGAAAAATTGACAATTGACAATTTTGTATGTCATTGTCAACTATCAATTGTCAATTCACCCTCCGGGTTACTATTTTGATGATAATTCATAAAGTAACGTAGTCCACACATCACCGGACTCCATTGAAATAAATTTACTCCCGACCATTTTTCAGAGAAGTTGCCGGAAAACAGTTTTCCACCCACACCAGAGAAGTAAAGGCATTGATCCTTGGACAGTAACTCAAAGGCACTAGTAAAGTTTTAATTTCAACAACAACTTAAACTTCATTGTCATGCACAAATTATATGGCCTGATATTCTTGCGCCTATGGATGCTTTTTTTAAGCTTCAGTAGTTATGCCAATTCCAATGACCCCAGGTGGGCCAAAGGGGAGGTTGTACTGGCCGATAGTTCACGGCTGCTTGGAACGTTATCGGTCAATTATCCGCTGGATTTGCTATTACTAAAACAAGAAGGAGGGAGTATTCATGTTTATCCTGCCCATAAAATAAAGTCATTCGTGATTTTCGATGAACAAACTCAAAGTCACAGGCAATTTATATCCCGCACTTTTCAATCTGCCAGGGGACTGAAAGGCGAGGCCTTTTTTGAGATAGTGACATTCGGCTCCTTAACCGTGTTACGAAGGGAAAAAAGATACCACAGGCTGGGGCCTCACCGATCTATTTGCCCGGAGTACAGTGACCATACTTTTACAAAAAGCAAAACAAAAAACTATGTTTACTTTGTTTTAAATGGATCGGTTCTAACGAATTTTATCACTTTTCAAAAACATTTAAGTGACGAAGTATTTGCAGAGTACAGCGATGAGATTAACCTGTACATGAAAAACAAATCAAAAAGACGCTGGAAACATGGTGATTTTACCTACGCGATCCGTTATTACAACGCCCTGAAGCTTAGAAACGAGTCAGAGAATCACAGACTGCTCTTTGCCCATCCGAGGTTTTAGTACCTTAAGCCGGAAGAATTCGGCTTCAAAAGATGCAATTATGGTTGAGTGAACGTTAATTTGTATATTGTCCGGTAAGGGCAAATGGTGACTAATCCTAAAACAAAGAAAAATGAATGAAGCGTTTCTAATTATAATTGTTGTTCTTACAGTAATCAATATCTTGGTCCATTTTTGGAAAAGGTCCGGGGCGTCTGAAAGCAACAGGTTGCAGGAAATCGAATATGCTATTTTGAAGTTTGATGCGGTATTGGAGAAAAATGAAAAATCGATCAGGGATGAATTTCAGAGAAACAGGCACGAAACCAACCAGATCGCCAAAGAAAACAGGGAAGAGTTATCGAGATCACTAAAATCATTTGAAGATAAGTTTTCGGGCAACACAAAGGATTTGAATGAATTAATCCGGCAAAAATTCGGAGATTTTGGCAGGCAACAGTACGACCTGAACAAACAGTCTGCCGAAAGTATCAAAGACATCAAAGATACCATAGAAAAACAGCTCAAGGCTATCAGGGAGGACAACTCCCAACAGCTCAATGAAATGAGGAAGACGGTAGATGAAAAACTTCAGACGACGCTTGAAAAAAGACTGGGGGAATCATTCAAGCAGGTAAGTGAACGGCTTGAGCAAGTGCATAAAGGGCTGGGAGAAATGCAGCATATTGCCTCGGGGGTGGGCGATTTGAAAAAAGTGCTGGCCAATGTAAAAACAAGAGGTGTATTAGGAGAATACCAGCTTGGGAACATCTTGGAACAACTCCTTACCCCGGATCAATATTCGAAGAACGTTGCCACCAAAAAAGGCAGCCAGGCGCATGTTGAGTTTGCCATCAGGCTCCCTGGCAAAGATGCTGACGAGGAAGTCTGGATGCCTGTCGACTCAAAGTTCCCGATTGAAAACTATCAATTACTCACTGACGCTTACCACGAGGGGGACAAGGAAAAAATAGAACAAGCACAAAAGGCCCTTTTAAAAGCTGTAGAAGCCTTTGCAAAAGAAATTAATATAAAATACATTGACCCTCCGCATACCACTGATTTTGCCATTATGTTCCTGCCGGTCGAAGGCCTGTATGCCGAAGTGCTGAGGCACCCGGGGCTTTTTGAAGTTATTCAAAGAAAATACAGGGTAACTGTGACCGGTCCAACCACCCTTTCCGCGTTGCTGAACAGTTTACAAATGGGCTTCAGGACACTTGCCGTACAAAAAAGAAGCAGCGAAGTGTGGAAAATACTCGAGGCAGTCAAAACGGAATTTGGAAAATTCAATGAGCAACTGGAAAAAGTAGATAAACAACTGACAACAGCCTCCCGGTCGTTGTATGATTTGAGACATACGAGAACCAACGTAATGAGCCGAAAACTTAAAGATGTAGGAACCATCGAGTCTCCAGAAGCAGAAGAAGTGCTGGAGTTACCGGTGAATAACAAAAATGAGGAGATGACGGGGCGATAAATGCCAGCAGATTCTAAAACAAAATCATGAAAAGCCAAAATATGCCTGGTAAACCTGCTATCTATGCAACATTAGAAAGAAAAGGTCTGGAAATCGGATTTAACATGCCTGCTAATTTTGAGGTTGGAGCGTTGATGAAAACAGTTATTGTATATTACAAATACCATTACCGGAGCTGTACCTCAGCCTTACGTCGATCCGGCCTTCAAGTATTGATTATTGCAGGTATAGATACCTTAATTTTAAAAGGTTAAGAATCCTTTCGGAATCCCGGATTTTTCTAGTATGAATTAAAAACCACCTTCCCTTGTACCATCGTTTTCCTTACCAGAAGTTCACCATTTTTCATTTCAAACCAAACCAGATCTGCCCTTTTACCCGGACTCAATTCACCCCGGTCATGCAAGCCAAGCAACCGGGCGGGATTGCGGGTGGCCATATGAATTGCATCAGGCAGGGAGCATTGGGTAAAAGATATGATATTTTCTATCCCTTTGGTAATCAGAAATGAGGCGGCTGCCAGTACATCCTGGGAGGGCATAGAAATTTTACCCTCAGGTGTCATCACCACTTCGCGTCCGTAACTTTCATAAACACCGGGCGGCATGCCTGCCAGGCTGCTAACATCTGAGACCAGAATGGTGCGTTCCGGGCCTTTGACTTTGTAAAATACCCGAACCTCCTCAGGCCGAAGGTGGAAACCATCGACGATAAGGCTGGCTGTTAACCGGTCATCTGCCAATTGCGGCCATAAAGGGTTATCGTGGCGATGTATGAGGTTGGCGCATCCGTTGCCCAAATGGGTTGAAACTGACGCCCCGGCATCTGTCGCCTGTCTGATCATTGCAGCAGAGCCGTTGTGATGACCCAGCGCTACCACGATGTTTCGTTCCCGGCATTTTTTAATGAAGTCTATAGCTCCTTCCAATTCAGGCGCTAGGGTGACCTCCCGGATTTTATTACCAGATGCCCGATACCAATTCAAAAACTCTTTCCAATCCGGATTCCGGATCCATTTTTCTTCATGAGCACCACGATAACCGGCTACCGGTGAAATGTAAGGCCCCTCGAGGTGAAATCCGGGAACAGACATTTTGATTTCCTTAACCTGCATGGCTTCTCTCAGAATAGTGAAATTTTTCTGCAGTAATTCATAACTGTGGCTGGTCAGGGTAGGAAGATAGGTGGTGATCCCGTGCTCCCAAAAAACACGGGTGATCTTCTGTACCTGCTGTATGCTGAGATGTTCGCCTGTAAATGAATGAGAGAGATAGCCGTTCACCTGATGGTCAATAAAGCCAGGAGCCACATAAGTACTGGACCATAATGGATCATTTAATTGATCTTTTCTAGTGATGCGTGAAATTTCTCCGTCCCTGATCGCTATTGCTACAGGTGAACCATCAAGATAATGGATGCCTTCCACTACTTTCAGGGCATCTTCGGAGATAAGCTGCGTAAAGGTCATGCAGGATAAAAGCGTAAGTTACAATATGATAATACAAATTTTTGCGGTAAATCTCCTGTGGTATGCTTAAAATACCACCCGGATAGCAGAGGTTTTAGTTAATCGTCTAAACAAATGCATCCGGATAAACGCTGAAATAACCCTCTGCCGGTTGAATATGAGACCATTGGAGGTTTTTAAAAAATGAAAAATCCCTGGGGTCTTTTTCTGAAATGGCGGTGTATTTCAGGGATGCCTATTCGTCAGCTATACGATAGCTATGGGTTAGCAGGGCCGAGGATTGCTGGTCTAAAAAAATGGTGGTGCGCTCATGTTGCTGAAGTATGGAAGCAGGGACTTCAGGGGTAACGGGTCCTTCTATCACGGCCTGTACTGCCGTTGCTTTCCGGGAGTCCGGCACACTGCAAATGATATTTTTAGCCTTCAGAATTTGTTTTATCGACATACTGATGGCTCGCCGGGGTACTTCTTCCGGTTTTTCAAACCATCCTTCTCCCAACTGTTGCCGGCGGCAGGCTTCATCCAGTGCAACATTAAGAAAAGCCTGTTCAGTGTTAAAATCTGCCGGAGGATCATTAAATGCAAGGTGTGCGTTTTCACCGATACCAACAAAAGCCACGTCGACAGGATGTTGGGCAACCAGCCTGCCCAGGCGCATACATTCCGACGTTGGATCTGCCTCCCCATCGATATAATGAAATGCCCTTGGCGTTACTTTATCGGTAAATCTTTCTTTCAAATACTTGCGAAAAGATGCCGGATGTGTTGCAGACAGACCGATATACTCATCCAAATGAAAACAAGTAACCATTGACCAGTCGATATCCTTCTTGATTAGCGCTGCCAGCATTTCAAATTGCGAACTACCTGTCGCCAGAATGATGTTGGCGTTTCCTCTTCCCGAGATAGCTTCACGAATCAAGCCGGCCCCCATGGCAGCAGCATGTCTTCCTAATATTTCTTTGGTTTTTAACACTATTATATTCATGCAGCCAGAAGCATTAATCTGATAATTAGTAAGTAAGCTTTGTGTCTTGGTGCCTTTGTGGTTGACCATTTTTCACCACGGAGGCACCAAGACACAAAGAGACACAGAGGCTTTCGCCTGTAAAATAAAAATACGAGCACATGCTTAAGTTGTGCAACAGCCACAGATACTGGCGCCAGGTTAAGAATGAAGTTATTCAGGCACAAACATACAATGAAACAAAGGTGTAAGCTTGAATACCTCCCCAATTTAACCTGTTATATTGTAAGTTAATAGTTATTTTTATAACCTTATGAAATTGTGCATGGTTCTGTGCTCAAATGACGACCATAGTGCTGCAAATTGAAACAAATGACAAATGCCTATAATCAGTTTTCCAACTCCGCCCATCCAATCAGTAACTTTCAAAATCACTGGGTGCGTAGTCCTGATTTTGCTCTTTTTTACATGCGCAACTCCTGTCATTTGCAGTAATGTTTATTATCTTTTAAGGCAAACGGCCAGGCAAGAAAAGGTGATAGAAAAGTTAAAACAACTATTATTAATCACGGACGTCTTACCAATGGATAGGGAGGTTGTAAAGAATGCTCTGCATTCGGCATTCAAAGATTTTGAAGATGCCCTCCAAAACTATACAGCCATACAATATGGCGGAATTGATGTAATACTAACCAGGAATTTGAAAGCCTATCAAAAAAGCGAAATAGGCGTATTGACCCCTGAAACATATTTAAAAACTATGGTGGCCGATTGCTAAAAGACGCGCATGTCAGTTTTGAAAAATCCAATATCCCATTTTGAAAATAACATCTTAATCATTTCATAGCGAATTCACCGGATTGCGCCCGGTTTACTTTATCCAACTGATAAAAGCAAAATAAACCAAAAGGCCAGGTGAGATTTGGGTTGACAGTGGGATCATTAATGACACAGGATTTTATAATTTAAAAGTGGACATCCTCACCTTTTTTGAAAATTGGTTGGACAGAGAAATTGCCATTAAAGAAGGCAAAAGCAAAAGACTGGTCAATGCCTGGTATTCGTTTCTTGCATTTGGAAATAGCAACAGATACAAGATTGTAAAAGCAGAAAAACACTAACACCCCATCACCCCACTATGCCATCTCCCACCCCCTCATTAACCACCATCGCCGCCCCAAGCGCCGACCCCAAAGGTTGTGAGCTCACCGATAATTTGTATCCTGGCAACTCGTGTTGCAGCATCTGTACAAACAACGCATTATTAACAAACCCGCCATCAATAATAATGTGCTTCACCGGTGTTTTGCCAATCACCAGTTCGAGTGAAGCCTTTTGCAGGACGACCAGTCCCCACATCAGATGATGATAGGCTTCTTCATACGTGCCGAAAATGCCGGGATCCCATTGTTCGGTAGACAACACCTCTTCGACTAAGGGGTTTTTAATGGTTTCCGGATAAAAAAGATAATCTATGTTTCCATGTTCCACCTGTTTTAAAAAATCGGGATTCAGCGGTACATTTTTATAGTAACCGGAGTTTTTATGAAAAATCCCATCCAGCTTCCTGATTTGATGCACCATTTCATGGCCCAAAAATAGCCGTGCGGCCTTTACAGGTTTGCCATGGACACCCAAAAACTTCAGGCAATCTTTTCTTAGTTGCTCCAGGGTGAGTGGCTCCTCGCTAAAAGGGTTTACGGTAATGCTCCAGGTGCCGGTAGAAATCAGGATAAAGGGCTCTTTTAGTTCTTTCAAATAGGGAACCAGGGCCGAGGAACTGTCATGTATGCCTACTCCCACACGCACAGGCCGGCTGTTGAAAGCAACTTCAAAGCTTGTGGTAGCAGGGACTGTTTCGGGAAATAATTTGTCAATTCCTTCCTTTGCCGTCCAGGAATGATATTGATTGCGCTCAAAATCCCACAACTTGGTGTGGCATCCGATGGAGGTGGGTTCACTCACCATTTTGCCCGAAAAAACATATGAGAGGTATTGCGGAAAATGCAGGCTGGTTTTTATTTTTTGAAACAAATGTGGTCTCTGCTTTTTTAGCCAATATAGCTGGAGTCCTGAGTTGAGCATGCCCAGTGAGGGAGAGGCGGTTTCAAGGTTGTTCTGTTCCTTTCCACCATATTGATCGTAATAGGCATCCAGGATTTCCTGCGGAAAGGGTTTAATATAGTTATACAATGGTGTTGCCGGTTTTCCTTCCTCATCCACGTTGACAATGCTGGCTCCGTAGCCTGAAAAATTCAGTGCCTGCACTTGATATTCATTGGATTTGACAACGTTTTCGAAGGTCTGTCTCATCCAGTCTGTGACGGATTGCAGGTCCTCACAGGGATATCCGTCTTCATCCTCGATCAAATCGAATTGTCTGTATTGCCGGTGAACTTCCTCAAAGGCATCATCAAACAGAAAAAACTTTTTGTTGGTCTTTCCAATATCAAATATGGCGGTTACCGGAGTTTTCATATTTTATAATCCGGTGGAAACAGTTTTGAGGCCTCTTTCCTTCCGGAGGTGTTGTCTGATATTCAGTTTCCGGAACAAAGCCACAGGATCGACGGCGGCACCCGCCCTGAGGCGGGCTTCTGCCAACAGTGGCCTTACATCTGTGCGGAAGGCGTTTTGTAAAATCTCCTGGGCTTTTACCACATCGTTCTCTTCCTGAGCTACTTCCAATGCGTCACGTTTAACCAGCAAAGCCTGTGCATACGCGATTTTGATGGCTTCCACTGATTGTAAAAGGTCTTCGAGCGGGTCTTTTACATTGTGACTGGCGTCGATCATCCATGCCGGGGTGGGATTGGCACATGCAGGATCTTCCATGCCGGCTACCAGTTCATTGAAAATTAAAAACAACTGGTAAGGTTTTATACTGCCTGCAGTTAAATCATCGTCGCCGTATTTGGAGTCATTAAAGTGAAAACCTCCCAGTTTTTCTTCCATCATAAGTAAGGCAACGATTTGCTCAATGTTGGTATTAGGCAAATGGTGCCCCAAATCTACCAGACAGCGGGCCTTTTTTCCCAGCTTGGAGGCCAACAGGTGTGAGCTGCCCCAATCCTGGATGACCGTAGCATAGAAGTTGGGTTCATAAGGTTTATACTCCACAAACATCTTCCAATCTTCCGGAAGTTGTTCATAAATCGCCTGCAGAGAGGTTAATGTGCGTTGAAAGGCTTTTTTAAAATGCTGTTGTCCGGGGAAGCATGCACCATCGGCCAGCCAAACTGTAAGTGCGCCGGAGCCAAGCTCTTGCCCGGTTTTTATCACCTCAATGTTATGGTCGATGGCCTGTTGTCTCACGGCATGATCCGTGTGCGACAGTGAACCGAATTTATAAGAATGCCCCTGGCCGGGCTGGTCCTGGAAAGTGTTGGAATTAACCGCGTCAAAAACCAGGCTGTATTCTTCCGCCAACGCTTTGATGGCAGTGGTATTTTCGGGCACATCCCAGGGAATGTGCAGGGAAATAGCATCGCTGGATTTGTTTAAAGCATGAAGCAGCCCCACATCAGCAATTTTTTCTTCAAGGCTCCGGGGCTCACCGCCCATAGAAAACCTGCCAAAGCGGGTGCCACCAGCGCCTAATGCCCAACTGGGTATTGCGATTTGAAAACTGGTAATCTTGTGCAGTAAACTATCGACGTCAAATCCTTCATGCTGCAGCCGTTCGGCTAAAAATGTAAAACCGGCCTGCTGGCTTTCCCTGAAGCTTTCATTGTGCTCTCTGATCAGGATATCATCAATTTTCATAAAGCCTCCCGTTATCTTACAAAGGCTGCGGCCACACCGCCATCCACATTTAAAATATTACCGGTGCTTTTGGATAATAAGCCACTTACGAAAGCAAATACCCCGTTGGCTATATCTTCCGTAGAGATAACTTCATTTAACAAGGTTCTTTTAGCGTAAAAAGCTGGTAACTCTTCCAGGGTAATGCCGTAAGCTTTGGCGCGACCTTCCGCCCATTTTCCCTCCCAGATCTTGCTGCCTTCAATAACCGCATCAGGATTTACCACATTTACCCGTATTTTGTCCTTGCCCAACTCTGCGGCCAGCAACCGACTCATATGCGTTTGGGCAGCTTTGGCTGTTCCGTAACCCACATTATTCGGGCCTGAAACAAGCGCATTTTTGCTGGCTATATTAACAATATCTCCTCCCAAACCCTGTGCCCTGAGAATTTCTATTCCTTGTCTGGACACTTCGAATTGTCCTTTCACAATAACATCCTGCAACAGATTCCAGTCCTCTCCGGTGGTTTGTTCCACAGGCTTGGAAATAGCGAGCCCTGCGCAATTGATGATGATATCCACCCCTCCGAAGGTTAAACATGCTTTTTCAAAAGCCTTACCGATAGCTTTGTCGTCTGTAACATCCAGCTTGCAGTAAGCGGCCACATCCCCGGACTTGTCCTCTATGGATAGTTTTAGTCTGTCTTCTTCAACATCCGTATAAAAAACGCAGGCCCCCTCCTCAGCCAGTTTGTCACCGATTGCCTTGCCAATGCCTCCGCCACCTCCTGTGATCAGCGCGATTTTTCTGGAAAGCGGCTGCTCCTTGGGCATTCTTTGTAGTTTAGCTTCTTCCAGCAACCAGTACTCTATGTCAAATGCCTCCTGCAGGGGCAATGAAACATACTCCGAGACTGCTTCGGCCCCTTTCATCACGTTGATGGCGTTGATATAGAATTCACTGGCGACACGGGCAGTTTGCTTGTTTTTGGCGAATGAGAACATACCCACCCCTGGCCATAGAATGATGACCGGATTGGGATCGCGAATGGCCGGGCTGTTATCTCTTTTGTGGTCTTCGTAGTATTTTTTATAATATGATCGGTAGTCCTCAAATGCTTTTTCGAGATACTGGCTTATTTTGCCAATGTCCGAAAGGTCCTCGTCGGGAGTAATGTCCAGTACCAGCGGACGGATTTTGGTTCTGAGAAAATGATCGGGGCAACTGGTTCCCATGGAAGCCAGCTTTTCCAGATCCTGGCTGCCGATAAATTCCAAAACCCGCTCATCATCAGTGAAGTGCCCTACCATACGCGCATAACCGGATGCCAACCCACGGAGTACCGGCGCCAGTTGGGCTGCCTGGGTGGCCCTTTTGTCTGCTGCCAATGACTCAACCTTCAGACCGCCAAAAACCGGCCGGTTTTTACCATAATGTTCACTCAGATATTTAGAAGCGGTATCAATAACTTCCAGACTATTCAAATAACAGGCATAGGAGGTGTCACCCCAGGTAAACAATCCGTGACCACCCAGTATGATGCCCCTGATACCGGGATTTTCATTCAGGCATTTTTCAAGCTGCAAGCCCAGGTCAAAACCCGGCCGCTGCCAGGGTATCCAGGCAATCTTCCCCTTGAATAGCTCCTTGGTGATGTGCTCACCATCTTTGGAGGCAGCAATGGCAATCGCCGCGTCAGGATGAAGGTGGTCGATATGTTTGAAAGGAAGAAAGGCATGCAGCGGTGTGTCAATAGAAGGTGCTCTGGAATTCAGATCAAATATACAATGATTAAAAAGGGCAACCATCTCATCTTCATACTCGAGCCCGCGGTAGATGTTTCCCAGCGACCGCAACTTGTCCACGTACAAGCCTGCCAACCCATTTCTTTTAAGCGTACCGATATCACCTCCCGAACCCTTTATCCACATTACCTCCACCTCCTGACCGGTAAGCGGATCTTTTTCCATGGTTTTGCAACTGGTGTTTCCTCCACCGTAATTGGTGATCCTCAGGTCAGCGCCCAAAACATTCGATCTGTACAACAGCAAGGCTACTTCATCGCCTTTTAAGGATTCCTCTTTCTGCTTATCCCATCGATAATCTAAATGTTGAAATGTCTTTTCTACTATTTCCATAATTTTTCTGATGAATGGTTGTATAAGACAAAATTATTCTTTTCTGCTATGCCCTCTATCCTGTGGTGTGCTGTTTTTATTTTGGTGCTACCGATGTTTCACCTCTACAGGACTTTTTTTATGTTTCTTTTTGTTTCCAATGTTTTGCCCCGGCAAGACATTTGATTTTCTACTGATAGGAAAATTAAATTATTGTTCCTTATTTGGCATTTTTAATTTTAAATTTAGGAAAATCAAGGTACATTTTTTCGATGGGATCACCAATTTCAATCGACATTAATACTGAGTCAAGAATACCTAAATACCAACAGGTGGTTGATTCGATTATCCATGATATTGAAAAGGGATATCTGAAAGTAGGACAGAAGATCCCCTCTATCAATGAGATTAGTGAGGAATACTATCTGTCTAGAGATACGGTAGAGAAGGCGTATAATCAGTTGAAGGGTAGGAAGATTATTACCTCTACCAAAGGCAAAGGGTATTACGTAGCCCGTACCGATCTTATTTCCAAGCTTAACGTACTTTTTTTACTCAATAAACTAAGCTCCTACAAAATGCGGATCTATAATTCATTTGTCAATAGCATGGGTGCCAACGCCCATGTCGATCTGCAGATTTACCATTGTGATCCCAAAATATTTTTAAATGTGCTGGAAGAAAATCTAAGTAAGTATGACGCTTATGTGGTGATGGCACATTTTAAGGATAAGCAGCAGCACCATATCAGTATTACCGATGATATCCTCAAGGCCCTGAATAATATTCCTCAGGATAAGCTTATACTCATGGATAATAATCTTCCTGAATTACAAGGTAAATTTTCCGCTATCTATCAGGATTTCAAAATGGATATTTATGAAGCGCTGAGAGATGGATTAGACACCTTAAAAAAATACAATAAACTCATATTGGTTTATCCCAGCCAATCACTTTACCCTTACCCGAAGGAAATTTTGTTGGGTTTTAGAAAGTTTTGCGTTGAGTTCGATCTTGATTTTGAAATTCTGGATGAAATCTATGATGATATGGAGCTACATCAAAAAGATGCCTATATCATAATTGAAGAAATGGATCTTGTTAGTTTGATCAAGCAGATCCGCGATAAAAAGTTTAAGCTTGGCCATGATATTGGTGTTATTTCTTACAATGACACCCCGTTGAAGGATTTGCTGGGCATCACTGTTATTTCCACAGACTTTAAGTTAATGGGAGAAACCGCGGCTTATATGCTGATAAAGGGCAAGAGGGAAAAAGCTAAAAATGCTTTTCGGTTTATTAACCGGAATTCGATCTGAGGGATTTGGTAGTGGAGAGGAGGGGTCTCCTCATATTATTTTCATTTTGGCAGATGATTTGGGCTGGGCCGATCTGCCGGTTTATGGCAATAAATTCAATGATGCTCCGAATATTACAAGACTAGCCAGCCAGGGTAAACTATTCACTAACGCGTATGCCGCTGCCCCGGTATGTTCTCCCACACGGGCAAGTATACAATCAGGACAGTATCCGGCACGGGTAGGGATCATTGATTTCATTCCCGGGCATTGGCGGCCGTATGAAAAGTTGCGGGTGGCATCGAACAGAACGCAATACCTTCCGGAGGATATTTATACTTTGGGCGAACTGATGAAAGATGCCGGTTATGCTACCGGCTATTTCAGTAAATGGCATTTGGGTGGCAGTCCGGAACACTTACCTGAAAGTCAGGGCTATGATGAAAGTGTGGTTTACCGTGTAGGGGGCTATTTTGGTTTTGGGGAGAGGTTACATCCGCCCCGGGATTTTTCCCGGGACAAGGTGCTGTCAGAAGCCCTTACGGATCTAAGCATTCGGTTCATAGAAAATAACAAAGAGCAACCATTTTTTCTTTTTCCGGGCCATTATGATGTACATGTTCAACTGGATGCCGATACAACTTTGATTCATAAATATCTGAAAAAAGAAAAGGTTGATAACTATCCCGGTAACGCCATTTATGCCGCCTTGATCCAAAACCTAAGGGGTCTTAATGCCCAAAACACCTTACAACAAAATCTGCCACAGACATGTCTTGATTTGTGCCACATCAAACAGCATAGTACAGGATGCCGTAAGGGCCGGATTTCTTTATCTTTATAGAATATATAAACCCGGATTTTAGCCCCAATGTTATTCAGTAAGAAAAATCTGGTTGGCAGGCTTGACGCTGTCAACGAATTTGAAAGAGAGCCGGTACCGACTGCCAGGCTTAAAGGATGGAAAAGTTTTATAGGGATGTACGCTGGTGAGCATACGGCAGGAACAGAATTTGTGATCGGGCCATTGTTTGTGGCACACGGAGTTGCTGCGTTTGACCTGGTGGCAGGCCTTTTGGTGGGCAATGCGCTGGCAGTGTTAAGTTGGGCCTTTCTTTGTGCCCCCATTGCCGTTAAAAAGAGAATCACCTTGTATTTTCAACTGGAAAAAATTTGTGGGGCCCGTTTAACCATGGTTTACAACCTGGTGAATGCCCTGATGTTTTGTTTTTTGGCCGGTTCGATGATCGCAGTTTCTGCTACTGCAGTGGGCATTCCTTTTGATTTAACCATGCCTTCCTTAAATGATATCTATCCTAACAGCATCGGTTGGGTGGTGACTGTGCTAATTGTGGGCGTTGTTACCACACTGATCGCCATGTTTGGCTATAATCAGGTTTCACGCTTTGCCAATGTGGCGGCCCCCTGGATGATCATGGTTTTCATGGCCGCTGCCATCGCGGTTTTGCCGGAAATGGGTGTGAATTCGCTATCCGATTTCTGGACGGTTGCCAAAACAAAAATGTGGACAGGCATACCCCTGGAAGGGCAGAGCAGGTTTTCTATCTGGCATGTGATCTTTTTTTCGTGGTTTTGCAACATGGCTATGCATATGGGTATGGCTGATATGTCGATCTTAAGATACGCAAAAAAATGGCAATATGGCTTTTCATCCGCTGCAGGCATGTACGTAGGTCACTTTATAGCCTGGATAGCTTCCGGCATACTATATTCTTTATTTCTTATCGAGTCCAATAACAGTCTTGATTTTGCCCCCGGACCTGTGGCCTACAGGGCGGCAGGTGTGGCAGGTGCCCTATGTGTGGTGATCGCAGGATGGACAACAGCAAATCCCACCATCTACCGTGCAGGTTTGGCCATACAATCGATTATGCCCCGGTCAAAAACCTGGAAGGTGACACTGATTGTAGGGGCAATCACTACATTAGCAGCCTGTTTTCCGGGGTTGGTGATGAAGCTACTGGATTTTGTGGCCTTATACGGACTTATTCTGATGCCAATGGGGGCAATCATTTTTATAGATGTCCGGCTATTTCCAAAGCTTGGCCTGGCTTCGGATTTTGCCTTTCGTCATGGCATTAATTATAACTGGGCAGCCGCCATTACATGGATCCTGACCCTGGCTTTGTGTCTGGCGTTAAATCGCTGGAATGGTGTGGAAGTTTTCTTTTTAGGATTGCCGGGTTGGTTTGTGGCTGTTGTTATTTACATTATTGGCAGTAAAATTATGCAAAGGAAATACGCATCAGCACCTGCTCAACCGGATAAACCTTTAGTGACACCATGAAAAATCCACAGGTAAAAATATCATACATCAAAATAATTTCGTTCACCGGCCTGATCCTTACCCTGATTCCATCTATACTGGTTTACCAGGGTGACATTGATTTGGAAATGAACAAAATGCTGATGTTGATAGGCACCTTTTGCTGGTTCCTTACGGCACCCTATTGGATGAACAAGAACCAAAACCGCTAAATCACAAAACCAGTGATGAAAAAAGATCACAGCCAATGGCAACACGCCTTTCTTTTGCCTGGTATTGCCATACTATTTTTTACGTTTTGCTGCCTCTCTTGTAAACTACAAAAGGAACAAAAATCAGCGTTTGAAGATGGCAATTACCTGCATCACTATGACCTCATCTGATTTCCTTTCCCCCATAACATGACCAAAGTCAATTTCATTTATGACAGTCATCATATTTAAGTTTTTAATTCTGGGTGAAATTGAGTATCCAAAGGCCGGAATTCAAGCTACGTGTTCACAAAGCTGACAGTTCGACAGTTTGCTTAGCATACGGTATACGTTCACTTATTAGTAATGTAGTGTTGATCTTGAATTTAATGATAAGTTCATAACAAAAAGGGCTCTGCGTTATGTACTTGTCAAGAAATAATAGATATCTTATAATAAAACCTATATCAAACAGAAAAACTTAGCATAAAGAAACGATGAGAAGAACTAACTTAAAATCCCTCATGGAAGACCTGATTAAATTGGGTCTGAGTAATATTAAAGGAGTATTATGGAATTTAACGTCAGCGGAATTGGTTACGGAGGCAGTGAAAAACGGCGAAGGACAATTGACCGATACCGGGGCGATTATGTGTGATACCGGTAAGTTCACAGGGCGTTCACCCAAAGACAGATTTATTGTAAAAGATGATCTTACCAAGGATAAAGTCTGGTGGAGCGATATCAACGTGGCCTTTGATTCTGAAAAATTTGACCGGCTATATGATAAAATGATTGCTACACTTCCCCTGAAAAAACTATACATCCGCGATGCCTTTATCGGTGCCGATCCTGCCCATAGAATGAAAAT
This sequence comes from Agaribacillus sp. DX54, assembly GCF_056858335.1. Classification (NCBI taxonomy): domain Bacteria; kingdom Pseudomonadati; phylum Bacteroidota; class Cytophagia; order Cytophagales; family Splendidivirgaceae; genus Agaribacillus; species Agaribacillus sp. DX54. The sequence continues at coordinate 120,642 of NZ_JBXEQE010000001.1, forward strand.
AAGAATTATTGACACCCAGGCCTGGCATAATCTTTTTTGTTACAACATGTTCATCAGGCCCCGCCCGGATGAATTGGAGGATTTTCACCCGGACTTTACTGTTTTAGCCGTACCTGAATTCAAAGCAGATCCTGAAGTGGATGGCACCCGTCAAAGCAATTTTGCCATTATCAATTTCACCAAACGGATTATTATCGTCGGTGGCACAGGATATACCGGGGAGACTAAAAAAGGAATATTCAGCGTTTTGAATTTTCTCCTGCCGGAAAAAGAAAACATCCTCTCTATGCATTGCAGTGCCAACATGGGTAAAGACGGAGATACTGCGATTTTCTTTGGGCTGTCCGGGACCGGAAAAACAACTTTATCCGCAGATCCCAACCGTCATTTGATCGGTGACGACGAACACGGCTGGACCGATGACGGTATATTTAATTTTGAAGGGGGGTGTTATGCCAAGGTAATCGATTTGTCCCCTGAAAAAGAACCGGAAATATATAAAGCCATAAAATTCGGGGCTATCTTGGAAAATACCCGCTTTTTTCCGGGAACTACCACAGTGGATTACAGTAACATGGAAGTAACAGAGAATACCAGGGTTTCGTACCCACTGTATCATATCGAGAATGCGGTAACATCTTCCCGGGGTGGAATACCAAAAAACATTTTTTTTCTGACCGCCGATGCGTACGGCGTGTTGCCTCCGATTGCGAAGCTAACCCCCGGACAAGCCATGTACCATTTTATTTCAGGTTATACAGCCAAGGTAGCCGGTACCGAGGCAGGTATTGACGAGCCACAAACTGTATTTTCCGCATGTTTTGGCGCCCCTTTTATGCCACTGCACCCCACAAAATATGCTGAGTTGCTGGGAGAAAAGATGGTTAAACATGATGTTAACATCTGGTTGGTGAACACCGGTTGGTCCGGTGGCGAATACGGGGTTGGAGAACGTATCAACCTGAAGCATACAAGGGCGATGATAACAGCAGCCCTGGAAGGCAAGCTGATAGGCGTATCTTATGAAAAACATCCCATATTTGGTTTAAACATGCCAAAAGAAGTACCTGGCGTGCCTTCTGAGATACTCAACCCAAGAGATACCTGGCGTTGATAAGGATGCCTATGACAACAAGGCCAATGATTTGGCACAGGCTTTCATAGAAAACTTTAAGAACTATTCTGAATACGCCAGTGAAGAAATCATGCAGGGTGCCCCACAGGCAGGCGTGCCTTCATAAAAAGTACTTAAAGAGTCACCTTATGGTGCAGGCGTCCCATGGGTGTTGCACAACGTTTTTTTCGAAAATAATGAAAGCTTGGCAGATTACACTCAAACGCGTGCTCATCGCTGAGAGGGCACGCGTTACCTGCGCTAAACGCGCGCCAGCTTCTTTCGTTTTTTTTGTTATACGATGCGCAACAGCCACGTCTCGCTTGTGCCTTTCAACGACGGCACAAGCTTCCCGCTTGCCCTGTTTGTTTGAAAATCTACGTAATCCCTGCTAAATTTAATAATGTCGAAATACTGTTAATCCAATAACTGTTTTAATCATCAAAGCCTACGGGTTACCTCAGTTCACATTTGTGATACATGGTTCGACCTGCTTCTTGCCGGATTCCGTTACATTTGATATTATACAAAAGGTAACTCAAATGTATTGGAATAAGAGTTTTTTGTTTTTTCGCTGTAAAGTAAGGTTTTGTTCAGGGATCTTGTGCCTCGTCATACTATGCATCATGAGCTGTGGTACTGAAAAGTATGTGCAGTTTGTATATGCAGATCTCAGGGCCTTTGGGGAACAGAAGTCTGCCTCCGAGTTACAATTTGAAGCTTTTGAAGCTGGTGGTGGTGGTTTGAAAAGGGAACAGTCCATTGTATGGCATGAGGTTACCTGTTCATGGACTACCTCCGGAAATGATGCCTGCCTTGAAGTTAACGTACCAGACTCCTCCGGATACCTGGAAGGTTCGGTCAAAGCGTTAAACTTGCCTGAAAACCGGAAGGGTTTTGATGAGATATCTTTGCAGGCAGAAAACCCGAACTAGCATCCGGTTACCTTGACACTGACTGTTTTCGGGCCCAGGAATGTCCTGACCGATACTTTCAGGCTCCGGGCTAATCAGGAACAAACCCTGATAGTTTCCTTATCGGACTTGCCACTGGCAGCCGGAAATCAAAGACTATACATCCCCAATAAAATCAGAATAAGTGCCGTGGCTGCCGAACCCGCTTTCAATTTTATTTTAACCGGTTTACGTTTAAGACCCGGGCCACCACCTCATGAAATTGCTTGTGTAGATGCATTTGGACAAAGAATAAGGGGTAGCTGGGATAAAAAGATACCCAATGAATCAGGGTTGATAACATCTAAAACTGAAGAAGAAAAATATTTATCAGAAATTCCTGATAACGAACAAGGGGGCAGGTATTTTGGGCTTGAATCAGAGCAAAAATTTAACGCCACCGGATTCTTCCGGTTAGAAAAAGTTTTGGACGATAAAGGGGAAAAGTGGTGGTTTATCACCCCGGATGGGCAACCTTTTTGGTCGTTGGGAGTTACCTGCATACGTCCCCGACACAACCGGACAGCCGTTACAAATATTAAAAACCGGGAATTTTTATTTGAGCAACTTCCTTCCCGTAATGGCAGGTATGGTTCAGTTTATGCAAGTGATACTACGATCAGCATCTATAGCCTGAATCTGTTGAAAAAATATGGAACCATTGATGCCTGGAGAGACAGGGCCCTGGAGAGAGTCAAGAAATGGGGACTCAACACAATTGGTAACTGGACAGAAGACAGTGTCATCTTTAAGAGAAAGGTACCCTCCAGCCACACCGGGAGTTAGTAGAAGCCATCGGGGTGTGCAGTAAAAACATTTATCAGTGGCATCATAATGCAAGACTTGATTGAAAACTATATAAACCAATGATTTGAGTAGACAGAATTTGCAGGTCATGGATGAGCTGATTGCCGCTTATGAGGCATGGGCTCTGCGTGTGGGAGTAATTCCGGGGGATCGACTGGTAAAAAAATAAGTTATGAAAAGTACAGGTATAGCCCTGCCGGTTCTGATCCTCCTATCCTCCTGTGGAAAACAGAAGTTGGGGCGCAAATGCCTGAGGTGAGATAGTGGATAGAGGGTAATTTGACAGGCTTCGGGTTGAGTGGGTATCGATGGCCCATTTTCCCCCTTCAGAGCCAGGGCAAGTCAAGGTACTGATCAATCAGGCCCACCACTATCTGGACAAAATTGAAAATGCCATTTTACAAACTCTTAAACACCGGGGCCGGGTAAACCTTCAAACACTCTGGCCATCCGTTTGTGATACATTGGAAAAAACCCGGGAGTTCCGTGCGTTGTCAACAGTGTACGCCCATATTGAGGATTTGAGGCTGAAAAATGTTATTATTGAGCATACAGATGCAACTTTTAGTTTAAAAGAATAATGAAAAAATTTGAAAACAAAACAGCGGTAGTGGCGGGTGGTGGATCAGGCATAGGAAAGGCTACCGCTATTGCTTTTTCCGCCGAAGGCGCTTCCGTGGCGGTCATTGATATTCATGCAACCAATGCCAGGAATACGGCTGATGAGATAATCGCCAAAGGAGGTAGCGCGTTAGCTCTGCCCGCAGATGTTACCAAAATGGCTGAAGCAGAACAGGCTGTTAACAAAGCGGTGAGTACTTTTGGTGGCATCCATTATCTCTGCAACTCTGCTGGCCTGCAAAGCTATGGCACTGTTGTTTCAACTGATGAGGAAACATGGGACCGGACCCTTGAGGTAAACCTGAAAAGTATTTTTGTTGTTTCCAGGTTTTGTATTCCTGAAATGATGAAGCAAGGTGGAGGTGCTGTGGTTAACATATCTTCAGTGCAGGGGCTGCGTTGTCAAACCAATGTATCGGCCTACGCTGCTTCCAAAGGTGCCGCTATAGCACTTACCCGTTCGATGGCACTGGATTATGCCCCGGAAAATATACGTATCAACTGCATTTGCCCGGGCTCTATTGATACCCCAATGTTACGTTACGGCGCCGGTAAGCATGGGGAGGTGGAAGAGGTCCTGAAGTCCTGGGGAAGTCATCACCCCATTGGCAGAATTGGTACAGCCGCCGAAATCGCCCAAACGGTAATCTTTCTTTGCAGCGAAGATGCCGGATTTATAATCGGCCAACCCGTGGTCGTGGATGGTGGCTTGATGAGTCAAATCTTTTAGAAATTAAAATAAAAATTAAACTCATTTTTATTTTAATTTTTATCCCCCATAGGACAATGGGAGCATTTGTCGTTTTTTTTGAATACGGAGTTGTAGGCTATCCTTCCAAGATAGGAGCAGGATGCCATAAACAAGATAATTACCAATGCGGTTTGTATCATTATTTTAACAGGTAATAAGTAAGCCAAGCGGCAAGATAAGCCAGCAGGGTCATATATGCTGTTTGTATTAACGGCCATTTCCAGTTTTTAGTTTCGCGCAGGACGATGGCCAGGGTACTCATGCACTGCATAGCAAACGCGTAAAACACCATCAAAGATACGCCTGTCCCAAGAGAATAAACCAGTTGTCCCGTAGCGGGGTTAATTTCGGTTCGCATACGGTCGATGAGGGAGTCATTTTCTTCAAAGTCCTCACCAATACTGTAAATCGTGGCCATGGAACCTACAAAAACCTCTCTGGCGGCAAAGGAGGTGATGAGTGCAATCCCTATTTTCCAGTCATAGCCCAGTGGCGCAATAACCGGTTCTATGGTTTTGCCCAAAATGCCAATCCATGAATTCTCAAGTTTAACCGTATTCAATTGCTGTTGATAGTCCTCCCAGGCCAGACCTTCTTCGACCGGTGGTTTGGGAATACTGTTAACCGCATTTTCAATTCTCTTCGCAGGGCCGTATGAAGCGAGTACCCAAAGGACAATGGATATAGCTAAGATAACTTTGCCGGCCTCCCATACAAACACCTTTGTTTTTTCTAAAATTGTCAACAATATATTTCGCCAGCGGGGCATTTTATACATGGGTAGCTCCATGATCAGAAAACTTTTCTGTTTTGCTTTAATGATCCATTTCAATAAAATGGCCACACCAAGCGCTGCTATTAAGCCCAGCAGGTAAAGACCCAGCAGTACCAGACCCTTGAGATTAAAAATACCACCGATCGCGATATCCGGAATGACAAGGGCGATTAAAAGGGTATATACTGGCAAACGGGCCGAACAGCTCATCAGCGGCGTTACCAGAATAGTGATTAACCGGTCTTTCCATTGATCGATGCTTCTGGTGGCCATAATAGCGGGAATGGCGCAGGCGACTCCTGAAATAAGCGGTACCACACTTTTACCGTTAAGCCCAAATGGACGCATCAGCTTGTCCATAATAAAAACCACCCTGGACATGTAACCGGTCTCTTCCAAAATAGCTATAAAAGCAAACAACAAGGCAATTTGCGGAATAAATATGACAACTCCACCCACACCTGGAATGATCCCTTCTGCCAACAGGTCCGTGAAAATACCGGCAGGAAGCCAGTTTTTTACTGTATAACTGAAGCTGAAAAACACATCATCGATCAGGTTCATGGGCCATTCCGCAAAGGAATAGATAGCCTGGAATATCAGGGTTAAAATACCCGCGAAAATAACATAACCCCAGACCGGATGGGTGACAAGCGCATCAATTTTGCGGGTTAAATGTGAATAGGTGGATTTTTTTTGCTTTTTACTGATAACAAATCCCAGAAGACGCCGGATTTTTTTATACCTGATCTCCGTTTCAATTCCCTGTGTAACCGGATCATCGAAGAAAAGCGGAACAAAAGCGTTATCTGTGCTTTGGCCGTTGCTCTTCCCATTAGGCCTGTAACTACCGGCAAGTAACCGGGTTTTGTCTGCCGTTTGTTTAAAATCATCTATAGCTATAAACGGTTGCGAATGATGAGAATTACCATAAGTAAGCATGGCTTTTTTTAATGCCTCGATACCTTCCCCGGTTCGTGCATTCACCGGGCATATGGTTACACACCCTAATACCTCTGCCAGCTTCTTAAAATCAATGTCTATCCCTTCATTGTCTGCCACATCTATCATTGTCGGCACCAAAATAATGGGTAAACCCAGATCATACACCTGGGTGTAGATCAACAAGCTGCGTTCCAGATTACTGGCATCCACGATCACCAAAGTCAAATCCGGATACTCTTTCAGCCCCGGACTTGTTAATATGCTCTGTACAATTCTTTCATCTTCCGAACGAGGGTATATGCTGTAACAGCCAGGCAAATCAATCAGCGAAATCCGTTTTCCCTTTTCAAGGAGGCAAAACCCTTCCTTTTTATCTACGGTAACACCGGGATAATTACCAACATGTTGATTTAATCCCGTTAAATGGTTGAATAACGAACTTTTACCGGAATTAGGGTTTCCCACCAAAGATACTCTCTCAACAGCCATACGGCCAAATTTAGGTATTTAAACAGACTTTAAAAATACGGAAGAAGCTTCTTTTAGCCTTAGCGATAAAGTATAACCCTCCACGTCAACACCTACGGGATCTCCCAGGGGTGCTTTCATAAGCATTTTAACCCGCTTTCCCGGAAAGAGCCCCATATCGATCAATTTGGCCGTGTATTCGTTGTCGTCCAGATGCACAATTTCTCCTTCCTGCCCCAGCTCAAATTGATCCAGGGTGGTAGTGACTACGTCAGATGCCTTCCTAGATAAATTCACGGCAAAAATAAATGCTTAGTTTAAAATATGTATCCACTCTCAGAAAAAATAGTATTTGTTATATAACTTGACTTCACAGCCTGATACAGGCTTAAATAATACAAAGTTAGGCAGACACGGGCTGTCATCCAATCGCTGGTAGTAGGTATTCTCGATACCTACTGGTAGCCATGTTAGCGATTGCTTTTTTTGTGGGTGGTATTTTGGATGGATTGCGTTGGGGATGATAAGGTGTCGGGTATCAGGGGTGAGGAGTCAGGAGTCAGGGGACTGTGTGTGGTAGTTGGTAGTTGCTGTAGGTTGTCATGATGGCTAAGAGCCTTTTTTGGTGGTTGGTGGACGTGCTTCAGGGGAGCTGGCCCAGGATTTATTGGGCTTCGGACCCATGGTAAACTCGAGCAACCCTCCTTTGGTAATTTCTTCATGTGTCAGGTAAATTCGTTCGAAGGGTTGGCCGTTGAGCAAAGCTGACTGGATGTATTTGTTTTCTTCACTATTATTCAAAGTTCTGATAGTGAAAGAGTTATTACTTCCAATCGGCGTGACAGTAACCTCGTCGAATATAGGGCTGCCGATGATGTAATAGGGAGTGCCTGGTGTAACGGGGTAAAAGCCCGTCATGGTCATCACGGCCCAGGCCGACATCTGGCCAACGTCATCGTTACCACTTAATCCTCCCGGACCCACATTGTACTCTTCCCTGAGCACCTGACGGGCGCGATCCTGGGTTTTCCAGGCGGCACCAGCCCATGCGTACAAATAGATGGTTTGATGGCCTGGCTCATTTCCGTGCCAGTATTCCCCGATTTCAAACATGGAGTCAAGGCGATGAACAAAGCGTTCTTCACCACCCATCGAGGATATGAGTCCGGGCACATCCTGAGGTACATACCAGGTATATTGATAAGGTGAGCCCTCGGTGATATACGAGGCCCTTTTGGCCGGTTCAAAGGGTTCAATCCAACGGCCATCGGCAAAACGCCCCCTTACAAAACCTGTGGAGGTATCAAATACATTTCTGTAATTGCCTGCGCGTTTGATCAATTGTCGGTAATCCTCTGTTTTTCCAAGTTTTTTGGCTACCTGGGCCAGTACAAAATCATCATACGCATATTCCAATGTCCTGGATACCTGCTCATTCTGGTGAAAGGCCTCTTTCACAGTATCTTCCAGCGGAATATAACCGTATTGCAGGTAGGAGTCCAGTGCCCTCCTGCCTTTACCATTTTTGTACACTTCAAAATCAGTGGGCGACTCAAACGCATTTTTCCGCATATAGTAGTAGGCGGTATCAATGTCGAAATTATCCAGACCTTTTATATACGCATCCCCAATGACAGCAATTACATGGTCACCGATCATTCCGGCAGTATACTGGTTCCAGCAGGGGAAAATTGGCAACCACCCACCTTGCTCAGCCTTTCTGATAAGCGACTGCACCATCTCGGTCTGTTTGGCAGGGTTCAGGATGGTGAGCATAGGATGGAGCGTGCGATAGGAATCCCAGGTGGCATAATCAGTGTAATAAATATGATCGGTAGCTACCTGGATTTCATCATTGTCTGCAAAACCGGGGTAGCTTCCGTCAATGTCACTGAATACCCGGGGCAGCATACTGGCATGATAAAGGGCCGTGTAAAATATTGTCAAATCATTCTTCGATTTTCCTTCTGCGCGCAAAACACCCAGGTTTTCTTCCCAATTGGCCCTGGTTTCATTTCGTACCTGATCAAAATCCCAGTCCCTGATTTCCGCATCGAGGTTTTCAAATGCGTTTTCTATACTTGTCAAAGAGGTTCCGATCTTTACCAGAACCTGTTCGGTGGCTTTCGTGTCGAATTTTACATAGGCACCTGTGTTGGTAAGCGGGTTTTCAATATCTTCTTTACCCCAGATACCGTGTTCCTTAAATGGCTGGTCAAAAACCGCTACAAAAAATCCGCTGAAACCTGCGGGTTCTCCCCATCCCTGATAAATCCGGTGGGCAGGATTGTAACCAATAATTGTATTTTTTTCGGGAATGATTTCAATGTGCCCTTCCATTTCATCGCTGTTGGGCTCAATTACCACATAACCTTCGTTGTCTTCGAGAAAGGTAAACCGGAAAAAACCCGCCCGGGTTGTTCCTGTCATTTCGGCATTGATCTGGTAATCCTGTAACAGCACCCGGTAATAGGCAGGTGAGGCAAACTCGTGATCGTGACTAAAGGCGGAGGCACGCTTTTCCGCGTGTAGTTTTAGTTCTCCGGTGAGCGGCATAATGGTAAAGCTTCCGTAGTCCTGGGTACACGAACCACTCATGAAACGGGACCCTCTGAAGCCTTGTATTAACGAGTCAGCATAATAATAGGGCGCCAGGCATTTTTTTTCAGTAGCCCTGGTCTGTGGTGTCCAGTTGGTCATGGCATTGGGATTGCCCACTGCCGGAAAAGTATTCGCCAGATTTTCTGTGCTGCCTTTTATGCTATGCTTGAGCGCAGAGATCGTCTGTGCTTTACCTGTACCAATCATAGGATCGACAAACTGCAGCAGGTTTTCATGCTCATTCTTTTGATCTGGCATTGAACAGGCAGAGATGAGTATTAAAAGTAAGGTTTGGTGACCTAAGTTTCGAAAAATGTTTGTCATAGGACAAATGTTATTAATAAATCATCAAAAAGCAACCAAGTGCGACATTTGCCCTCCAATATTACTATTTTTTGACTTCCCGTTACCAGTTTCCCCCTCAATGAAGCAGTTTACCGATCTCTTCAATACCACTACTGCCAAATGCTATTGGGACGGGTGCTGGCACCATCCCATTGAGCGCGAAGAAGGCGTGCGCGTCACACGTTTTTTTGAACAGGAAGTACGATGGGGGCTGGTAAATGGGATCAGGGTGAAAGGACATCCTTTGGTCCGGACAATCCGAAAGGGTATTCCGACATGGATGGATAAATATCCTATGGGTGAGCAAATGAAGCGGCTGGAAAATCATGTCCGTTCGATGATCAAGGAGGACCATTGGACCATCGATGGGAATTACACAACCGATGAGGGGGGGATTGCTTTTCCCAAGGGCTTTTCATGGTACTTATTATTTACAATATGAAGACCATCGGGGCAATCCGATGCTACACAGGTTTGAAGTTTCACCGGCAACCATTAACCAGGTAACCATTTTAACCCGGACCGAAACCTAAGCCACCCTGCCAAGGCTTGCACATTCATTAATTTTGTATGGTGTTGGAAAATTAAAAATTATTTTACATGGTACATGACAGAACGATAGTCGGTATATTCACTTTATGGTGTTTTTTCTTGGGCAATCTCAATTGTGCCGGTCAGATTAAAGATGAATTTCTCACCGATTTGTATGATAAACTGCACGATTCAGAGCGCCAGCAGCATTTTAAATTTATCCGGCCCATGCCGGCAGGGGTAGTTTATATTCAGCATCCGGGAGAAGGGGAAAAGGAAATGAGGGAGCACTTCAGGCTGATGAAAGAACTGGGATTCAACAGCCTGAAGCAAATCATGACTGTGCCAGGCTGGGAGCCGGAGGATGTGCAGCTCATTGCGCTGGATGAAGGAATCATCCCCTGGTGGTACGGGGAAGGGGGCTGGGAACCGATTACCGATGACCTTCTTAAACAACTTGGGATTTCCAAAAAGCTTTCCCCCGGGGAAATTCGGGAACATCCTAAAAATGCAGCGATTTCAAACCAAAGTATTGAAAGACAGGATACTCGGTTTTAAGGCTCAAAGGAAAGAAAAAGGAGAAATTATCCGTACCAGCAGCAGGGCATTTGACCCTACGGTAGGAAGGAGGGGTATAGAATTGCGTGATAAAGGGAAAGCGCTTTTTACTGTCTGGGCCCGGGAATATCCAGGCTGAGCAAATGCTGGTAACCTATACTTTAGGAGAGCAATTAAAGAGCCCCTATGCTTGTGAGGGGGCACTGGTATACCGACTCAGTGCACCGGATGCTGATCACTATTTTTTCATTAATGATGGGCCGGCCAAAATAGTGGTTTTCAGAAGCGACTTCTCCTATAAGCAGACCTTGGATGCGCTTACCGGAGAGGAAGTGAATTTGAAATCACTGCGGTGGGAGGCAGATGATGCCTTCGGAACTGGGGATCCACAAATTATGTTTTTTGTCTTCTGTAATAGCTATGACAGATGCCTGTTTTTCTATTGTGTTTCTTCCGGCGCTGATAAATGTATGTGTTTCATAGTCAAATACATTTAACCCTCGAGCGGTACCTATCCAAAGATTACCGCTATTGTCTTTGTAAAGGCATTTTACATGATCGCTGCTTAAACTATATCGAACAAAGCCAGCCAGAAACAACTGTTTGCGGGCGGCTCCGCATATAGCCATTTTCTCCGGATTTCCGGTAATTTAATTGTTTTTAAGTGCCATCCGATTAGAAAATTAATTAAATAATTGTTGAATCTGAAATTATGTGAAGATCGGATGTATCCCTGCACAGCGATGGTATGACCTCATCAATGAAACAATGCTCCCCGTTAATGAACGGAAATTACCTGTTCGCTTTATACCCGGCAGTATTATTTTATATTGATTTTCTTTAAATTGAGACAAAATAATTTGGATAATTTTCAAAAAAATCCGAAAAATCTAACCCTAAACTATTGAAAATGAAAGAGAGGACTACTAACACCAGGAGCGCTTTTCTTAAAAATGCAGCCATAAGCACAGCCGGGGTAGGCCTGGCTACTTCTTTCACGGCCAAGAGCTATGCCAGTATTCCGGGTGCCAACGACCTTATAAATGTAGCATTTTCATTGCTAAATCTAAATCTTTGAGTTTCCAAACCTTCTCCAAGATTAACAATGGAGCATCCAGGGAAATTTTGAATGAAATTTCTTATTTCTTTATCAAATGTTAAAGACCTGACTGCATGAGATGGCTCACCCTTACCGAAATCACCTTCGTAGTCATATTTAATGGAATGATATATTTCTATAGCCCTTTCATCTTTTATTATTCCGTCTTTTCACATGGCTTCGGTTGCTCTGTTATGTAGCGTCCAAAGCATAGTCTGAGGAACGTTTTTGAGTTTAACTTCTTGCATTTTATTCATTTTTAATGAGATACAGCAATAGCGTGTTTTATCATCTTATTGCTTAAAACACTACTGCTTGAAATTAATGAATATAGTCTAAACAGGTAGTAAAAACAAGTGGATGAAGGGAAAGGGGAAAACAGGTGATAAAACTACGTGGGACGACAGGCTCCCACGCTACACGCTATGGGTATTAGTAGTCTGTGGTTGAGTATTTTACAGTCCTTGTGTTGTATTCAATATTAATTTTCCCTTGTTGATTTAAGTTTTTCTTTTTTTATGATGATTGACTTTTTAGTTTATAATGATAAGGTAATCAATTATATTCACTACCTATCGCATGGAATGTTGTATGCTGTGGAAAAAAAGATATATTGCTAAAGAACAGGGCTTGCTTATATTGTAATAGTAAAAATTTTTCTCACACATTTAAAATTTTAAAGATCATGAGTATTACAAAACAAATTCCCCCGGGACAGTTAGTGAATTTCATCGATGAAATTACCACTAACGAGAAGTTCCGCAACGAACTTGAGACGAACACAAAAGAAGTTCTGGCAGCGTACGGGTTTGACATTACGGCAGACCTTATTCCGGAAAAAGTAGCATTGCCTTCAATGGAGTATCTAATAGAGAGCGTAAGTGAATATTTGAAAAAGGAACATTTTGCATTTCCTGCAGAAAAATCTGTTAGGGCCGGAATTTTATCCTTATGAACCCCCAGGATAAAAGTAGTTTTGACTGGAATTTTATCAGGGGTATTTTATTCTTTAGAGTTCTTCAGGCAAAAAGAATGGCTAATAATTGGGGATGGTACTATGCAATCCCGCTGCTTTTCATCACAACGCTGGCATTAATCTGGCTGGTAGAAGTGACGGTTCAGTTTCATCCTGTATATATTGGCTTAGCTCTTTGCTTGCTGATTGCATGGCTACACAATAAGCGAAAAGACCTGTTATTTTTACAAAAGTTTGGAAAGAGCAGATTTGCGCTGTTGTTTTCCGAGTATATACTTCTTTTGCTACCGCTTTATATTTTGTATGGTATCAAAGATAAATTCATAGCTATACTTATGGCATTTATAGGTAGTAGTATCATTGTCTTTTGGCGGGGCGTGGCATTTAAATATACCTTTAATATTATTGACATTTTTGGAGAAAGATTCATACATCATCGTTTTTTTGAATGGAGGACAGGTTTAAGGAAGCATGGGGTGCTCTTTTTTATAAGCTATATAGTAGCTTTGGCAATTTTGTTTTTCATGCCTTATGCTATCATATTCTGGGCTTTTTATTTCTTATCTTTTGTGGCAGATTTTTACAATCCGATAGAGCCGCTATCTTTATTGCAATCCCGATTTCAGGCGACTAAACCCCATGTGTTTACAAGAAAAACACTAACGCATTCAACATTGTCACATATCGCCTTACTGCCTCATTATGTGATAACGATAGTGATTAAGCCTGAGATATGGTATATAGTAGTTGCTTGCATTGTCATCATACAAATGACGACGCTTTATTCCATTTATTATAAATACAGTGTATATAGTTACAAAAAACAATTGGCAGCCAATCAAATTCCGGTTGCACTATTTTCACTGTACAGTATGCTACTTCCCTTTTCTATACTGATTGTGAACAAACAGCGGCAAAAGGCTATTAAACAAATTAATCAATGCTTGAGATAAAACATATATCGTTTTCATACAACGCTAAAGAGGTGCTAAAGGACGTAACACTGTCTGTCAAGGCCGGTGAAGTTCACGGAATAGTAGGGAAGAATGGTGCGGGAAAAACTACTTTTTTTCACGTTGTGGTCAAATTGCTAAATTTTGATAAAGGCAGCATCACCTATAACGGAGAAGACTACCTTTCTACTGATATTGCTTTTTTAGAAACTGAAAATTTCTTCTATCCTTATATAAAGGGTAAAGAGTATATACAGCTTCTTGCCTCGGATGCACATTTTCCCATTCAAGATTGGAATTACTTTTTTCAACTACCCCTGGACGACATGGTAGACAATTATTCTACAGGGATGAAAAAAAAACTGGCTTTGATAGGCGTCATTGCAATGAACCGCCCTGTTCTTATCATGGATGAGCCATATAACGGCCTGGACTTAACAACCTGTGAGCTGGTATACCGGATTATAAGGCGTTTAAAGGAACAAGGCAGACTAGTTCTTATCTCATCGCATATAGTCTCTACATTAACTGCCGTTTGTGATAGCATTAGCATACTTAAAGATGGGGCGATCCACTCGACATATAAAAAAAGTAATTTTGACCGCCTGACTATTGAGATAGCCGATGAGTTCGATCAGGATATCAATAATAAACTTGACACTTTGCTCAATTGAAAACAGCACAGCATACAATCGAGTAGACGGCTGTTAGCCATAGGCCCACGGTACGCCTCGCATTGGAAATCCTGGACCTATATCATCATACCCTCCATAACAGAGAAAAAGCAGGTTGAAATAATTCGTGTAATGGATTGCTAAAATGTGGAAATTGTCCTATCTTTTTGGGTAATTAACGGAAACAATAATTCAACTGTATTTACTGCAACGGGGTATTGCGGGCAACCATTCTTAGAGGAGATCCCAATAAATTGAGAGGAGAATTTATTTAAACGATGGTCGATGAAATACTTACAAAAGGTTTGTAAGGGTATTGGGAGGAGTCTCCCGGAAACGATGCATATATCCGGTCAAAAAGAGTCAATAAAAAAGTTCCGACCCAAACAAATGAAAAACGATCTGATCAACGTCATTGCGATTACTTTAATTTCCTTCATCTCGCTTTCAGCCCATGCAGAGATCAGGTTGCCCAGGTTTTTTGGTGATAATATGGTTTTACAGCGAGACCGGCCAATTTCTATTTGGGGATTAGCAAGTCCGGAAGAGCGAATCAAAGTCAGGTTTAATGAAAAACAATACCGTACCAAGGCAGATGCCTATGGAAAATGGTCTATCCTGATAAAAGCCCAGCCTGCCGGAGGGCCCTATGATTTGGAATTGTCCGGCGAAAATACCATCACTTTGAAAAATGTCATGGTGGGTGATGTCTGGATTTGCAGTGGTCAGTCCAATATGGAGTGGGTCATTGAGAGATTTCCCTATGCGGAAAAAGAGGCAGAAAATGCGGACTTCCCTGATATCAGGCTTTTTACTGTTCCCAGGGACCAATCGTTTTTGCCTAAGACCGACATTAGCGGAGGCGTGTGGAAAGCAGCCATCGGTGACCAGATAAAGGATTTTTCGGCGGTCGCCTATTTTTTTGGTCGTCATTTAGACAGGCACCTCAATGTACCGATTGGCTTGATCAGTACCAGTTGGGGTGGCACTTTGATAGAAGCTTGGACTAGTGAGGAGGGACTTAAACAATATGATCGTTTTAAAGGAATTCTGGAATTGAATAAGAATGGCAGATTGATAGAAACCAGCAGGGAATTATCGGCCCAAAGAAAGGAATGGATCGATCAGTATTATGAACAGGGGCCTGGAATGGAAGACCAGTGGTATAAGGCCGAAGCCAACCATTCGGCATGGGGAAAGATCGAAATGCCTGGCTTTTGGGAAAACCAGCATTTACCGGGTTTTGATGGAGCGGTTTGGTATCGTAAGGCATTCTATTTGTCGGATAAGCTGGCCACTAAGGATCATACGCTGAAACTGGAAAGGATTTATGATCACGATATGGTCTGGATCAATGGTGAAAAGGTAGGCGCATCTTTTGACAACAGCAACCTGCGAACATACGAAGTTCCTGCCGGCGTTCTTAAACCTGAAAAAAACGTGTTGACTGTCAGGGTATTCGATGTCGGTGGCCCGGGGGGCTTCGGAGGTGTGTCAAAGTGGTTCGGCATTCAGCCCGCAGACAGCAGCAGCGATCCCATCATATTGGCCGGAACCTGGAAGTTTCAGAAGGGATTGGATCTTTCAAATTCGCAAATTCCTGCCTTCCCAAAGTCTGGGATATGGCCCAATGATTACCCTACCTTGCTTTACAATGCCATGATCAGTCCTCTTACACCCATGGCGATAAAGGGGGTAATATGGTACCAGGGTGAAAGCAATGCGGGCAGGGCGGAGGCTTACAGGGAATTGTTTTCAGGTATGATCCAAGACTGGCGGTCAAAATGGGGACAGGGTGATTTTCCATTCATTTTTGTGCAGTTGGCAGGCTTTGATACAAAACGGGAAAACGATGACTGGCCATCTCTGCGGGAAGCACAGGCGATGGCGTTGAACTTACCCAATACAGGTATGGCAGTAGCGATAGACATAGGTGAAAAAGATGATATCCATCCTAAAAATAAACAGGAGGTTGGACGCAGATTAGGTTTGGCAGCTTTAAAAGTTGCCTATGGGCAGGAAGTGGCACATTCCGGCCCGGTTTTTAAGTCCATGAAAATAGATGGTCAAAAAGCTTTCCTCGAATTTGATCATGCGGAAGGTGGATTGCAGGTGAAGGACCGGTATGGTTATATCAAGGGTTTCGCCATTGCCGGGGCAGATCAAAAATTTCATTGGGCGAAGGTTTATCCGGAAAATGGGAAGTTGGTGGTTTACAGTGAAAATGTGGATCAGCCCGTAGCTGTCAGGTATGCATGGGAAAACTATCCTGGCGATGCCAATTTATTTAATCGGGAGGGCTTGCCTATGGCCCCTTTTCGTACGGATAGCTGGCCGGGAAAAACCAAAGGTATCCGGTTTAAGCCGGCCGGTTTTTTAACCGTGGATAAAGCCAATTAACGATCACATAGTAAAAACACAAAAAGCATATTAATAAGAATGTATATGAAAAAATATCATTTTAAAAATCTCATGTTGCCCATAGCAATATTAATTTTTTTTGGTTGTCAGCAGCAAACAAAACAAAAAGAGGAAACGCCTTCAAAAGATTACCTGAATGAGACCAAGGCAGAAAAAGATAACCGTATGAGGTGGTGGCGCGAGGCAAAGTTTGGCATGTTTATTCATTGGGGACCTTATGCCATTCCCGCGGGAACCTACGAAGGTAAACAAATTCGTGGCATTGGTGAATGGATTATGAACAATGCCCCCGTCCCTGTAGAAGCTTATGAAGACTTTTCCCGGCAGTTTAATCCGGTAGCGTTCGATGCCGATGAATGGGCAAGGATAGCCAGTGATGCGGGGATGAAATATATGGTCATCACATCGAAACATCACGACGGCTTTTGTCTTTGGGATTCGAAGATAACCAATTACGATATTATGGATTTCACTACGTTTCGGCGGGACATTCTCCGTGAGCTGAAGGAAGCCTGTGACAAATATGGCGTAAAGCTTTGTTTTTATCATTCTATCATGGATTGGCATCATCCGGATGCACAGGCTGCATTTTTTCCAAATTATAATGATAAGGAAAAGTCCAATCCTAACTTTCAGCGATATGTCACCGACTACCTGAAACCACAGGTCGAAGAGTTGGTGGTAAATTACGACCCGGCAGTCATCTGGTTCGATGGGGAATGGATTAAGGATTGGACCCATGAAAACGGACAGGAAATGTATCGGTTCCTGAGAAATCTTAATCCTGACCTGATCATAAACAACCGGGTGGATAAGGGCCGGCAAGGCATGCAGGGGATGAATAAAGATGATGAAAAAAAATATGCCGGGGATTTTGGCACGCCCGAGCAGGAAATCCTGGAGGGCACCTCCGATTTTGACTGGGAGGCATGCATGACCATGAATGATACCTGGGGATACAAATCCTATGATGATAACTGGAAATCTTCGGATACGCTCATTCATTACCTGATTGATATTGTTGCCAAAGGTGGAAATTTCCTGTTGAATGTCGGCCCTACTGCAGAAGGGCTGATTCCCCAACCCAGTGTTGACCGCCTGGCCGAGATGGGGGACTGGCTGGCTATCAATGCCGAAGCTGTTTATGCCGCCGGATCCCATAAAGTTTATAAGGAAGGGCAACACATCCGCTACACAGTTAGTAACGATGGAAAATATGTTTATGCCATTATGCTGAAATGGCCGGACAATAACAGTTTGATGCTGGAAAATGTCATCCCCAAAGCCGAAAGCGAAATCCGGCTCCTGGGCTATGACCGACCCCTGTCCTGGGAAGTCGACCCGGAAGAAAGCGAATTGGTTATCAATCTTCCCAAAGAACTCTGCGACGAAGCTAAGAGACCCGGTAAGTATGCGTGGAGTTTGAAGATACCGATTTGAGCTCAGAGGGGATAGGAGCGAGGGGTGAGGTAGGTGTTCCGGATTCCGGATTGGCAAAAAAAATGATTAAAATCAGGAATTTTTTATTCCCAGGTCCATTGCATACTTTAAATCAATGACTAGCTTTGTTTTGTATCAGGTTCTCAATTGCCCGTGCAATTGTGATTAAAAGGGAATCAGGTGTAAGTCCTGAACAGTTCCCGCTGCTGTAATCCTGTCCGGTGAAAAGCCGGAAACAGCTTTTAACAAAAAACCACTGCCTCATTAGCGTTGAGGTGGGAAGGAGTTAAAAGTCAGGAAAGTCAGAAGACCTGCCTTATACGGAAATATTTGTAACCTACGGTGAATGGGTTTATAGATAAGTCGGCTGGCGCTTCCCGTTGCTGTCCTATTTCGTACGTTACGAGTATTTTTTTACTTAGCCAGATAACGTGCGATGAAACCAACCTTTTTATCTTCTTACAGGTACCACTTCACGGAAGGCATCGTAGCCATTAACCTGGCTGTTTACCATCGTCTTTTCCCGATGCGTTTTGCAAAAAACCTGCCACTAATCCAATTTAAATCCATATGAAAAAGTTTGACCGGAAGATCATTTTGATACTATGTATGTTTGTGCTGAAGCCCGCGGCATCTCCACAACCTTTGGTAGCAGGCCACAGCCTGCCAATCAGCAAAGCAACCAGATATTGAACGGGCAGGAAGGCCCGCATTTTGCCGGCTTATCCACATCCCCTGAAAGCATGGCACGTACCGCAAACAACCGGCCTGTTGCGGAAACCGGGGGCAACCCCGATCCAAGCCCCTATGCCACACGGGTATTTGAGTACAAGCCGGCACCTGGGCAGTTTATTAATAAAGCACCCTTTGGGCTCCCCGGAAATGCAGACAATGTATTAGGTGCCCCGGATGGCTCGGTAATTTCACTTGGTGGCTTTGGAGGGTCCATCACCGTAGGCTTTGACCAGCCGATCAGGAACGACCCTCAAAACCCCTATGGAGTAGATTTCACCGTGGGCGGTAATGCATTTCCGAATTGGACAGAGCCGGGGGCGGTTATGGTAATGAAAGACGAAAACGGCAACGGCCTGCCCGATGACACCTGGTATGAGTTGGCAGGAAGTGACTATCATTTTAGCAGTTCCAAAAAAGTTGACATAACCTATTTCAATCCCGGTTACACCGTTGCCCATGATGTGCTTTGGGAAACCGGCGAGGGTGAAGCAGGGGTCATATTCAAAAACAATTTTCACGGCAGCCTTATTATCCGCAACCCGTCATTTTTAATAATGTTAACAACCTCGAGGAAAAGTATACAGGAACAGCGGTTAAAATCCGGGTAAACCGGAGCAATCCCGGTTTTGTAACTTCAGGAAGCCTCTCCTTCGGTTATGCAGACAATAAATCCGGTAACAGTACGCCTACTATACCCGGAAACCCTTATTTTGATGATGAAAACGGGCGTTCGGCAGACGGCTTCGACCTTTCCTGGGCCGTAAATGAGCAAGGCAATCCTGTGGTGCTCGATGAGGTACATTTTGTGAAGGTATATAACGCGGCACAGGAAAATGCCGGTTGGCTGGGGGAAGCTTCCACCGAGATCGAAGGATTTGCCATCACAACCCCCGACCCTGACTGGGTGCGGCGCGACTATTTGTTCCAGTTGATAGGCTCCGCCCCCTTCCAGTTGCTGAAAGGAGAAACGCATTCATTTGAAGGAATACTGTTTAAGAACGGTATACCGCAGGATGCCCTGGCATTCTGGAGTGTGTCGGATGAAAGTCTTGGAAACATTGACCGGAACGGTAATTTTAGCGCCCTGGAAAAAGGACAGGTCACCATCAGTTTTTCCGCCAACGCCGACCTGGAACCGGCAACTTTTACACTGGAAATCGTTGAATTGACGGATATGGTGCTCAGCACCAATAAAACGGAATTATATATTAACGAACGGATGTATCTTAATACCGAGAGTATAGACAGTCGCCCCTCACCATCTAACCGTTTTGTTTATGATCGCTACTCCTTTTCTGTCGATAATGAGGAACTTGCCGAGGTAAGCCCTTCCGGTATCGTAACCGCTAGATCAGCAGGCGTCGTGACCGTGACAGCGACTTCACAAACAGATGCCACCATTAGCAAATCAATACAACTGACAGTATCCGAAGCCCCCGCAATAGTACTTACCGGAAATGATCATCTTCACTATGCCCAAGGCGCTGCCACAGCCATGATTAACCTGGACACGGTTTTCAGTGTAGAAGAGCCCGGTCAGATAATTAATAAAGTTGTAAAGAACAGCAATGATTTTTTAGTACAGCCTGAGATCGATAACGCAGGTGTGCTGCACCTGACTTTTACTGAGGCCGCCGCCGGCATGTCAGCAGTTACCATTGCCTCCACTGCCTATGGGTCTACCCGGGAATTTGACCTAACCGTACAGGTCGATCCGCTCCGGACTACCATAAAACCCAAACAGGTTGTATTTGTAAACGGTGGACAATTTGGTTTCCAAAAAGGAAATGTACAGGTATATGACCCCGCTCAGGGTGTTACCGTAAAATTAGCCGATTTTGCCCGTGCAGAATCCGTGCAGGATATGGCAACAGACGGCAGGTATGCTTATGTTTCAGCAGAATATGATATTATCAAGTACGATCTGGTAACTGCTTCAGAAGCAGCTATCAGAAGAACACAAGATATTAGCGATAAAACTGCTGATGGCCAGGGCAGTGACGGTGCAGGTGTTAATCACTCGATGGCGTTATACGAGGATTGGTTGCTGGCAACCCGGCAAAACAGCAGCGCTCCTCCGGAGGATGGCTACAATGTAAGGATATACAATAAAGCTGACCTTTCATTAGTGACAAAAATACCTGTATCCACACAGGCTTCAGATGTAATCGTTGTCGGGGATTCAGCCTTTGTGGCCTTGAACGGAGGTTTTGCCGGAACTTCGGGACAGCTTGCCATTATCGACCTGGTCAGCCTGGAATTGAAGGAAGAATATGACTTTGGAAGCGACGGCACCGGCATTATGCAAATGTTCCATCAAAACGGCGTGTTATACATACTGGCCCAGGAAAAGCTTCTGACATACAACATCGCCGGACGAACCCACCAATTGCACAATATCGCCATAGGCCACGCCGACTTCAGTTCTTCACCGCTGGCTACTGCCATTGTTAACAACACGCTGTACGGAAAAGTCAATTGGGGCACTTCCTTCCCCGTTAACAAGGGGTTCGGTACGGTAGATCTCGGAAGTCTCACCATATCGGCCAATGATATTATTGGCATGAATACAGATCCGGAGATCCGGGACAATGGTTATACCCTTATGGCATCAGCCTATGATCATGAAGATGCGCTTTTTTACTTTACCTTCGGCTCCTGGTCGGGCCCTGGCATAGGAAGGATTTACAACAAAAACGGTACGCTTGCCGGTAGCTTCACCGGTGTGGAAGCCTCTCCTGAACGAATGGCCGTCAGCTATGCTGTGGTGAATCAATCTCCTTTTCTGCAAAAATCCCTGGATGCTATTACACTTTATGAGCACGAAACGGTCGATCTGTCATTCGATGACTATTTTCAGGATATAGACGATGAGCCCCTAAATTACACCCTTACCATGGAGGAAGGGGAAGCGCTTCCGGAATGGATTTCCTTCACCGGAGGCAGGTTCACCGCTACGGCTGAATCTCATCTCCGGGCCATGACCCTTTCATTACAGGTAAAAGCTGAAGATGCCTACCTTGAATCCGTGAGTAAACAATTTCAACTGAAAATTATTCCGGTAGATGATGCACCGGTTGTGGCCAATCCTTTGGCTGATAAAGTGGTCAATGAAAACGCAGAAGAACTCCGGATCAGTCTGGAAAACGTATTTGACGATGAAGATAGTGAAAACGCAGATATGCAATTTTCTATCACTGAAAATTCAAATGCTGCGCTTGTGCAAACAACCATTGAAACCAAAGCGCTTATTCTTTCTTTCACTCCTGATCTGTATGGCGAGACAATAATCGGTGTAACCTGCACATCTGATGGTAAAACTCTTTTGACTACTCAGGAATTCTCCTTCTCCTGAGCCGTTTCCATTTCCTTTTGGCTGATGCCCATTTTTTTGGCCAGATCACCCAAACTACTTCTGATATTTTGTGCGGCATTTTCCAGGGCGCTTACGCCCGATTTTACTGTGTTGACACCTGTGCGTTTAGTGGCCCTGATCAGGCTATTTACCACTTTGCCCGAGGATTTTACAACCAGGGTTTTTAACAGACCCGAGGCTTCCAGAAATGCATTGTTTCTTGCTTTTTTCCTGTCAAACACTTCAAGGGAGCCACAGTATCTTTTTGTAATAATCCCTACTCTGAGTGTTAAAAAGGCATTGACCGATCCCTCGAGAATGGAATCCATAATGATGTGGGCGGCATGCCCTACAATGGGTAAAGATTTTCCCGGACTTTTGAACATAGCATTTAAAACCGGTTCTATTTGCCTGCTGATGTCCAAATCCTCCACCTCTGAGGCCAAAAACGCTGTACCTCCTACATTGGCATACAACCTGAGGATATCCCGGATTGCCGGCCTTTGCCAGTAAATATGGGAAATTTCCCAAACCATTTTGGTTTGGGTGATCAGTACAGTCAATGCGTCGAGCTTGCCATTCTGTGATACTGCGGTGGTTAAGAATACACTGGTAGCTGTTTTTTGAATAGCATCGTTGGCCTTCACCTGCAATATATCTAAGGCTTTATCCAGATCTTCTTTTTTGCTTAAATCAAGATTTAATCCCTGTAAATACTTGTTTTTATCCAGTCTTCCGGCCAATTGTCGGTAGTATTTTTCTTTTTCCTGCTCGTTTTCCGGCAGATCGAGGGGTTTGGGCAGTTTGAAATATATCACTAAGGGTGTCATCAGCACTACCGCAAAAATTGACACCAGCATACCTAACACCACATGGCCCAACAAAGGGTTAAGCGCTGATAAGTTGACATAAACCGCGGCTACCTGGTTGACTACGAATAAGGTGAAGGCCAGTATCACCGCTATGCTCACAAAAATGGCGAATGTTTTAAATTGTCTTTTCATATCCTCCGGATTTAAGTGGGTAAGGTGTCAACATGTATGTTTGATCGACAGGGACTTTTTGATGAACATTGGGGCCTCTAAGGCATGTAAAGCCGGATAGCGCGGGCTTTATTTCCGGTATTTGAAATATAGCCCGCGCTAATATTGTTGTTGGTGATTAAAATTCCAATAATAATATAGCCTTGTAAATTTTTTCCCCCAAATCTACGGAAATTAAACCATTATCTTTCTCACAGTCGCCTGACTCACCACATATGACTTCAGCCCTGACAAAATCTCCCGGCATCAGATCATTGATTTTGTTAAGGCTTCCTGCAAAAGTTTCATGAGTTACTTTCGGACTGTTTACTTTTTCTGCCAGGCGATCTTTCATTTGGTCGAAAACGCAAAAACTCAGCGCAAGCACAACCACAGTTATGATTTTATCAAGTTTCATAGCCAATCCCATTCTTTAAGATGACAATTCAATATACGTAATTTTGTTACTCAGGGGTATTAATTAAATGTTAATTGAAGATAAATCATGTTGGCCGGAATATAGAAAGGTTGAATGGCTAACATTATCGGTGTATTTTATTCCCATGAAAGGAAAATGATAACCGCTTCAAATATCGACAGTTTCGAAACGGTTTCGTCATAATGTGGTAATTAGCGGTCTTCGTGGGCTGGTTTTGGCTGTTAAATACCTTATATTTATTGGCAGAAAACACATTAAATCAGATTTCAATATGCCCAATTATTTTACTGAAAACGAAGATTTGTTATTTCATTTTGAGCGCTTAAACCTGCGGGAGACAGTACAAATTCTTGAGCACAACTATGATTATGCGACGCAGTATCCCGGGGCTCCGAAAGACTTCGATGAGGCGATTCGGAATTACCGGAGTTCGCTGGAACTGGCCGGTGACCTGGCGGCCAATTTTATAGCTCCCAGGGCTGACAAGGTCGATCTGGATGGTGCAAAACTTAAAAACGGCAAGGTTAACTATGCACAGGAGACGCTTGAGTCGTATGGGCAACTGGCCCGGGCCGGGCTCACAGGTGTAATTTTGCCGCACAAATATGGTGGTATCAATTTTCCCGCTACCATTTATATGATGTTAATTGAGCTGGTCTCCAGGGCAGATGCATCATTAATGACGCTGTTTGGCTATCAGGATGTAGGCGAGGCCATCAGTAAATTCGGAAGCCCTGAAGTCAGGGAACGGTTTCTGCCGCCGTACACCAGTGGTGAGCACATTGGGTCTATGGTGATGACTGAGCCGGGTGCAGGATCGGATTTACAAGCTATTCAATTAAAAGCCTATCAGGACGAAGATGGGCAATGGCGGTTAAATGGGGTTAAACAGTTTATATCGAATGGATGTGGTGATATGCTGTTGGTTTTGGCCAGATCCGAAGCCGGTTCTAAAAATATGTTTGGGCTCAGCCTGTTTGTCTGCCCAGGGGGTGATAAGGTGCAGATTACTCATGTAGAAGAAAAAACGGGCCTGCATGGTTCGCCCACCTGTCAATTGTATTTCGATGATGCCCCTTGTTATCTGGTCGGAAAAAGGAGGCAGGGGCTGCTGCATGTTTTATATGTACTAAATCATGCGAGATTCAGCGTGGCGGCCCAGGCTTTGGGCATGGCGGAAGCTGCCTATCGGGAAGCGCTGTCATATACCAAAATACGCCGGCAATTTGGAAAACTCATTTACGACATGCCTCCCGTCGCCAACATGCTGATCGATATACGGGTGGCTATAGAAAGCTGCAGGTCATTACTCTATGCCGGTGTTCAATGGCTCGACCTGCGTAATAATCTGGAAGAGCAGGCAGAGATATTAAAGAAGGAGGGACAAAACACAGAAGCCATCAAGGCCCGGTTCCGGGAGGCGGCGAAAATAACGGATTTGCTTTCACCTTTGACCAAATATGTGGTTAGTGAAATGGCGGTTAAGGTATGTTATGATGCCCAGCAACTGCATGGTGGTATGGGTTATATGAGGGAAATGGCAATTGAACGCCTGGCGCGCGATGTGCGCATTACCACCATCTATGAGGGTACTTCGCAAATCCATATCGGTGCCTGCTATAAAAGTGTTGCCGGTGATGTATTGAAGGATTTTTTTGAAGAAAATGAAAGTAAATCCTATCCGGGTGAATTAAAAGTTCTGGCAGATAAAATGCAAGAAATGCGCCATTTGTTTTTAGCGTTAAGTGCATTGACCCGGGCCCATGAAGACAGTAAGTTCAAAGAGGCGGCCGCCAAGGAATCGGTGGATGTTTATAGTTATCTCTACCGGGGGTATCTGTTATTGTCAGAGGCCTCTCAAAACCAGCGAAAACGGCATATTGCCAGGCGGTTTATCATGCAATCCCTGGCTGCTGCTCACCAAAGTTTACAGGCTGTGAAAAATGAACAGTTTAATGATATTGGCTTTGCCGGTATTATCTGCAGGTAATACAGGTAGAGTGGCTTCAAATACCCAACTACTTGCAGTATTGTTTGATGAAAAATGCGGATTTTGTATCACCTAAATTGGCAGCCTGCTGCCAATCCTCACACGCAGAAGCATCGTTCAATCGGTATTTTACATTGGCGCGTCCCTTAAAATATGAGGCATTACTTTTTTCCAGTTCAATGGCCTTATTGAAATCGGACAAGGCGGCACCATAGTTTTCCATATTTGATTTCAGGTTGCCCCGGTGGTAATAGGCAACGGCATATCCAGGGTCGATTTCTATGGATTTATCATAGTCTTTCAATGCTTCGGCCAACTGCTCTTTTCCTTCATACAAAACACCCCTGTTGAAGTAAGCATCGGCATTGTCAGGGCTTAAGTCGATAGCCTGCCCCAAATCTTCAATGGCGGCAAGATCCTGGGTAAGATACATATGTGCCTCGGCTTTGTATAAAAAAATCTGAGGGTTGTCATTCACATATTTTAAGGTATTTTCAAAATCCTTCACGGCGTTGCCGTATGATTTAATGGCCATATAGCACTGTCCGCGGTGGAAGTACAATTCTTTATTTTGAAATTGGCTGTTTTCAGCTTCCTGGTAATAGGTGATGGCCTGAGCATGGTTTTTCAAATGAAAATGACTTTCTGCCATGAAAAACAATACCCTTTTGTTAACATCTCCCAGACTTTCCAGCATCTCAAAATCTTTAATGACCGCCTCATAATTTTTAAGATGAAAATGGGTGGCGCCCCTGTTTTCATAAGCCCTTCCATAGGCTGCATCGATTTCAATGGCCCGGTCATAATCCTTCAAAGCCTCTTCAAAGTTTTCCAGTAACTGTTTGGCTTTTCCCCGGTTGTTATACACCATTGCTTTTTTATCTCCGAGCGTTATGGCCTGGGTATAGTCCTCTATGGCTTTAGGATGATCTTTGAGTTTAAACTGGCAGTTTCCCCTAAGGCTGAATGTTTCCCCATCTTTTGGGTTAAAACTGATCGCTTTATCGAAGTCCTCCAAAGCGCCGTGATAGTTTTTACCTTCATACCTGGTGTGGCCGCGATGCTTGTAGACAATATGATCTTCTATACCGAGCCGGATGGCTTTATCGAGATGAGGGAGTGCTTCCTTATAGGCTTTTTTTTCGTACAAGGCATTCCCGAGGCAGTAATAATCTTCTTTTTCAGCCTTTTCATTTTTTACCACTTTTGAAAGATCGGCAATAGCCTCATCGATGTCCTGATTAAAATAGTAAGACCGTCCCCTGGCTGTGAGCAGTTTATGATCCTTTACACCTGCCGCCCGGGCCTTGTTGAGGTGGGCAATGGCCGCTTCGTATTTTTTCTGGTGGTAAAGTGCGTAGCCAAGATAAAAGTCGATCGACTTGTCTTTCTCTCCTAATTCCCGGGCCCGAAGCATATCCTCATACACACCCTGAAAATCATTCAGCACATATTTAGCTGTACCCCGGTTGAGATAAGCCTTGCCATAATTGGCATCCATAGCCAGGGCAGTGTTATAATCTTTCACGGCTTCTTCATATTTCTCCAGTTCAGCTTTGGCCTTACCACGGTTATTCAACAAAACCGGATTTTTTAAACCCAGGGTAATGGCCCGGTCATACGCTTTGATTGCTTTTTCAAATGCTTCCATCCTAAAATGCGCATTACCCAGGTCGAAGGCTACCTGCCCCTCCTCATTTCCCGAATCAATGGCTTGCTGGTAATCTGTTATGGCTTTTTGGTAATCTTTCAGCAGGTAATGACTATGACCTCTCCGGGCAAATATTTCCTGATTTTTGGTTCCTTGCCGAATGGATTCGGTGAAATAAGTGACAGCGGCCTTGTAGTTTTTTAAAATATAATGTCCAATGCCGATTTTCTCATTAATTTCCCCGTTATCCAAACCTTTGCTTTTAGCTTTTGAAAGATCCTCTATGGCCGGTTTATAGTTTTCTTTGACAAAATGTAAGTTGCCCCGGTAGTGATAGGCCTTGCCTTCGGTCTGACCAAGTTCAATGGCTTTATTCAGATATTGCATTGCTCCATCTTGGTCTTGTATTTCATAGTTTGCATACCCCAACATCGTATTTAACTGCCGTTTGTCATCAGAGGCATGGATGGCGCGTTCTAAATCCGCGATGGCGCCCTCATAGTCTTTTGACAGGTACCTGGCCTGTCCCCGGTTGGCAAAGGCTTTCAGGTAACCGGGTTGAATTCTGATGGCCTGGTCAAAATCGGCGATGGCACCGGCATAGTCTTCGGTATTTAACTTCGCCTTGCCCCGGTTATTAAAAATGATTTCATCTTCCATGCCCATACCTATGGCCCGGTTGTAATGGGTGATGGCTTCTTTATATTGTTCTTTTCTGAACAGAATGTTGGCGAGTTTATAATACAGGTCTGTCTCATTGGCGCCTGCACTGATGGCTTTGCGAAAATCACCTTCGGCTTCATCATATTGTTTGAGGGCATACCTCGCATGTCCGCTGACCGTCCATAGGTCTTTTTGATCGACACCTTTTGCGGCGGCCTTTACCGCCGATTCGATACACCCCTTAAAATCTTTAATCTGATATCTGGAAAGTGCCGATAAAAGGTAAATCGCTCCGGCAACTTCTCCTTTTTCCAGGGCTTTGCCAAATTCCCTGTCTGCTGATTGATAGTCTTTGAGATGATAGCTTGACTGCCCCTTTTTGAGCCAGACCTCCTGTGTAGCTAAATCCGTAGTAATGATTTGCTTGAAGTATTGATTGGATTTTTCAAAGTTTTTTAACGCAAAATGGGCCTGGCCTAATTCGGATAGGAGCCTGGGATCTTTATTCCCCAGGGTGATGGCCTTTTCCCCGTCTTCAACCACCCCTTTCCAGTCTTTTAACCGCAGCCTGGCACGGGCCCTGTTGGCATGGGCCTTTTCATACGTGCTGTTAAGGGCTATGGCTTTGTTATAATATTCGATAGCGGCCTGATGCTTTTCCAGGTAAAAACGGGCTTTGCCTGCATTGTTGAAAAACACTTCATCCTTGAGTCCTTGCTGTTCCGCCTTGTTGAAGGCGGCTATGGCTGCTTCGTATTTTTTTAACCTGAATTGGGCATTTCCCAGATAAAAGTAGTTTTCAGGAGAGGCATCCCCTATTTCGATGGCCCTTTGCAAATCTTCTCTGGCACCGGTAATATCTTTCAATTCATATTTTGTCCTGCCACGAACGGCGAAGGTGGCAGCATCCTGAAACCTGAGTTTGATGGCTTCATTTAAATCCGAAAGGGCTTTTTTGTAGGCTTTTTGATCAAAATGGATTTGCCCTCGCAAAGAAAGTGCAAAGGTGTTTTTATTATCCAGTGCAATCACCTTGTCCAAAGCTGCCAGCGTGGCTGTTGTTTTATTTTGTTGTTGGCTTATAAAGGCAGCCAGTAACCATACATCCTGGTTATTTGTAAAGATGGCTTTGGCTTTATTGATCGATGCATTGGCCTCAACCATGTTTTTTTGTTGAAAAGCTATCAAACCTTTCATGAAGCTCCGGTCCGGTTTATAACCCTTTGCCCAATCTTTCAGCTTAAGGTTTTTGGATTTTATATCGGACATAAAAGCCTGATCGACCAGGGCAAGTGATCCGGAATTACCCTGAAGATTTCCAATATTCAGTGCTACCACTGCACCTTGGCCATTAATAGCCGGCCCCCCTTCCTTAACGACACTTTCACTGTTTACCAGCGCCCATCCGCCAAACATTTTGGATTTTCCCAGATCGGTCACCGTTACGGTTGTTTTATCAAGCCGATCGAATTCATTTCTTACAAAGAGGCTGAGTTTTTCATTTTTCTTATAGGGATGATTTATAAGGTTTACGGGGCTACCCTTTCCGGTAAAATCCTGTAAATCAAACTTTACCAGTCCAATTTTTTCATTTTCACCAATAATTTTGCCTACCTTAAAAACAGTGCTGTCTTCTAAAATGACCTGGGCATGATCGGCATCCTTAAAAGTTTTGCTCAGGGCAATACCTTTTCCGGCTTTGTCAATAAAAAAACCGGTACCTGAGTTAATAGCCACACCGTTGGCATTGAAAGTTTTGATGTAAAAAATGGATTTGTTTTGTGCTGATACCAAATTGACAAACAGCAAGAGCCCTGCACCGACTGTAAGTTTTATCGTTCTATTCATAAGCTTTCTACTTACTTATTTCATCCATGAAACCACACTGAACAAATTTACTTTTTAGCCCTGTGGCTATTTTTTTTAAAAGGTCATGAAACTTACATAGCTTTATTATTGACCATTTATATAAATTTTCATAATTAAACCGTTACATTTGTTAGTTATAAATAAGGTATCGGGTCAAATTATTCAAAATAACAACAATCAGTATGGCATTTTCATTTAACCCATTTAAGAAGAAGAAAAAACCAGGCGCTCAGTGCAACATATGTAAATCGGGTATGGAGTACGAGGAAGGAAATATTTTGACCTCTTCTCAAATAGTCACTTCTAATTCGTTTTGGGATAAGCTGATGGTTGAACCTGAAACGATTTCCTATACCAAAGCGCACTTTGAGTCGAGTGACGCTATGGCTACAAAGATGAGACATATGATTTTTAATAAATACAGTGAGAAAGATCAGGCGTGGATTGTGTGTGATTACTGTGTTGAAATGTTTGATGTTGAGAAAGCACAGGTAAAGGAACACGCCAGAAAGTGGTGGGAGACTGACAAAACCTTCCGGCCGCCGGCTTGTGGCAAAGCAAGTGAGCAGATGAATGAGCAGGAATACAAGGCTGTCAAAACCTATGCAGTCATGCAGGCCGGAGCGCGGTTTTTAAACAGGGAATAAAAAAAGCGAATGGTTTGATTCGCTTTTATTTAATATGGTCTGCTTTATAGTTAAAGGTGAATCACCTCGTCATAAGCGGCGGCAGTTGCTTCCATAATGGCTTCCGACATGGTAGGATGAGGATGCACGGATTTGATAATTTCATGTCCTGTGGTTTCCAGTTTGCGGGCGGCCACCACTTCAGCGATCATTTCCGTAACATTGGCACCGATCATATGTGCGCCAAGCCATTCTCCGTACTTGGCATCGTAGATTACTTTTATGAAGCCCTCCGTAGCGCCTGCGGCCTTGGCCTTACCAGATGCTGAAAACGGAAACTTACCTACCTTGATGTCGTAGCCGGCCTCTTTAGCCGCTTTTTCAGTATATCCTACAGAAGCAACTTCCGGATTACAGTAGGTGCAGCCCGGAATATTGTTGTAGTCCAGGGGTTCCGGCGATTGGCCGGCAATTTTTTCCACACAGATGATCCCCTCTGCGGAAGCTACGTGAGCCAGTGCAGGACCATGTACAA
Source organism: Agaribacillus sp. DX54 (assembly GCF_056858335.1). Taxonomy (NCBI): domain Bacteria; kingdom Pseudomonadati; phylum Bacteroidota; class Cytophagia; order Cytophagales; family Splendidivirgaceae; genus Agaribacillus; species Agaribacillus sp. DX54. The sequence continues at coordinate 151,559 of NZ_JBXEQE010000001.1, forward strand.
TATCACCTATTGCGTAGATGCCGGGAATATTGGTTCTGTAAAAATCATCAACCACAATTTTACCCTTGTCGGTGGCCACCCCGACATCTTCAAGTCCGATGCCCTCGAGGTTGGTGGCAATACCTACTGCGGAAAGTACAATATCGCATTCCAGGGTAGTTTCACCTTTTGGTGTCTTTACGGTTACCTTACATTTGGTCCCTTTCGTGTCAACAGCGGTTACCTCCGAGCTTTTCATAATCTCGATGCCGGATTTTTTGAAGCTCCTTTCCAATTGTTTGGAAACCTCTTCATCCTCTATCGGAACTATTTCCGGCATGAACTCAACGATAGTTACTTTGGTGCCTATAGCGTTGTAAAAGTAGGCAAACTCCACACCAATCGCCCCTGAGCCAACTACTACCATAGTCTTAGGCTGCTTGTCAAGTGACATGGCTTTTCGGTATTCTATGATTTTTTTTCCGTCTATTGGAATCGCCGGAAGTTCCCTTGACCTGCCTCCGGTCGCAACGATAATGTGGTCCGCCTGATAATCCGTGATCTTTCCTTTTTCGTCTTTTACCGCTACGGTTTTATTGGCTTTCAATTTCCCAAACCCGTCAATATGGTCGATTTTGTTTTTTCTGAACAAAAAGCTGATTCCTTTGCTCATAGAACCGGCCACATCCCTGCTTCGTTTTATCATTCCTTCGAAATTGACCGTTGCCCCTTTTATATCAACCCCATAATCCCCGGCATGGGATATATAGTCAAATACCTGTGCACTTTTCAATAATGCCTTGGTGGGGATACAACCCCAGTTCAAACAAATTCCACCTAACTCGGCCTTCTCTACCACACCAACTTTCATACCCAGTTGAGAGGCTCGAATGGCAGCCACATAACCTCCTGGGCCACTTCCTATTACAATAAGATCATATTTTACGGACATATATTGTGTGTTTAACGTTACCTGATTTACATTGCCACAAATTTATGTTTTTTGGTGATAGAAAAAAATCATGGAATTATTCAAAAAACCCCCGGCAGGGATTTTTAATCCTGTTATTCCACAATCAGGATAAAATCAGTAACTATCAGCCTGTATCAATCATTCATAAACTTGTTGTGTGTGGATTTTTTCTACACAGTGTTGAGATAATACACCAGATTTTTTTACCATTTAATAATGATGAATTCTTCATATAATCCTAAATGGTTATAAATCAGCATATTTTCGTATCATAATGGTTTTGGCACAGTTTTTCTATATTATTGGTCAGAAGTAAAAACGCTAACTTTCGGAGTTGAGAATAATAATTTTATTATGCTTAATCTGAGGAAGATAGTAGTAGTGATTTAATTTGGGACTTTGCTCAAAAGACTCTTTCAGCAAGAAATTTCTGAAAGGGTCTTTTTTCAACAAAGATTAAAAACAGGTGTCCTGAATATTAAAATTAGAGACCAACATAATTACAGACCAATAATTTATATCCATAATCAACCAAAACGTCTGAAAACCCTCCGGCAAGGAGGGTTTCTTTTTTTTGCCATGTTAGCGTTAGTTTAAACTTTTCTGGTTAAATTTAAGTGCAATAAACTTAATTAAATCTATCTACAATCGTACTCTATGTCAAAAGTACTTATTATTGACGATGACCCAACCTTTTGCTTGATGTTGAAATCATTTTTGAACAAAAAAGGATTTAATGCGCATGAGGTTCACAATGCCAGACAAAGTATTAAAGCCATTCAACAAGAAGACTTCGATATTATTCTTACAGATTTCAGATTACCGGATATAAACGGTCTTGATTTGCTAAAAAATATTAAAAAAATTGTACCGCACACTCCTGTAATTTTGATGACCAGCTACGCCAATATCCGTACGGCGGTGAATGCAATCAAAATGGGCGCCTATGAATATGTAACCAAACCGATCAATCCCGACGAAGTGTTGTCGACCATTAACCATGCGCTCGAGTCGGTTGAAGAAAAAAAATCATTGGCACAACCGGGGGCCAGGAGCCCTTCGACTCCGGGAAATTTTCAGTTCATCAGCGGAAAAAGCCCTGTCTTTCAAAAAATTCATGAGCACATTGAATTGGTGGCGCCTACCAACATGTCTATTTTGATACAGGGAGAAAGTGGAACGGGCAAGGAGTATGTATCCAGACTAATTCATCAAAAAAGCAAGCGAAGTCATAAACCTTTCGTAGCCATTGACTGCGGCGCCTTGTCAGATGAGCTGGCAGCCAGCGAGCTTTTTGGCCATGTAAAAGGGTCTTTTACCGGAGCGACCAATGAAAAGAAAGGGCAGTTTGAAGTGGCTAACGGCGGAACGCTTTTTCTGGATGAAATAGGGAATCTTTCATACGATGTGCAAGTCAAGCTTTTAAGGGCCACGCAGGAGAGAAAGATCAGAAAGGTGGGAGGCAACGTGGATATAGAAGTAGATGTGAGGTTGATTGCGGCCACCAATGAAGATTTGATGAAAGCTGTGAGCAGGGGAGAGTTCAGGGAGGATCTTTATCACAGGATCAATGAGTTTCAGCTAAAAATCCCGCCGTTAAGAAAAAGAGGAAACGATATCAAAGAGTTTGCCTATCATTTTTTAAAAATCTCCAACCAGGAACTCGATAAAGAGGTGGAGGAGATCGGTGCTGATGTTATCGAAAAGTTTTTGAATTATTTATGGCCAGGCAATATCAGGGAGCTGAAAAATGTCCTGAAACGGGCTGTGCTGCTGGAAAAAAACAAAGCGTTAGGCGTGGCCAACCTGCCCGATGAGATCAGATATCCAAGTGAAGCCAATACACCCCATACACCGGAAGATGATGAGGGAATTGCCTTGAGAACAGTTACGGAGAAAAAGGAAAAGGAAATGATCCTGCGCACCCTGGAACAGGTCAAGTACAACAAATCGAAAGCCGCACGCATTCTTAATATTGACCGAAAAACACTGTATAACAAAATCAAACAATTTAACATCGAAGTGTAGAAGCCGGGAAAGTACTTTCACAAAAGGCTATTCATTTGTTTGGATAGCAACGACTTTTGAGCGGATGCCCCTGTGTGAGATAGGAGACCAACCGAACCTGCGCTGTGATCTAGGGAAGTTGCTTAGTGCTTAACTCCTGCTTGAGCAGAATAATTTCCTTTTTCAAGGCTTTGATTACCGTTTTAGCGATTGTCTCGACTTTTTGGACCAGCGGAGTGATTTCAGAAGCGCTGGCATTACCGCGATCCAATCCTTCCAGTTTTTTTAATAGAGGAATAGCAGCCGTGACTTTCAAATGTTGAAATGAAGGCAGCATTTTATGTCCCATCATACTTACTTTGTCCCAATCCCTGTTTTTTAGCCCGCTGTCCATCATTAATAATGAGTTTTTGGTATTGTTAACAAAAGATTCCAACACCTCCAGCAAGGATTCGTTTCTTTCCCCGGTAAACTGTAATATTTCGCTTAAGTCGTACAATGGCTGTTTAGAGGTATCTTGGGATTTGTCTTTTTGGCCTTTGTGCTGCCCGTTGGTTTCAGCCACGTTTTCAATTTCAATTTTCAGCGCGCCGGCGATTTTGTTAAAAAGGTGGGCCTCCTTAAATGGTTTTAACAAATAGTCATTGATGCCTGAATCCAGGTATTTCCGAATGTCATCTTTCATGACGTTGGCGGTGAATGCCAGGATGGTGGTTTTGGACTTCCGGGGATCCTGCAGTGCGCGTACATGTTTGGCGAGATCAATGCCACTGAATTTCGGCATTTGAATATCGGTGATGATAAGGTGGTAGGTATGTTCTTCTATTTTTTTGATAGCTTCCTTACCATCTATCACAAAATCAGCATTTAACCCCCACCTGGTAAATATTATTTCGGTAAGGTGCAAATTTAACTTGTCGTCATCAATGACGATCACTTTATACTCGCTGAACAATTGACTGCCATTGAACGGAAGCGTGCTTTCCCGGGGCAGCGGTTTAAAGTCCTTTCCTTTTTTGAAAGTTAGCGTAACGATGAAGGAGGATCCTTTGTTTACCTCACTGTTTACTTCCATGGTGCCTCCTTGTAGTTCTACCAGTTTCTTGCTGATGGTGAGCCCAAGTCCGGTTCCACCGTATTTTCTGGTCGTACTTGAGTCAGATTGACTGAAGCCTTCAAATATTTTGTGTATATTCTCCTTTGCAATGCCGATGCCACTGTCATTCACCTCGATCCGGGCAATTACCTTGGTCTTAAACTCCTTTTCCAAAACCGCTTTGATCTCTACATAGCCTTCATGGGTAAATTTAATACCATTGTTGACCAGGTTCAAAAGGATTTGTTTCAACCGGAACGGATCCCCGGCCAACACCTGGTTTAAATTTTCATCGAAACTATATCTTAGCTCGATGTTTTTTTGCTCTGCCTTTAGTTTCAGCGTTGCATAAACATCTTTGATGACATTGATCAGCTTAAAAGGAATTTCCTCGATCGAGAGCTTATTGGCCTGAATTTTGGAAAAATCAAGTACATCGTTCACAGTGGCCAGCAAATGTGAGGAGGAACTGCGGATGGCTTTGAGGTATTCATCCTGCGTTTTTTCCAGGCTGGTATTGGAAAGTTGTTCCGAAAAGCCCAAAATGGCATTAAGCGGTGTCCTGATTTCATGGCTCATATTGGCCAGGAAGTCTTCTTTTGCCTTGGCTTCATTAATCGCTTTTTCCCGTGCCTTTATCAGCAAACGGCGGTAATAGTTTCTTTTGGTGATGTCATTAAAAAGAATGTATATGAACATAATGCCGCTGAAAGTGCCTAATATGCCCGTGCCTATGATGGTCATGATGGCATCGTTGGCAGTTTCCTGCGCTTTTATGGTATTTTGACGGTGTTCATACGCTTCATGGGATTCCATTTCATTGATTAAAAACTTCACCTGGTTTAATATCAGCGAATTGTTTTCAATGATTTCCAATTCCTTTTGCGTAATAGCATATTCGCTCCTTTGTTCCTCACGTTTTATATTGGTAATGATTTTGGTTACCGTGTCTGTGACTACCGCAGATTGGGCAGGTGTAATTAGTTCGTCTTTTTCCTTGGACTTGTTGATTTCATCCAATAATACCATTTCAATTTGCGCCCTTGTTTTTGCCTTTTCCTCCGCCAGTTTTATAGAATCTTCTCTTTTTTTCTTCCGCGACCTGAGAAATCCTTTTTTCTTTTTGTCTATTCCTCGATTGGTAATCGAGTCCAAAACCTGTATCGCCGAGTCTATGTTGATGGGCTGTTCATCACGCAACAGGCCGGTGTCTATTTCAGGGCTGGCAATTTCTTTGGCGGTTATTTCATTGATGGCCTTTTTATAGTAATCGGTTTTTTTCTTGCGGGAATATAATTTAACATATCCGTCTGCCCCCTGCAATTTTTCATTGATTAATATGGTAATGCTGTCGAGCATTACCAGTGTCTCAGCCTCATTTTCAAAGAGCACCCTGAGCGAATCCAACCGGCTGTTAACGCTGTCTGTGTACACAAAAAATGGCTCCAGACTGGCATTACCGGAACGCAGGGTGGACTCCCTGAGAATGACTTCGGCTTCTGCAATATCCCTGACAATCCTGTTGAGCAGGGTAAGCTTAATATCCGGTTGGGAAATTTGGTCGATAGAATTGACCAGCAGGTTAAAACTTTTGTAAGCAATGAATCCCACAAACAGCACACCACATATTACCAGACTAAAACCTACCATGATTTTAGTTTTGATGGATGCACTTTTCGGTTCTCCGGTCATTTTTTATCTACACGTTGAATTTTTTCTTCTATTAATAACGGAATTTTGTTTCTATTATGCCACATTTTGGCGTTTTTAAGTGTCCTTATCACAGGATAAGTCAACCAAAGGGCCATGATTACCGGAAGTACCAGCCTTAAAATCTTTTGTCGTGTATTCAGGACAAACCGCTCCATTGCAAATATAAGTAAAAAGAAAACGCCAGGATAAATCGGAGCTAAAAATCGATCGGCTTCATCGAAGTGCGGACGATCATAAAAATGCCTGATCACCAGATAAGTGAGTATGATAAAAACAATACCGGTGATATAAGATCTTTTTTCTTCTTGTATTTCCGGCCATGTTTTCCACAACAGATAACCCATGAAAATTACCAAAAGGGTAAATATGCCTACCCTTAACCGGTAATTGAGCGGCAGTGGGAATAGCCAGGCACTTAAAGCATCCGAATAATTTTGCAGGTTTACTGAAAAGCTGCTTAACAATGGAAATTCGCCTATAAAATTCGGGGTTCCCAATCCACCGTACAGGATAAAAATCAACAGGGCCAGGGCGGTGAATATAGCTAAAATTTGCTTTTTGGAAGAAACAAAATGTGTGGTTAATGCCAGCAATAAACCGAGGCTGAAAAGCATACCAGCCTTTCTTTGCCAACAATAAAGCAGGGAAATGAATAGTATGGCAACCAGCCTGTTGAAAGTTTTGCGTTGAAAAAAAAGCCACAACAAATACCATTGCAGACTGACCAAAAATATAAACAGCGGCTCGGTCCAAATGAAGCTGTGAACCATTAAAAGCGGCGTACTGAATATCAATGTGGCCGCATAAATTACAAGCATTTTTTTACTGCTGAACATTTCTTTTGCAACCATTAAATGAATAAAAACAGTGCCGCCTAAAAAAAATGCGTGCAGGTACTTCAGCGTCATCTGAGCGTTGGTACCCATGATTGACAGCATGACGATTTCAAGGCTTTGAAAGGGGAAAAATGTGGTGAAGCCAATTTCTTTGAAGGAGTGATTCCTGGCGAAAATGACTGACTTTTCCCAGTACTGATAGGAATCATGTGTCAGCCCTAATCCTTTAAGATTTGCATAAAAATAAATAACAACGGTCGATAACACCGATAATGCGAGGATAAAGCGATTGTCAACTATTTTTACAATCATTTTAATATATTAAAATGAAGCTATAATTTAGGGCGAATTTTGCGGGCAGTGACCTATAGATTGACATTATTATCTTAATATTATACAGAAACTTCATATCTATGAAATTATTAGCAGGAAAAATAGCATTGATCACCGGAGCATCCAAAGGAATCGGTTACGGTATAGCCAAAAAATTTGCCGAACATGGCGCCGATGTAGCTTTTACCTATTTGTCCAGTATTGAAAAAGGGGAGGCATTGCAGAATGAACTCAATGCCATGGGGATTAAGGCTAAGGGTTACCGGTCGGATGCTTCGGATTTTGCGGCTGCGGAAACTTTGATCAATGATGTTGTGAAAGATTTTGAAAGGTTAGACATTCTCATCAACAATGCCGGTATCACCAAAGATAATTTATTAATGCGTATGAGTGAGGAAATGTGGGATAGTGTCATCGACGTAAACCTGAAATCAGTTTTTAACACTGTCAAAGCTTCAACGAGGACGTTTATGAAACAACGTGGCGGTTCAATCATTAATCTGACCTCGGTAGTAGGCCTGAAAGGAAATGCAGGACAAGCTAATTATGCTGCCTCTAAGGCCGGAATTGTCGGTTTTACCAAATCAGTAGCCCTGGAGTTAGGTTCCAGAAATATCCGTTGCAATGCCATTGCCCCCGGGTTTATTGAAACCGAAATGACCGCTGTACTCGATGAAAAAACCGTACAAAGCTGGCGTGATGCCATTCCTTTAAAGCGTGGCGGTTCTCCGGATGATGTGGCTGACTGTGCGGTTTTTCTTGCCTCTGATATGTCTTCGTATATCACAGGGCAGGTTTTCCAGGTAGATGGGGGTATGTTGACTTAGGGGGAGGTTTGGTGTGTTGGAATGGTGGGTTGGGTATTGTTGTTTTTACACAGGCTGGATTACAGGTTGTTTCAAATCACTGAAGGCTGGGTAATTCGATGGTAAACTTGGAGCCTTTTCCTAATTGGGATTCCACTTCGATTTTGCCGTTCAGCTTGTTGACTATTTCCTTCACTACGTAGAGTCCCAACCCTGCCCCCCGGGCACTTTGGGAAGCGCGATAGAACATGTCGAAAATTTTGGGCAATGACTCCTGGTGCATACCTTCGCCATTATCTGTTACGGTTATCTTAGCAAGCTTTTTCCGCACTTTGATTTCAATGCTTACATGGGACTGCTCCTTTTCAAGGTCATTAAATTTCAATGAATTGGAGAATAAATTGGATATGATGACTTTGATGCGTTTAGCATCTGAATAAAAATCCGAAACGTCTTCGATGTCGCGGACAATGTTAAAGGCATTCAATTTTTTGCCGGAACCGTAATTGTCAATGATTTCGTCACAGATTTTTCCAAAAGAGATTTTTTCCACCTTAAGTTCCACACGCGCATTTCTGGAATAGTCGTTTATTTCATGTACGGTGTGATCGAGGCTTTCTATACTGTCCTGCATGTGAGCCAGGTATTCGTGAATTTTGTCCGGAGTGTCGATTTTGGCGATGTTGATCAATCCAAGCAGGGATGTTAATGGGGCCCGGATTTGATGCGATACGCTATATACGAAGTTATCCAATTCCAGGTTTATTTTTTTGAATTTGGCATTTTGCCTTTCCAGTTTTTTTTCGAAATCTTTTCTTTCAGTGATGTCATTGGCGATAATTGAGATCTGTTTGCTTTCCCCCTGAGCCTTTATCAGAAAGGTTTTTATTTCAAAAAAAGCCTGCTTGCCATTTATCTTGACCGGATAGGTAAATTTATATTTTCCATGCGCTAAAGTCTCGCAAACCGCTGATTTCCAGGCGTCCGTTTCATTTTTTTTGTGAAATATCTCTATGAAATTCCCACCTTGTACCTGATTTTCCGATGAAATCTGTCCAAAAACCTTCGCAAACGATTCATTATAGGCAAGCAGCTCATAATGCTCATTGATCAACCAGATAGGAGAGTCAATGTAGTCTATAATTAAATTATGGAGGATCTTTTCATCCATACCGTTCACTAAATTGTTACTGGAATTGCCTAAATAAAATAGATTTTTATTCAGTAATAGAAAAAAAAATCTAATACTTATATGAATATACTAAAGTATAACCATTCAATTGAATGCCAAGGCATTAACTGGTTGTTTTTTTATCATAAAGGCATGCTTGTAATAAATTTCGTTATAGTCATAGGATGGCTCAGGGGTTTGGCTTTAGTCATAGTATGACTTGGAGTCATGCTATGACTACTTATTATGACGCTCGTGCTTGAGTTGTCAGGAATGAAGTCTGTTAATTACCAGGTGTTTATAACTCCGTCCAATAGGTAGTTCTTTACCGGCCAGGTAGATGGTCTCATGGGAAAAAGCTTCAATTTTGTTCATCGCCACAATAAATGACCGGTGAATGCGCATAAACTGATGCGGTGGGAGGTTGGCTTCCAGGTGACTGATTTGTTCTTTGGTAATGATTACATTCAAGGGCGATGGGTTCATCATCTATAATCAGGCAACGGGTTTTCATAATGATACACTTTTACCTGACGTGATTTTCAAGGACTTGCCGGAGATAGCCAGATAATCTCTCCGTTTGTTTAACGCTATGTATAAAGAGCACTTATAAGTTGTATCCAGGTCTTCTATTACCAACCTATGATGTTTTCCGTAAATCAGTTCCAAACGCTTTTTCACGTTTTGTAAGCCAATTCCCTGAGAAGAACAATCATCGAGGCTCCTATTGGACGCGATTTTTGAATTTTTAATCGTAAAGTAAAGTTCATTGCCTGTAACCCTCAGTTTTATGTCAATAAATCCATCCTTCACAGCATGGATAACGCCATGTTTAAAACTGTTCTCAACAAAAGGAAGCAATAACATAGGCGCTATTTTTTGGTCAGTGACCTTGCCATGGGCCGCAAATTTGACCTGAATATGGGCGCCATACCGAATTTTTTCCAATTCCAGATAGTTGGAGATGTGGTCAATCTCATTTTTCAGATTTACCTGGGGGGTATTGCATTGATACAGTAAATAATCCAACAGGTTGGAAACGAGTAACACCACCCTGGGGGCAATGTCTGATTTGACCAGGGTGAGGCCGTAAAGATTGTTTAACGTGTTAAACAAAAAATGCGGATGAATTTGTCCTTTTAACACTTTTAACTCGGCCTCTGTTAATTTGAGCTCAGCCTCGAGCATTTCTTTGGCTAATTGTTGATTGTTCTTTTGTATTTCATACCAATTTTTCAACATCTTAACAGCAACAGCAAAGAAAACCACAAAATATAACCCCACCATCAGAAAAAATATGTCTTTGGTCAGGGGGTTCATTTTGCTGACATTTAAGTCAGCAAATATGACATAGGCCAGGAAGACAATAATCAGCTCGAAATAAGCAGAAAAAATCAACGAATAAATGGCATAAAGGACAAAAAATTTATAATTCTTTTTTAACAGGTATCTGGGTATAAGATAGTAGTTGACGAAATAGGTTGTGGCAATCGTGATGGGCAATAGCAGGCAGACAAACAGAAAGGTGGTATAGTAATCATTATAGGTATGGCCGTAAAAATAGGTGTAAAAGAGTAAGACCGTACCCCAAAAAAGGAGATGTGTTAATATTCTTATGTATTTTTTATAAGGAGACACTTGATCAGCCGACTATAGTTTCACTGCACCTTTTCTTAAAGTTAAAAAATATAAAAGAATAAATGATTATTTGTTATAAATAGACTAACAACACATTTACGGCAGGTTTTAACCGGTTTTTTGCCTCAATCTCCAAAACATCGATGCCAGTGATTTTTGTCCACTCCCTTCGGTGGTTAATCTACTTTTCAGGTTTAGTTATTGGGCGGTAGATATATTGGGGCAAAAATTTTACTACCCATGCGTTTTTTCGAAGTTGTAATCATGCTTGGCCTGTTTATTTACCACCTCGGATTTGTATTTAAAGCAAATGATCCAAAATGGGTGCTTTTACCTGGAGTAGTAATGCTCATGATGCTCTTGGGGCTTTTCATGCAAATTTTTGTTATGTCGCATGCCGGCCGGGGTTGGGGACAAAGGTGAAAATAAGGTTTAGGTGATAAAGCAGAAAAACCAATGTTTTATTTAAATTAACTAATATGAACTTTTTAAAATTCTTTAAAATGGGCGGGTGGGAATTTATGAGTGTATTAACGATTCTTGCCCTGTTAATTATTGCATTTTGTATAAAAAAAGCAGTTGATCTTTTTTCGGGAAAAGAAATGCCTCAACCTAAACTGGAATGGGGGTTAGGCTATATCAGGTTTTTTGGCCTGTTGGCGTTGGTAACAGGCGTATTTGGACAAGTAATCGGATTGTTCCAGGCTTTTCAGGCGATTGAGGAAATTAAAGAGGTTTCGCCAGCCTTATTAGCCGGTGGCCTGAAGGTTTCCAGTATTACTACTATCTACGGATTTATCATATATATCCTCTCGTATTTATGCTGGTTTATATTAAATCTTAGGTATGAACGCATCGTCTTTGACAAATAGACGGAAGACTGGCAAAGGCTGTCCGCCACTTCTAAACCTGCAGGTTTTTAACAATTTCGGTGATACCCATAATCAGTATTTGCACACCCATAATGGCAACAATCAAACCCATTAATCTTGAAATCACGTTGATGGCGTCTTCACCGATTTTATCCTGGATTTTTTGGGCTGAGATGAAGACTACATAACAAAAGATACAGTTGAGTGCTGATCCGACCAATATCATCAGGATGTGTAATTCGTCCTGGTTTATGGCCGAAAAATTAATGGCTAACAAAATGGTACCAGGCCCCGATAACATGGGTATGGCAATGGGGCTCAGGGCTATGCGGTTGTCGGATTGGTTTTTTCGCTTGATGCTTAGCGGGGCATGGAAGCTGGCTATTTTACCGTTTAGCAGTTGAAAGCCGGCCATAGTGATTAAAATTCCCCCGACAATCCTGAAAGCATGTACAGGTAAGAAAAGAAACTGGAAAATGTAGTTGCCAAACAGGGTGGCCAGGGTAATGATGATAAACGAGAACATTACCGCTTTCAGGGCAATTTGTTTGATGTTGTAGGGTTGACGGGCTTCTACCAGTTTCACAAAAACCCTGAGATTACCGGCTGGATTCATCATAGCAAAAAATCCTACCAGAGTAGTAATCAGAAAAAATTCAGGATTGATCATACCTCGGTAGAAAAACAGACTGACATTATCTTATGCATTTATTTAAAAACCGGCCGGCAATTTTTCATCAATTAAGATAATAAAAGTAAAAAATAAAAATATTCGATGATTTTTTAAAACAGCAAAGTAAAAAGCCTGGCACGGCTGTAGTTTCAGCGTCCGCTTGCCAGGCTTTTAATATCGTTTTGGCACGACTACCTTAATAACGTCACCCCGCCTCGTTGTTCGAGCGTGCGGTTAGTCCGGTCATATTCGCTTTTAAATCGTATCACATAAGCGTAGGTGCCAATAGGGGCCGGTTTGCCTCCAAAGCTACCGTCCCATTGAAAGTCTTTGTCAGTGCTGTGAAAAACCAATTCCCCCCATCTGTTATAGATGAATATCTCAAATTCGGTTACAAAGTTGGTAAATACCGAAAAAGTCTCATTTTGATCATTGCCATTGGGGCTGAACGCATTGGGTGCCGACAACCGGGGAACACAGTCTTCCAAAATATCGACCCGTCGTCTGTCCGTACAATTAAAACTGTTTGTAAGACTGACTTCAATAATACCTTCCTGAGTGGCCAGGAAAGTAGGGGTTGTCGTGGTACTGCCGTTGAATACCCATTCATAACTCATAAATCCACTGCCGGGATCAAGTAAAACGGAATTTACATCCGGGTTTGGGTCGGCCGGGCATATGATGGCTTCTGAAGGCAAGTCACCCTGGGTAAATGGCGCCCGTATAAGGTCTACCGACTCTTCCGAGCTACAATCAGCATTGCTTACAGTTACGGTATAACGCCCCTCATCTACAGCTTCGATTTCAGGGGTGGTAAAGCCCAGGGCCCCTCCATTAAAAGCCCAGGTATAGGTCACATTCGTCTGCACTACCTCGGCAGTAATTGTTACAGGTTGGCCATCGTCGCAAGCCTGTTCAGGGGTTAAAATGATTTCTATGGGCTCATTTACCTTGAAGGTCGTGTCTGCGGAGGCTATACAGGTTCTCAGGTTGCTGCCTACCCTTACCAGATGCATAACCGGGTCCACTGAGGGCCCGACATTAATCGTTTGAACATCGGGGAAAGAGGTATTTGACCAATCATAGCTGAAAACCTCACCCGGCAGAGCGTTTTGCACATTGGCACTTAATTGTACCTGACCGTCACAAATATCTCCATTGGTACTGAAAGTGATGACCGGTGGATTCTGGATGGTCACATCGATAGAATCCGTGGTATCGCAGGCGCCACCTACCAGATCCCTGACCGTTACATAATAGCGGTGGGTACCGATTTGGTTGATGCCGACTGTCGCTCCGATCTGTGATTGCCCGCCGCTGGTGAAACTTCCTGTATTGGTGCTCCATTCCACTTCAAAATTAGGGTTCACAAAAGGATTGCCATTAATATCCTGCACCTGCCACAGGGTAGGATCCCCTAAACACCCATCCAATGGTCCGGCTATATTGAAAACTATTTGAGCGGTGTTAAAGGTCTCGTCGATTGTCTGAAGACAACCGGCTCCGGTGATTTCAAAGGTATAGGTACCGTCTCCTAATCCTGTAATGGTAAAGCCGTTTGCCCCATTATTGGGGGTAGGTCCTCCCGAAGGGCCTCCGGCTCCGGTAAGATTGGCAGTGATATTAACACCATTCTCATCAAATACTTGCCATGTTACAGGAAAAACATCGGTATCTAAAGTGATTTCAGCGCTACCATTGTCATCACAGAAATCGGCCGGGTTGCCTGGAACTACACCTGTAATCTGAAAAGTAGATGGGACATCGACGATGGTAATGTTGTTTTGCGTTACAGTACAACCTGACAAATTGTTGGTAACCGTAAGGTTGTAGGTACCTGCGCCAAGTCCGGGGATGGGGTTTACCCCATTTACCAGCGGTCCGTTCGAAGGGTTCGGGCCGGTCAGGTTATAGCTAAAATCGCCTGTATCATTGAGTGTCAGGTCAATTGAACCATCATTGTTACCACAGGTAGCGTTATTTTCCACTACGGCAATGTCAGGCTGAGGATTGACCGTTATATTGACCGTATCCCGTCTGATGCAGTTGGTCAAAGCGTCTTCTACAAATACGACGTATTGAAACACACCGTCTACAGATGTGTCGACAGCTTGTAATCTCGTCGGATTATTCTGATCCACCCCATTTATGAACCAGGTAATGGTTGCGTTGGGATTTTGTGCATCCAGATCATTGACCGTTTCATTCTGACAAACCGTCCGGTCCGGCCCGAGGTTGGTCGCCGGCCGGCCGTCGACGACATTGATGGTGTCACTTTCAGAACAGCCATTGGCGTTGGTAATGGTTACGATATATTCTCCGGGATCCTGGATGGTGATGAGGCGGTCGGTGAAAACCTGGCCATTGCTGGAGGCCCAGTCAAAAGTCAGTCCGGGTGAGGTGTCATTGGTGGCGACGAGTTGCAGGTCGTTATCGCAGATGGCCTCAGCCCTGGAACCAAGTCCCTGTGGTGGTGCAAATACCTCGACCGTTGCGTTGAGCGTAGAATCAAAACCGCAACGGTTGGTGATCCTTAACGCCACGTTATAGGTGCCTGCTGCCTGATAGGTATGTACCGGATTTTGCTCATTGGATTGATTACCATCCCCAAAAGACCAGAAGAACTCGTCGATATCAGAGGTGCCTGTTCCTGTAAATGAAGTCTCCTGCCCCACACATGCCTCGGTAAAATCCAGGCTTGGATCCTGGGTAGGCGGTATTTGTGACTGCATGAAATTAGGAAGGCCCAGTGTACTGGTGGTGCCCGGTGCCAGGTTGAATCCGGCGGGATCAAAGGTCGAAATCTGAGCGCTATCTTCATTAACAGAAATCCGGCCCAACGTAGTAGAGCCGTCAATGGCTACATAGATCTGATTATCGGGAGCAAACTGGATAGCACCCAGTGACTCGTTAACATTTTCCTCGTTAATTAAGGCCGCCTCTGTTCTGAGTGAATCAAAAGCATATTCTTTCAGCACCGAATTGCCGTTGCCCAAATTCACACTCACATAAAGCTTGTTTCCTCCGGGAGACCACTCCAGCCCATACACAAAACCACTGTTTTCCATTAAATCGATCTGGTATGGGTTGGAAACCTCTCCTGAATTCGTATCAAAATCAAATATTTCCACAATATTGGGATTACCCGGTATGGTTACGGCGAGATTGTTATTGTCCTGGGTGAGTTTCATGTAACCCCTGCCGTTGTTTTCTATGCTGTTGTTATGTACCGACCCCACCGCCGAAAGTACGGGTTGTGGGATACCCAATGTATCGATAGGATAGGCCCGGAACGTATTATTACCAAATTCATGGCCCAATACCCATGTTATGTCCCCTCCCATAGTAGCTGTAAGTTTTTCGGTACTTCTTACGAACAGGGGTTTTCCTTTGACGGTCACCTTTCCAAAAGGGGCATCTTCTTTCAGATCTACCACAGAATAGCGCATATTGTAGGTGCCATCCCCAAATACTGCGTCGGTGGTAAATATATAATACATAGTTTCATCGCCGGGGAATTGAATGATGATAGCGGATTGTGTCGACCCATTGGTACCACCCCTGTTGATATCGGTTCCTCCGGGCATGACATCGTGATCGCGGTTATAAACTGTTTCTCCGTCTGTATAAAACAGCAGGTCACCGTTCGCATCCGAAACAGTGGCTGTGCCCTCCGGTGCATTTTGTGCGCCGTCGTTAAGCGCTACCGGGGGATTTTCGTTAAAGTCAATCCCTGCATTATTACCAAAATACCAGAAGTTACCTGTTTGCTCCTCATTGCCATAAACAGTGATGGTAATAGCATCGTACGTGTCGCAGCCTGTGGCCTGATCGGTAACAACTACCCAGTAGGTACCGGCAGAATCCACGGTGATGGTGGGGGTCGTTTCTTCGGTAGACCACCCATAGGTCAGGGTGCCTTGCTGACCCTGTGGTTGAGGATCGAGTGTCAGGCTTTCACCAGGGCAAATGGTGGTATCATTGCCGAGGTTGATCATCAGGTCGTTCTGAAAGACTTCCACCACATCATTGAACACTTCGGTATCACCTCCGGCCGAAATGGTCAGGGAAACATTGTAGGTACCCGGTTGCTCATAAGTGACAATCGGCGCAATGTAATTTTCCTGGCCTGCGCCACCACCGCCAAAGTCCCAGACGAAATTGTCGGGTTGCGGCTCATCATCGAATTCCGGAAAAAACTTGGTCGTTGAATTGAGACAGGAGTCCAGATATTCAAATGAAACAGCATTTAACATCAGCTCTTCCGGAGGGGCAAACTCCGGAAATTGCCGGGAAGTAAAACCTGTACCATTGAGTACGTTTATTTCGTAATCGATACTATCGACTATTTGATTAGGTACGTTGATTCTGCCCAACCTGATCGGATCGAACTGACCCGTTTGATAAAGATGATAAATTCGGTCATCCGGTCCCATTTTTAAGCCATAACTTCGGTAAATCGGGCCATTCGCCAGGGAAACAAATGTGTTACCCGGATTGTTAAAATCAAATTGGTACAAATCGCCCGTCGATCCCGGTGCAGGTAAATTACCATGCCTGGAGATGTATAATTTGGTGCCGTCTGGCGACCATTCCGTATCATATATGGCCTGCCCGATGAGGTCATCGACCCCCGAATTGTTGATCGTCTGGTCAAATGTAAATGTGCCGGTGTTATTGTCGAAGTTGAGAATAACCACATTTTTGTTGGCATCCTGGGGCGAAACAGCAATTTTTCCGGCAGCAGGGCTGTATGACAAATTCGCTGCCAGCGGCGCTGAGGCGACATTAAATGTTCGCGCCGGAATTGTTACAATATTGCCACCCGGCTGAATATCATAGGCGGAAATATCAAAGGTAATCTGGTTGTACACAATTAACCAGTATTGGCCTGCCGCTCCCTGTTCTACCACAATCATACCTTCTGCGGACTGGTTAATAAATGCCACATTTTTACTGGCAACGATAACCTCCCCCAAATTTGGCTGGCCGGGATTGCCGGCATTGCCCGGTAAATTCATGTCCACAATGGTGTAGTTTACACTACTCATCCCACCATTGTTGAAATTTGCTGTGTTAGAAAACACATAGTACCTGCCAGGTTCACCGGGAATAGGGCTGATGGCAACGGGTTGGTTACCGAGGGCATTGCCTAGTATACCCCCTCCGTTAAGCATAATATTATGTGAAGCATCGTATATATTATCTCCATCCGCATAAAACAGTAACTGTCCTGTATTGTCATCTGTCGCTACTGCACTACCCCCCACACCAAAAGGGACCGCTTGATCGCTCACTACCAGGGGTTCATTGTTGAACTTGTTGAAAATCACCCCTTCTATCGAATTTCCAAAATACCAGTTATAATCAAAATACCCCTGGGCAAATGACTGATTGTGGTAACCGATAAAGGAAATTAGAAAGCTTAAAATGAGAAGATTCCTCACGTAGAACTTTATCACCATTACACTTGATTTAAAAAACTGAATTATCTTTCTTCAACTAATACGTAAAAAGAAGAGTTAATTGTATCTTTTTTTGCGAAAATAATATATTAAACCTTGATTTCTTCGTTTATAATCTGACAATTTTAATGAATATATTACGCTTTAGAAAGAAAATTTAATTTTCTATATATCTTAGATTTTTGATTAACACGGGTTAGATGATAAAATATTATATTCCATTCTTAATTGTGGTGGTGGTGATTTCAGGTGAAAAAGCAAGTGCCCAAGACCCACAGTTTTCTCAGTTTTATGCCGCTCCTTTATATCTGAATCCAGCTTTTGCCGGAGCCACGGGGCAAGCCAGAGCGGGATTGAATTACAGAAACCAGTGGCCCTCCATACCAGCTTCTTTTGTGACATCAGCAGCTTACTTCGATTACTTTTTTGAAGAATACAACAGTGGGGCAGGCATACTCATCAGTACCGACAGGGAGGGGCTTGCCGGGCTAAGATCTACCAGTGTCAGCTTAAATTATGCCTATCAGCTACGAATTAACGACTATTTAACGGTGAGACCTGGTTTATCGGCCGGTTATGTAATCCGGAATATAGACTTTGCCAGGCTAACCTTCGGCGACCAGTTCGACCCCGTAAGTGGCGAGGTGGTTTTGCCGGTAACGTCAGAACCCATCAACCTCGATAATGTTTCTTACCTTGATCTAGGGGCCGGTGCTGTGGTTTTTACAGAAAATTTTTGGTTAGGCTTTGCGGCACACCACCTTAATACACCCGATCAGGCTTTTACTGAAACGGCTGAAAGTCAACTGTCCGTAAGATATTCTGTTCATGGTGGATACAAAATCAAATTACCGAAGGCTTCTTACTCTAAAGGACAAATTCCCACCCGCCGTGAAAGAAGTATTACACCCACATTTCAATACAAAACCCAGGGTGAATTTGATCAATTGGACATAGGCACCTATGTGACATTGGAACCTGTGGTTTTTGGTTTGACCTATAGGGGATTACCTGTGAAAACCTTGAATGGCTTCCCCAACAATGAATCCATCATTTTTCTGGTGGGTATGACTTATAACGGTTTAAATGTAGGGTACAGCTTTGATTATACCATTTCCGATTTGGGAATTTCAAGTGGTGGGGCCCACGAGGTCTCCATCTCTTACGTATTTAACCCGGGTGATAAAAGAAAACCTCCCAGAAATGTCAGGCAAATCCCATGCCCCAAGTTCTGATTAGCTGCCCTTGAATCATTACCGGGCTTTTTCTCGCAGTAACCTATCGATTCCACGTTTATTTTGTTTATCTATTAAAAATAGATGGATATTGCCTCTTCTTTATAGCCGGGGATTATTTAAATTTGTATCCACCAAGGTGAAAATTATTGAGCCAACCCCTTTAATTTGAATTAGTTATGAATGCGCAGGCGTTGTTAATATTGATTTTAAGTGTTATCACTTTTGACTTTATCCTAGAGCAAATACTGGATTTTCTGAATCTAAAACACCAGAAAAAAGAGCTTCCGGCAGCGTTGAAAGGAATCTATGACGAAAAAAAATATCAGCAATCTCTGGCCTATCAAAAAGACAACACAAAACTCTCCTTTATCACCTCGACTTTCAGTTTCCTGCTGGCATTTGCCTTGTTGATAACAGGAGGGTTTGGCTACATCGATACCTTGCTAAGGGCTGAAATAGAACAAACAGATTTGCTTCCACTGGTTTACTTTGCCGTATTGTTTCTGGGATCAGATCTTTTGAACACGCCTTTCCAGTGGTATCATACTTTTGTTATTGAAGAAAAATACGGTTTCAATAAAACTACTCCCAGGATATTCATTGCGGACAAGTTGAAAGGTTATCTGATAACTTTTATTATCGGGGGCCTTCTGTTATGGGTGTTGATTGTGCTGATTGATCAGCTTGGCGAGTCATTCTGGCTATACTTTCTGGCGATCACAGCGGCTTTCATGTTGTTTATGAATATGTTTTACACCACTTTGATTTTACCTTTATTCAATAAACTGAAGCCGCTGGAAGAAGGGGAGTTAAAGCAGGCCATTAATAATTACAGTACAAAAATCAATTTTCCCATTCATAACATCTTTGTGATTGACGGTTCCAGGCGGTCGAATAAGGCCAATGCGTTTTTTTCAGGTCTGGGCAAAAAGAAAAAAATTGTCTTATATGATACCCTGATCCAAAATCATAGTACAGAAGAGCTGGTAGCTGTGCTGGCCCATGAGGTAGGACATTATAAAAAGAAACATATTGTATCAGGCATATTTCTCTCCATAGTACAAGTGACCATTATGTTATTCATTTTGTCTAAAATGATTTTCAATGAGCATTTATCCCTGGCCCTTGGTGCCGGGCAGTGGGGAATTCATCTGAATTTGATGGCCTTTGCCATACTTTACTCGCCTATTTCAAGGCTTACGGGATTGCTGATGAATATTTTTTCCCGGAAAAATGAGTTCGAAGCCGACGCTTTTGCTACCAACACCTACAGTGGAGAGGCTTTGAAAGTTGCCCTTAAAAAATTATCGGTCGACAATTTAAGCAATTTGCTCCCCCATAGCCTGTATGTGTTTTTCCATTATTCACATCCACCTTTGCTTCAAAGGCTTAAGGCCATAGAGTTGAAGCAAAAACAACTCTCTTAGAATTCTTACCTTGTAAGTTTCAAAATCAAAATGCCCTACAAAAGTGATTAAATTACCATAGGTTTATCAAAATTAAGCGTAAACTAAATTTTTATTAAGTGATGAGGATTATTTACTTCTCAATCCTGTCTATGGGATTAGTTGTTGGTTGTAATCATGCCGTTTTCGCCCAAAAACAGGGCGATATAAACAAAAAATTAGACAAAGCAGATAAGTATTTCAGAGTAAGAAATTACGAAAATGCATTACCGATTTATCTGGAGGTGGCAAAATCCAAAGAAATTGATGTACCGTTGAGCTATAAAATCGGGATTTGCTACTATGAAGCTGAACAACTGTCCGATCAGGTAAAAAGTATTCCGTATTTACAAAAAGTTGTAGCAAAAGACAAGAAAAATTATCCCAAAGATTTGTCTCATAAGCTGGCCCGTATGTACCACAAAAACAATCAATTGCCCAAAGCTATTGCGACGCTGGAAAGCTACATTAAAAGTGTGGATACCTACAACAAAAAACTTCATAAGGAACTTAAAAATGAACTGAAGATTTACAACAATGCTTTTATGGCGCTTACTTCCCAAAAAGAGGTAAAAATCAGTACAATGGATAGTGGGATCAATTCTGAATACACGGAATACAATCCTGTTGTTTCCACGGACCAGACCGTTATGGCTTATACGGTTTTGAAACCAAATAACGATAAATTGACTTCCAGCCAGAAGTATGTTGAGGAAATCTATGTTTCATACCGTAACATAGGAGGAAAGTGGTCGGCACCTCAGATGATTCCAATCAATTCAAAGTTTAATGTAGGTACGGCAGGTATATCGCCTGACGGGGAAAACATGCTTATTTTTGTTGGATCGGCTAATAATACCGGTAGCATCTACAGAATTAAAAGGGAAAGTACCAATGAGTGGTCTCAGCCCTCGCCATTGAACCGAGGTATCAATTCAGACTACCTTGAAAGTACCGCCAGCATTTCACCCGATGGTAAAACCATGTATTTTGCCAGCAACAGGCCGGGAGGTTATGGTGGAATGGATGTGTACAAGGCTAAAAAAAATAGAGATGGTAAGTGGGATAAACCACAAAATCTTGGTCCTGTGATTAACTCCAAATATGATGAAGATGCCCCTTACATTCACCCTGATGGCAAAACGTTATTTTTTACCTCAAACGGGCTGAATTCAATCGGTGGAAATGACATATTTAAAACCGTTTATGTAGGTAAAAAATGGCAGGAGCCCAAAAATATGGGATATCCTATCAATACAACTGCCGATGACAATTATTTTACCTTAACTGCTGATGGGAGTGTGGGTTATTTTTCATCGAATCGTTTGGGAGGCAAGGGTGGACAGGACATTTATTATATAGATATGCCTGAGTCCGAAAGGAACATTCCCCTGACTTTGATTAAAGGTAGAATTCTGGATGGGCAAAGTTTGAAACCAATTGCCACACGGATTAAGGTAGTCAATAAAAAAACACAGGAAAAGATAGATTATGTATACAATCCCAATCCAAAGACCGGTAATTACCTGATTATATTTCCTCCTGGTGAGAATTATGATATGATTATCGAATCGGAGGGCTACCTGCCATATACCATCAATATCAATGTTCCTAATCAGGATAATTTTTATGAGTTATATCAAAAGATTTTTCTCAAGCCGATCAAGCAGTTCGGGGTGATTGTAGGGCAGGAAGTAGAGGTTAAGAATGCCTTTTTTGATACCGGGCAGGGGGATCCTATAGAGCCCAGAAAAATAAATGATGCCATGTTGGTTAACAATGACAGTCTTGATCTCTATGATATCATGGATGGTATTATCGCCTCTTCGGATACCACTGCTTTTGAATATTTGCTTGATTTGATGTACACGATGAATCCCATTGATGCCGTGGATTTTGACGATGATAACGAAAAGATTGAGTCTGCTTCACGCATATATTATTACGATGAAACCGATGAAAGTAAGCTGGAAGCAAAGCACGTGGATGGGCAAACTGTCTATTCACTGCCTACCATGTATGTTACGGAGCTTGCCGAAGCGCAGAAAAACTCAACAAAATCTTCGCTGCCAAAGGTTGATGAAAAGGTGTTGAGTTTGAAGTCCGTAGTATATTTTGATGTGGACAAAAGTGATTTAAAAGATAACTATCACAATGAATTGGAAAAAATACTGGCTACCCTGGAACAATATGAACAATTGGGAATTGAGATTTCCGGTTATGCTTCCTCTGATGGAAATGAACAGTATAACCGGGAGTTATCGGATAAAAGGGCGATCAGTGTTTTAGACTATTTTAATAAAAAGGGTGTAGTGAGACGAAGAATTGTGGCTAAGGGTTACGGTGCAAGTGGGGATCATAAGTTAAGTAATGAGGAAGCAAGGAGGGTAGAGGTCAGACTCGTGGATCTTAACAATCTTTAGGAGCATTTTTTAAGTCATAATAATCATTTTTATCATGTAAAACCTTCCGGGAGCCCCGGAAGGTTTTTTTACTGAGGTTCCTTTTTGACAATGGTAAATACCCTGCTTATATTAAATCCGAAAAAAATGTCGCCATCTGCTATATCGCCGGTGGTTTCGGAGACAAAGTAGCGTTCGAGCATTCCCCTGGAATTGGTGATATGTAATTGAAAGACATGGCCTCCGGTTTCAATGTCGAAACCCAGGGCAATGGCATTGAAGGTGTCGTCGCCGAGGTTTTCGTCATCAAAACGGTAAAAATATTCCGCATTTAAAGTGACCCTGTTGCTGAGCTTGTACCTGGCCCCAATACCCAGGGCTATCACATCGTTGTTGATTTCCGGCGTCCTTACAAGGTTTCTATGCACCAGGGTAGGGCTTAACTGAAAAGAAAAATTATTGCTGAATTTTCTGGCTAGTAATAATTGGTAAGAATAGGAAAGCCTCGAGCTGAAAACATCTTCATTGCCGGGGCTCAAATCCTCGACCCCTGTGGCAGCCATACCTGTAAAGAGCGAAAGTGTGACCGGCATGTTTTTCGCCCCGCTCGATTGCTTCAATAATTTGTATTTTGCATATGCATCGAATGTTTTTTGAAATGAACTGCGGCCTATACCTATGTTGAGATCATCTGTAATACCGTATTCCAGTCCAAACCGGATGGTGGCCTGATCGAGGCCAAACAATTCATAGAATCCATCATTGATCTTGCCGAACCGGTGTGCGATGATAAAACTCAATACCCCGCCGGCTGTGTTTTCTACGGATTGCCCGTTGATAATCCTTGTGGCTTTGAAAGTGGCATATGTATAATTGATGTTGTTCTCATCCTTTGTTTCTTCCTCCAATAACTCCAGCAAATCGTCCTGGGCCTTTAGTTGGAATAGTGTTAAAATGGATAATGTGATGAAGATTACCGGTAATTTTTTGTTCATGATTATTTGTTATAAGGTTTTAACTCTAATTCAACGCTTACCTTGACCACCTCTGCAATATTGTTAACTACGGTTTTAGGGATTTTTATATTATAGTCTTTTACTGTCACCGGGAAGGATGTTTGGGCGGTAATTGTACCATCCGATATTTCCAGGGTACCCTCCGAAGTAACTGTATTTGTCTCACCGTGAATCGTAAGTTCACCTTCGACGCTTACATGGTACTTACCATTTCCTCGCATGTTTTCCCGATCGAAGTTAACTATTTTACCTTTAAAGGTGCTTTTGGGATACTTATGCGATTCCACATAGTTTTCATTAAAGTGTTCCTGCATCAGTGCTTTCTCAAATTCAAAACCCTTCATCAACACCGACAAGGCAATCTCTCCGTTTTCACTGTTCAGTATACAGGTACCTTGATGGTTATGGGCTTCGATATTTTCCAGCGCAGCTTCTGAAAAAAAAGAGATGTGGCCTGTTCTGGTAAAATACTTGTCCTGACTATAGGAAGGTTGCACAACACTCAGACTAAAAACCAGGGTTAAAGTTAAATTTTTCATAAAATTCAGGTTCTTTGTTAATTAGTTTTAGTTATCGGGCGCCCCGGCATCGATCCAAGCCTCCAGATTTCTGATATCACAAATTGGCAAGGGGCCGTCAGGCGGCATATCCTTGTCTCGTATGGCGTGTCTCCATATGCTGCCGTTATCGACATTTTCTTTGATTTCTTCATAATTTCTTAATAAAACCCGTCCGTTGCCAGGCACATGACAGCCTTGTATGGCACAGTTGGTCAGAATAAGTGGCTCAATAGTTGCAGAGAATGATACATTGGTGGTGTCACAGTTTTGAAGACCGAAAAGCTCTTCTTCATTGTCGTAGTCACAACCGTAGACACAAATGCCTATGAAACATGCCGGCACAAGTATTTTTCTAATCATATTTCTTTTCATCATAGAATCAGTTTTCAATGTTGATTTATCATTCCTTTGTCAGGTAAGTTTATGGTTTACAGGAATAGTTACCTGCTATGGCATGATATTGCACTTTTTAAATTGTAATTCCTGCAACAGATCATCATAGCCAACACATAATCCCTTGACATTCACAAGCGTATTTTCCAATAGGTTTTCTATGTTCAGATTTAAGGTGGGATCGATTTCACAGTTCACACTTCCCTGCCGGCCTTTTAATAAGATATTGTATCCGCCGGTCTGATTTTGCTGGACAGTGGAGATAATTCCGGAAAAAGTTATTACCTTATCTACATATCTCGAAGAGGCCGTTGCCCGGTTCTTTTCAAATTCAAGGAATAACTCATCAGCAGAGAGTCGATAATCAGCCGCCGAAGAAGCAATATCCCTGTGGGGTTTGTTGTATTGGTATAAACCAAAAATTAAGATAGAGAGTGCCAGTATGATACCCGCAAATATGAGACCTCGTTTCATGTTTAAGTTGACATCAGTTTAACAGTTCAGAATAAATGGGTATAATTTTTATTAAAATAAAAGTATTTAATTCCTGGCAACCACTGAATTAATTTTCTCTGAACAGGTATAATCTTACACTGAACGGGCAATTGAGTTATTTAAGATAAACACTGAAATTCAGTCGATTTTGCCTCCGAGCCATAATTTAAATTTTCCGGACCGGTCTGTACTTACGATGGTTTCGATTGAAGAAGGGGGAGAGAGTAATATTTTTACCCTTGATTTTGAATAGCTGAACATTTGATCTATCGCCTTGATATTGATAATGAATTGCCGGTTGATTCTAAAAAAGTTTTTTGGATTAACCATACTTTCCAAGGTGTCGATGTTGTAATCAATCGGATAATTGTGCGAATCAAAGGTGCAAAGAAACACCACCTTTTCTGCTGTATAAAAATAAGCGGTATTTCCGATCTCTATGGTTTTAATCTTTTGTCCGTATTTCACTACAATTCTCTCCTGATAACTGTCCTGGTTTTCCTTCAATATCCGGAACAATTTATCATAATCAATTGCCTGAGTGGTCTTATTTTTTTTCCAATCCTTAAATTTTTCAAAGCTTTTTTCCAGTTCTTCCTGCTTGATAGGCTTTAAGAGATAGTCAATGCTATTTACTTTAAAGGCCTTGATGGCGTATTTGTCATAAGCAGTGGTAAAGACAACAGGGGCGGTGACATCTATTTTTTTAAAAACTTCAAAACTAAGACCGTCAGCCAGGTGAATATCCATGAATATCAGGTCCGGATGGGCGTGGCTATCGAACCATTCGACGCAAGATTCTATGCTGTCTTCCGAGCCAACTATTCTTGCTTCGGGAATGGTTTGCTTTATAATTTTAATAAGTCGATGTAATGCCGCTTGTTCATCTTCCAAAATGAGTATGTCTATCATGCAATTTTAGTTAACAAAGGAACGATAACTGAAAAATAGGAATCAGATCGGTAAACTTCAATTTGTTTATTGGATAATAGCAGGTACCTGTTTTTAATATTTTCCAACCCAAAACCGGTGGATCCGGAATCCGGATTTTTAGGGTTTAAGTTATTTTTAACGTAAAGTTCTTCACCCCGGTCGAAAATTTCAATAGTTAAGTTCTTTTTTTTAGACACAACATTATGTTTCAACGCATTTTCGGTAAGTAATTGAAGGGTTAACGGTGGTATAAATGTTTTTTTTGCTTTTTCACTAACGTTTACCTCAATGCTGAAGTTGTTACCATACCTCTTTTGTTGCAGGAAAAAATAATCATTCATCAACTTTAACTCCTCTTTTAAAGTAATGATTTGTTTGTCCCTGTAAGTTAAGACGTGACGAAAAAAGTCAGATAGCTTTGAGACGTAGTCTACTGCCAGTTCCTGGTTTTCTTCAATAATGGCTATCAGGGTATTGAAGCTATTAAAAAGAAAATGTGGATTTACCTGGCTTTTTAAGGTTTGAAATTGAAACTCTATGATATCTTTTTGCATTCTTTCAGATTGCTTTAACCTTTTTTCCCGGGCTTTTATATAATAAAACAAGCCTATTGCTAATCCACATATTACGCTTAAATAAAACCATGGTCTTTGCCACAGTGGAGCGACAATGGTGAAGTCAAACCTGGCGAGGTTTGATTCATACGGCTGACTGCTCAGCCTGGTTTTTACCTTAAAACTATAATCTCCGGGCGGCAATTTAGGATATGTAAAATGATAATCCTTAGAAACATTCCAGTCCAGGTCAAAGCCCTCGAGCATGTATTCATAGGATATTTCTTCCAGATGGCGGTATAAGGCACTGCGGCAGTAAAATGTCAAATGGTTTTGATCATAAAGAAATCTTTCGCCGGGGTTAACCTCGACTTTTTCAAAGAAAATGGCCACGTGCTCAATAAACGTGGTATGGCCTATTTCATCCGGGTTTTTGTATTGATCAAATTTGATCAGGCCTTTTTGGGTGGAGATCCAAATGTTACCGTGTACATCCAAATCCACTGCATTCAGCGGGTTGTCGGTAATGCTGTTTCCCAGACTGCTTTTCAGGTCATGGTATGTCGACTTATTATCCAGCAGGCCCATGCCATCCGCAAAAACTATGATAAGATTGCCGTATCTGTCTCCAATTAAACTTAAAATTGATTTTTTCTTGGGGCCTATCGCCCGGGTATGATCTTCAAATTTATCGTTGTTATACTGGTACAATTCGCCATTTGCCGTACTGAACCACATGTTTCCGTGAGCGTCTTCTGCCACTGAATAAATGACATTACTTGACAAATCATCGATAGCTCCGAAGTGTTCGATGGTTTCATTGTCAAAGACTGTGATCCCTTTTCCATGGGTAGCAAACCATGCCCTTCCCCTGGAGTCAATAAATACCTGATAAATGTAAATGGTGCCCAGGCCGTCTTCTTCGTTGAAGTTTTGGAATTTGAATGAGAAGTCTGCCGGGTTTCGGGGATTGGTTAAGCGGCACCTCGATACCCCTCCCAATGTCGCAAACCAGATATCGGATTGATAGCCGTTGATTGATAATACGTTATTGTTCACAAGGCCATGGGATTCGTTGAGGTTGGTTAATATGCCTGTGATGGGATCAAAACGGAAAACCCCGTGCTCATAGGTGCCGAGCCATAAAAATCCATAGTCATCGAGGTAGGTGCTGATGACTTTCCCCGGATCAGGCAATTGGGGAATACGAAAGTGCGTAACCTTGTTGCCTGGCTTGTTGGGATCATATTTATTGATCCCCATATCGCCGGCGTACCATATATTTCCCTGCTTGTCAGTGGCAAACGAGTTGATTTCCTGCAGGCTCCGGTTAAAGTCGACGTGAAACTCAAACCTGGGATCAGTCATTTTCAGCGTGGAGAAGTTATCACTGAACCATATGCCTCCCTGCCTATCTTTCAATAGAGACAACACCTTGGCGTTTTTAAATTCATTGGATTCTATCACCCGGTACAGGCCTCCATTATCGAAATTATAAGCAAACACCCCTTCCCGTTCTGTGGCGAGCCAGATTTCGTTCTTTTTTATTACTTCAACGTGATTGATCGGTCCGTAAGACCAGGATGGGTAATCGGTATTTATGATAGCTTCTCGTTCAAGATCATATTTGCAGAAGCCGTTTTCATACAGGCCGATGAACAGGTCACCGTCGCGGTCTGAGGTGATGGCTTTGACAATGTTGTCTTTCAGGCCATCCTCAACGTTGATCGTGCGTATCTTCGGTATACCATTTTCCAGGTGACAGATACCGATTCCCCTGTCTGTACCCGCCCATTTGCGTCCCTTTTTATCTTCAACCATGACATAAATAAAATTATCTGTGAGGCCGTCTTCCAGGTTGATATTCACAAATTCTCCGTTTTTCCGGTAAAATATACCTTCACCATATGTTGAGATCCAGATAATGCCATCTTTGTCTTCCAGGATATCGGTAACAGGTGCCACTCGAAGACTGTCTTTTTGGTTTAACCACTGCAAATGCTGATCTGCCAAAATCGCTATGCTGCCGCTTTGATAGCCCACCCATAAATGCTGTTTACGGTCCTGGTAAATACTGGTAACCACATTGCCGCCGGATTCGGAAAGCAGATACCGGGTAAAAGAGTTTCCATCATAGCGAAACAGGCCGTCGGTCGTACCCAGCCATAACAGCCCTGAGCTGTCCTGGTATATTTTGTTGATGTTGACTCCTTCGTGTTCTTTTTTGAATGGCAGCTCTTTGACCCATAGCTTTTGAGCGGTGGCAGGGCAGCGTAGGATCAAGGCGAAAAGCAAAATACCGGACCATTTGCCGGGAAAAGAATTTGTTACCATTTGTGAAGACATGTTATTCATCTTTTCACAAATTCAGCCTCTACTTCTACCGTGATCTCTTCTGCAATTTTTTGATAAACAACCTTGGGTATTTGAATGTTATGATCTTGTAAATAAACACTGAATTGGGTTGCAACCCTGATGCCTTGGTTCTTGACTGTCAATTGACACTTGATAATTCTTTCGTGAACCACGCCGTGGATGTCCAGGTTTCCTTTGGCCCGTACTTCGTACTCACCCGTTTGTTCAAGATCAATTATTTCAATCATCTTCCCCTGAAAGGTAGCGTCCGGATATTTGTGTGTTTCAAGGTAGTTTTCTCTGAAGTGCTCTTTTTGCAAAGCACTGTTAAAACCATCAAACGAATTGATGGGAATGGTAAAAGCAAACGTGTGTTTGTCAGCGTTGATTACGCCGGCCAGGTTCCTGCTGAATCCGATAATCAATTCTAACGGCGCATCGGATTTAAAGTTGACTTTTCCGGCTTTGGTAATATAAATCGTATCCTGTCCTGGAATAGTCAGTGTTAGCCAAAAGCAAAAAAATGAAACGATAGAGGAAGCCATCGCATAAAATTACAAAATTTAGACTATTCGTTAATATGATTAATTATGCAATTTAATAATTGATTTATTTGCTTAATTTTGTGGTTTCTGATTTAAATCTTCATGGGTCGGATTCATTAACAGGTAATTTTATTCAAGACTATGTTTGACAATCTTAGTGTAAAGCTGGAAAGAGCATTTAAAACCCTGAAAGGGCAGGGGTCCATTACCGAAGTAAACGTGGCTACCACGGTGAAGGAAATTCGAAGGGCTCTGATTGATGCCGATGTTAACTACAAGGTAGCCAAGGAAGTAACTGATACTATCCGTCAAAAGGCCTTGGGGCGCCAGGTACTGGTGTCGGTATCGCCCGGTCAGTTACTTACCAAAATTGTCGATGAGGAGTTGACGGCCATGATGGGTGGTGAAAAGGTTGACATCAGTATTCAGGGGGATCCTGCGGTTATCCTGATTTCGGGTTTACAAGGCTCTGGTAAAACCACCTTTTCCGGTAAACTGGCCAGTATGCTCAAGAAGCAAAGCCGGCATGTGTTGCTGGCAGCCTGTGATGTATACCGGCCGGCAGCTATTGACCAGTTAAAGGTATTGGGAGAGCAGATTGGGGTGGAGGTTTATGCTGAAACCGACCATAAAGACCCGCTTAAAATTGCCGGCAATGCCATAGCGCATGCCAAATCCGGGAACAAAAAGATAGTCATTGTGGATACCGCGGGGCGTTTGGCAATTGATGAGGAAATGATGAATGAAATCACCACACTGAAGGACCATCTGAAACCTTCGGAGACACTTTTTGTGGTGGATTCCATGACGGGACAGGATGCGGTTAATACGGCAAAGACCTTTAACGAAAGACTTGATTTTGATGGCGTAGTGTTGACCAAACTGGATGGCGATACGCGCGGGGGTGCTGCATTGTCGATAAAAACTGTTGTGAATAAACCTATTAAGTTTATCAGCACCGGTGAAAAAATGGATGCCATCGATGTTTTTCATCCCGACAGGATGGCGAAGCGGATATTGGGTATGGGGGATGTTATTTCCCTGGTTGAGAGGGCACAACAAAGTTTTGATGAAGAGGAGGCAAAAAGATTAAACAAGAAAATCAGAAAAAACCAGTTTAACTTTAACGATTTTTTATCTCAACTGGAACAAATCAAAAAAATGGGAAATATTAAAGATTTGGTGGGTATGCTGCCTGGTATGAACAAGGCTTTGAAGGGAATGGATATCGATGATGACTCATTCAGACCCATTGAGGCGATCATCAAATCAATGACAGCCAAAGAGCGGGAAAACCCTGATATCATTAATGGAAGCCGGCGAAAAAGAATTGCGAACGGAAGTGGTACTTCTATTCAACAGGTAAATAACTTATTGAAGCAATTCAATGATATGCGAAAGCTAATGAAAACCATGAATAAAATGGGGGGAAGCAAAAGAGGGTTAGCCAATTTGAATCCGTTTAGCGGATAGCCGGATCTTCATATCTTTGTGGTTAGTTTGTTATCGAATAGCGCAAGCGTCCCGTGGCTATTGCACGACTTGAGCACGTGCCTGCATGCTCATTGCTTCTGCTAAAATCTCCGTGTCTCTTTGTGTCTTGGTGCCTCCGTGGTGAAAAATGGTGAACCACGGAGGCACCAAGACACAAAGAATTTTGTCGAAAATAGTTGTGCAACACCAACACCCACGAGACGCTCGCGCCAGACGGAGGTGACAAGGAATATTTTAGCGGTACAATACGGAGTTTACCGCTTCGATGGTTCTCTTGACGTTGGGCAGGATTACTTCGATTAAAGTAGGGGCGTAGGGTAGGGGTACATCCATGTTGTTAACCCTTTTAACCGGGGCATCCAGGAAATCGAACGCATCTTTTTGTATGTTAAACGCTATGTCAGTTGCCAGCGAAGACAGCGGCCAGGCTTCTTCTACAATCACCAGCCGGTTGGTTTTTTTAACGGAATTGATGACAGTTTCGTAATCGATCGGTCTTACCGTACGCAGGTCGATCACTTCACAGGATATATCTTCCTTTGCCAGTTGATCTGCTGCTTCCAGGGCCACTTTCATCATTTTACCGAAGGAAACCAAGGTGACATCATTTCCTTCTTTTTTCACTTCCGCCACTCCTATGGGCAATAGATATTCTCCTTCGGGAACCTCACCCTTATCAGCATACATGAGTTCAGACTCCATGAAAATGACCGGATCATCATCACGGATTGAGGCTTTTAATAATCCTTTAGCGTCATGTGGGTTAGAGGGTACCACAACTTTCAAACCTGGTGTATTGGCGTACCAGTTCTCAAAGTTTTGTGAGTGCTGGGAGCTTAACATTCCCGCGTTGCCGGTAGGTCCCCTGAAAACGATGGGAACATTAAACTGTCCTCCTGACATTGATTTCATCTTGGCGGCACCGTTAATGATCTGGTCAATAGCAACAAGCGAAAAATTGAATGTCATAAATTCAATGATAGGACGCAATCCATTCATGGCAGCCCCAACGCCTAATCCTGTAAAACCAAGTTCTGCGATAGGGGTATCGACCACCCTTTCCGGCCCGAACTCGTCGAGCATACCTTGACTAACCTTATAAGCACCGTTATATTCAGCCACTTCTTCACCCATTAAAAATATTTTCGGATCCCTTCTCATCTCTTCACTCATGGCCTCGCCTAGTGCCTGCCTGAATTGTAATTCCCTCATAATACTTGAATGTTAATTTAGCGCAGTAAAAATAGGACAATGTTTGTAATTACAAAAATGAAATAGTGGTAGATTGCCCATAAATGCAAAAAAAAAGCCCTCCTGAAAGGAGGGCCCTTATATAGACTTTAGTTAATTATTTAATAGCATTTCTGAAAGCATCACCAGAAGCGTAATTCCTGAATTCAAGATCAGTCAACGCTTTTTCTTTCAGGGAGGCATCAGCAGTAACTGCTTTGGTAAGATTGCTTGTTACTCCCGATTCATTGTCAGACCTGGCGCTGGCAATGGCCGCTGCATAGTAAGCAAGAGCCATGTCGTTATCTGCCGAAGTCGCCTGCTCCAGGGTGGTGAGGGCGCTGCTGTTATCTCCGTTTAATATCTGTGCCAACCCTTTGTTAAAGAGGTTCACAGGGTTATCGGGAGCGTTTGACAGATTGCTAACAGCATCACCGTATTTGGCCATCTTTATTTCGATAGCACCTTTTACGCCATTCATTCCCCTTCTGTCTTCATTGGAAGGGCTCATGCCTTCGGCTTTTTTCAAAGCATCGTAAGCTTTAGCAACATTACCCTGCATTAAATAAGCGGAACCTAAATTCACGTAAGCTTGCGCATTTTCCTGCTTTTTGTTGGAAATTTCGAATTGTGTAATCGCTTTATCCAGGTTGCCGCCGCCGTTGTTTTTCATGGCCATTTCCAGGTAGGTAGCACCCAGATTATTATGAGACTGCCAACTATCATTTTTCTTGGTAGCGGCGGTATAAATTTGTTCTTTCTCACTTAGCGATGGGGTTAACGTAGCAGCAAAACTCAGCTCTTCATCTGAAAGCGTATCGGAACTTACCCCACCGTTAACAATACTTTTGGCCAGTACAGCTATCTCGGCATTGGTTTTTTTATCTTTAACCGTTAATATTTCTGTTTGGGCGGTTCTTAGTTTGGGATAGATATCTTTGAAAATGGTTCTGTACGATCCTAACCTTTGAAGCGCATCTTCTTTATCTTCAAACGAGCCGGCGCCATTGATTACATTCAAAATTTCAGATTTCTGATCTCCGGAGATACCATCGTAATTTTCCAATTCAGCTCTAAATTCAGTCCAATCTTCCACGACAGGCTTAAGAATGAAGTTGATGGAGTCAGCCATCCCTTTGTAGTCATATTTTCTCATTTGCCTGCGGTAGAAAGTCTCGATGGCTTCAGCTCTCTGCTGTGATAGCCGGGAGTTAATCCTTTCAGCACCTTCGGGTGAGTGAGTACCTGTAATGGTAACCGTTCTTGTGACATTTTTTTCAGCTACAAAAGCGTCGAAAAATTGGCCTCTGTCACTTCGTCTTTCAGAATATCTTAAAACCGGGCTTCCCTGCAAAAAGAAAAAATCGACGTTGGTCGGTATCAGTTCTTCCTGATCGTTATAACCGTGAGGTGCATACGCCGCATAATAGCTATTTTGCGCTAATCTTGAAGTGGTAATAATTCCTTCGGCAACATCCATCCTGGGAGTTTCTTTTGATTTGTTATTCCTTGGATCAGAAGCGACACCTTGTACCGTAAGTTTACCTGATTGCATAGCATCCTCATAAGGGAAAGAGAAATTCTCGCTTATTCTGGGCTGTTGTTCATTTGCATTGGGAAAATCCTCCTGTTTGAACTCTATACTCGTAGGTTGTGGTTGTATTTCACGATCACCAAATTCATAAAAATTGTTAACAGTGTAAACTTTACCTTTTTTCAACATCTTCACCGGTAAAGCTGCTGACATTTCAAAATTTACTGTATCAGCATGAACTTCTAGCGGGGAGGGTGTTACGGTTAGTTGCTGTTGGTCAGCCATCTTCACCATTTGGTTCAACGAACAGCCTGAAAAAGATAGAACCCCTACTAGGAATAAAGCATAAACTAGTTTTTTCATAAAAGTCATATTTAAAATTTTGGTTGTGTCGAAGTGCAAAACTATATTTATAAAATTACGAATGCAATTTATAAGTGAAAAAATCTTTAAAAAGTCGAAATAATTCCTCATTTTCTTTATTATATTTGCAAATCTTTCTTTAAAAGATACAATGCGGAAAATTCAATATTTCTTCGAGTCACAAGCTTTTGGCGTTTGCACGAAGTTAGGAGAAAAACTTAGAATACCTATTGCCAGTATTAGATTATTTTTTATTTATGCTTCGTTTTTAACCTTCGGGTCGCCAATTATTATTTATTTGTCACTCGCCTTTATCATTAACTTCAGAAAACATCTGAGGAGAAGGAACAATCGCGTCTGGTATTTCTAGAACTTCAGATCCGAAAATATCTTTGCATTTTTCAGGAAATAAGCTACCACCACAGATCCTTTATACATTTCATGCAACGGCATTGTTTTTCCCAGCTTCAACACCGCCTTTCTTTGGCCTTCAATCCTTAGAATATGTGTTAAAAAAGTCATATGGGCCCTTACAACCGCCCAAAAGTCCCTGAAAGACGTTTGACCCAGAAAGCGAATGGCTGCCACGACATCCAGCAGCCATCGCGCCGGTATTTTCCATAAAAGTTCGCTGGCAGCGGAGTTTTTATAAAGGGTTATCAGACTATTTCTGAAGTTCAAATACGTTTTAAAGGGGTTGGCTTTAGGTAAGGTGCCTCCTCCTACATGATAAACCTGGCTTTCTCCACAGTAAAATATCCTTAATCCCATCCTTTTTAACCGCCAGCAAAGGTCAATTTCTTCCATATGTGCAAAATAATGGGGATCCAATCCACCGGCTTCGAAAAAGGCTGTCGCTCTTATAAACAGGCAGGCACCGGTTGCCCAGAATATCTCCCTGTTGTCATTGTACTGCCCCATGTCACTTTCAATACTATCAAAAATCCGGCCGCGGCAAAACGGATACCCAAGCAAATCGACAAAACCGCCGGCAGCGCCGGCATATTCGAATCTGTCTCGCTCTTCGTAACTAAGAATCTTGGGTTGGCAGGCGGCAATGTCGGGGTTTTGATCCATCAGGGTAATTACAGGCTCTACCCAGTTTTCAGTAACTTCTATGTCTGAGTTAAGCAGCACGTAATAATCTGCTTCTATTTGTTGCAAAGCACGGTTATAACCCTCGCTGTAACCAAAGTTTTCAGATAGGATAATCCGTTTTATATCCTGGTGATGATTGGTCAGGAACGAAACAGAGTCGTCGGTAGATTGATTATCAGCGACGATGATTTGGTGTCCATTGCTATGTTTTTTTAACGTAGGTAAAAATTGTTTCAGATAATTCTTACCATTATAATTAAGAATGATAATAGCTACAGTGCTCATCTAAAAAAGTCCGCCGAGGTTCATGCCGGGGATATTGGGTATAATTCCTTCGGTTGATTTTTTGATTTCTTCCCTTGCCAGCTCTTCCGCCTGTTCAATAGCCTTGTTTACAGCGGCAATGATCAAATCTTTTAGCATATCCTCTTCTCCGGGCTTGGTCAGGCTGGCATCTATTTCGAGGTTTACCAGTTGCTTTTTTCCATTGGCAGTGGCTTTTACCATGCCGGCACCCGCTTCAGCGGTGGTTTCTATTTTTACCAGGTTTTTTTGTGCTTCCTGGATCTTCTCCTGGGCTTCCTTGATCTTACCCATCATTTTCATCATGTCAAACATAGTATTCATTTTTTATTGGAAGAACAAAAATATTCTTTTTAATGGTGAATTCATACTCAAAAACGGTTGTCACTACCTGCGCAAAAGTACTACGCCGCCGGTCCTGGTGGTTTTAAGGCCGGTAAAATCGGTCACATCTACCCTGTAAACATAGGTACCCTCCGGCATAAGCTTACCCTTGAAGGTACCGTCCCAGCCTACATCCGCGTTATCTGATACAAAAATGATTTCACCCCAACGGTTAAAGATCTTCATACTGAATTCCTGAAAAAATTGCCCCTGGGCTTCGAAAGAATCATTTAAGCCGTCTTCATTAGGGGTAAAGGCATTGGGCAGAAATATCAATACCTCCAGTTGTACCCTGAAAAGGTTGGACAGGCTTTCTCGGGGTAAGGGATCATTGGAAACAGCTCTTACCTGATAAAATAGAATTTGAGACCCCCTGTTCCGGGTATCGTCTGTCAGGGAAAGCCCGCTGCCTGCGGGAACTGACTCCAAAAGGTTTTGTTGATCATCGAAAATATCCACAAAATACTGATTTACCCCCACTATCCAGCCCTGGTAATCAGTCCAGTTCATAGAAACCTGGTTATCCGTTCCCAGTGAGCCTGTCAGAATTACCGGGCATGTGACCGGGCCAATGTCCGACAGGTTTCCGCATGCATCTTCATAAGCAAAGCTGTAACAATAGGAATTTCCGGGAAAACTTACATCGCTGTCTGTATAGTTGTTACTGTCCACTGTGTCTGCCACTGCTGCCGGTTCATTATTGGTTGACTTATAAACAAAATAAAGACGGGGTGATTCAGCGGATGGAATTTCCCATGTTATGTTTACCTGATCATTAGTAATGGTACTGGTCATATCCTCTACAGAGGCAGGGGTATCGGTACTGAAAGCCGTTACACAAATTTCACCGGATGTTGAAACCAAGCCGTTAGTGTAGTTACTGACGATCCGGTAACAATAGTTTTGATTACATATCACATCACTGTCATTGTAAATGGTTTGTGCAGCATTATTTATGGTACTGATGACATTGCCGTCTTTTATAATGGCATAATTGGAAAAGTTCAAATCTTCCGTAGCCCAGGTAAGGTTATTAGTATTGTTTTGGGCCACTGCGTTGAGATTTATGCTGCATATGGTATCCGAATGAATCACCGCCCCCGAGCAGGCATCTACAGCATTGATCCTGTAACAGTAATAGTTATCGACAGTATTAAGGTTTTCAATTGTGTTTAGTGAAGGATCAGTGAGGGTTTCCACCCTTTGAAAATTTTGCAGGCCGTTGACAGCCTGCTCCAAATCATAAATTATGTTGGGCGACAGGTTATAGGATAATTCAATGGTTCCGGCGCCGGCGTCAACCGCGGTCATGGTCACTGAATTGACAGTGGCCGGAACCAGGTTGTTTACCGTACTTATGTCGATAGCCCCCGTTGCGCAGTTGTCTTTCGCCCCATTGAAAATACCTCTGACAGTTATGGTATAGGTGCTTTGTGCCCCGTAGCTATGAGGGGGTACATCGTCGCCCTGATTAATAGTTAAATTACTTCCATCTCCAAAATCAATAAAAAACCGGTCATAATAGGTATCGGTAACATTGACTTTTACATTATTACCTGCACAATTCCGTACTGTAAACACTGGTTCCCTGGCTTCCGCAACTTCGATGGTAATGCTGTCTTCACGTGGGATTTGATTGGCCATGACCTCCAAAATCGTATAAATTCCCGGGGTATCGAAGGTATACGTAGTAAGATTTCCTTCAAACAGTCCATCCCTGTCGAAATCATAGGTTCTGGTTAACCCCGTGAGGCCTATTTGTGTGATATTTATTGTAAAAGGGGCACAACCTTTCAGATAATCCACTTCAAAACGGCCACCGGCACTGGTATTTTGTGCGGTTATGTTATGATGTAATAACCATAAAAAAGCCAAAAAAAAGCTATGTAGGAGTTTTAAATTCAAACCTTTAATTCAAAGACTCACCCGATGTAAAATAATATCGGTGGTGGAGATTTTACCTATAAAATGCTCTCATTTCTTATAAACGATATACTTAATTTAAAATTATTATCGGTTCAGGCGAAAGTGGGTGCGGAAATAATCACCAGCTAACAGGGAATTTTCAGCATTCAGCTATTTTTTAGGGCTTCAATGATTTCCGGCGTGGTCATTTTTTTCTGCTCGCCATTACGCATATCTTTTAAAGTCATCATATTGCTGCTCACCTCTTCTTCTCCTATCAGCAATACATAGGGTATGTTCTTTTTGTGAGCATAGTTCATTTGTTTTTTAAGCCTGGCAGGCTCCGGATAGATTTCACTTTTAACCTCAGCATTTCTCAACTGCCCCAAGACCTCGATGGCGTAAGGTTCACTGGCTTTGTCAAAATTTGTAACAAGCACAGTCGTCGTTATCGAAGTATCTTCCGGGAATAAGCCGAGCGTTTCCATGACATCATAAATCCTGTCAACACCAAATGAAAAGCCCACTCCCGAAATGCCCGGCATACCAAATACGCCTGTCAGGTCATCGTATCTTCCACCCGCGCTGACACTGCCAATATCAACATTGTTTACTTTTACCTCCAGAATAGTGCCGGTATAATAAGCTAAACCCCTGGCGAGCCTTGGGTCAAACTCGAGATGATTGTCCCCGGCTTCAAATTGGGCCAGATAGCTTAAAATGTCTTCAAATTCTCTTATTCCCTCTTGTCCTGGGCCAGAGGATGCAAGCAATGCCTTAATATTGTTTAATGTTCGATCATTGTCGCCTTCAACCTTGAGAAAGGGTTTGAGCGCTGTAATAGCCTGGTCAGAAAACGATTTGGTTATAAGCTCTTCCAGTACTTTTTCAGGGCCAATTTTATCAAGTTTGTCAATAGCTACACACAATTCACTGATTTTATCCGGTTTACCAATCATTCCGGCGATACCGGTTAATATCTTCCGGTTGTTTATCTTGATGTTATAATCCCTAATGCCCAATTTTGCAAATACTTCGTTCATCATCAGGATTATTTCCGCCTCACAGATCAGGGAGTCTGTGCCGATAACATCGGCATCACATTGATAAAATTCCCTGTAACGCCCTTTTTGAGGACGATCGGCGCGCCAGACCGGTTGGATTTGATACCTTTTGAAGGGCAGGGTAAGGTCATGGCGATTCATCACTACATACCGTGCAAATGGTACGGTTAAGTCATATTTCAATCCTTTTTCTGCGATTTTGGATGACAGGCTTCTGGCTCCTGACGTGTAATCTTCCACGGAAGTTCCGGAAAGGTAATCACCTGAATTGAGTACTTTAAAAAGTAGCTGATCCCCCTCTTCGCCGTATTTTCCGGTCAGTACAGACAGGTTTTCCATGGTAGGTGTTTCAAGTGCTTCAAAACCAAACTTTTCGAAGGTAGTTCTGATAGCATGGAAGATGAAACGCCGTTTAGCCATTTTATCCGGACCGAAGTCCCGCATTCCTTTTGGCAAACGTGGCTTTTGATTGCTCATATTTGTCTGGCATTTTTATTCAATTTCCAAAACTATTAAAAAAAAATGGATCGTCTGCAGTTTTTTAAAAGGCATTGCTGCTGTTATGAAATCTTGTTCCTGCGATAGACGATCAGTCAAAAAGACTGAAGTCAAGCTTTGGCGATTACTTGCTTTCAAAATCAGGCCACCAAAACTTTTTCCCAGCCTTAAAGATTTGTATATTTATCCTGATAACTTTTATTTTTAGCTTAAGTCAAACCTTGTCCCAAAGTGGCTTTATTTTTTAAAATTACCTTCTTAGGTGCGTGTTTGTTATTTTCCAGCCAGCAACTCAAGGCACAAAAATTTACCATTAGTGGTTACATTAAAGACAAACGTACTGGCGAAGTACTCATAGGTGCAAACATATACAATAAGGAAAATTACCAGGGCACCACCAGCAACAAGTATGGCTTTTACAGCCTTACGCTGCCAGCAGATTCCGTCAAGCTGGTCTTTTCATTTGTTGGCTATCAGCCTATAGAGACACACTTTTACCTGAATAAAGATTCGGAAATGGATGTAGGGCTGGAAGGGGTGGTCGAGCTCGATGAAATTGTTATTTCCGGCCAAGAAGAAATTGAGGAAATAACACAGATGAGTAAAATCAACATTCCTGTGGACCAGATTAAAGCGATGCCCGCACTGCTGGGTGAGGTAGACGTATTGAAGGTACTTCAGTTGCTTCCCGGTATACAATCCGGCACAGAGGGAAGCAGCGGCTTGTATATAAGGGGCGGAGGGCCAGATCAAAACTTAATCCTGCTCGATGGTGTGCCGGTGTACAATGCTTCTCACTTGTTTGGGTTTTTCTCCGTTTTCAATGCTGATGCTATCAATAATGTGGAGTTGATCAAGGGCGGTTTTCCTGCCCGGTATGGCGGTAGGTTGTCATCGGTTATTGATATTACCATGAAAGAGGGCAACAACGAAAAGCTGAGAGGCGAGGGGGCCATAGGACTGGTATCATCGAAACTAACTTTGGAAGGGCCCATTAAAAATGAGCGTACCACCTTCCTTTTTTCCGGGAGAAGGACCTA
This sequence comes from Agaribacillus sp. DX54, assembly GCF_056858335.1. Lineage (NCBI taxonomy): Bacteria > Pseudomonadati > Bacteroidota > Cytophagia > Cytophagales > Splendidivirgaceae > Agaribacillus > Agaribacillus sp. DX54. The sequence continues at coordinate 191,970 of NZ_JBXEQE010000001.1, forward strand.
CATAGATATTTTAGCCAGGCCTTTGATCAAATCTGCTACAGATGGCGATGAAATTGCAGGTTATTATTTTTATGACCTGAATGGGAAAATCAATCACAAATTCTCCAACAGGGACCGGGTTTATCTGAGTGGTTATTTTGGGAATGACGATGCCTACAGCAGATTTAGTGAAAATTATGAGCTTGATGACCACAGTGTAAGTTCTGAAGATGAATTCAGACTTGCCTGGGGCAATATTATAGCTGCGGCGCGGTGGAATCACGTTTTCAATCCTAAATTTTTCAGTAACCTGACATTGACTTACAGTCGCTATCGTTTTGATGTATCACAATATTATTCTGAAGAACGAATCTATGTCGATAGCGTTGACAGTGAGGAGGAATCTATTTCTTATTTTTCAGGAATCCGTGATTTTGGAGCAAAAATTGATTTTGAATTTATTCCGGATCCCAATCATTATATACGTTTTGGCGTTAATGCCATCAATCACACCTTTAATCCGGGCATTCTTTCTTTTCAATCTTCAGTACAAAGTGATACCACAGTGGGATCTTTTAGAACCACTGCCAACGAATTTGCCGCTTATCTGGAAGATGATATAAGGGTATCCGATAACCTGAAAATCAACGCGGGCTTTCATATTTCGGCCTTTAGTGTCGGTGATGAATTTTATACATCCTTTCAACCGAGGGTAGCTGCCAGGTATTTGCTGAACAACGGGTTTTCCATCAAAGGATCGTATGCACAAATGGCGCAGTTCATCCATTTGCTGACTAACAGTGGCATTGGCTTGCCCACTGACCTTTGGCTTCCGGCCACTGAAAGAGTGGCGCCCCAGGAAGCGCATCAATTTGCCCTGGGATTGGCAAAAACCATCAAGAAACACTATGAGGTAAGCCTGGAAGCTTATTACAAAGAAATGGAGGGGTTGATTGAATACAAGGAGGGGGCCAGTTTTCTCAATGTGGATGGGGACTGGCAGGATAAAGTTGAAACAGGCCGGGGTGATAGTTACGGTGTCGAACTGTTTGTTCAGAAAAAAACCGGCAAGTTCACCGGCTGGCTTGGCTATACCCTTTCCTGGTCCAACAGACAGTTTGATAACCTCAACTTTGGCCGGTGGTTTCCTTACAGATTCGATCGCCGGCATGATATCAGTATTACGGGCGTATTTAAAGTCAATGACCACATAGATGTCTCCGGGGCCTGGGTGTATGGAACAGGAAATTCAATCACATTGCCCAGTTCAAGGTACATAGACTACTCTAGTGTAAGTGCACTATTATTTAATGATTTTATACCGGATGGCGTAAAATATTATGATCGAAGAAATGGGTATAGAATGCGATCTTATCACCGGCTGGATCTAAGTATTGGTTTTTCAAAACAAAAAAAATGGGGTGTCAGAAAGTGGACAATTGGCACGTACAATACTTACAGCACCAGAAATCCTTTTTTCATCGATGTTCACCGCGATTTCGAGGGCAATAGAAGGTTTATCCAATATAGCCTTTTTCCTATTATTCCTGCTATAAGTTATAGTTTTAAATTTTGATTCATGAAAAAACTGCTCATAATGGTATGTGTTATTTTTTACGGTTGTGAAACCGTTGTGGAGCTGGATTTGGATTCAGGAAGCCCGAAACCGGTTTTAAATGGTATCATCAACCCGGATAGTACCCTATCAGTCCATATCTCACAATCCAAGTACATACTGGATAAAGGCCCATTTGAAATTATAAGAGGTGCAACAGTCGATGTTTATGAGAATGATCGATGGTTAGGTGAATTATTATTTGATAGTAGCACGCTCTTTTACACCCATGAAGATTTAAAACCCAAAAGAGGCATGCGTTACAGTATAGAGGTGGCTAAAGAAGGTTATGAAAACGTCATCGCAGAAACAACGATTCCTGTTGCGTTGGCTTCCATATCGGAAGCAAGCGTTGATTCGGTGTTGACTGAGGGTCTTAAACGGTTTAGATTTCATGTAACGATTGAGGACCTGCCGGGTGAGAATTATTATGAATTCGTACTTTATGCATATCTCAAAATTTTAGAATATGATAGAGAAACTCAGGTATCCACGCAAATTGACAGTATTTTGGTCCAGTTTGCGTTTTATACGGAAGATTTGAGAGCAGAAGATTTTCAGACGTCTATTATGACTAGTTATTTGTTAAGTGATAATTTGTTCAGTGGAAAAACGTATACCATTTCCTTTCATGACTCACGTGCTACTTTGTCTGGTAATCTTGCCCATGACTATTCTACGTTTATATTTGCACTAAGGCACGTAAGCAAGGACTATTATCTATACCGGCGCAGTCAGGCTTTACAATTTTGGGTGGAAGACAATCCCTTTGCCGAACCGGTTCCCGTTCACACAAACATCCGGAATGGGTTAGGGATTTTTGCCGGATACAATCAATCAACCCGGATCGTGCGTATTAAATAGAATAATTTGAAATAAATGTTTAGATTATTCAAACTATTCTATTAAATTTGCCCCTCGTTTTAGCAAAAATTACAGAAATGGCCGTTACCAGACTAAAAAGAAAAGACAGGAAGAATAAGAGCAGGGCGAATAACAGGACTAAAAGAATTCAAAATATAAACAGGCAACCTGTTATTAAACGGGTCGATATAGAAAAGATCAAGGAGGAATTTGCGAATGCAGGGAAGGCGAAGTCTTCCACTAAGAAGCCAGCCGGTACCGAGGCGCAGGATGTCGTGGCAGAGGTAAAAGAAACGGTAATTGCAGAAGAGGTAGTAGAGGCAAAAGAAGCCAAGGCCAAAAAGCCGGCTGCAAAGAACGAAGAAAGCCCTGCTAAAGCGGAAGAGGCGGTTGCTGAAGTTAAAAAAAGCCCTGAAGCAGAAGAGGTGGCCGGAAAAGCTGAAAAAAAACCTGCGGAAGCCAGTGATGTAAGTACCGCTAAGGCTCAAAAGGAGGAAACCACGGTAAAAAGTGGAAAAACAGCCGCTAAAAGTGAGGCCAAATCTGACACCAAGGAGACTAAAAACGAACCTAAGAAAGAGGCCACAGTTGCAAAAGCTATTACTAATAAAAAGGACGAAGTAAAAGAGGAAGCGGCAAAAGCTACAAAAAAGAAAGAATCAAAAAAAGAGAAGCAGGCTGAGGATAAATAATCTGAGTCTGATTTGATTGATTATGGATATAATGAGCAAGGTCAGTCACCTTGCTTTTTTTGGGCCCTTTTTCCTAATTCAATCACCTGCATGTTTTCAACTTTTTTGTTGTTGATTTCAAATCTGATCACCGTTTTCACCTTATGAAAACCATGTTTTCCTGCGGCACCGGGGTTTAAATATAACAAATTGTCCAAACGTGGGTCGGTCATTACTTTTAATATATGAGAATGACCACAAATAAAAATATCCGGGGTATGTTTCCTGAGCTTGGTATGCACCCGTAAGTTGTATTTGGGGGGATAACCGCCAATATGTGTCATCCAGATTTTCAGGCCTTCGCAATCGAATTGAAGCCATTCGGGGCAAACATTGCGGATTTCATGATTATCTATATTTCCGTAAACAGCTCTTACAGGCTTAAATTCGGATAACCGGTTGTAAAGTGCCAATGTTCCTATATCCCCTGCATGCCAGATTTCATCACAATGTTCGAAATATTGAAAGACTTTTTCATCCAGATAGCCATGTGTGTCTGAAAGTAAACCAATTTTCATATTGCTCGGAAGTGTTGGAATATCATAAAAAAAGCAGCTAATAGCTGCTAATGACATTCTAAAGTGCTTGATTATAAAATGCTAAGAACGGGGTTTAGCTTCTTTGACCACAATAGCCCGCCCGTTGATTTCGTGTTCATTCAGTGAATTGATGGCTGACCTCGCCTCAACGTCGTCAGGCATTTCTACAAAACCAAATCCTTTCGATTTGCCAGTGCCAAAATCTGTAATGATTTTAGCAGAAGCCACTTCTCCGTATGCTTCGAAGAGTTCCTTTAATTTTTCAGTCTTGACCTGATAGTCAAGATTAGCTACAAAAATGTTCATATTTTAAAATTTTTAATAAGAAAGGACTCATGTTTGGAAAGAAAAGATGTTTTGGCTAAAATTTCAGTCTAAACCTGGCAATCCTTTGTTGACTATTGTAACCAAATGTAATATTAAAAATTTGCATCTGTATCATTTTGTTAAATTTTTTCAAGATTTAATAAAATAATCCCTTTAAGCTATAAGATTACAACTACCAGTTCGTTGTTTTTAATGAAATTGCCGAAAAAAATAGCCGGTAGAATCGCGCCTATGATTTCGTCTACCGGCTAGAGGAGAGGTGTTAAGGAATAGTTAAGATTTATTATTATAAAGCCACACTTTATTTATTCATGCTTGTTACATATTTTCACTGAATATCCTGATTTCTTTAGGTTGGACGATTTCAAATTTTAGTCCCATAGGAGAAAACACCAGGTCCAAGCTTTTTTCCAAATCAGCTCTACCGTAAAAGAATCCTGTATATAACCGTTGATCGATCCCTTTTTCAGCACTTATCTTTAAGTCATATTGTCTTTCCAGTTCTTTAATCACCTCTTCCAATGGCGTCATTTCAAAATAAAATTCCCCTCTGGCCCAGGCAGATATTTTCTCAGGTTTCAGGCGCGAAATCAGTCGTAACCGGTTATTCTCTATGCGGGTAGATAGCCCGGGCGTTAAAATCTTGAAGTCATTGTGATCCTTGTTGTTCACTTTTACCTTACCAGTCAAACAATTGACAATGTACTTATTTTCCCTGGCAAATATGTTGAAGCTTGTTCCCAGCACCTCCACGGAACCATTTCTTGACATTACCTCAAATTTTTTGCCTTCTTCTACCTCAAAGAATGCCTCACCTTCCAACTGAATTTTACGGCTTTTTCCCCAAAAAAGTGCATTATATGTGATTTTGGATTCGGCATTCACGGTAACTTTTGAGCTGTCAGGAAGGTAAAAAACCACTTGTTCACCGCGTGAGGTTTCTATAATTTTGTTAGATACCTGTTGGATCACAGCGTACATGGCTATTAACAACATGACGGAAACCGCTACGCCTACCTGCCATTTAGACCACATGGGCAAAATTTTCACCTTCTTCTTCTCACGGGAAAGGATCATTCTCTCTAAATCCTCCCACACCTTATGTTTACCTCTTCCCGCCGGAACTGACAGGTGTGTCATCCACTGCATAATTTTTTCTTCCCGCTTGCTCAATAACCCTGATCTGATGTTTTTTCTTCCACTTTCCATCGTTTATATATGCATTCAAGCAATTTATTATTATTACAAGCGTTAATTTTTTTCCCCTACTTTTTTTTGAAATTTTATTAAAACTGAAAGAAAATTTTGTCTGAGGCATTTTGAAAAGCACCTTATTTGGCAAAAAGGGCAGTGTTTTTTACTTTTTCACAATCTCCACTTCAATTCTCCTGTTTTTTGCCCGTCCCTGGGCAGTTTCATTACTCGCCATGGGGTATTGTCCACCATACCCGACAATGTCTACCCGCTCTGCCGCTATACCTTTCGATACCAAATAGCTCCTTACATTTTCAGCCTGTTTTACCGTTAACTTTTGCTTTTCCTTTGTGTCACCGTTGCTGTCGCTGTGGGCGGCCAGACGGATGTGGGTGCTTTGTTTGACCTTCAGTAGTTCCACCAATTTGTCCAGGGCTTCATATGATCCGGAAGAAAGCGTGACATTATCTTCTTCGAAGAACACATTCTCCAGCACTGTTTTTGAAGGAAGGCGGTATTTGATATTTATTTTTGATACCAGTTTTCCCTTGTAATCAGGTATCTCATGTTCGGCATATTGATGGTCATAACCGAAATTTCTGTACCTGACGATGTAGGTCTGGCCTTTAGGGATCAAAATTTCAAATAAACCCCGAGCGTTGGTGATACCTTCATACATATCTTGGGTTTGCTTATTTTTGAATGTGATAATCTCTCCTTCGCTGGGGTTGTCGTCGAGGTCGGTCACCTTTACTTTTAATAAGGCTTCCGATAGGGTGGGGGCCAAAGTTTGGGAATAAGCGGTTTGGACGAGAATTGTCAGCAAAACAATAAAACCGTTTTTAACCATAGTAAGGGTAGTTAGCGTTTCATAAAAATAATCATAACTTTTATATAATAAATTTGAAAATGGTCAAACGATCACATGAAATGATAATTTTTTATTTTGTTGTTGCCGGTGTGGGTTTTCCCATTGTATGCTTAACCCGACACCAGTACTAGCTTTTGAAAGATAAAAATTTGATTTTTAATGAGTTAAATCAATATTTCGTAATTGATCCATGAGTGCTGTTGCAATAATTTTAGTATTTTAAGGTGAAGGATATTTTTTACCCTTTCCCGGGAAGAACCTTCTTTACAATTGCTCGGCAGGTTCATCTATAGACAATTTGATGGACAACATCCAAAAGAATTCTTCTCCTGGCTAAAGTTTTTTAAATTACAAAGAGACCATGTAAAGTCAGTAGAAGACAAGACGATCCAAGGACAAGCGATGAATACTTATGTAACCAAAAGCCCAGTTATTACCTCCCAACCAATTTACTGCGGCAGGAGTAACCAAAACCCTATCCCGACTATAGCAGATAACCGCTCTGAAGCATTTCAAGCGAACATGTTGCAGGATCTTGCAGGGCTTACCCCCCAAGCCCTCCGGTCAGCACAACTCCAAGCCATGGCCGATGAATATGCTATCAGCCAACCTGTTACCCTGGATAAACACTTCCTCCATAAACCCCGGCATGTGGTACAAGAGCTACAACGGAGGGCAAAGCCCGCTCACCAGTTGAAAGAAGCAGCTACTAATTTCAGTACGCGATCGACTTCCTGTCATCCGTCGTCCTATGCGCCGGTAATACAACGAAGTGTCTATGTCGGTCCAAAAGGTCAGGAGGTAAAAAAAATGCCGAAGCACCAGGAAGATCCGGATTACGATCAAGCACTTAATGAGCTGATAGAAGATAATGTACATAGGCATTTTCTCAACGAAGCTGAACTGAAAAGGTTCAAAAATCGCCAATTCGGTGATACGAGTATTGATTATATTGGCACACTTTTTTCAGCACACCTGGGATCAGATAACCCCTGGATACGGATAGATCCCACTAAGCTGACAATATTGGGGGAAGATCATTCTCATACCACTTTGTTAGATGTGGCGCGGGCTTTGCAAACCAAGCGCTTCATGTATGAGTCGATTGAAAAAATTCCTTTTAAAATGGTCAATAGGCGTTCGGGCGTTACAGAAAGTTTAAAAGACAGACATAAGCAAAAGCTAAGTAGCGTGGTCTCCCCCCTTCCCCGTGAGATCAATCCCCCGGACCACCACCTGGAAAACTTTTACAGGCGTTATGCATATGGTTTATCGTTGGTATATGAAAACATCACAAAAGATCATTCTTTGCTATCAGGGGATGCCCCCGCCGGGTTGAGCTGCTTCTTTGAAATGTTAAGAATGGCAAAAGTAATTGCTCGTCTTCCCACACCTTTCCTTTCCGGTTCGGAAAGGGAAATAAAGCAAGAATGGCATAAAAATGCAACCGAATGGAATCCTTTGATGACGAGACTCGAGGAGGAAGAAAATATTGGAGATACATTAGAGGCAGTGAGAACATCGACCGACATTTTACAACCTATGATCGAGGCATTGATCGATTACAATATTGATAACTTCGGAACTTACGGTCAACGGACATCTGTTTTCTCACGCCGTGAGCATATAGATGACGCACTAAAGAAACCCAATTTGAAAAACTTATTCCAATCAAATGATAATCATGGGGTTTTTAGACATCGTATCGACTCATGGCGTGAAAATTATATGTGGGAACGCATTCGGCATGCTGAAAAAAAACGAGACAAATATATATTGGTGGGCATGGGAGATGCCCACCGAAGGAACCTTATCAATAAGATAACAGGTTTAAATGTGGCCCGGGAACAAAGAAATATAGATCGTGGTTTGGAAGATCGAGGTCAAAGTATTGTTCATTATGGACTGGACGAATTTATAAGATCCGCTGAGACAACTGCTAAAGAAAGAGAAGATCGTGCCGGGATAGCATGAAAGGAAGTACTTTTTGAAAAAACTCCTGTCGTATAGATGAGTCAATTGAATATCTTTATAATAATACAGGGCTTTGGTGCGATTCGTTCTTCATAGAACTACTTTGTGATATATGGCTACCTTCTTTTTCGTTCAATCATGGACGATGAAACGGTGGAAAGTGACAAAGTAGTACTAGTACCGCTGCTCTAATTTGTATCTGAATACACCATCACCGGTATCTTGTCGGGCTTTTAATTTTCTGGTACCCAGATAGGTGATCTCCCATATATTGTTACGATCAAAAATTCCATTTTCCGGCTCATACAAGGTTAGGTAAAAAAAACTGTCACGATCACAGTTTCCCCCATCATCATTGCAATTACGGTCCACCTCGGTATCCCACTCCCCTTCGTCAATTTTCAGGTTTCCGGAGTCGTCCACATATTCCAGCGTTAAAAAACCATCATCATAAAAGTTAAATACAAGATTACGGTAATCTGAAGTCACCTCATTGCCGTCAATAGCCCAGCTTTCCCTGAACCTGACCCTATCAAATTCCCAGGTGCCTTCGATCCTGTCAGAAAAACTGCCGAGAATATGGTCGATATCCTGACAGGCAAAGAAACAGGAAGCAAATAAAAGTAGTATGGCGGATGGCTGTCCAATTTTCAGATACAGATTTTTCATGTGGGTCGAGGTTTGGTCTGATACACTTGGTTTACCGTTCAAAGTACAAATTCCAGGCCAAAACCATTTCAGACCGTCAAACCTCAAATTCAATCACAAATGGCGCATGGTCGGATTCGGGAAATTTGGTATCGAGGGCAAAGGCAATCGTTTCGTCATGGAGCAATTCGTTGTGGATTTCAGCGCCCCGGTAGTAGGGGATCAAAGCCTTGGAAATGAGTACATGGTCCAGCAACCGTTTATGCCCCTGGTGTAAATAGGTATACCTCGATGAATCCGGAATAGTGTTTTTCGCGGGCACCATCTCCCTCGGTATCAGGTCGGGATTACCTGTGTTTTCGACCCTTCCCCGTATGGCTTCCACCGGCACCTCACCGGGGTGGGCATTAAAATCACCGCATACTACTATTTTTGCCTTTTCATCGGCATCAAACAACTGATCTACCAGTACCCTGGTCTCCAGGGCCTGTCCCACCCGCTTCATAGATGAAATAAAAAAACCTTCACCCCAGGCATAAATCTTTTTCCATGTAAAGTTATTGATCTTTTGCCCACTGATGTTTGAAGGGATCCTGGATTTTAGATGAAGGTTGATCAGGTGAATATCAAAATCTTCTTTTACGGAGATTTTTGTGTATAAAATGGGTTTTTCCCATTGAACCGGTTTGGCTTCGGCATCGCCGGGTACGGCAGTTACCTTTTTGTAAACAGGAGCGGGAATCAGGTCGTTATGGTATTGGTTGACTTCGGTGATGGCAAACCTGCTGGCTACAACCAGGTTTCTTTTGTTAAAGGCTTCGTCGCTGTCGGTCTTGATGTGGGCCAGTTCGTAGGTAGCGTATGAAGTGGTTTGCAACAATGACTGCAGCGCCAGCAATTGTCTTTTTTCATTTGTTTTTTCCTGACCATGTACTTCCTGAAAACATAGAATATCAGCCTTTAACCTTTCAAGCTGAGGCCTCAAAACTTTTATTCGCTCCTCAAGGGAAGGGTTTTGGTCCGCTTTATCGTCCAGGTTTTCAAGGTTAAAGGTGGCAATGCGTAGTTTCATTGAATAGCAGATTTTTGACAAATTAGCGTCTCGCTAAATTAATCTGAAAACTACTGAGATTATAAAATTATTATCTTAACATGATCAAATATATTCAACCGGTGGTACGACTGAATACTACGCTCACTCAGACCTGCTTTTGCTCCTGTAAAACGGCCATGGGGGATTTATTTAGAATGGATTTGTTATGCAACCATCCGATCATGACGGTTATACTTGTGGTGAGCAGCAATAGCATGCCGATATGCTTTACATCCGGAAAAAACAACAAGTCTAAAAAGTAGGTAGTAAGCCCCCAACTTGACAAAATGGACAGTAAAATACCGGTGACCCCGGCAAACAGGCCGATAAACAGATACTCGAGCAACAAAATGGCGTTGACCTGTTTTTCACTGGCACCCAATGTACGTAACAAAACATTTTCACGGATTTTTGCCTGCCTGGTATTCAGAACCGTTGTCCCTAAAACGATCAGACTGGTAATGATACTAAATAACGCCATAAACCTGATGACGAATGCTGTTTTGTCGATGATTGTGTCTAATGTCCCCAGGATTAGCTGCAGATCTACGGAGGATACATTTGGCATCAGGTCATTGAGCTCGTTTTGCAATTGGGCTGTGCTGTTTTTGTTGGAAGAGCTGATCAGGTAGGCATAATGCTGTGGCGCTTTTTCCAGTACCCCGCTGGGGAAAACAAACATAAAATTATTTTGAATGCGTTGCCAATCCAACTTTCTGATACTGCCTACATAGGTCTTTAATGACAGGCCATGCACATTGAACTCAATCTCATCGCCCAGTTCGACATGCAGTCGGTCAGCCATTGACTTTGTAAGCGAGATAAATGTAGAGTCGGTGTTACGCTTCTTTACCGGGATAAATTGTCCTTCGATTATCTTTTCTGCGGGCAGTAACTCATCTCTGTAAGTCACCAGGTGTTCCATGTAAAGGAGCCAATTCGGAATCGGACCTCTTTCATCATTTTTCAAAGCTCCGAGCCTTTTGTTTCTGATTTTTTCAAACCTCAAAGTGATAATGGGCACAACCTGATTAACGGTCAGCTCATACTTTGTGATGAGGCTGTCTACCTCACCTTGTTGTGCTGGTTGGATATCGAACAATACCAGGTCAGTTTTATTTTGATTGCCAATAATATTGACCTGTTTTACCAGATTATTTTGAACGAGGTTTAATGTAGCGATTAAAAATGTACTCATCCCCATTACGATGACCAGCACCATGGTTTGGTTATTGGGTCTGAACAGGTTGATAAGTCCTTGTTTCCAGATAAAACCTGATCTTCTGATAAACAGGTATTTTACTATCAGGATCAAAAGCTTGGCTATCAGGTACATGGCAAGGCAAGTAAGCAAAATACCAGCCATAAAAGCGGTGCCCGTAATGAAAGATCCGGATTGAATGGTGGCCAATGTCAGGGTTACCGCCAAAATCACAACTATGATAACGATCATACCGGGAGCTTTGCGGTAATTCGTTTCCGGTTCTATTTGCAGGGCATTCAAGGGTGAGATATGCCTGATGTTTTTCAAGGGAAGAAATGAAAAAATCAGTGTAGAGGCCAAACCTGTTACGATGCCCAGAAAGACCGCTTTCCAGGAGATGTTAAAATGAAGGCTCAAAGGAATAAAATCGGATAACATCAAGGGAATATACATCTGCAGGTAATGCCCGAATATAATTCCCAACAGGCTGCCCAAAAAACCCAGGGCCATGGTCTGGATAAAGAAAATCAGCCATGCTTCCCTGGCAGCCACGCCCAGACAGCGGAGAATGGCGATGGTTTTGTGCTTTTCTTTCAGATAAATTACTACCGAACTTGCGGAGCCAATGCTGCCCAGGATCAGTGCCATAAATCCAAGCAGGTTAAGAAACCGGAATATGTTTTCAAACCCATTACCCAGGTTTTCTTTTCTGAATGCGGCCGTCTCCCAGCTTAAATTATAACTTCTTATAGCAGGTCTCAGTGAAGTTAACACGTCTTTTTCATTTTGCTGGTCTCCGGCCCTGATATATTTGCGATAGTATACCCTGCTGCCGGCCCGGATTAATCCGGTTTTCTCCAGGCTATCCAATGGCATGTAAACCGCAGGGGCCAGGGAAGCGCTGATGTTAATATTCCCGGGAATTTTGGTCACAAACCCTGCAATGGGTAGTTTTAGTTGACCTACTTTGAGCGTATCATTAACGGAAAGCCCGTATTGCAACGCGATGTTCTCATCAACTAATGCCCGGTTTCCCATGCGATAACTTGTCAAGGCACTTTCCGGGACGGTTTCGAAAGTACCATAAAACGGATAGTTTCCTTTTATGCCAACCACCTGCACCAACCGGGTGTCACCGGAGTGAGGAAATGAGACCATGGAGGAGAGTCTGGCGTCGTTGGCCTGTTCATTGGCCATGAAGTCAAAAAACAGCGAGTCCGCTTCGACAAAACTTTCATTGCCATATAAAACCACATCAGCCGCCAGAAAGGCTCTTGCCTGATTATCGATATCTTTCAACAGGTTGTCATTGAAAGAATTAACAGCAACCAGGGCAGCAATGCCGATCACGATCGAAAAAATGAACAGTATCAACCTGAACCAATTGTTTTTTCCATCTTTCCAGGCTAGTTTCCACAACCATTTATCCCTGGCAATATTCGTTTTCGGTTTTGTGACCCTAACAATTCGATCTGTGCCCATGGACCATATTTATACGCATAAAAATTATAGCTATCGTTTTCATAATTACGGAAATTAATGTTGTTTAGCTTAAAATTGAAAAATATATGGCACTGAATTATATCTGGATAGGGTTTTTTCTCGCTGCCTTTCTGGTAGGAATCGTCAGGGTAATTGGTTATTACTACAGGGATTATTTCGCCGGGGCTTTGCAAATTACTTTTGATGAAACCGATTTGTATGTTTTCCGGGATATGTTTCAAAGCACGTTTGATATGGCAGAGACAAGTGTCAGCATTGCTATCACCTTAATTGGCATCATGACACTGTGGTTGGGTATCATGAAAATTGCCGAAAAGGGAGGAGCCGTTCATATCTTGTCCAGGCTGGTAGCCCCCTTTTTCGGGAAACTTTTTCCCGAAATCCCCAAAAACCATCCGGCCTACGGGTCCATGATGATGAACATTTCAGCCAATATGCTTAGCCTTGACAATGCTGCCACGCCATTGGGCATAAAAGCCATGGAGGAATTGCAGGAAGTTAACCCTGACAAAGAGACTGCTTCCAATGCGCAGATTATGTTTTTGGTGTTGAATACCTCCGGATTAACAGTGATACCGGTAACCGTAATGGCCTACCGCGCGGCCGAGGGTGCCGCAAATCCTGCAGATATATTCATCCCGATCTTACTTGCTACCTTTTTCTCTACCCTGGCCGGGTTGATAGCCGTGGCGGTCAAACAAAAAATCAATTTATTGGATAAAACCATTTTGGCTTACCTGGGGGGAGGTACATTTTTAGTGGCCGGTATTATTTACCTCCTTTCACAAATGGATCGGCAACAACTGGAAGTAGTTACCACTTTTGCCAGCACCTTCATTATTATGGCGGTGATTACTGCTTTCATGATTTTGGGGATAAGAAGCAAAATCAATATCTATGAAACTTTTATAGACGGAGCCAAAGAGGGCTTCAAAGTGGCTGTTATGATCATTCCCTACCTGGTAGCTATGCTGGTGGGGATTGGTGTTTTCAGGGCCTCGGGGGCTATGGATTTTATCATCACATTACTCGGTGAATTTTTCGCTCTGTTGGGAGTGAATACGGACTTCGTTCCTGCCCTGCCTACAGCTTTTATGAAACCATTGAGCGGGTCAGGGGCCAGGGGTATGATGATCGAGGCAATGCGAAATTATGGAGCGGATGATTTTGTCGGAAGGCTGGCCTCCACTTTCCAGGGTTCTACCGAAACTACCTTTTACACGCTGGCAGTTTACTACGGTGCCGTAAATATAAAAAAAACCCGCTATACCGTTGGAGCCGGTTTGATTGCCGACCTGGCCGGAATCATTGCAGCGATCTTTATTTGTTATTTGTTCTTTTACCAATAAAGAAAAACTGCTATCACCCCCTGATCTTTTCAACCTTTTAAGCCAGTAGAATAGGATAAAAGTTTAAACAAATACTTAAACATTACAAGGGTATTTTATCTCCGTAATTGTATAAATCTTTTTTCCAGGCCCATTGTATTTTAGCCAACACGATAAAAAAAGATATTTATCAAAAGTAAACGATTCTAGACTATGGGCTTACCTAATCATGCACGGGAAAAAACAATTTATGACAATGCCAAAACTCATTTCTTAGGAAATTTCCCGGAGTCATTGCCGATAGAACAGGCCTATGTTCATATTGGTATTTATCTTGGATGGATTATTGAAAACCAGTTGTACTCAGAGTATTTTGAGGATGAGGCCGAGGTGCAGATGTTGCGTTTTAAAAGAAAGGAATTGAGTCCAACCATCTTAAGTGAACTTTGGGATGGCTATCTCGGGTACGAGCTCTTCAACAAGGAAGGTAACATGTTTACTTATTATTACTATGGAGGTGGCATTTATAAAAAAGACTATGAAAATTTGCTGGCATCGGATTTGCCCTCGATTTATCATGTCGAGGACTCATGGCAAAACTATGAAATGATGACTGCCAAGATTTCCGAGCGGTTCAAATCCTGGAAGGAAATGATCCGATGAAATAAAATTTGCATTAGTATTCTACACTCTTTTTATATTCTCGTTTTAAAGTTTGAAAGATCAGTTCCATTGTGAATTGGTCTTTTTTTGGGCTTGAATTTTCAACTTCAGTCAATTAAATACAAGTTAAAAACCTGCCCTATTTGGAAGCTTAAGTTTACAACTTCAGAAAATCCGGCTGAAAACTGAAAACTTATCTCTTTTTTTGAACTACTTAAACTTATTTTTTAACATAGAAAGCTTTGCCTGCAAGTCACCTTCAGGATTGTTTCCTGATTTTTCGCGCTTTTGAGTGCCACCTTTGCCGGTACTCCGGTCAGGCCCTTTTGATCTTTTGACTTTTTGAGCAGGGTTTTCATCTTTCATGGAAAGAGCGATTCTTTTTCTCGGTATATCTACCTCCAGCACAATTACCATGACCTTTTGCCGGACACTGACGACCTCCGCGGGATTGCTTACAAAACCATTTGACAGGTGGCTGATATGTACCAAACCATCCTGATGCACGCCTATGTCCACAAAAGCACCAAAATTGGTAATATTCGTGACAATGCCCGGCAACCTCATTCCAGGCCTCAAATCTTCCATTTCGTTAACTCCCTCCTGAAACGAAAAGGCCTCAAACGTTTCCCTGGGATCCCTTCCGGGTTTTGCCAACTCGTCCATGATATCCTTTAAGGTGGGAAGTCCGGTACTATCTGTGATAAAGTCCGGCAAATTTATCCCTTTGTGAAGTGATGAATCTTTTATGAGGTTGTTGACCTCACAGTTTAAGCTGGCGGCCATTTTTTCCACCACCGGATAACTTTCAGGATGTACCGCACTGCTATCCAGGGGATTATTACCACTTCTTATTCTTAAGAAACCGCCTGCTTGTTCAAAAGCCTTATCTCCCAGCCGGGGCACTTTTTTTAATCCTTCGCGGCTTTTGAAAGGCCCGTAAGTCTGCCGGTAATCTACAATATTCTGCGCTAATTGAGGCCCGAGTCCGGAGACATAGGTGAGCAATTGCTTACTGGCAGTATTTACCTCGACACCCACAGCATTCACGCAGCTCATCACCACATCGTCCAGCCCTTGTTTTAGCCAGGCCTGGTCTACATCATGTTGGTATTGCCCTACACCGATGGACTTCGGATCAATTTTTACCAACTCTGCCAATGGATCCATAAGCCGCCGCCCGATAGAGACCGCTCCTCTCACAGTGACATCATGATCCGGAAATTCATCCCTCGCTGCCTCCGAAGCTGAATAAACCGAAGCGCCGCTTTCATTGACCACTACGACCATGACATTTGATGGCAATCCCATTGTTTTTACAAAGGCTTCCGTCTCACGACTGGCAGTACCGTTACCAATGGCAATGGCCTCAATTTGATGTTCCCCGACCAACTTTTTGATAATGGCGCCGGCTTCCAGTGTTTTCTTCTGTGGTTCGTTAGGAAAAATCGTAGTGTTTTCCAATAAGTTGCCCTGTTTATCGAGGCACACCAGTTTACAACCCGTACGGAAACCCGGATCCAGCGCCATAACATTTTTTTGCCCTAACGGTGCCGCCAGTAACAACTGCCTTAAATTTTCAGAGAAAACGCGGATAGCTTCTTCGTCAGCGCGTTTTTTGGTAGACATTCTTACATCTGTTTCGATGGAAGGTTTGAGCAACCTTTTATAGCTGTCTTTGATGGCGATCTTCACCTGTTCCGTCGCCTCATTATTTCCTTTTAAAACCAGTTTTTCAATGTTGAAAATCGCGTCTTCTTCGTCAGGACCGGTGTCCAGCGTCAGGATCAACTCTTTTTCACCCCGTCTCAGTGCCAGTACCCTGTGTGAAGGGGCTGTTTTAATTTTTTCTTCCCAGTCAAAATAGTCTTTATACTTTTGTCCTTCAACCTCTTTTCCCGTAATCACTTTCGATTTGAAGGTGCCGGTCTCGAGGAACAGTTTCCGCAACTGTACTCTTATTTCCTGATTCTCGTTCACCCATTCGGCAATAATATCCCTGGCACCCTGCAAGGCATCTTCAATGGTGATTACCTCTTTTTTTTCATCCAAAAATGTGCCGGCGAAAGCCTGTACATCAAAAGGTTCCTGCTCAAAAATTTTCCTGGCCAGTGGCTCCAGGCCTTTTTCCCGAGCCATAGTGGCTTTGGTTCTCCTTTTTGGTTTATAAGGCAGGTAAATATCTTCCAGTTCTGCCATGGTTTTTGCTTCCATCACCTTTTGCTCCAGTGATTCCGTAAGCTTTTCCTGGTCTTTTAATGATTTCAGGATGGTTTCCCGGCGTTTATCCAGGTCCCTTAGTTGCTGAATCCTGTCCCTGATAGCAGTAATCGATACCTCATCGAGACTCCCGGTAGCCTCTTTTCTATACCTGGAAATAAAGGGCACCGTTCCTCCTTCATCCAATAAACTTACTGTCGCTCCTACCTGGCCGGTTGAGATGTTCAATGCTTTCGCAATCAACTGGTAATGGTTGTTTTCATTCATCATATTCCTTGTACACTTATTTGTTACTACTGTCTTGTACTACATACACTCCTTAAACCCTCATATAATTTTCTCTTCAATTGGGTGAGGACAAATTTAGGAAAAAAGGTTTACACGCAACAATTAAACCGCCTGGCCCTGAAAAAAACTGAAATCACTTGACAATATAAAAAAAGTCATGTACAAGTGGCACAGTCGATGCCTTTTGGTATGTACTGGCTCCTTTGTGCCGGGTAATTACCTCGTTGCGTCTTTCCGGATGGACTGAAAAACTCAGTGTGGATATGGATAAAAAGGCCAGGGTAATTAAACGGGATTGAGGAACACAATTACAAAATTTTTCGTTAATTCAACCTAACATTATTTTTATGCAGACATATTTATTATGACAGACAAAGTCAAAAAGATCAAAAATGAAATACTGTCCTGGTTATTACCCCTGGCTATTTTAGGGGTGATTTATATCACAGGTCTACACAGGCACATGGCGGCCGGATTGCAAAAAGCGGTGGTGGCAACCGGTATCATCAGACCTGAAACAAATCTCGATCTGGATGGAAAACCACCAATAGATTACAACTTTAAACTCAAATCTGCCGGTGGTGAAGCTGTTAATTTTGAGGATCTGAAAGGCAAAGTAGTATTTATGAATTTATGGGCTACCTGGTGTCCCCCCTGCGTGGCAGAAATGTCTGATATTCATGACTTATATGAGTCCCTCGATCGAGAGCAAGTAGCGTTTGTGATGATTTCCAGGGACAAAACTTTTGACCAAGCCAAAAAATATGTGGAAAAAAAAGGATACAACTTTCCCATCTACCAGCAGATGGAGCCGTTACCTGAATCCCTCTCTACAGATGGCATACCAACCACTTTTGTGATTTCCAAAGATGGAAAAATCGCTTTGAAAAAAACGGGGATTGCCACCTACAATACCAAAGCGTTTAAAGAATACCTTCAGGCATTAGCAAACTCATAATTGTTCATGCCCACTCGGGCGTCTTTTGTATAAAAAAAATTTAAATTCGAAAGAAAACCATCACTACTTTAACCTGATCATTCCCTTTTTTAAGGTAAACTACAGTCAGCACACTAAAAATGTAACAGATTTTTAACTTGCTTCCTATTTTTTAATTTATTTTAATTGAGTGGTTTGTTTGAAATCATAGAAAATACTGTTAACCCTTAAAAACTTAACCCCTTATGTTAATCAATGATGTAGAAAGACAGTTTGAGAAGCTGCCTACGCAAATCTTTGCCGATGCTCAGGAGGCCTCCATTTCGGTGGCCCGGACTATACGCGATTTAATTGAAAGCAAGAAAAAAAATAATGAGATGGCTGTCCTGGGTCTTGCCACAGGATCTACCCCTACCAGGGTATATGAAGAACTGGTCCGAATGCATAAGGAAGAAGGGTTAAGCTTTGCCAATGTCGCTACTTTCAACCTGGATGAATACTATCCCATGCAGCCCGAATCTTTGCAAAGCTATGTGCGTTTTATGAAAGAATACCTGTTTGATCACATCGATATAAAACGGGAAAACGTGCATATTCCGGATGGCACACTAGATCTGGGTGAAATCAATGCATTTTGCCAATCTTATGAAGAAAAGATTGCAGGATTGGGCGGTTTGGATATACAAATTCTCGGTATAGGCAGAACAGGACACATTGGTTTTAATGAACCCGGTTCCATGGCCACGTCGCGTACCAGGTTAATTACCCTCGATAAAATTACAAGGGTCGATGCTGCCAGCGATTTTTTTGGAGAAGAAAATGTGCCGAGAAGGGCTGTCACTATGGGTGTGGGAACCATTAGCAATGCAAAAAAGGTCATATTAATGGCCTGGGGAGAGGGCAAGGCCGGAATCATCAAAAAGGCAGTGGAGGGAGAGGTTACAGATATTGTGCCCGCCACGTTCCTGCAAAATCATGCTAACACCCAGGTCATTGTAGACGAAGCAGCGGCAGCAGAATTAACCAGAGTTAAGACGCCCTGGCTGGTGGGACCTTGTGATTGGACCGATACTTTAAGGCGAAAAGCCGTGACATGGCTATGCCGCAAGGTGAATAAACCTATTTTAAAGGTTACCGACGAAGATTACAACGAACACGGCATGAGTGACCTGATCACCGGGCAGGGGCCAGCCAACAAAATTAACATCAAAATATTTAATGAGCTTCAGCATACCATCACCGGCTGGCCCGGAGGCAAACCGAATGCCGATGATAGCCACCGGCCGGAGCGGAAATCCCCCTTCCCCAAGCGGGTTTTGATTTTTAGCCCTCATCCTGATGACGATGTCATTTCTATGGGAGGCACTTTGATAAGGCTGGTGGACCATGGCCACGAGGTGCATGTGGCCTATCAAACCTCCGGCAACATTGCTGTTTTTGATGACGACGTGGTGCGATTCGTAGATTTTAACCTGGATTTCAATAAGGAATTTGGTTTGGATAATGAACCGGTAGAAAAAATCAACCGGGGCATCAGGGATTTTATTGTCAATAAAACACCCGGTCAGGTAGACTCACCCGATATTCAAAAGATAAAAGGGCTGATCAGGCGAAGTGAAGCTAAATCCGCGATTCGTTACTGCGGTATTCCCGATGAGCGGGCCCATTTTATGGATTTACCCTTTTATGAAACCGGAAGAGTAAGAAAAAAACCGCTGAGTGAGGAAGACATTCGGCTTACCGCTGACCTTATCGATGAGATAAAACCCCACCAGATTTATGCTGCGGGAGACTTATCCGATCCGCATGGAACACACAGGGTATGTTTAAGTGCGATTATGCAGGCCATAAAAAGGTTGGAAAACGAAGCATGGATGCAGGATTGCTGGGTATGGTTGTACCGGGGGGCCTGGCAGGAATGGGGGGTGGATGAGATAGAAATGGCGGTGCCCATCAGTCCGTTGGAATTGCAGAGAAAGAAAAGGGCCATTTTCAAACATCAATCCCAGAAAGACCGGCCGCTTTTTCCTGGTCATGACAGCCGTGAATTCTGGCAAAGGGCCGAAGACCGGAACAGGGCTACTGCCAACGAATATGACGCCCTTGGATTAGCGGAATATGAAGCCATAGAAGCTTTTGTAAGATGGCATTTTTAAACTCCGGTAAGTCAGCAAGATTTAACTCTGATTATCTAAATCTGATAATTCTGCCAGGCAATTCATTATTTTGGCCATCTTTTTCCCACGTACCCAATGAATAGACCATTTAAAAATATATCACCCCTATTTGTACTCTGTTTTATGACATTATATTCCTATGGACAAATCAAAGAAAGTGCTGCAATAAATCGTATCTTTTCCGAATGGAATACTGCTGATTCGCCCGGTTGTGCCTTGGGAATAATGAGAGACGGACAACTCATCTATGCAAAAGGCTATGGAATGGCCAACCTGGAATATAATATTCCTAATTCGCCATCCTCGGTTTTCCGCATTGGTTCTACTTCAAAACAATTCACTGCCGCCTGTACAATTTTATTGGTAGAGCAAGGTAAACTCAGCCTGGATAAAACCCTAAAAGATATTTATCCCGATTTTCCTGATTATGCCAAAAAGATTACAATCAGGCATCTGTTAAATCATACCAGTGGCATAAGAGATTACCTTCAGTTAGCCTACTTAAAGGGTTTGGGAGATGATGATTTTTACCAGGATAAGGATATCATGAAATGGTTGGTAAATCAAAGCGACCTTAATTTTACACCCGGCAATGAATTTTTGTACAGCAACTCTGGCTACTGGTTGTTAGGGCAAATTGTGCAAGAAATAACTGGCATGAACATGGCTGATTTTGCCAAAAAAGAAATATTTGACCCTTTGGGCATGTCAAACACCCACTTTCACAACGACCACACACAAATTGTAAAAAACCGGGCTTCGGGGTATATTCCAAATGATAAGAATGGATTTAAAATTAGCATGACCACCCTTGACATGATTGGTGACGGGGGAATTTTTACCACTATCAATGATATTAAACTATGGGATGACGCCTATTACAACCCGGGTGTTTTAAGCAAGAAGTTCTGGGAGATGATGACAAAACAAGGCATACTAAATAATGGTGAAGTGATTGACTATGCTTCGGGTTTGTTCATCGGTGAATATAAAGGATTGAAAACGGTAAGTCATGGTGGTGCTTTTGTCGGGTTCAGGGCAGAGTTAATCAGGTTTCCCGAGGAACATTTTTCAGTAGCCATTTTTACCAACAGAGGTGATGCTAATCCAACAAAAATGGCTTATCAGGTGGCTGACATTCTTCTCAAAGACAAACTAGTCGATGAAGTCAATAAGAATTCTGAAAATGAAGATACAGAAATTTCCACGCCGGCCGTAGCGTTCAAACCGGAGCAACTGGTCGGTACATATGAAATAGAACCAGGTGTGGTACTAAAGCTGACTATAAAAAATGATTCTTTAAATGTGGTGCAGGAGTGGAATGATTTGACTTACAACATTAGTAGGATAAAAGGAAATACATTTGA
Organism: Agaribacillus sp. DX54; assembly: GCF_056858335.1. Taxonomy (NCBI): domain Bacteria; kingdom Pseudomonadati; phylum Bacteroidota; class Cytophagia; order Cytophagales; family Splendidivirgaceae; genus Agaribacillus; species Agaribacillus sp. DX54. The sequence continues at coordinate 213,492 of NZ_JBXEQE010000001.1, forward strand.
GATATCTGAAGGTGGTGACATCCGTTTTACTTTTTTAGAATTAAAAGATGGCTTTACGCAGCAACTCGACATTTTTCAGCATGGAAGGAAGACGGAGATAAAAAGGAAGGAAGAAATCGATCTTACAAAAGTTAATTTGGAGGACTACGCAGGTAGCTATTATAGTAAAGAGCTGGATGTAAAATACCATTTTGAACTTGAAAATAACAGGCTTAAAGCCAGCATTGAAAGTAATGACCAAATGGAGTGCCGTATTTCTAAAACAGATGTATTTTCAGTGAAATTCGGACTGGTACGCTTTAAGCGATTCAAGGGTTCGGTAAATGGATTTGAATTGGATTCGGGAAGAGTGAAAAATTTGAGGTTTGAAAAAGAATGAATTGGACATGTAGGTTGAGCCCACATCTTTTTTTGATAATTGGGGATGGGCCCGGTCAATTGCTCAACAGATAAACCTGCAGACAACTTTCCAAGTATCAGTTCAATGGTAATTCCGGTACCTTTTGTTACAGGCTTACCTAACCGAATAATTAGGATCTATAACTATTCTATCTGTGTAATTCATGAACTTGTTTTGTTATGATTGCTTGATAGAACTAATTCAATCATTTATAAAGATTTTTAATTCATTTTTTACCGAGTCTATTAGCTAACCATATAGCTTAGTCTTGTATTCTTTTATTTTTGAAATTTCCTTATTTACCCGATTTATTGTTTTCATACTGTTTGGTAAAATTGTGTATCTTTGACATCAGTAAAATATGTTGGGTTTACAGCATTTTTTTGATCTTTTTCGGATTACATCTTTAAAATTTTCAGACTTTTGTCTATTTATAAAACATCCCTAAACATCAAGTCTTTTTTGCCGATACATAATCCTTTATGATGAAAAACATCTTAACGATATTATTCCTTGTTTTCACAATTAAGACATCGGGTCAAACGGCAACGATCAAAGTGGTTGCCACGAGCCATGACAATCAATATGATAAATTCGACCAGATTCTTTTTACTTTCAATGGTCAATCATTTAGCGGGGCAGACAAAGATAGCTTTAAAATCAAGTTGGAAGATGGCTTTGATTGGGGAAGGGCTGTTGTAGAAAATGATACCATAAGCTTTAAACTGAAGTTCAGACCTGACGAATCGTATACCATCAAAGCCGGTTGTTGCTGCGCGGCCTTCATTTTAACCGCCGACAGCAATCCAAACCGCGGAACCGTGCAGGTGAAAAATAAAGCAAACAGAGATTTGATAGTAGTGGTTGCCGAAGCCAACAGAGACACCATCAGATCAAAAACGACCAGTAAGCCACTGTTCGCCTATGAATCAGCCATGTGCCTTTTTAAACCGGCATCAATTTTGATTGCTGAGCCGGAGTATGCGAATGAAAAATATCAATACAATTCTGCAAAAAATATTGATTATGGTAAATTAATGAAAGAACGAAGAACATTGATCTTAAGCCGTGGCTGGTTTCATTTTCTGCACGGAGAAAAATTTGAAATTACCTATGAAGACAAAAACAACACCCTTTCTTATCAATTGAATGGATATTTGACCCCCGAAGAAATCAAAGCATATCATACATTTAAATAATCAGTATAAACGTCAATCCTCCCGCTTGCATTAACTTTCAACCCCACATTGCACCCCAAACAAATAATAATTACAACGTTTTAAATTTGAATCATCCTGGCTCCATTCAATACTTCATTTATTGATATTAAGGCCTGGCTTTCATCAACTTACCATTCCATCATTCCATAGACTCATCCACCTGCCATCTCAAGGACCCGACAACTCTCCCTTTTACCCACCTGCCATCTCCTTACCCTACATTCCATCGACCCACCTCCCGGACATTTCATCCCCTCAACAGTTTGAAAACTCACCAATATTAATCATTTTCACCACCGAAAAGTAAATAACCTCATAAACCCTTCCGAAAAGCAGCCGGAATTTCCGGCAAATTGCTGTTTATGAGAAGCAATTTATTAAGTTAGTGGCGATAAATTATTTAAATCAAAACATTTTATGAGAGACGTAGCGCTAGGCATAGACATAGGAGGCACCAACACAAAGTTTGGGTTTGTGGACAGGGAAGGTGACCTTTTGTGTGATTATTCCATTTCTACTTCAGTGCACCAGACCATCGAATCATATTTACACGCGCTGACCGACAATGTGCAAAAGGCGATGAAGACTCTGAAGGAAGAGGTAAGATTCATTGGTATAGGCATTGGGGCACCTAATGGCAACTATTACAAGGGCACCATAGAATATGCACCTAATCTTAACTGGAAGGGTGTAGTCAACTTTATTGAACTGTTAAAACAGTACTATGCCTTACCCATGGCGATCACCAACGATGCCAGCGCTGCGGCCATCGGTGAAATGGTTTTTGGAGGGGCGAAGTCCATGAAGAATTTTTTCGTGGTTACTTTGGGTACGGGTTTGGGAAGTGGATTTGTGACCAACGGCAAGCTGATTTACGGCCATGACGGGTTTGCCGGGGAACTTGGTCATGTTACCGTTAAGCCCAATGGGAGATATTGCGGATGTGGCCGGAGGGGTTGCCTGGAAACGTATGTTTCTGCTACAGGCATAAAACGCACTATCTATAAACTTCTGGCGGACTACAACGGAAACAGTAGTTTATCCGGGGTAAGTTTTAATGACCTTACTGCTGAGATGATCACAGATGCAGCAAGAGACGGGGACAAGGTGGCCCTGGAAGCATTTGAATATACCGGTAGAATACTCGGTATGGAACTGGCCGATGCTGTAGCATTGACCAGCCCCGCAGCAATTTTTTTGCTGGGAGGCCTGGCCAGGGCTGCTGATTTTATATTCGAACCGACCTACAGGCACATGGAAGCACACATGATGCCGGTCTTCAAAAATAAAGTAAAATTGCTGCCTTCGGCCCTTCAGGACAAAAACGCCGCCGTATTGGGTGCTGCGGCTTTGATCTGGAACGAACTGAAAAGTGGAAAAAATTAATGAAATAATATACACAACCTAAAATACCTTTGAAATGCCTGATCGACGCGACTTTATCAAAAAATCGGCTATGAGTACAACAATATTGGGTTCTTCACTGATTCTGGAAGCCTGTGCCAATCCGGGTTCAAAAGAACAGGCGCTTTCAACACCTGAGGTTAGTAAGCCTGTGGTGATAGCTACATGGAATAACATCAAAGCCAATGATGCTGCGTGGTCTGTACTGGAAAACAACGGTGCTGCGCTGGATGCCGTTGAGGCTGGTGTTAAGATACCGGAAGGAGACCCCGAAGACCGCAGTGTCGGTTACGGGGGAAGACCGGATCGCGATGGTAAGGTGACACTTGACGCCTGCATCATGAATCCGGAAGGGGATTGCGGGTCGGTGGTTTTTCTGGAACATATCAAACATCCGATCTCTGTAGCAAGAAAGGTCATGGAGGATACTCCTCACGTTATGCTGGCTGGTGAAGGCGCCCTGAAGTTTGCCCTGGAAAGTGGTTTCACTAAGGAAAACCTGTTAACCGAAGCGTCAGAGAAAGAGTGGCAGGAATGGCTAAAAACTGCTGACTATAAGCCGGTTATAAATATTGAAAATCATGATACCATTGGCATGTTGGCGCTTGACAATGCCGGTGATATCGCTGGGGCATGCACCACCAGTGGAGCTGCTTACAAAATGCGGGGAAGGGTAGGAGATTCCCCCATTATCGGCGCGGGATTGTACGTAGATAATGAAGTAGGAGGGGCTGCGGCAACCGGGTTGGGTGAAAAAGTAATCAAGGTAGTCGGTAGCTATCTGGTGGTGGAATTGATGCGTCAGGGCAATGCTCCCGCAGATGCCTGCCGCATGGCTGTTGAGCGGATAAAAAATAAAAATCCGGATTACAGGGATTTTCAAATAGGTTTTGTGGCCCTGAATAAAAAAGGGGAATACGGAGGTTTCAGCCTGCATAAAGGATTTGGCTACGCCCTTCATAACTCCCTGGACAAGAAATACTTCGAAGCAGCCAGCCTATTATAGCCGGCGTTTAATCATCCTGTAATTTTTCTAGAACTTTCGAACAGTTTCAATTATCCATAGTATTTACTGTTTTTAACTAAAGTTTTGGTTCTAAAAAGGATAATCAATGCGTTTTGAAGCCATTAAATCGTATGGTACATCCTGTTTGTTCCTTACGGTTCTTCTATTGTTTACCCTTAAAAACCACTATTTTGAGCCCGGAGCCGAGGCTTTGAGACTGTTTTATCGCGGAACATTTTTATTACCGATCAGTGGCTAAAATGGCGGCTAAAAACAATGCCGGAGGTACGCCATGGAGAAGATTTTTTGGTTTTGAGTGGCTACGCGCAAAAATTTGATTGACTTTTTGTAAAATTTCTGCTTTTTAGGTAAGACAATAGCCCAAATCCTCTCTGCCATCGTAAATCTTTTTGTAACTTTAAGATTATGTTAAAGTCCAATATTATTTCTTTATCAAATGTAAAACTTGCCAGGCAATATCTTTATGATCTCCTCGCTGCAAGGATAGATGCAAAGGGAAGGCAATGGCTTGACGCGAAAATTGAGCAGTTGGTCAGGGAATATAGTGAACGGGATTTTTATCTCTCCTTTAATCTTATTCCCAGGTTTACCGGAAAGCAACCATTGGCCCTGAATACCATTGAAAAGCAAAAGATGGAAAAACTAAGGGACGACCTCGATTTAAGCCATTGGACAGTAGACCAGGTTGGCCGTAACCTGATTTTGTTATATATACCATTCGATGACCTTGAATTTTACAAGAATACATTAAAGAATCTTTTCGAAACCGCAGGTGTTGACGAATTGGTGGCACTGTATGCAGGCCTGCCGCTTTCTCCTCTGGGTGAGGCGTTGAATGACCGGGCCTCAGAAGGAATACGGACAAATATGACCGCTGTATTTGATGCCATGGCCTTAAATAACCCCTATCCCAGGGACTATTTTAACGATGTGGCCTGGAATCAGATGGTACTCAAGGCTTTTTTTATGGAAAGGCCCGTCTACCGTATCTCAGGCATTGAAGACCGTCACAACGAAAAACTCGCGGGGATGATTTCAGATTATGCCCATGAACGATGGGCCGCGGGACGTATCACCATGCCGGAGATGTGGCGTGCTATTGGCCCGTTTGTCAATGATGCCGTATTAGCTGATTTGCACCGTATGCTCGAAGATCCTGATGCACTGCAACAACAGGCTGCCGCGCTTGCCTGTCACAACAGTGGTTCCGAAAGGGCGAAAACTTTAATGTTAAATCATACTGATTTGAAAGACCATATTGAAAATCATGCGATTAATTGGAACAAGATAGGTATAGAATGGGAAAGGCGTCAATATGAAAAGAAAACTTTGTACGAATAATCATAAAAACTATCGAATATGTTTATAGATCCTCATATACACATGACCTCCCGGACCACAGATGATTACACGGCCATGCGTGAAGCCGGCATTGTCGCTATTATTGAACCGGCCTTCTGGCTTGGACAACCTAGAACGGAAGTGGGATCGTTCAAAGACTATTTCAGCAGCCTGGTAGGATGGGAAAGGTTCAGGGCCAGTCAATTCGGCATTAAACATTATTGTACTATCGGATTGAATTCAAAAGAAGCCAACAATGAGGCATTGGCTGAGGAAGTAATGGATTTACTACCACTATTTGCCAGCAAGGAAGGCGTGGTGGGAATCGGGGAAATAGGATATGATGACCAGACTGATGCTGAGGATAAGTTTTTCCGGCAACAGGTTGATTTGGCGCTGGAATTAAATCTTCCTATTCAGGTACATACCCCGCACCGCGATAAAAAAGCAGGTACTTCGCGTAGTATGGATGTGCTCATTGAGCAGGGTGCCCGGCCTAATTGGGTAATTATCGATCACAATAATGAAGAAACTGTAAAAGAAGTACTTGACAGGGGTTTCTGGGCAGCCTTTACTATTTATCCCCACGCCAAAATGGGAAATGAAAGGATGGTGGAAATTGTAAAGCAATATGGCAGTGAAAGAATCTTTATCAATAGTTCTGCCGATTGGGGAATAAGCGACCCCCTGGCGGTACCTAAAACTGCAGCATTAATGAAAGAGCAGGGTATTTCTGAGCAGGCAATTCATGAAGTTTGTTACCTGAATGCCCTGGAAGCTTTTGGAAAAAGCGGACAGTTCAATGCTGTGGACTGGGAAATGGGTAATGGGGTAGATCAAAAGATGCAATTTGAAGGAAACTCTATTCTAAGAGGAGGGCAGACCCCCCTGGTAGAAGGTGCAAATGGCAACATTATCAAATAATACTGTCCGGATGCATTTAGTATTTTTTAAACTTGTCAACTAAAGCCGGACTTTTGAAAAACTCAAAATTACTTGCCTGCCTGCAATTAATGCGTCCGGCCAACATTGTCACTGCTTTTGCCGATATTATGACTGGCTTTGTTATTGGCCTGGTATCATTGGCTGAAGCTTCCGGTGTATGGAAGATCAGTGACTTTGCCAATCCTTCATTATTTTGGTTGCTGGCAGCAACATTTGGCCTGTACGGTGGGGGGGTAGTTTTTAATGATTATTTCGATGCAGAACTCGACAAAAAGGAGAGGCCTGAAAGACCTATTCCCAGTGGAAGGACCACCAAAGGAGAAGCCGCATTCCTGGGTTTTTCATTATTCGTAATCGCCCATATAAGTGCCTTGCAGGTCAATCAAATCAGCTTTTTTTTGGCCCTTGGCATCACTTTTATGGCTTTGTTTTACGACAAATATGCCAAACACCGGACATTTTTAGGTCCGGTTGCGATGGGCCTCTGCCGCGGAGGCAACCTCTTACTAGGTGTCAGCGCCTTTCCGGAAGCAATCGGGGCCAATTGGTTTCTTGTACTTATCCCACTGCTTTACATAGGAGCCATTACTTTGATAAGCCAGGGTGAAGTGCATGGTGGAAAAAAAAGCAACTTGTATATCGGACTCGTGCTTTACATTTTAGTTATTTTAATCATTTTGGTATTAGGGTTTTTCAAACAGGCAGGAAACTATTTTAGTTTAACTTTTCTCGCCCTGTTTGCATATTTAATTATTCCCCCCTTACTTAGTGCCTTAAATAAAAATGAGGCCAGGCTTATCGGCAGGGCCGTAAAAGCCGGGGTGTTGGCCTTGATTGCCCTGAATGCTTCGCTGGCAGCAACATATGGGGGTTGGTTGCCGGCATTAATTATTTTACTTTTGCTGCCGGTTTCATTGGCGTTGGCAAAAATATTTGCCGTAACATAATTTTATGCGATTGAATAGGTTATATGAGGAAAATTAGCCAAAAATTTCAGGTCCCTTTTTCATATGATGTATATTTTACTGAAAGCTTGTTTAAAGAAGGTAATGGCCTTTTGGCTGATTTGATCGATGCAAAAGATAAATCAGAAGGTGTAAAAGTATTGATAGCCATCGATGAAGGGGTGAAAGCCACGCACCCTGAATTGATTTCCAATATTACTGAATACATCGACAGCCATACCCTGAACGTTAAAATGGTTTGTCCTCCACTGGTCATGCCGGGAGGCGAAAAGGTTAAAAATGGCGGACTGCATGTGGAGAAGCTCCTGAAGGCTATTAATGAATTTGGACTGGACAGACACGCTTATTTGATTGGTATAGGTGGTGGCTCATTCCTGGACATGGCCGGCTTTGCCGCCGCCATAGCGCACAGGGGCGTGAGACATATCCGTATACCTACCACCGTGCTGGCCCAAAACGATGCGGGAGTGGGTGTCAAAAATGGCATCAACCAGTTTGGTAAAAAGAATTTTGTGGGTTCTTTCTCTCCTCCTTTTGCTGTTATCAATGATGCCTCTTTTCTCTCCACCCTTGAAGACAGGGATTGGCGAAGTGGCATCACAGAGGCCATTAAAGTGGCATTGATAAAAGACAAAGACTTTTTTTATCAAATCAGGAAAAATGCAACTGCATTGCTTCGCAGAGATGGGAAGTCCATGGCATCGCTGATTTATCATTGTGCCATGTTGCATCTGGACCATATTGCCTCCGGTGACCCGTTTGAAAAAGGTTCATCCCGACCTCTGGATTTTGGTCATTGGTCGGCACACAAACTTGAGCAGTTAACCGATTACCGCCTCAGACATGGGGAGGCGGTTGCCATTGGCATCGCACTGGACAGTATTTATTCCCATCTGACAGGTCTGCTTTCGGTTTCGGCGTTAAATGAGATATTGACATTGTTTAAAGAACTGAAATTTAATTTGTTTGTTCCGGAACTGTTGCCGGATTCCAACACACTTCCTGCTGCCAACCCACTTTTTCAGGGATTGACCGAATTCAGGGAACACCTGGGAGGTCAACTAACCATTATGTTATTGGAGGATATCGGTAAAGGGGTGGAAGTCCATGATATTGATCCGGAAAAAATGAATCGAGCCTTGTTGAAGCTGAAAAAATTTGAGGAAGACCTGACCAATGCTGCTGACAAATAAACAACACCTCACCTACTGTACAAACATCCACCGGGGTGAATCCTGGGCGGAAGTTTTTAACTATTTGAAAAAATACATTCCCGAGGTAAAGGCCCGTGTGTCACCTGACAGTGATTTTGGTATTGGACTGCGCTTATCGGATCAGGCTGGCAAAGCACTTTTAGAAGGGACAAACCTCGATGATTTCAAAACCTGGCTTAAAAAAAATCAACTATATGTATTCACACTGAATGGTTTTCCATTCGGGCATTTTCACAGGCAAAAGGTCAAAGACCACGTTCATCACCCTGACTGGACCAAACAGGAAAGGGTTGATTATACACGCAGACTTTTTAAAATACTGGCAGAAATTCTTCCGGAAGGCATGGAAGGTGGCATATCGACCTCACCTATATCCTATAAACTATGGTGGAATCACGATGATAAAGCACTCGATGAGGTGTTCGAAAAAGGGACCGATCACCTCCTGACCATTGTAAAGTACCTGATTGAAACGGCACAGGCGACCGGAAAAAAAATGCACCTGGATATTGAACCGGAGCCGGATGGCCTTCTTGAAAATACGGCCGGAGTAGTTGACTTTTACCAGCAATGGTTAATTCCCAGGGGAATAGTTTTTTTAAAGGAACACTTTGGGTTTGAGCCGGCTGAAGCCGAACGCCGTATTAAAGATCACCTGCAAATTTGTTATGATGTATGTCATTTTGCCGTGGTTTTTGAAGAACCCGCCACGGTTTTTGAGGCTTTTGAGTCGGCTGGAATAAAAATTGGGAAAATCCAGATAAGTGCTGCGTTGAAAGCCCGTTTTTCAGAAGACCATCGAAGGACAGACAGGATTCTTGAAGATTTCCGCCAGTTCGATGAGCCCATCTACCTGCATCAGGTAGTGGGAAAGGACCACAATGGCCGGAAGATTCAATACCATGATCTGCCCCACGCTATTAAACAATTCGGGGAGATTAATTTCCGGGAATGGCGATCACATTTTCATGTACCTGTTTTTTTAGATAAATATGACGAACTGGAGTCCACCAGGGAAGATATATTGAAAGTATTTTCTATCAACAAGAAGCGCCCCCTTTCCAACCATCTGGAAGTGGAGACTTATACCTGGGAAGTCCTGCCCAAGGCATTGCAGGTGGATTTAAATACGTCGATTTCCAGGGAGTTGGCGTGGGTGTTAAACAATATTTAGTCAGTAGTGTCCATGAAAAAAGTTGTGCTCATCAATGTTGTAGGCCTGACGCCGAGACTTATCGGACCTCATACGCCTTACATTAAGGATTGGATCACAAAATCAGGTTTGAAAACCATCGAGCCGGTCCTTCCTGCCGTCACCTGTTCTGCCCAATCGACCTATCTTACCGGCCAATGGCCGGCCCAACACGGTATTGTTGGTAATGGGTGGTATTTTGAAGAGGAATGCGAGGTGAAATTCTGGCGTCAGTCCAATAAACTTGTACAATCTCCGAAGATTTGGGAAGTGCTGAAAAATGAAGATCCCAAATTTACCTGTGCCAATATGTTTTGGTGGTATAACATGTACTCCACGGTAGACTATTCAGTTACCCCCAGGCCAAACTACCTTGCCGATGGCCGGAAAATCCCCGACATATATACCTGCCCGGCCGACCTGCGCGATAGTTTGCAACATCAATTAGGACAATTTCCGCTCTTCAATTTTTGGGGCCCCAAAACATCCATAAAGTCGAGCCAGTGGATCGCCGATGCCGCCAAAGAGGTAGATGTAAAATATGAACCAACCATGACCCTGATCTATTTGCCCCACCTGGATTACAATCTGCAGCGCCATGGGATTGATTTCGAAAAGATTGGCAAAGATTTGAATGAAATTGATGGGGTGTTGCAGGATTTGATAGAATTTTATGAGAACAGGGATGTCGATGTAATGTTACTATCAGAATACGGCATTACTGATGTAAACCGCGCGGTAGCCTTGAATCGTATTTTGAGGAAGGAAGGATTGCTTGAAGTTCGCTTAGAGCGTGGCAGGGAGTTATTGGATGCGGGTGCCAGCAAGGCCTTTGCGGTAGCTGATCATCAAATAGCCCATGTCTATGTTAAAGACAAGACTGATCTTGACAGGGTAAAAAACATTCTCAACGCCACAGATGGTGTGGAAAAGGTACTGGATACGGAAGATAAAAGCCAATATCACCTCGACCATCCCAGATCGGGAGATTTGATAGCAGTGGCCGACCAAAATTCCTGGTTTAGCTATTATTACTGGCTGAATGACAGCAAGGCCCCGGATTTTGCCCGTACCGTAGACATCCACCGTAAACCTGGCTATGATCCTGCAGAAATGTTTCTGAATCCCGAAATCCGGCTTCCCCTTTTACAGGTAGGATATAAACTCATCAAGAAAAAACTGGGTTTCAGAACCTTGATGGATGTCATTCCCCTTGACGATCACCTGATAAAAGGCTCCCATGGCCGCATCCCCGAATCAAAACAAGACTGGCCCCTGCTGGCAGGAAAAATTATCCCGGATACGAACCCTTCCCGTGATACCGATTCTATTGCCCCCACACAAATATTTGATATGCTGTTACAATATGTAAAAGATGACGGGTAAAAGGGTAGGATTCGGTAGGAGTCAGGAGAGAGGTCTCAGGTATTCCCGCCACCCTCAATTGCCCATTGTCAACTATAAATTGTCAATTGTTAATTGTCCATTGTCAATCCCTCCCGTTTACAAATTCTCTTTAAAATCCCTCGCATGACTGATAATTTCCGGAAAAAACTCATGAAACTCCTCGCCAAACAATTGGTAATCAGCACGGAGATCCTGGGTGGCCTTTTCCATGTGCGACTGGAATTTGGTTCTTCTGGACATGCCGAGCAAAGCCCTTTCAATGCCATCGATATGCTGGTAGGCAAGCAGCCAGTCATGTTTGACCATATAATATAATATATATCGAGCTTTCTCAGGAAGCAGGTTTTTTTTCTTCATCAAAACCGCATAAGCCTTTTGTGTAAACTCTTCCAGCGTTTCTGAGGAATAAACATACCAGTCCCTGGCCAAAAAATGATCATAAAACATATCGATAATGACACCGGCATAGTGACGGTATTTCTTCCAGAGCCTGTCCTTGCTTTTATCGACGATTTTATGGTGGTCGGTATACCAGTCAATTTCCCGGTGAAGCTTTATTCCTTTCACCATTTGGTGGGAGTAATCATGGAATTTTTTGCCTTTCACAAAATCACCAATGAAATTTCCCACCATCAAATCACCCATTTCACCGGATAAATATATGTGTGCCAAAAAATTCATCTCTTATTAAAGATAGCCATAACAATTACCAAACGAAAACCCATTTTCACATTTTATCTTTATATTTGACCATATACAGGGGTATTCATGGTTTTTGAGATTAAATATTTTGACAATAATGTTTGCAAGAATAAGAGATCTTGTTTTTGGCTATGATATCTGCTTTTTGCACGCAGGAAATCAGTTTTCAGACTATGTTGATTCCCTCGCCAACCATTTGTCTCACGATAGCTTCCGGTGTTATATAGAACGGGTTGAAGGGCTTGATTTCAGAAATAAGATAGTCGGCAATGCCATTAACAGCAGTACCCTGTTGGTGGTACTGGCAACGGAAGAAGGGGCCCATTCCGAATTTATTGAGAAAACCATAGACCTTTTTATCAAAAACCGTAAGACAGTTATCGCCATAGATATGGGTTTTTTGAAAGTGTCACAATGGTACTACCTTTTAAAAAACCAAAGGAAAATAACGGAAAAGGCTTCATTTCTTGAAAATCTTAAACCATCCAATGCTGTCTTCGATGTAATCATCAACGCTGCCACCTTCCGGGTGAAAAACAAAATTTTAAAACAAAGTAATCTGATCAGCGCCGTGCTGGTGGTAGTATCCATTTTTTTCATGCTGGGAGCTTCTTATTATATCTACTATCTGTCCGACCAGTTGACTACCAATCGTGAGTTGGTCAATGCCTCCCAGCTAACGGTAACCAGGGAGCAGGAAAATGCGAGGCTGGCCATCGAGGAGGCGGGAAAACAGCAAAATGAAGCCACCATTCAAAACAAACTGGCTTTTACCACCAGGATGGCTGTTGAGAGTAATAACATCTATGTTTCCGATCCTACGAGGGCGATTAGACTGGCTGAAACAGGCTACCGTCATTTTGAACCGGAAGAAGGCAGCAGGCCTTTAAGTATACTTTCCTCCATGTTTGATACATTTTATCAAACTTACTCTCAGCGGTATACATTTTATCAGAAGAATATTGTGTTTAACACAGCCGTGAATGATTTCCGGGAGCTCGACGGCGTAGGAAAGCTGTTGGTAGCCAATGATGATGGTAAAATCCGGATTGTCAACAAAAACGGAGCTTCGGAAGCTACCCTTGACGCGCACAGGCACAAGGTTAATAAGGTCACTTATTCCCCTGTTAATCAGTTCATTCTTACTACATCCGATGACAACACTGCTAACCTGCTGACCATTAATGGGGAGCTGATAAAGACCTTACCGGGGCATCAGGATGCCATTACCTTTGGTATGATATCCCCTCAGGGTGACCGGTTGCTGACCATGACCGATGATTCACTTCGTTTATGGGATAATCAGGGAAACCTGATTGCTACCCTTGGAGAAGAAGATGAATTCGTTAACCATGCTGTATTTTCGCCGGTAGAGGGTATTTTAGGAGCTGCTTTTGGTGATGAAGTAAAAATACTGGACTTTAAGGGGAATGTCCAGAGAACATTCACCGGCCATACTGATGAAATCATAAAGCTCAGTTACTCAGTCAATGGCAGCCGGATTATTTCGGCTTCTTATGACAGCACCGCCATTATCTGGTCCAAAGGTGGTCAAATGATCAAAAAGCTGAAGGGACATAATGGTATTGTTAACGACGCCCGGTTTTCGCCTGACAGAACGAGGGTGATTACGGTTTCTGATGATCAGTCGGCGAAGTTATGGACCTGGGACGGGCAATTTATCAGGACCATGGCCGGACACACCGATGCCGTGCTGATGGCTGAGTTTTCCCCCAATTCTTTGTACATTTTAACGGTTTCTTTGGACCATACAATAAAGGTTTGGGATAATAAAGGAAACCATTTACAAACACTAAAAGCGCATCAGGCTGCCATCACTAAAGCAAAGTTTTCATCTGACAGCAAAACCGTCACAAGCGCATCCAGGGATGGTACTATAAAAACCTGGCCTGTTGCCCCGGAATTAATCGTATCCATGGATCTTCATGCAGAGGGCGTGCAGAACATCCTGTATAGCCCGGAGGAAAAAAGTATCTGGACGGTTTCCGGCCGTGGACTGCTAAGGGTATGGGATACAAATGGAAAACTGACCAATGCTAATTTTGTGGAAAACGCTGTTGTTAACCAGATTTTTTCATCAGGTAAAGGCGAGTTTACAGGGATATTTAACGGAAAGCTCAAAAAAATGAATGCCTCTGGAAAATTTACCCGGCAATGGGATCGATTAGGAACAGAAAACCGGCTGGCTGCTATTTCTGATCAGGGACAAATTGCTGTCTTGACTGTCAACAATGCTATGAAAATTATTCCTGATCCTAAGGATACTATCATTCGATTCAGTGATTCTACCCTGGTGATTAATCACTTTACCTATGACGGTAATAAGGAACTGGTACTGGCTACCAGCAAAGGTATAGGCAAACTTGATACTGCAGGAGGCCTGAGCCTTATTGCTTTTACAAACCGGCCTGTCAGCAAGCTATTACCCGGAGGAAATGATGACCGGTTTCTGGTTCTTCTGCAAAGTGGTCAGTTGGTACTTACCGATAACCGATTCAAACCACTGCGGCAGTTCCCTAATCACTATGGGAAAATCACGGCCGCAATTGATGATGCAAAACATGAAATTGTTTTTGCCGGCACGGCGGAGGGGAGGTTGCTGCTCTTTCATTATTCGGGAGAGCTGATCGCCCATACAAAACTTCATCAGGCCCGCATTAACCGGCTTCGCCTCTCTGCCAACGGCCAACAATTGCTGACTGCTGCAGAAGATAACAGCGCTAAAATCTGTCCCACCGTGCCGGGCATCGCCGACTGGCTTGAAACATCAGGTTTGGCAGATTTTGAGAATCAATAGTTCAATGTTATTTCATCAATAAATTGGGTAGGCAACCTGCAACCCGAATCCCCGCAACCCGCTCCCCATCAAATCTTCCTCACAGAGCCACTACCAGACACCCTGCTATCAACTTTATCCGGATTTCCCTTATAATAAACACGGCCACTGCCCGACACCCTGGCTTCGATTCTTTTGGTAACATTGATTCTGCAGTTGCCTGAACCACTGATCGATATATAATACTCCTCACTTTCCAGATCTTCTGCCAATAGCCTGCCCGACCCACTGATACTTACGTCATTATAAGCACATTTCCCTGCCAGTTCAATTTTGCCTGAACCTGAAATGGAAGATTCGAGATCATCTGCTTCTGTTTCAATTTCAATTCTTCCCGACCCGCTTACAGCAAGATCCATGTTATCAGTTTTCAGCACCCCCTCCCCGAAGATTTTTCCCGAACTGCTGACTTTCAGCGCGCGAATATCTTTTATTGTGACATAGACCACCAGATCCCCACCATTCTTCCAATCCCGCCAGTTCCATCCCCTTTTATTACCTATATAAAGCCTTCCACCCCTTACCTCGACTTCCAGGTTTTCCTTTCTTCTTTCCGAAGCGTCCAGAATCACTTCCGTTTTGTTGCCTTGTTTAACAAATACCTCACCTGAAGTGGCCATGTGAACCTCATCGAATTCCAGCAATTTAAGTGTCTCCCTGTTGTCCTGGCTACGGACAGGCACAATAAAAAGGGCTATCAGTATTGTAAAAAGGTGAATTTTAAGCTTAGTGATTTTCATGATTGTTATAGGTTTGATTCTGTCCTATTATATAAGATAACACACCGCTGAAAAGGTTGCTTGCCTGCAGATTTTTTTTGAAGTCTGCCAATCATTTCATCTGAATTAATAATAATACAGTCGTAAGAATAATGCTTGAGGTTTTTCAAATTTCAAATTTTTATTTAGATTTATTGCGGTTTTATTAACAATCTGTCAATTTATACCCGGAAAATTAAAAATATTTGATAATTGGGGCATAGGGTTGCATGCTTAAATTATTGATGCCTAAATTCACGGGGTTTTTTGATGTTTTATAAAGTGATTCTTTAATTAAATTTTTATCAATGAAGATCGGTGTGCTCAAAGAAGATAATGATGCCAGAGTGGCCATCATTCCTGAAATAGCCAAGAAATTTATTGAAGAGAACAACCAGGTACTGGTGGAGACAAATGCCGGTTTACAAGCCTCTTTTGACGACAAGGCTTACACCGGGGCAGGCGCCTCGGTCATGTCCCGGGAAGAATTATTACATGATGTGGAAATATTGGTGCAGATAAATCCTCCGGGATCAGAGATTCTTTCAAGACTCGGTGAGGGCACTATTGTAGTTGCCCTGTTCCAGCCTTTTGCCGATCCTGTTGTGTTGAACTTGCCGGCTAAACATAAGTTGACAGTGATGAGCCTGGACATGATTCCGCGAATTACCCTTGCCCAATCTATGGATGTGCTTTCTTCAATGGCTTCGGTAGCAGGTTATAAAGCGGTGGTAAAAGCTATGGATCACCTGCCGAGATATTTTCCAATGCTTACCACGGCTGCCGGGAGTATACCCCCTTCCAAAGTGCTGATACTGGGTGCCGGAGTAGCTGGATTGCAGGCGGTAGCCACAAGCCGCAGGAACGGGGCTGTGGTTGAAGCTTTTGATACAAGACTGGCTGCCAAAGAAGAAGTAGAGAGCCTGGGCGCCAAGTTTGTTGAGGTAGAAGGAGCCACCGATGATAAGGATGCCGGTGGTTACGCCGTAGAACAAACCAAGGAATACAAACAAAGGCAGCAGGCTTTAATCCAGGAGAAGGCGGCGAAGGCCGATGTGGTAATCACCACTGCACAGTTGAGAGGCAAACCAGCCCCCCTGCTGGTAACCGAAGATACCGTCGACAAAATGAAGCCCGGCGCTGTAATCGTCGATTTGGCTGCCTCCGGCGGCGGCAACTGCGAGCTTACCAAAGATAACGAAGTGGTGCATCATAATGGTGTTTCTATCATCGGAGATTCCAATCTTGCCGCGAGCATGCCTATGCATGCCAGTCAGCTCTTCAGTAAAAATATCCAGAACTACTTTAAAGTTTTTTTAAAGGATGGGGTGGTGAACCTGGATCCGGACCATGAAATCATAAAGTCCAGTTGTGTGGTTTACCAGGGTGAAATCCGGTACGGTCAGACTTAATAGCTTAATTGCTTTTTTTAATCAAATTTGATCCTTAACCTAATAATTGTCATAATTATGGAACAAGCCATTCAATTTCTCGGGGACAACATTACGATGGTATATCTCTTGGTCTTCGCATCATATCTCGGAATGGAAATTATTTCAAAAGTGCCGACGGTACTTCACACCCCTTTAATGTCAGGAGCCAATGCGGTGAGTGGTGTGGTAATCATCGGGGCTATTGTTTTGATCCGCCAGGCCGATCCGGCCGATTACGCGGTGATGACCCTGGGAGTTTTGGGAATAATCTTAGCTACCATTAATGTGGTGGGAGGTTATGCAGTGACGGATAGAATGTTGGAAATGTTTAAGAAAAGAAAAAAAGCGAAGTAAAACCAAAACCTGAAATAACGTGTCTACTACAATTATCCTTAATTATACCTATTTAATCAGTATTATACTCTTCATCATCGGGCTGAAGAGATTGAGCCATCCCGATACGGCAAAAAACGGGAATTTAATTGCAGCATCAGGCATGGGGCTGGCTATTCTGGCCACCCTGGTGTACCCAATCGAAGGTGCCAGTAACAACTATGCATGGATTGCGATTGCCATGGTAATCGGGGGGGGGATCGGTTTTACGGTTGCTAAAAAGGTCAAAATGACAGCCATGCCTGAAATGGTTTCGTTGTTTAACGGCCTGGGAGGTGCCAGTACCATGTTAATATCTATTGTGGAATTTTATAACTATCCGATGGGCGTCAGTCCGCTGAACGGACAAATGATTACCACGGCCTTTGCATTGTTTGTCGGTTCTATCTCCTTCACCGGATCAATGATCGCCTATGGCAAGCTACAGGGCTTTTTAAGAGATTCATTGGTGCTTCCTTTTCCACAATTTATCAATATGACCTTGTTGATACTCGTAGTAGGTACAAGTGTTTATACCTTGATCCAGCCGGAGTTGAGTTTCAACTATGTTGTTATTTTGCTGGCCCTGTCGTTGATATACGGCGTTACTTTTGTAACACCCATCGGAGGCGGTGACATGCCAGTGGTCATTTCCCTTTTGAATTCTTTTACCGGTATCGGGGCTGCCCTGGCCGGATTGATTTACGGGAATCAGGTCATGATTTTTGGTGGTATCCTGGTGGGGGCAGCCGGTACCATTCTGACTATTCTTATGTGTAATGCCATGAACAGGTCCATATTCAATGTGATTATCGGAGGGTTTTCAGGCAGCGGCAAAACTTCTGCCGGTGATGGAAGGGAGCAGATTGTAAAAGAAGCAGCCCATAATGATCTGGCCATCCAGCTCAAATATTCTCAAAAAGTGATCGTTGTTCCGGGTTACGGATTAGCCGTAGCCCAGGCCCAGCATACCTGTCATGAACTGGAGGCCACGCTTGAAGCAGAAGGAGTAGATGTAAAATATGCCATCCATCCGGTTGCCGGCAGAATGCCCGGTCATATGAATGTACTACTGGCAGAAGCGGATGTTCCTTATCCTAAATTGCTGGAGCTGGATGACGCAAACAAAGAGTTTCCTTCTACTGATATCGTGTTGGTAGTGGGCGCCAATGATGTCGTCAATCCTGCCGCTAAGGAAGACCAGGGAAGCCCTATCTATGGAATGCCGATATTGGATGTAGAGATGGCCAAAAACGTGGTTGTCCTGAAAAGAAGTATGAACCCGGGTTATGCAGGCATTCAGAATCCCCTGTTTTTTGGGGAAAAGACCAAAATGCTTTTTGGAGATGCCAAAAGCTCCATCCAAAAGTTGATCGAAGAGGTGAACAATGCCTGATCTTTCCTTTTAACCGGGTAAGTCTCAATAAAACGGCAAACATCCTGTTATTTTCAGTGAAGCAAAATGACCCTTGTCATTTTAGGAAGGTTTAACTTTCCCTAATTTAGTTAGGCGCTGTTAAACATACTTTTCAATGAAACCATCCTGCATATTGATACTTTTCCTGATTGGCTGGCAAACCGACACATATCAGGAACAACGCAACTCCATGGTTGCCTCTCAACTGGAAAACAGGAATATCAGGGACGAAAGCACCCTTCAGGCCATGCTTAAAGTACCGAGGCACCGGTTTGTTCCCAAAGAGCAACAGCATTATGCCTATGAGGACCGGCCATTGCCCATTGGTTATGGCCAAACCATTTCTCAACCCTACATGGTAGCCTTTATGACTGAGGTGATAAAACCTCAAAAAGATTTTAAAGTGCTCGAAATTGGCACAGGATCAGGGTACCAGGCTGCGGTGCTGGCAGAAATCGTCGATAAGGTGTATACAGTGGAAATTGTACCCGAACTGGCTAACCAGGCTGAAAAAAGGTTTGAGGATTTGGGCTATTCAAATGTAAAGACCATCGATGCGGATGGTTACTTTGGCTGGGAAGAATTCGCCCCCTTCGATGCTATTGTTGTTACAGCCGCCGCAGAGTTTATTCCTCCGCCCCTGATTAGTCAATTAAAAGAAGGTGGAAAGATGGTGATTCCTGTGGGCTCGCCTTTTCTGGTGCAGACATTGATGCTGGTAGAGAAGAAAAAGGGAAAAACCACTACAAAAAGCCTGTTTCCAGTGCGTTTTGTGCCATTTACCAGGGGGAATTAGATCTATCCATGCGTCTCCTCCCAGCCCTTGCTATATTGTCAACCGCCGTTATCAGCTATCAGCTAATCCTGATGCAGATTCTGTCAATTGTGCAATGGTACCATTTTGCTTATATGGTTATTTCAATTGCATTACTGGGTTTTGGGGTGGCCGGTACGGTCATCTCACTTTTCAGGCGGGCATTGTTGAAAAATTTTGATCATCTGCTGCCCTCCTTGATGATGGCCACCGGCTTTTTCATGGCCACTGTGGTTAGTTTTTCGCAACCTTCCGGGGTAAGATTTGATTCTTATCTTTTGTTTGTGGATTATTCGCAGGCCGGAAGGCTGCTGTTTACCTATTTGGTACTGTTACTTCCTTTTTTGTCGGCAGCCCTGGCGATCGGAATGACCTTTGTCAGGTATGCAGACCGGATTGGCAAGTTGTACTTTGCCAATTTGCTGGGCTCGGGTTTAGGCGGATTGCTGGCGGTGGGTTTGAGTTGGATCATTGTTCCCCAAAAACTGCCTGTATTTATCGCCCTGCTTCCTATGATTGCTGCCTTATGGGTATTGCCGCGTCCTTTTCCCATTAACTGGCTGGCCGCTTTTGTGCTCAATCTGGGCCTCATCGTTATTTTTATTATCAGGCCTTTTTTATTATCAGGCCTTTTTCTTTTAATCTTTCTCAATTCAAAGATCTCAGCAAAACCCTGAATCTTCCCGATGTAGAGATAATTCATGAACAAAGCAGTCCTTTCGGATATATTCAGGTGGTTTCATCCCCACTTTTAAGGCACGCCCCCGGGCTAAGCCTGACCTATCCCCAAACCGTACCGGTGCGAAAGGTCATTTTTAAAAATGGAGATTGGTATGGAACCGTGGCGCCCCTTTTTCCACCGGGAGATACCACTGTGTACGATTATACGACCAGGGTGCTGCCTTATATAATCAAAGCGCGCAAAAAGGCACTGGTACTGAATTCGGGCAGTGGTGAAGATATCTCCCTTGCCAGGTCCAAAGCCACTGCCCGGATTGTGGCAGTGGAGCCAAACAGTGCAGTGATTTCTTTGCTGAAAGATGAATTGTCAAAAGAGACCCTGGGTTTGCTCGCTGCGCCTGAGCTTGTCATGCATCAGGAAGATCCCCGCACCTTTTTACTCAAAGACACTGAGAAATATGATTTGATAAGTATTCCGACCATCGGAGCTTTTGGTGGTTCTGTGGGGCTAAATGCCATTAGTGAACAGTATTTGCTGACTAAGGATGCCTTCAGGGAGATGTGGAAAAAGCTGCTTCCCGAGGGAGTGATCAGTGTAAACTGCTGGATGGATTACCCTGTCAGAAATCCTTTAAAGATTTTGGCGACTATGATCGAAGTCCTCACCGATTCAGGAGTAGAGCATCCTGAACAGTATATCGGAGCTGTTCGCAGTTGGGGTACCCTTACCATGATTGTCAAGAAAACCCCAATTTTACAGCAGGAAGCCAACCTCATACGAAGCTTTTGCGATCGGATGTTATTTGATCCGGTATTGCTGCCGGATATTAAGCGTCATGAAAGGGAGCAGTACAATATGTTGCAGGACAATGATTTTTTTCAATATGTCGATGAGCTGTTTTCTGACCAAAGGGAGACACTTTACAAAAACTATGACTTTAACATAAAGCCACCGACTGACGATCAGCCTTACTTCTCGCAGTTTATCCGTGGAAAAAGCCTTTCCCATCTGTCACAGCTCTTCGGTAATAATGCGATGGCTTTTTTCGAAGTTGGTTACCTGATGGTGATCATTACCCTGATACAAGTGACTTTAGTATCCCTGCTTCTTATAATAGCCCCTTTGTTTCATCTTGGCTGGCATGGTGGTAAAAGGTGGAGTGTATTGCTGTATTTCGGTGGTATAGGCATTGGTTTTATGTTTGTTGAGATCGTGCTTATTCAAAGGTTTATCCTTTACCTGGGTAGTCCCATTTACGCTGTCGCTGTGCTGATGTGTGCTTTGATGATTTTTTCAGGGTTGGGCAGCTATTTCACCAGCCGGCTTGAACTAAAACAGATCAGGGTTTTTACCATTTTCTTAGCGATTATTGGCCTGTTACTTGTGTATAGCTTTTCCCTTACGCCCATCCTGCAACAAACTATTGGTCTTACCGGCTTTTTGAAAATCCTGATTATGACGCTTATCATTGCTCCCTTGGCCTTCCTTATGGGGCTCCCCTTTCCCCTGGAAATAAAACGTCTGGGCCAGGAAAACCCTCGACTGGTGCCCTGGGCGTGGGCAATCAATGGCTGTGCCTCGGTAATAAGTGCCGCACTGGCCACAGTGATTGCTGTGGAAATGGGATTTAAATGGGTGACTATTCTGGCAGCGGTTGCCTACGGATTACCGCTTATTACCACAATTACTGCAAAAAAATAGAAGCATGGTTTTGCGAAATCAGTAAATAAAATATGCTCGGTGCTTTTCCTTTGTGATTTTTTATTGTGCAGAAAACACCACGTTTAGCTTCTGACCTACCTGCTTTACGATCCTTTTATTTTCCCGGTCAATCTGTTTTACCACCTTTTTTACGTTTTCAATTTCATGGTTTTTTTCGTGGCTCCTGTTGATGAACTGTTTCATGGTGTCGGCCAGGACTTGTTGGTCATGCCATTCGCCGATTAGTAATCCCAGCGGTTTGATTTCCTTTTTTAACTTTGCCCATTTGTTATCGGGCTGGTAAGTTTCCAGCAGCCTGAGTATGGCACTTATGGATTTAAGCCGTATTCTGATTTTTTGAAGATCACCGGGGTTAGAAAGTTTGGACATCAATTTTTTTATCTTTTTGATTTCCCCGGATATAAATTTTTCAGATTGGGAAATAATTTTTTTTTCTTTCATACCGGCGACCACCGACCTTATCTGGCTATTTAGTTTTTCAAACTGACCGGTATCGAATTCAACCACCGCTTTGTGAAGTTTTTTACTTGCCTGTTTCTCGTGATGCGCTAAATATTTTTCAAAAACACTGATATCATTATTCCGGAACTTTTTAATAATCAGGTGATTCACCTGTATTTCCCGAAGGTTTCCTGCATAATCAAAAAACCTCGAGAAAAGGTTAAAATGACGTTTTTTTTTGAATTCACCCTGACTCGAAATTTCTATCAGTTTCAGGATGGCACGCATCTTTTTGATGTGCACCCTAAGTTGATGAATGGGTTCTTCCTGTAGTTTCTTTTGTGTCTTTTTGAGGTATTGCAGAAACGACCGGGCGTTCCGGTCGTAGTATTTCAGTAAAACCATATTATTTTCCTTTCCCTTTATAAATGTCAACGGCTGCCAACCATGGTTAAAATTACCTAAAATCACCAGATAAAGAAAGAATACCTCCTGCTATATCCCTATATCCCCCTGCCAATCCAAACCTTAATGACACCAAACATAGTCCTCCCACCCCTAAAAAGCACCCCACCATGTCCCCTCGGGACAAAACATTGGTAGCCACACGATACGTTCGACCCACCGACATTACAACCCCGGGCCATTGAAAAGCCATCCATACGGTACACCCGATAGATGTACCATAAAATAATATTAGCAACCTTGCCCGGTTATTCCTAAATTAAGATTATATTAAGAAAATGTTAAATATAATTTAAGTATATTCTTAAAAAAAAAGTGGTCATGGTTAAGAAAAAAGAAGAAAAACAAAAAACCAAAAACAAAAAGAAACCGGCAAAATCTGCAAAAAACAAGGGGCAGGATAAGAAGAAAAAAACCGGAAAACCCACCAAAGATCAAAAGAAAACAAAGCGGTTAAAAGCCACAACGGCTAAAAAGAATACAGCGAACAAAAAGGTGGCCAAAACGGCTAAGGCAGCTAAACCAGCTAAAGTCAAGGCTAAAAAAGCAGACAAAGACAAAGCGAAGCAGGTTGAAAAGAAAGCCACAAAACCGGCAAAAAAGGCCGCCCCGAAAACCAGCGCCAAATCTGTAAAAAAAACCACCAGTGCTGCATCCCCGTCGGCGACTGCCAAATTTAATGACTCCAGTGCCCATCATAATGTCAGGATAGCTATCCGGAAGCTAAGGGCCCTTAAGAGTCTGAATGAGATTAATGCATTTGTAAAAGGGGAGAAGAGAGTGACAATTACCCGTATTATCCCGGGGGTGATTAACAGGATTAAGCGGGTTGAGCAATGAGGATAAGACAGGTGTTGAGAGGATGTGATGATGCATTGAGGGAATGATTTAGGGAGTGAGGGTAGAAGGTGTGGGTGCCGGGGTAAATTAAAAAAGGTATTGGGGAGCAGATGGTTGGGGATGCTACAAGTGTATTACCTGGTTGTCTGTGATGGAGGAGAGATCATTAAAGCTAAAAAAACGTTGTGTCTTGATTAGGTTATCCTGGCTTTTTCGGAAAAAATCGAGTAGCATGGAATCCGCGCAGGGTTTTTCGAAATGTTGATTGAAGGGGATCTCGATGGCCTGGATTTGGCTGAAATCATATTTCAGGGGGTTTTTTACAAGTATGTTCTTGATCGCAAGGGCCCGGCCTCTTTTGTCCAGGGTGTTGGAAACCCCAAAGATCAATTCCGGGTTGGTTTCAAATCCTATGTTAAAAATGTAGCTTTCTTTTTCGTTCCAGTCCAGATTTTCGCAGTCTACATACAAGGCCCCATCCCTGATGGCGATGGTTGAGTTTTTGTAGCGGTGCCCCACAGTTTTGGTCTCTATGACCACCACTTCTTTGGAATCTTCCCTGATTATAAAAGGGGCTTTGATTAATATCTGGCTGCCATCAGTTTTCTGATAATACCGGTAGTAATTCCCTTTATAATACTTTTTAAGCAATTGCAGCGCATGCCGGTCATTATGGTTTGCCCCTTTTTGATCTTCTTTGCCGTTGATTTTGAAATTTTTCCAATTGTCCCATTGTGAAAGCTCAACATCCAGGAAAGTCAGGAGTACATTGAGTTTTTTATCTTTTGCGTTGCCATTGTTCCAATAGGCCTGCAGGGTTTTACCGCTGATCCACAGGTAAGGTTTTTGCACGTTAAAATTTTGAAGGTAGCCGATAAAATCATCCATACCGGAAAGTTTGTGCCTGAAGACGATGTTCTCAAATTCATCTTCACCAAATAACAGGTATTCTTTGACCAAATAGGGAGAGGCAACGACTCTTTTCGCAACTTCCGTATTTATTTTTCTGGCTATTCTTTCGAAAAAAGTCCGTGTGAATTTCGACCAGTCATTGTCATACCTGCCTGCGTCAACCACCTTTTGAAGTAAAGGTGATTTTTCAATTTCCAGCTTGATTTTAGGTGAGATCATATTTCAAATTAACCTGCTTCATCGTTTAACAAAAGCTTAATGTCCAAGAAACGGTCGCTTAATGTGCAAGGTTTGGTTAACTTTCTTCACTAGCGTCAGAGATTTGACTTACATCTGACAGAATTTGTTATAAACATACGAATTAAATCTTTGATTAGGCGGAAATTGGAAAAGAATCAAAAATAAATCTGACCATTTTTATTTTTGATCTGACTGCTATAAATAGACCTGTAGTTAAATGAAAAAGCTACGATCATATGAAAAAACTTTTTACGCTATTAATTTCAGGTCTGTTTTGTTGTCTGGTTTTAACATCTCCGGCACAGCAACGGACGGTAAAAGGCAAAGTAACCGCAGAGGATGGCAGCCCATTGCCGGGGGCGTCGGTAAGTATTGAGGGGACCCATCTCGGTACTATTACCGATGCTGAGGAAGATTACAGCCTTCACGTACCCCCGGATGCGGCGGTGCTCGTATTCTCTTTTATTGGTTACACGAGCGCCGAAGTGATTATTGGCTCACAGGAGGTTATATAGATGCTTGACAGGGCAGAATTGCCAGGGTACGGATTAATTCATCAGGAGGCGCACAGCGGGGCCATGATTGGCCATATCGAAGATAAATTTACCATTCCGGTGGGCCTGCGCGCGGAGATTGATGCAGATCCGGGTTCCATAAAACGGGCAGAGCCGGCAGTTCAATGAATATATTAATTTAATAAATCAGGATTAATGAAATTATTTATACCATTATACTTAATCTTTTTTATTTTTCTTTCAAGTTGCATGAAAAACAATAAAGAAATCATGGAAGATAAGGATCTGCTGGAAAATCTGATGAAGTCCGAACCTGAGAAATTTGCGGAAATCCTCCAAAACAAGGATAAATATGAAACCCAGATAATCTACACCCAAATTAACCGCGACAGCAACAACGTTCCGTCTTTTAAGTCATTCTATTACAACTTTGATCATGACAGGTATTTTTACCCTGCCAGCACTGTTAAAATGCCTGCTGCCTTTCTGGCCCTTGAAAAACTGAATGAATTAGGCATCGATGGTTTGGATAAATATTCTGAAATGTTGATTGACAGTGCTTTCTCCGGCCAGTCTCCGGTTTCAGAGGACACAACTTCCGCGTCAGGAATGCCTACCATTGCTCATTACATAAAAAAGATTTTCCTGGTCAGCGATAATGATGCCTTTAACAGGCTTTATGAGTTTTTGGGACAGGAAACCATCAATAGGAAGTTGCATCAAAAAGGGTACATTGATTCCCGAATTATCCATCGACTTTCCATTCCGCTTAGTGAAGAAGAGAACCGGCACACCAATCCGTTGACTTTCAAAAGGGGAGGAGCTGTGGTTTATCAGCAACCACTGGTACGCAACGATGCGGAATTGCCGTTAAAAGGAAAGATTTTAAAAGGAAAAGGATATCTGAAAGGTGGTAATGTGGTTAATGAGCCTATGGATTTTGGCCTCAAAAATCATATTCCCCTCGACGAACTGCAACTTATGCTCCGGGCCGCCATGTTTCCGCAGTCGGTGTCTGAAGACCAGCGTTTTAACCTGACTAACCATGATTATAGGTTTTTGTACCGATATATGTCCCAGCTCCCCGCTGAGACAACTTTTCCCGCTTATGACACCACAACCTACTACGAGGCTTACAGCAAATTTTTGATGTTTGGAGAAGAAAAGGCTTCTGTTCCCCGGCACATCAGAATATTTAACAAAATCGGATTGGCTTATGGCTATATGATTGACAATGCCTATATCGTCGATTTTAAAAACAGAACAGAATTTATGTTATCGGCGGTGATACATACCAATGCCAATGAAATTTACAACGACGGCGATTATGAATATGAGCAGGTTGCCCTGCCATTTATGCAAAATCTGGGGCAAATGGTGTATCGGTATGAATTGAACAGGAAGAAAGACCACCTTCCCGATTTGTCAGAATTTATGACCGGTTATGATAAAGTGGTAGCCGCCGGTGGAGAGGTACATGCCGACTTATACCAAAACTATCCGCATTATCACCTTCCGGAATTAGATGAAAAAAGAATAAAGCGAGCAGATCTTGAACCTTTCATTGATACATTGAAAAGCGATCCGGTGTTTGAGGTCTCCAAAGTGGGCGAGTCTGTCGAAGGCAGGGAGATCAACCTGATTAAAGCCGGAAGCGGTAAAATCAAAGTGATGCTATGGTCGCAAATGCATGGCGATGAGTCTACTGCTACCCGCGCACTTTTTGAATTATTCAAATTTCTTTCAGCCCATGATGCCCTTGATTCGGTCAGGAAAAAAATTTTGCGACAAACCACCCTTTACTTTATGCCAATGCTTAATCCTGACGGTGCCGAGCAATATGCCAGAAGGAACGCCCTGTCCTTTGATCTCAACAGAGATGCCCTTAGGCTGGTCTCGCCTGAGTCGAAGATTCTTAAAAATACCCGCGACAGGTATGCGCCTGACTTTGGCTTTAACTTACATGATCAAAGTATCTATTACAATATACCTGGCACCGCCTTGCCGGCTTCCATTTCATTTCTGGCGCCAGCCTACAACTACGAAAAAGAGATCAATGAAACGCGCAGCAAGGCCATGAAGGTCATTGTTTCGATGAACAAAGCCCTCCAGGCGTATATTCCCGGCCAGGTAGGGAAGTATGACGACAGTTTTGAACCGAGGGCTTTTGGCGATAATATTCAAAAATGGGGTACCAGTGCCATTTTGATCGAATCCGGAGGATACCCTGAAGATCCTGAAAAAAAGTATCTGGTAAGGCTCAATTTCGTGGCTATCCTGACCGCCCTGGTGGATATAGCCGATGGCACCTACGCTAACCATACTGAGGAAGCTTATTACCGGATTCCTGAGAATGACAGGAAGTTATTTGATCTGCTGATCAGAAATGCGAAAATAGAAAAAAACGGTCAGCTCAACACCACCGACGTAGGCATTTTCTTTGAAGAAATGGTATCGAAAGAGACCGGAGCCATTTATTATAAAAGTGTCATTGCCGATATGGGTGATCTGTCCACCTATTATGGTTATCAGGAGATTGATGCCTCGGAAATGACATTGTCCCCTGGCAGGGTTTATCCCAACACTTTAACTGATTATAAAAAGATTGATCCCGAAGAGGCAATAAAGTGGTTAAGCCAGGGCTACACCACGATCAGGTTAAAGGCTATGCCTGCGGAAAGTGAAAAAGCAGCTTTGCCTTTGAGACTGGTGCCTGAAGGTTATAAAAACCGGCCATCTTTTACCCTTGACGATGAGGCGTATTTGCTACTGGAAAGGAATGGTAAAAACGTCATGGCCATTTGCAATGAACGAATAATAAGCTTAAATAATTAAAACCGGAACATAAAAATGATAACAACACAAAGATTGGATGACCCGGAGTTGGCTGGAACAGCGTGTATAATAACGGGTGGACTGTTGGAAACCATTCATGCCAAAACGGCACATGGTTTGATAAGGGAGTCGAAGCGGTTTGATATCGTGGCGGTTATCGATCACGAGGCTGCAAACAGGGATGCAGGCGAGGTTTTGGACGGCCGGCACCGCAATATTCCTATTCTTTCCTCCATGGCCCGGCTTATCGAGGTAAAGGGTGAAAAACCTGAGTATGCTATTATTGGTATGGCCACCAAAGGAGGCGTTCTGCCCGGGAGTCTTTACCCGGTAATCGAGGAGATATTGGCTCAGGGGATTCACATGATCAACGGGCTGCATCAACCCCTCAGTGGAATTCCTCAAATGAAAAAACTGGCAGAGGATCACGGTGCTGTGCTCTTTGATATCAGAAAACCAAAGCCTTTTGAAGATCTTCATTTCTGGAGTGGTAAGATACAGGAGGTTGATTGCCTGAAAATTGGCGTACTGGGAACAGACTGCTCAGTAGGTAAAAGGACTACCACCAAACTGCTGGACAATGCACTGAATGAAGCCGGTATCAAATCAGAAATGATCTATACGGGTCAGACCGGCTGGCTGCAGGGAACCAAGCATGGCTTCATTTTTGATGCCACCCCCAACGATTTCATTCCGGGTGAGTTGGAACATGCTATGTATAGCTGCTGGAAACATGAGCAACCGGATGTGATGCTGATCGAAGGCCAGGCCAGTCTGAAAAATCCGGGGGGGCCATGTGGATCCGAATTCATCGTTTCGGGCCTGCTGGATGGTGTAATTTTACAACACCACCCCATCAGGACACATTACAATAATTTAGAACATTTTCCGGCCACTATTTCAGATGTGATGGAAGATATAAAAATCATAGAGTTGCTCGGTAGCAGCACCTGGACTTTAACACTGAATACCGCTGAAATGACCAGCCGGCAGATTGAAGCCAGTAAGGAAGAATTATCGGCAAGAATTGGCCTGCCCGTAATTAGTCCCCTGGAGGATGGTTTAAACGGACTTGTTGAACTTATTAAAGAAAAAATGATTAAAGTATGAAAATAAAATCTATAGAGGTCTGGAGGAAAAACCTGGGCAACACCAGGCCTTACACCATAGCTTTTAAAACGGTTGACGATGTCGACAATGTATTCGTAAAAATTAACCTTGACAATGATCAATATGGTCTGGGGTCGGGTAATCCGAGTTTTCAGGTAGTTGGCGAGTCGTTGGATGACAGCCTGAATACGCTGACCGACGAAAATCTGGCATTTTTGATTGGCAGGGATATCAGGGAGTTTTACGGATTGCTTGATGAAATATTGACCCGTTTTCCCAAAACACCGGCGGCAAGGGCAGCGCTGGATATTGCTGTCCATGATGCTTTCACCAAATATCTGGATATCCCATTGGGCGTCTTTTTAGGTGGAAAAATAAAATCCCTGCCGACCTCCGTGACCATTGGTATAAAAGACGTAGCCGACACTTTGGCTGAAGCCAAGGAGTATTATGACATGGGATTCCGGGTGCTAAAGGTAAAGACTGGCAAAGATGTGGAAGAAGATATCGAACGTATGAAGAAGCTAAGGGAGTGTTATAACGGGGAAATGGCGATCCGGGTAGATGCTAATCAGGGATATACCGAACAGGATTTGATCCGGTTTTACCAGGAAACCCGTCAGCTTAACATGGAGTTGATAGAACAACCTGTACCTGCTGATCAGGTGGACCTGATGAAACAACTGCCTGCCGATATTAAGGCCTTAATTGCTGCCGACGAAAGCCTTAAGTCTGCCAAAGATGCTTTCAAACTGGCATCCCCTCCACATGCCGGCGATATATTTAATATCAAGTTAATGAAATCAGGAGGCATTCATCCGGCCAGGCAAATTGCCACGATTGCAGGGGCTTCAAACATAGATTTGATGTGGGGATGCAATGATGAAAGCTCGATCAGTATTACCGCTGCCTTACATGCTGCCTTGTCATTTAACAACACGAAATATATTGATCTTGATGGCAGCCTGGATCTTGTGGTGGATGTGGTGAATCCCGGATTTAAAATTGAAAATGGATGGATGTCAATTACGGACAGGCCGGGGCTTGGGGTGGAGTTGATATGATATCGACCACCCAATCCGGTCGAGCTGATCACCCTTTGAGCTTTGATCGTCAGTATTTTTTTGTGTTATCAGATTGTTTTGTTAGTAAATGTTTGAAATGCACTGTAATGTGTTCTTAATCTACAATTTTGTAGTCACTAGCGACAATGTATATATCATTGAAAATGCGCCACCCATTCATAGCAACTTGTCCAAATACTAGACTCCACACCATTATTTTGCATCCATTTATTGGAAGATGGGGTAAGTTAAAGGCACATACAGTCCTATTAGGCCATAGCTCGAATAAAACCATAGAAATACACACCTGAGTGACCTACTGATATGAATATTATTAAAAATCCGTTAGATTAGGATTTCGATGAAATAAATATGAGCACTACCTTGTAGTATATCGCCAATTGTTGGTAATAATTATAATAGACATAAATGATAGACAAATGATTGAATTAAGTACAGAATTATTATCACCTGATTTACTTCAACAAATAAAAAATTTACAAGGTGAAGTAGAAGAATTAAGAGAAGTTCCCCTGGATAAAATTGCTCTTGAAAAATTAAGAGAACATTTTAAAACACATCACATATTTCATAGTTCCGGAATTGAAGGAAATAGACTAACGCTTCAAGAAACTTCTATGGTATTAAAAGAAGGCATTGATATTTCTGGTAAACCATTAAAAGACAGTCTTGAAGTAAAGAACTTGGGTGTTGCATTTGATTTCCTTTATGAAATTGTCAAAGATGATGTAGAAATAACTGAACATTATTTAAAACAAATTCATAGTTTAATAATTGGAAATGATGACTCTTTGAGTCCTGGAACTTATCGTGATATTGGTGTAATTATTTCAGGTTCTGAACATACACCGCCTGAACCATTTGAAGTACCAATCAAAATGAAAGAATTATTTGATTGGATTGGAGAAAACGAAGATGAAAACCCATTAATTATTGGTGCAATTGCCCATCACGAGATGGTGAAAATTCATCCATTTAAAGATGGAAATGGTCGAACAGCTCGTCTTTTATTGAACTTAATTTTATTAAAGAAAGGATATCCAATTTGTAACATTCGAAGAGATGAGAGACCTGACTATTATAACGCATTAAGTTTGGCAGATGAAGGAGAATATGAGCCTATTGTAGAAGTTGTTACAAAAAATTGTACAAATTTATTTTCGGAGTATTTAAGAATAAAAGACGAGTCAAATAGATTGAAAGACTGGGCTAAAAGAATCGGCGCCAAAGACACTCAACAAAGGCTGGCAAAGTCAAAAGCTGAATACGAGTTATGGTTAAATAAAGTAAATCAAATTAAACTCGAATTCAAACAAGTAGTTTCAGTTATTGACCAAAATGTAGAAAGCTTTTATGTGAGTTTTTATGAATATCCTATTATAACTTTTGAAAAATATCAATTGCTAAAAGAAAATGGAATAGCTCCTAATACGAATTTCTTCTCGATCCGTTTCCATAATAACGATACAAATAGAATTTTATCAACTCTGATGTTCCGATTTTTCCGATCTGGAAATAAATATCCAAAAACGCCTAACATAATCCCATTAGAGCTAAATTATTTTGATGAGATTGATAGAGAGTTTAAGTTTATTGGATATTCAGACTATTCTAAACATATTTCTTTAAGAGCCTTTTATATTGCGGATAAGGGAGATATAGTTGTCAGATACGCTAACTCTAACCAAAAAAAACCGCATTGGGAAAAAGATAATTTTAATATGAAATTAGCAGATGTTGTCCAAAACTTTTTTGAAAATGTCTTCTCTTCAATATTAGGAGTAAAATAACTATTGCCAATCGAGTAGAAGACCGTGAGCCCTAAACCAAACCCACTTTGCGCCTCTCACCACCTAGCGTACGTGTCTCTTACTGGACGGTTCATATTTAGAATCATTCTATCTTTTCCAACGTAGAATAAGTAAAAGCACTTTTCATCAAATAAATACCGTTCATGTTTTGGACATTTTACTGGTTTCAGTAGTGTTAAAATATTATTAGGAATGATGTCACTATCAACCACTATTTTTTATAAATGCTCAAATATTATCAATTACAAAATTTCCAATCTCCGCTCCTTGTTGTATGTCCTCTCCATCTCCATAATCAATGAATCTAGCATAAGATGGTAGACTTTTTAATGACAAGGTTGGAATCATGATCCGGTTGAAGTACCCATGTTAATGAGCGATTGACCCAACCACAGAAAACCTGTTGAAATAAAGACCATAGAGGCTGCGGTAAATGTGAAAAGAAATGAGACACCGAACCGTGTTACCAGGGGCTCGAAGATTATTGGCGATAAAAACTGACCGAGGAATAAGCAGGTAGTGAGCATTCCTATATTTTTGCCTCTTAGTTCTTGCCGGCTTAGCTCCATTATCCACAGATTGGTATTTGCCATTAACAAACCAAAGCCCAATCCGGCAAAGAACATAGCCATAAGAATAACAAAAAATGAATGGGTCATACCTGTCATAAAATATCCGGTTGCCATGAGAAAAAATGCAATAGTATAGATATACGGAAAGTGCACATGTCCTTTTAATCCGGAATAAAACAAGGAAGAAATAATCATTCCAAGGGCATTGACAGCCAGTGCGGTTCCGGATAAGGTGTTCTTGTCGATGCCGATCTCATAAAGCAAAAAGGGAAGTTGGGTGGGAACAATGTAAAACAAGATCATTAAGACAATCGCATTGACGAAAATAATACGAATAAGCAGGCTCGATTCACCGGTTATGCTTCCGGTTGCGGAATAGGTTCGGGAAGGTTCATTTAAAACATTGATTATCAGTGGAATGAATGCGATAGAGGCTAAATAGAGGAGAAACGGCAGCCGCCAACTGATGTCTGCCAATACTCCGGCGACTATTAAAAATGTAACCCCTGCAAATCCAATAAAAGCTGTCTGCAACCCAATGAAATCTTTACGCTCTTCACCTTTAAAATAATCCCCAATCAGCGTTATGGTAATGGTCATAGTGATGCCAATGGAAACACCAAGCAATGCACGGCCTGTAAGGATATGGTAGATATTATTGAGATAAAATCCCGATATTCCGCTACATGCATACAGGACCAAACCTGCATACAGTAATTTTAATCTTCCGTGCTTGTCAATGTAGCGGCCTACTATGGGAGCGGTGACAGCTATGAACAAGGTGGGAAGACTAATCACCAGTTTTGATAGCAGATCTGCATGGGGTGTTTGCTTAAAAAATCGGGCAATTGCAGGAATAGAGGGAGCAACGATCGCCGCCGCCATAATAGTAAGTATGCTGAGAAAAAGCAAAGTAAGCTTTGACAAATTAATTCTGATCATCGGCGATCGGATTCATGGCTCTTTAATTTTCGGCGATAAAATGCATTACCCCATTTTTTAGTTCGAAAATGCATTATGCACTCTCGGGTTCTATCGAACTAAATTTTAGCTTACAGGTGTGCTATGGCTGTAAGTGATGGTCTAATTGGATCATTTCGCCTGTCGCCAGCCAGTGGGCACATGCTTCACCCAGCTTTTCCACAGCTTTTGTTTCATATAATTTTGAATCTTCTTCCGACAATACACCCTTCCATCTGCCGTTTTGCCCTTTATGAATAAAGGTCTTTGCCCCACCATTCCAGAAAATACCACCCAGAGGGACACTTTGATCGGCATGTGATTTCATGTAGTCAAAACTACAATGTTTAATAATTGCCTCCCAATTCAGTTTTTCCGTGTCAATGTCCAAAAACCTGGCAATCCTTCTTATTTCACCTTCCATATCTTGCTTTAGATTGGCAAAATGGACAAATAATAAATTAGGCAAATTGCGAATGTTCCACCAGGAACTCACATTTTCCCAGATCGACCACCAGGGATATCCATCTTTCTCCAGCCATTCATGATAATATTGCTTGATATCATCCACCGGTTTTTCAATGGGTGGTCCCACCAGTCCGGGGCTATCGTTTAAAGCCGCGTACCATTTTTCATTGGCTGATGCATGATGATTATACATACTCCAAACGACATCCCTTCCGTCACGCCCAATGTAAATGTACTTTGCTTTGGGTGAGTAGACCAGGGCATCTACCGGCAGGTGTGTTTTGAGGAACCGTCGATGGGTTTGAGCCTCGACTGCCGGCAGCTTTATTTCGGGCGGTGGTATCCTTAAATCAAGCCATGGTGACATTTCGGCCACAGGCAGATCTTCCGCACCATCAAACAGGAGCTGAGCAATAATCTGTTGCATCCAGGTCGTACCTGACTTTGCATAAGTGGCTATTACAATATCATCATCCCGAAATTTAAAGTCATTCCATATCGTGGAATTAAAGTGATTACTGTGCATTTCCCGGGTTTTTTTAGGCCATTTGTAATTTTCCATCATTTAAATATTTAGTTTTTTGATACGATCATTTAGGCTGATTATTCGGTGTTAGGTGTTGTATGGGCCGAGGGGGTAGCAACCGACAAGGTTTCGATCAGGTGCTTTGCCTCCATCAGGTCCCGCGTTTCGAACCCCTCCTGAAACCAGTTGTAGATACTTGAAACCAACTCGAGGCCTTCCGCAACCTTTCCTTGCGATTTCCATACTTTGGCCATACTCATTGCACTGCGCAACTCAAAGGACCTGGACTCCTGCTCTCTGGCAATTTTTATACTTTTATTAAAACAGTCCTCAACTTCCCCGAGGCTCGCTTCGCCTTTTTTTGCCAATAATAATTCACCTTTGAGCCGATAGAGCTCCGACAGAAAAAGCTGATCATCTGATTGCTTGCTTAGCGCTATTGCTTTGTTAGCTGCCTTAAGGCCTTCCGCTAATTTTGCGGTCTTCAAATACTGGTCAATGAGTACACTCATGTGCATATGAATTCCTGATAACAAGTTGCGTTCAAGTCGCCCTTTAAGGGATGTTTGTACCATTTGAAACCCTTCCTCTACTTTACCATTTTCAATCATGGTAGCCCC
The DNA here is from genome assembly GCF_056858335.1 of Agaribacillus sp. DX54. NCBI lineage: Bacteria > Pseudomonadati > Bacteroidota > Cytophagia > Cytophagales > Splendidivirgaceae > Agaribacillus > Agaribacillus sp. DX54. Next base: position 248,764 of record NZ_JBXEQE010000001.1, read on the forward strand.
GAGAAACAACTTCGCTTCATTACTGAACATAGAGAGGCCGTATTCCTCACTCAACGCGATACAGGATTGTGCATGGTTCGATGTATCCTGAATATGACCACAATACAAGGATACCAAGCTGCTGATAAATGAGCATAACACCTGGGTGTAGGAACGTTGGAGTACATGGGCTTTCTCCAGTGCCCCTTTGGCTCGTGCCAGGGCCTGCTCCGGGTAACCCAGGTACCACAAGACATGGCTGCTCTGAATCATACTGAAAACCTCAGGATCTGATCCGATCAACCGGCTGAGCGTGTCCCTATCCGTAGCCTTGTATAGTGATATGGATTTGTCAAAAGACGCCAGGCTGAGTGCAAGCTTACCCACGTAGATTGAAGTTTGTCCTATCAGCCGGTATGCTTCCATAAGCACTTCATTGACCTGTAGTGATTTGGCGATGTCTAAAGCTTCCTGTGCAAAGTGGAGGGCAACCTTTGCTTTGCCTACAAATAACTGGTGGACGATCACCCCCCGAAGTGCCTGAAATAAGCTCATGCTATCTTTTTGCTGTTCGGCCAGTTCCTTCATCCGGCAACTGGCCTCGTAGGCCGCCGATGAAGAAAAACCTTCGGTCATGATGAGCACCGGCGCCTGGATGGTTAACAATTTTAATTCAAGGGTCGAACGGTCCTCTTCGTTCTCTATCTTTTCTATTAAAGTCAATCCGCGTTGCATATAAGTCAGCGTCTGGTCATAAGCCAGGTGCTGTCTTATCTTATCCCCGGCGGCGATCCAATATACCACCGCCTCGTGAAACATGCCCGCCTTTTCAAAGTGATAGGCAGCCATTTCGGGATGGTTTTCTGCCAGAACAGGTATTTTTTGTGTCAAAGCCTCGGCAATACGCTGATGAAATCGCTGTTGCTGACTCTTGAGTAGCGATTGGTAGGCAACATCTCTGATCAATGCATGTCGAAAAGTAAAAGTAGCCTTAGGAGGTACCCCGCGTTGTAAAAGTAATTCTGCTTCAACCAGTTCTCTAAGGCATGCGCCCATAGCCTTTTCCGGCATATGAGAGGCTGCATTAATAAGTTCATAGCTAAATTCCCGGCCTATGACGGCCCCAATCTGTGCCATCTTTTTGGTGTGTGACATGCTATCCAGCCGCGCGACCAGCGAGTCGTGTAAGGTAGATGGAATGGATAATGAGGAAACAGGACCACGAAGCTCATAATGATCATCGTGCTCTTGCAATATTTCCGATCCCAAAACCATTTTAGTGAGCTCTTCGACAAAAAGCGGGACGCCGTCAGTTTTTCGGATAATCTGATCAATTATTTCCCGGGGCAGTTGTTTATTGCCAGCTATTTTTATAATGATCTCCCGAACAGCTTCTCCGGGTAAATTCGACAGAGACATTGGCGTGATGTGGGGCTGCATATGCCATGGGGGATTAAGCTCAGGTCTAAAACTCAATACGGTAAGCATATTCAATGTAGGTGGCTGATCGGTCAATTGGGTAATAACCTCCAGGGAGGAAGCGTCCATCCATTGAATATCTTCAAAGACCAGCAATAAATTTTGCTCAACGGATCGCTCCAGGTACATGTGGATGAATGCGCCCATGATCTTTTGTTTTTGCTGCTCTACCGAAAATGGTGTCGGTTGATAAATAGTCCCTTCCAGTGAAAGTGCCAGGATATTGGCAAAAAGAGGGACCATCTCCTCTAAAGAAAAACCATATTGAAGCAGAAATCCTTCAAGCCGGCTTATCTTTTCAACGGAGGGCTCGTCATCACTCAATTGTAGTGCCACATGTTTGATGGCCTCTGCCAGGGGATAGAAGGCCGTTCCTTTATGATAAGGGGAGCACTGGTGAGCATTAAGCCAGGCATCACTATCTGCGGCAACATGTGCCATTAAAGCTTGCAAGATGCGGGATTTACCGACACCGGGTTGGCCGCTTAACAAAACTACCTGTGATTTGCCCTGCGTGGCATTTTGCCAAAGTTCCTTTAGTTGCTTAATTTCCTTATCTCTGCCCACCATAGGGCTCTGGTCCAGGCCATTTTGACTCGCCTCAAACCTGCTTTTTGCCATGTTTTCATGAATAACCCGGTAGATCCGCAATGGCGTGGGAATCCCTTTAACCGAATGTTCACCTTTGTCTTCACATAAAAAAAATCGTTGCAAAAGTTTGTAGGTATCGGCACTGATGAACATCGTATTCGGTTCAGCCAACCCCTCGAGCCGCGCTGCGATGTTGGGGGCAACGCCCAGGGCAAGGGGTTGACCTTGTCCGGTACCCCCCATATCGCCAATTACCACATGTCCTGTGTGAATCCCAATCCGGGCCGAAATACCGGGGCGGTTGGATTCTTCCAGATGTTTGCTGAATCGCTGAACTGCCTCTAAAATCCCCAACCCTGAACTCAGCGCCCGGTGTGCATCATTTTCATGCGCCACCGGATAACCGAAGTAAACTAAAATACCGTCGCCCAGGTATTGGGCAACATGTCCTTCATACCGGGCTACAACCTTTTCGCATACGTTCTGATATTCGGTAATCACCGCACGCAGGTCCTCCGGATCCAGTTCATTGGACAAGGCTGTAGACCCTACCAGGTCACAAAACATCACTGTCAGATGCCTTCGTTCAGCTTCATTTCCTCGTTCGGGTTGAGACACTTCGGCAGGTTGAGGCAAGTTGGATGCTTGTTTTTGCAAGATTGTCATACCACAATTGCCACAGAACTTAAACCCGGGAGGGTTTTCAAACCCGCAGGAAGAGCATAGCAAATGTTGCGGCTTACCACAATTACCACAAAATTTTATGCCATCAGGGTTCTCAAAATGACAGTTTGTACAGATCATGCCGGAATTACTACTTAACAGACAATACTCATTAGTTCGATTTAATAACTATACCTACTATCGGGCCCCGTGCATTCCATTCGGTTATTATCTACTCAATGTACCTGTCAAAGCCTTTTGGACGCTCATTAACATTGCATTCATGCGCACAAACGACTTTCCCTGAATAAAGAAATAGCATAATAAAGAAGAATGAAATGCCCTTTTCATGTAGCGACAATTAGTTGGATTTACTCTAAAATAAAGGGCAATTCCGGTATTTATAAAGGGGCTTAGGACGAAGGCCCGCATTTTTTGTCCGAATAAGCTATTTTATTTACCGGAGATGTTTTGCAAAACTTCGATCTGTTCATCGAGGATGTAAAGTTTTGTTAGTAAGCCAATTGCTATTCTCCCAACAGCTTGAATCATTCCGGATGGTTAAATTAAGATCTCCATTTAAAATTCGTAATTTCATACTTGACAATCATTACTTATGAACAATTTTTATGAAAGGATCCATTTTGAAGATTGTTTTTATAAGCATATTTTCATGGGTAGGCGCGCTTGTTTCCCATGGACAAATTGTAGATTTAGCTAGTGACAATCCTTACAAAAAAGTATTCGTAGATACCGATGATTTTGATGCTTCTTATTTAACGGTCCTGGAAGAATCGTGGGATAAAGTGAAGCATGACACAATCGGGCTTTCTATGTTAAATGATCTTGCCTATTACTGGCATACACGTAATTTAAACACTTCTCTTGCCCTGGCTAAAAAGGGGCTGGTTTTATCTGCTTCTGAAAACAATCCGTTATGGGAAGGCAGGTTTCAGATTACCTTAGGTAGTATTTTACTGAGGATGGAAAAACTAGATAGTGCTCTTACAGTACTTAAAGATGCAAAAAACAAAGTGAAGGAAGAAGATCTGGCCTTTTTAAATACACAGTTAGGGTATGTCTTCGAGCGCAAAGGTGAATTGGGCAAGGCAGCAGATTATGCATTAGCGTCTTTACGGCTAGGAGAGCAATTGGATGATAAAAAGGCCATTGCCCTGGCCTATAGCGACCTTAGCAATATTTTTTGGAAGCAATCAAAATTTGAAAGGGGGTTGGAATACGGATTGAAGTCTATCGGCATTTTTGAAAAGCGTGGCATCAAAGACCTGGATTACGATTTTACACTGTATGTGGTTGGCAATAACTATTTAGCACTTGGAAAATACGATGAGGCCCTGGCCTATTATAATCGTTCTATTGAAATGGGAGAGCAATATGGTTTTTATAACAATTTGAGCGACGTATATATTTCTTTAGTGGATCTGCATGCATACCTGAAACAATTTGAAGCCGCAGAATCTGCCGGGGCTTACGCGGTTAAATATGCCGAACTTTTGGAAAATAACTTTATGATCATGCGTTCATGGCTATCCATAGGGAAACTTCAAAACCTGGAAGGAAAAAGTAAGGAAGCCATACAAAGCCTGCAGAAATGTATTAAAGTGGCCACCCGGGATTTTGGGGATGAGTACTATTTAAGCCAGGCTTATGAAGCTTTGGGATTTGCCTTTGCAGCAACCCAGGCCTATGAAGAAGCCTATCAGGCATTTATTAAATATGATAAGCTAAAAGACAGCATTTTTACGGCTGAGGCTGACCAGCGTATCTCCCTTCTTCAAACGGAATTTGATGTCGCTCTCAAGGAAAGCACAATCAAATTGCAGGAAACAGCATTGGCGCAACAAAACACCAGGCAGATAATTATCATCGTAATCGCCAGCTTCCTGTTACTATTTGTATTGGTCCTCTATAAGAATTACCAAAGCAATAAGATGAAAAATGCTTTGCTGGAGAGGCAAAACAAAGAGAAAGAGTTTTTGTTGAAAGAGATCCATCATCGGGTAAAAAACAACCTGGAAATCGTTTCCGGTTTATTGGCTTTACAATCGGCACAATTGACTGATGCCAATGCTGTGAATGTGATGCAGGAAAGCCAAAACAGGGTGCAATCCATGAGTATGATTCATCAGAAATTATATCAGGGAACCAACCTTTCAACCATTGAAATGAAGGATTACTTTAATAACCTGGGAACGCATGTGCTGGATTCGTTCGGTATGGAAAAGCAAGTGAATTTAACATGTGAGATGCAGGCTTTGGAATTGGATGTGGATACGGCTATTCCCTTGGGATTAATTGTTAATGAGCTCCTGACCAATGCTTTGAAATATGCTTTTCCTGATAACAGGAAAGGTGAAGTAAAATTGGCGCTGGAACAAAAAGATAAGGAACATCTGTGTCTGGAAGTCTCGGATGATGGCATAGGACAAAACATGGATGAAAAGATTGGTGAGACCGGCTTTGGCATGCGGCTGGTCAATTTATTATGCCAACAGTTACAGGGTAAAATGAATCGTATGATGAAAGACGGCACCTCAATATCCTTTGAATTTAAGATCGAACATCATAACAGTTAAATCGTTTGCAGTCGTTTAAGTAATTCTTCTTTATATATTTTACTTATTGGGATAGCTCTTTTTGCCACAACAACATAAGTGCTACCCACCTCATCAATTTGTGAAATATTAATTATAAATGAGCGATGTATCCGCATGAAATGCTCTTTTGGCAATTTTTCATCCAGCGCTTTTAATGTCATTACCAACAAGTAATTTTTGTCTTTGGAATAGATACGGCAATAGTTACGCTCCGCCTCGACATAAAAGATATTGCTGATAATAATTTTCACCATCTTTTCGTGGCGCCTCACAAAAATGGAATCACTTAGTATATACTGGGAATCGGGGTTATTATTTGCAACATTTTCCCTATCCTCATGATCACCAATCCGGCTTAAGGTAAGTTCTATGGCACGCTGTAAATCAAGTTTCTTAAACGGTTTTGAAATGAATGCCTGGGGTTTCGTAGATTTAGCACGGTTAAAATGGGCTTCATCCGCATTGGCGGTAATATAGATAATAGGGGTATCGTATGCTTTTTGTATCTGTTTTGCCGTCTCAATTCCATCGAGTTTCCCTTTAAGGCGGATATCCATCAGTATTATATCCGGTTCGTTTTCTTTTATAAACAGCAATGCTTCTTCACCTCGAGGAATGATCCCAATTACTTCATATCCAAGATTTGTTAATTGTAACGAGATATTTGCCCCAATGATCATTTCATCTTCGATGATTAGAATTTTTGTTGCTGATTCTTTCATAACAAAAGGAAGCATTTCAAATTTAGATGGAAATATAACCTTTGATTACAAATTTGGCTAAATCAAACCGATGCTACATTTTCAAAATTAACATTTTCTGGTAAACAAGTTGCAAATAAACCTTACCGGAAAGTGTCCGCATTGCTGGTTCTTCGTATTGAAAGGTTCCTTTTTTAATTTGAAATAAAAATTCCTTGTGGTGCTCTTATAAATATATTAACGGCAACTTCTACAATACCATCACTAACACTAGCGTGGGCCACAAAAGCCGATATTAATGTAATTCCGAATCCGGCATAGGCCCATTCCTTCATGTTGCTTCCAAAAAATGGAAATACCAAAACTAAGGCACCTATTATTTTGGCAATTGCCAACTCAACAACTAATCCCATTTTCTCAAGTGATTTCCTGGCCGCACCGACATACGATTTTACTTTTTCAACAATACTTGCCGTTGGAATAAATGTAACCGTTTTCCATGCAGGTTATCATTGGCAAATTCCTTTTAGACAAAAAAGCCCGAGGATTTCGGGCTTTTTAATACTTAGGAAAGTGGAAGAAAATTTTGCGGGATAAAACACCAGATCCAAAAAAATCTAACTTTCCTTTTTATTTTTATTAATAATAATCTTAATTCTATAAATACAACAACGCAAAACTACCTAAAAAGTTTATAAATGCAAATTACCAAATTCAAAAACCGTACATACAATATTTTTCAAAAATTCTTTATCGAAAGGGCCCTTGAATTGTTACATGTCGGATCTATTGACTCTTACCGGGCCAGAGTAATGAATCCGAATACGATTTTGTCAGAGTTGCTGGAATGTCTTTTGCATTTCAAAAAAGGAAGAATTCTAAACTTTGAAACTGTCGAAAACATAAGGGACGAGACCAGGGAAATGCTCACAAAAGACAGCTTTATTAAGTTTAAAACATTTTCAAGAGAGTATATGATTTCATTGCTTGACGAAATGAAAAAGGACGACTATCAAAAAGTCATTAACTGCCTGAAAATCTCTATTGAAGAAAACCAAAGGTACCTCAATGAACTTATCAAAGCACTTAAAAAATTGATATTCCAAGATGACATTGATTCAGAAAACAAATTCCTGGAATTCCGGAAAATCGAATTAATCGTTGCGCCGCTGGTCACTGAATTATTAAGAAGTGGATTTTCAAAAAGTTACCTGTATCGTTTTTTATCGGCCTTCTTTGTTTATAAGCCAAAGGATACCTTTGAGCAATCTTTTGATGAGTTTATCAAGATCACAAAACGTCAAAAAAAGACTTATCATATTTATTTCAAAATCCAATCTACCAAAGAAATCAAAAAGGCTATAAATCCATTTGGAGGGAAAATTAAAGTCATCGAGGACCTTCACAGGTTAAATATGACAATGAAGGATCCAAAGTTTTCAAAAACCTTTAATAACTTTGCAACTGCTGCCTCAAGTACTACCTATTTTGAGGTGAAAGTAGATGCGCTTGACCATTTCACTGCATTAAAGCTAGCAAAAACGCCAATAGCTGAGAATCTTGATTTACTTGATCTAGGTTTTAACAATCAATATTTAAAGTTGATCCATTTAGCACTGGTAATCGATCAGTCGAACCCGCAAAACCCTGAATTTCAAACTATTCATCATCAAATGGATGGCAGATATAAAACAGGCAAAAGTATTTATGACGAATACAACAAAAAACTTCCCGAGATCATCAATAACAACAAAATATCCTCTGAGACCAAAGAGAAAATCAAATCCGCCATCCGGTATTTAAGGTTAGGGAATGAGGCGTTAGAGGTGGAACATAAGTTTATTAACTATTGGATTGGGTTAGAATATATTTTTTCAAATTACTCATCTAAATCCAGCTTTAATAGGCTTAAAAAGTTTCTCACCACCACGCACTCCGTTGCCTATCTTACAAGGAACCTTATGGAATTTAACAAATCAATTAATCGATTGGGTTTACACAAAAAACTCAAGAATTATAAAGGGCACGACACCAGGTACCTTATCAAAGAGAAACTATATGATGAATTAATGACTTATGTCACTGAATATCCATTGCTCGCATACCGGGCCTGGAAGTTTAAAAGTCGACTTTTTTCACCTGGAAATGATAAGCTTAAAAAATATATTGACAGCCATTGTAAAAATTCAGGTATACATCTGATCAGAATTTACAGGATACGAAATGAAATTGTACATGATGCCTCTATTGGCTCCAATAATGAAAACATCACTTCAAACCTTCGATACTATTTGACATTTATGCTGTATTCCCTTATAAGCCATTTCCATAAACAAAGGAAAAAAGAAAACAATATTGAAGACTTTTTTGTATTGCAGGAAATTAAACTAGGAAATTTAAAACGCAAGAAATATAACCTTGAAGACGTGTATTCGATGAAAGGTCCCATCGATTTTTTGCGCTGACCTAAGGGAAATTGAAAGATTGGGAGTCGTAAATTGCCACCTTCGGTTGGAGAAAAGCGAAAGCAGTAGCGTAGCCGCTAAGATTGATATATAAAAAAATATCCTACAACTTTTATTAAGGATTTCAAGGAATTTACAAGGCAAGTCCAAAAGGATTTTATCAAAAAAGCAATCTGATTATTTCCTCTGTGTTTTATTCTAAAAAATAAGTTGTCGCATTTTTACACTTTCAGTTCTAATCAGGATTTTAGCTTTTTTTTTAACCAAAAAACAGTTTACTAGGAAAAGTTTTATTTCGATGGTTAAGATACCGTCATTGGACTTTTCGAGGGCGGTATCTTTTTACAAAACAATTCCGGATATTGAAATAGAGGAAATAGGAATGGCCCTTCTCCCATAACCAATAGCTGAAAATATTAAAGTATCTTTTTAAATAAGATGCGGGGATACGAATCACAAAACTTCCATCATCATTAGAAATTGTTCCGACATTAGCATTTAATATCCCAATATTTACAAATGAAATAGGCTTTCCGGCGACCTGATCTAAAACGTTTCCGCTGATTTTGATTTGACCAAATGAAGGAATAATTATTACAAGAAGTAACAACTTCAACAGAAACGCTTTTTGTATCATTGCTGTACTGTTTATAAGTCAATCTAAGTGGAGGCATTTTTTATTTAACAATAATCGTACCTTACCGGGCCGATCCTGATGATAGAATGCATAAAATCCGTTACTCCAAAAATAACCATCCAAGTTTTAGGAGAAGTCACAGGTTTAAGAGGCCAACTCCTTTCAGGAATGGCTTGATTTTCAAACGCCATTTTTGATAACAGATCAAATGTTTACAATTACGAAATTTTCAACATCGACAGCACCCCGCATTATCGCTGCTACATGCACTCATTGTTCACTGATATTTTCGATCGTAGCACTTTTACTTCTTCTAAAGCTTGGATAGTTTTCTCCCACTGGCCAAAATACTTAATTGCCATTTCCTGTGTAATCACTGCATGATATTTTTCGGTGAGGAATTCTTCCTTTTTCCCCGCTAAAACCGGAAAGGAAAACATGCTGAAAAAATCAGGATCGACAAAAGAGATTTTTTCCTTAGAAGCTTTATCTCCGGAAGTAACCTCGATCCCGGGGGCTTAATGGAAACGTGTCGCATATTTCACCTGCGGGATCTCCTCTTTTACCGCAAGGGCCAGACCTACTTGCAAATAAGCGGAATATTTATAAAGATTTTCCGGATCATGGCCCCATAGGTCATAGGCCGGTCTCAAAATTTTATACTTAGTTTTTGCAGTTTCCGTAATTTTATATACATTTAGGTAATACTTATTTGTATATAAAATGAAAGGAATAAATCTTGGAGAATTTGAAGAAATAGTCATGTTGGCGGTAGCCATACTGAATGAAGATGCCTACGGTTATGCTATCAACAAAGAAATCCTGAGTCAGACAGGCCGCAAAGTTAGTTTGGGGGCCTTACATGCTGCCCTGCACAGGCTCGAGAGTAAAGGGTATTTACGTTCTCATTTAGCGGGAGCTACCACAAAAAGAGGTGGAAAAAGGCGGAGATTTTTTTGTTTGACCAATTATGGGAAAAAGGTGTTGGAAGAGAAAAGGAATATCAGGGAGAATATGTGGCTATCTATTCCGGAGGTTGTATTTAATGCCAAGTAACCCTGGTAAGTATCAACTAAATCTATTAGCAATTAAATATGGATAACCATAATAAATCCAACAGGCCAGCGTGGGCCGACAACCTATTGAGATGGCTGTGCAACCCTGCTTATCTGGAAGAAATTGAGGGTGATCTCCGGGAAGCCTTTGAAGATCGCCTGAAAAAACATAAACCCTGGGTAGCGCGGCTATATCACCTGATGGATGTGTTTAGCTTCTTAAGGCCTTCATTGCTAAAAAATCCTTTTTCCCAGTTAAACATTAATCATGCCGTTATGTTACGCAATCATTTCAAAGTCTCTCGAAGGGTCTTATTGAAAAATAAGCTTTTCTCGTTAATCAATATTGTTGGGTTGGCTATTGGTATAACCGCTTATGTGCTTATTATACAGTATGTTAAATTCGAATTTAGCTATGATCAACATCATCCTCGCGTCGATGACTTATATCGTGTGACGCTGACAACCAATTTGGGTGAGAAAGGTTTTATCACATCAGCAACCAATCATCCGGCGGTTGCCCCGGCTATGAAAGCCGATTTTCCGGAGGTGGAAAATTATACCCGTCTGTTTGAGCAGAGTATTTGGGGTACGTTTGTATTGTCCTCTACCGATAATTCGGGAGAGGTGATGAAATTAAATGCCAATGATGAGCATGTTTTAATTGCAGACAATTCCGTATTATCATTGTTTGCGGTTTCACTCCTTCAGGGAAATCCGGAAACAGCACTTAAAGACCCTCAATCGATCGTGTTGTCTGCCAGCTTTGCCGACCGTTTCTTTGGCGGTGAAGATCCAATGGGCAAAACCATCAACATCAACAATAAATTTCCTTTAAAAGTGACCGGAATATTCGAAGATCTTCCACAAAATACGCATATACATTTTGATATCCTGGTTCCATTGTCTTTCATGGATGAGGATTGGTTGAGGAACATGTGGAAATGGCCTGAATTTTACAACTACATCAGACTTAAACCAGGTACGAACCCCGGGACATTAGAGGCAAAATTTCCGGCATTTATCAAAAAATATCTCGGTGAGCTCATGAGTGAGCATGGCTTTGAAGCGAAATTCGAACTTCAACCTGTTAAGGATATACATCTCAAATCACATTTACACAAAGAAATTTCAGCCAATAGCAGCGATCGAACCTTGTATTTTTTGATCATTATCTCAGGGTTTGTGATTTTAATTGCACTTATTAATTTTATCAATTTGTCAACCGCCAAATCAATGGAGAGGGCCAAAGAAGTTGGATTGAGAAAGGTAGTTGGCGTTAGCAGGGGGGCGTTAATCGGACAATTTCTGCTGGAATCAATGATGATTAATTGTATCAGCATCATACTTTCCATCGGCCTGGTGAGTTTGTTAATTAACCCATTCAACCACCTGGTCGGATTGAATGTGTTGTCTTTAAGCATGTGGACTGAACCGGCACTTTGGCTTACACTGTTCCTTATATTCCTATCGGGAGGTATTTTGGCCGGCATTTATCCTGCTTTTGTGCTTTCAGGTTATAAACCGGTTTATGTACTGAAAGGAAAAATTCATCAAACCGGCCAGGGCGTGCTTTTGCGCAAAATTTTGGTAGTGGCGCAATTCAGCATCTCTATTACCTTGATAGTTGGCACTTTCATTGTCTATAGCCAGTTTTCCTACATGCAAAACCAGGAATTAGGCTTTGATGCAGCGCATAATGTTGTCGTTAGTGCTCCTACCGTCGTTGATTCGACCATCAACCACAAAATTGAAGTTTTTAAAAGTGAATTGCTGAGAAGCGCGCATATTAATGCTGTAACTGTTACGGATAATATTCCAGGTAAACGAATCACCTTGTCAAATACAATCAGAAAACAACATGAAGCAAAGGAAAAAGGTGTTGTCTGTTACTATGTAAATATTGATCATGACTTTTTAGATGCTTACCAGATCGATTTACTGGCCGGAAGAAATTTCACCATTGAAGATCGCTCTTCATATGGTAGAAGAAATACAAACGAAACAGAACAGCATCGGGTCATGATCAACAAAGCCGCAGCCATTGCTATGGGCTTTCCCGAACCCGAAAAGGCATTGAATGAGAAAATTATCTTTAAAGTATGGGGAACGATGGATGGAACGGCGGAAGTGATCGGTATTGTAGATAATCATCATCAACAATCTTTACAAAAAGACCTGGATCCTGTCATATTTTTGTATCCGGATTATTATACAGGTATGTATATGACTGTCAGTATAAACACACGGAATACCATAGCAACCATGGATTTTATAGGGAAACAATTTAGTGAATTCTTTCCCCATGATCCGTATAAATATTTTTTTCTGGACGAATACTTTAACAGACAATATCGAGCCGATCGCCAATTTGGACAAATATGTTTATTATTTTCAGGGTTAGCCATCTTCATTGCCGCTTTAGGGTTATTTGGGCTTGGCTCTTTTATGGCCCTGCAAAAGATCCGGGAAATCAGTGTTCGAAAAGTCTTGGGCGCCAGCCTGGTGCAGGTGGTGGTGCTACTTCCCAGGCAGCTTTTAAAGCTCATAATAATATCGGGTGTAATAGCCCTACCCATTGCTTATATTATGGTAGACAAATGGTTATCCGATTTTGCTTTTAGGATCGACATGGATTGGTGGATGTTTATGTTTCCCCTTTTGATTGTGTTCATGGTAGCCATTTTGTCTGTGCTGTTTCAATCCATAAAAGCCGGTTTGATCAATCCGGCAGATTCACTTAAGAGTGAGTAAGATGACTAATAGTTTAGATCATCATAACAATATCGCATAAATCGATTGGGAACCACATCTTAAAACAATTAGCGTGGCAATGATAGTGCTGCTTTTTTTCTCCCCACTTTTTAGCGGATTCTCATTCTAATACAGTTTTATGCAAAAAGTCCTCTTATTGTTTGCATGGCCATAAACATTTTGCCACTGTCAGGAAGCTTGATAAATCCGTACTTTTCATAAAACTTTGTGGCATCAAAATCTAATGGGGCCACAACTACTGCAAAGGAACCTATTGTTTTAGAAATTTCATAACTCCTTTTCAGGGCGTCAATTAACAATAGTTTTCCGATTCCTTTTCCCTGAAACCTTTGATCAATGGCCAATCTGCCAAGTAGTGTTGTCGGTATAGCGGTGTAGGATGTAGGAAGTTTTTTCTGAAACTTATGGGGAATCAAGTTGAATGGTATGCTATTATTCGCCAAAGTGTAATACCCTAATACCCCTTAATTAGTCGTGATTCTAAGTCTTCCAATATGAAGCAGGCTGACAATCTTCTTTTAACATCTTGATGAGCCTGGCGATGCCAATAATTGTCAGGCATATCTTTACCACAGGAGAAGTCACCTTTCTTGTGTCTTGCATTTAGTACCTCGGTGAATTGATTCATTCAGAAGATAATGATTGATATGCCCTGGCCGCTGCGAGCAAGTCTTTATTTGGTTTGACAGGGTTGGTTATGGCTTCAAAAAATATTTCACTATCTCTTTGAGAAGCAAGTATTTGCTCACTTTCCGCAATGATTTCTTTCGCCCGCTCCTGGGCTGTTAAAATAATAAAGTCTGTTAAGCTGCTGTAACCGCCAAATTAAAGCAGCCTTTTCAAAAAACTGCTTTTGTTCTTTAGAAAGCCTGGCATCAAACCTTGCCTTTTCCTGTTTTGCCATTACCATGATTATTTGTTTTGGTAAGTGTACGGAATATTTCCGTATTTGACAGAATCAGTACGGTAAAAAACAGTACGTTACAACAGTTGATAACTTTTCACCGGCTTTATTGCTTTCCCAACTGCCCCTTTAACAAAGCCACTTTTTCCTGCTCACTCTTTAACAGCTTCTCATACAATTTTTCAATTTTATCAACAGCTTCTATGTATTTATCCAAAGGGTTAAATGTAAATTGGTGATTGTGTACTCCAACCCCTTGCCCTTGGAATGCTCCTTCGTTAGTCGAACTGTCATAATTATTTTGTACAATATTATAAACTGTTGCCCCCTCTTCCAGGTTTTTAATGGATTCCGCAGTCACTCCTAAGGCTTTGGCTACACGGTCCAGCATACTGGCATCGATCTTTTCACTTTGCTCTATTTTAGAAACCGCCTGCTGACTGATGCCCAGCTTTTCGGCAACAGCTTCCTGGGTGAACCCAAGCAGCTCGCGCATTTGAAGCACTTTTCTTCCGATATGTTTTTTGAATGGTTTTGTATCAGTTTCCATGGACTAAATATATTAATTTATCATATTTCAACAAATTCGGCTTTGCCTGTTGTGCCAATACAAATAAAAGTCGTGATATCACAATTGACTATTACAGAATATACTTTCATTTGTTATTATAAATATATATTTTTTTACAAAAAAATAAATAATTATTAACAATTATTTTGATCATAAAATTATGGTAGCGTACAATGAAACAAAATTATCATCCAAATGCCCATGTTGGGATAAGGCCTATCGAATCATTGATCAAAACAAATTTAAAAAATTTGACATTCATCGATAAACTGCAAGAGAAACAGAAATAGTTATTTCATTTTTATCAGTATGCTGTTTGACCATCGATCATGCCACCGGCCTGTTTTTCCTGCAAAAAAAGAAAAAGGTTCAAATGGAATATGTCGGCACAGGGTTCTGACAAGAACAGACTTGTAAAACTTCGATTCGGCATACACACAAGTGTTGGTTATTACCTTTCCTAACGTTTGCCTGAACAACAATTCTGAAAATGAGTAATAAACAAATTGGTTTACCATAAAAACCAGTAATAACACCGGTTCATTAACTCGAATTTCCGAATCGCTGAACAGGGCGAGTGTGTAAAAAGTAAAATATCCTGTTATTCCCAAATCGATGAAGTAGTTCTTAAATCTGATGGATTTACGCGCTGAGACATCTATTGAGTTTTTACCGGTGGAGCCGGAAGCTTTGGTCATAAAATAGTATACGGTAAGTATTGATAGACTTACTATTATGATTTGAAATCCGATCATTCTAAATGGATCAAATCCTGCAGTTTCAGGTGAATTTGAACTTCCTGTAAAAATGCTCAGGCACAGATAAAAAAGATAAGCATAGATGGAAAAAATAAGCGTCAGCATCAGCCATCTGTTCAAATGACGATCTTTGGAGAAGATAAAAACCATGAGTCCAATTGTGGCAATTATCGGTATCAGCAATCCGATACTTGAACCAAGTATCGGAAACAGGGTAAAAACCGGATTTGTTAACAAATATTCTGAAAAAACACTGATAGATGCTAAATGCTCCGGAAAATAGGTAAGCTCGATGATAGTTTTTAAGGAAATTAATATCACAATTGCATGAACAATCTTCTTTTGAGTTATGTGCATACCTTTAGCCGTTGGGTATAAGAAAGGAATTATTTATCAAATTTACAGCTTAGTTTATTCAGGATTTAATTGCTCCGGGTTCAGGTTGGTATCAAAATGATGATCAATGTATTGGTGTGTTGCCATCACCAGATCAATCGGTCTCTGTTTTGAACGGCAAATACGTTTAATCCGGTTGACTTCTTCAAGGTAGTAATGCATTGCTAAGTTTGTTTTCACAATAACCACGGCTCCCGGCTATCAGCCATCCGGTGGAATACCGCAGCACATATTTTTAAATATAAGAATTTTGATTTTTCTATGATAGATTCACCGCAAGACATCTCCGGAAGGTTTGCCAGACCCGCTATACCAAAACAAATAAACCAACGACAAAAATGCAGTCACAGCTCCGGTCCAAAAGGTAGCCGGAAATTGTGTGTTATCATTATCATAGATCCATGCCGAAATCACCGCTCCGGCCCCAATGCCCAGTTCAAGTGCGATATACACGGTAGCCATAGCCTTGCCCCGGTACCTTTCGTCACTTAAGTCAATGGTCCAGGCAAAAATGGTGGGATAGTTCATCCCCATAGGAATTCCGAAAAAAAATGCTGCTATGATGAATGCTGTCCTGGAGTTGACCATTCCCAGATAGACCAGGGCCAGTGTCAACAGCACGTAGGTAATCTTCAGTACGATGACCCGTCCGTATTTGTCAGATGCCCTTCCGGCTATGATACGAACCAGCAGGGAAGATAGCGTAAAATAAGTGAAAAAGATACCCTTATTGGCGAATCCCAGGGATGAGCTAAAGTCCGGGATCACTGTCAGAATCATTCCAAACGAAAAGTACGACATCGCCATAATAATAAAAGCAGGCCATACGCTGGATTCAAAAATTTCATTTTTTTTCACCATCAGGTGATTGAGGGAAAACTTTTCCTTGTTTACCAGGCTTTCTTTCATGCCAATCAGGACTAATACAGACAGCAGCGCTGCCACGGAAGAAATCAAAAATAAGCCGTTGTATGAGTAGGCACTGGCGATGGGGCTGCCGATCGCATTGCCCAGGGCAGCACCCAGCGTGGTAAAAAAACCTAAATAACCCATGGCTTCACCTCTTACATTGACGGGGACTATATCGGCAACGTAGGCAGTGGTACCTGTCGGCTTAAAACCGGTAGAAAAGCCATGAAAAAACCTCAAAAACAGAAAGCCGGCTACATTGCTAAGCACAGGATACAATAAACCGCAGACAATGCAGACCACTGATCCGAAAATCATGACCGGTATCCTTCCGACTTTGTCTGCCATTTTTCCGCTGAAGGGGCGGGATAATCCTGCTGCCAAAGTGAATAACGAGATAAAAAGCCCCTTGTAATCTTCCCCTCCCAGGCTCGTCAGGTAATCCGGAAGTTCGGGAATGATCATGTTAAAGCTCATAGAAAACGTGAAAGAGCTTGCACACAGAAGCCAGAACTGCAAATTATAGGTTCGTTTTTTACCGGTCACGAGGCTTTCAGGTTAAAAGCCCGTAAGGTAAAAAATCTAAATGAAACCGGGATGGTTTTCCGGCTGATAATTTCGAATTTGCCGGAATGAAAACATAGCCGTCACCTTTAAAAAATCCTTGCGCATAATTGGGCCAAAACCTTTCTTAAAAATAAACCTAATTGGTAACTTAGCATCGCAAATCAATTCCGTATCACTAATTAAATTGTAAATCACAAAATGAAAGTAACAGTTGTCGGAGCAGGTAATGTTGGTGCTACCTGCGCGGACGTATTAGCCTATAGAGAAGTCGCTAACGAAGTAATATTGGTAGATATCAAAGAAGGACTGTCCGAGGGAAAGGCCCTGGATATCTGGCAAAAAGCCCCCATAAACCTTTACGATACACGCACGGTCGGGGCTACTAATGACTACACAAAAACCGCAGGGTCGGATGTGGTGGTAATCACTTCCGGTTTGCCAAGGAAACCGGGTATGTCCAGGGATGATTTAATTCAGACCAATGCAGGTATTGTTAAATCCGTCACCGAGAATGTTGTCCGACATTCGCCCGATGCGATTATCATTATCGTTTCCAACCCTTTGGATGTGATGACTTATCAGGCGCATCTGGTTTCGAAAAATGACAGAACCAGGGTCATGGGCATGGCAGGAATTCTTGATACAGCCAGGTACAGGGCATTTTTGGCAGAGGCATTAGATGTATCCCCTAAAGACATTCAGGCAGTATTGATGGGAGGGCATGGTGATACGATGGTTCCTTTACCCCGCTATACTACGGTAGGAGGCATTCCTGTAACAGAATTAATTGACGGCGACAAACTGGAGGCTATCATTAACCGTACCAAAACAGGAGGGGGTGAGCTGGTAAAATTGATGGGTACCTCGGCCTGGTATGCACCCGGCTCTGCAGCCGCCCAAATGGTTGAAGCCATCGTAAGAGACCAGCGCCGTGTATTTCCGGTTTGTGTACAATTGAATGGTGAATACGGTATTGACAACTGCTACCTTGGCGCGCCGGTTATTTTAGGAAAAAATGGCATTGAAAAGATCATTGAGCTGGATTTGAATGACGAAGAAAAAGCCCTCTTAAAGATCTCCGAAGGCCATGTAAAAGAGGTCATGCAGGTATTAGATAATATGAAGTAGCAATTTATCCCCGGTACACATGCCTATATGCTCATAAGGTAATGCTGTTTATATATTTGAAAATTGGTATGTAACCGGGTATCCTTCAGGTTAGCGGAGGGGACCTGTAACAGCCCCTTTGCTACCCTGACAGTTGAGCTTTGCAAGCCTTCCAGCCTCTTCCAACCCCAGGGAATAAGCAACCGACCAGTTCTCACAGGCCAGATTATCATCACCGGTACTTTGATAGAGCAGCCCTTGGAGGTAATAGCCCTCGGGCCGGTCGGGTCTTAAGATAACTGCCCATTCCAATGCCTCCAATGCGCCCTGATTGTCATTGATCTCCTTGGCTGCCAGCCCTAAACCGCAGTACAGGATATAATGTGAGTCAGGTATTCTTTCGGGACTAAACACCAATACAAAGGCCTTACCGTATTCCTCAATGTATTTTTTGATGGTTATTTCCTTGGCTTTCCGATAAAACCGAATAGCTTTTTCATATTCTTTCAGTTCATACGTATAAATGAGGGCTACCTGAAGGTTGGCCTCCATGTTACCGGGCATTTTCCGGGCAATGTACTGATAAGCCTCTATCGCATCATGGTAATTGCCTACCTTTCCGGAGCTTTCGGCGACTTTATTGTAAAAATCCAGAGAAAGATTTCCCTGGTACCTGAAAAGAATCTCAAAAGCATGTAAAGCCGCCTCGTAATCCTGGTTGTAATAATCATTGTACCCCTGGCGTCTTATTTCTTCCAGGTACTTTTTTTTAAGCGCGTTCACAGCCTTACGATTCCCATTTTCATCTAAATGTTTCTCTAAAATACCAAGGGCCTCGTTGAAGATACCTGCGGCGTACTTTTCGCGGGCATCTGCCAAAATATTTTCTTCCACCATCAAAAGCCTTTCTTCTTCGGCCTTTACCAGGTAGTCGTTAATGCCATCCATCACTAAATAAATTACAGAAATGACCGCCAGTATGCCAACCGCCCACCAGTTTGCTATCCTGTTTCTTTCCTTGATGTATTTGCTATAGCCCTTCTGGTAGTGATACTTTTTTGCCTGGTAATTTCCGTAACGCTTTCCAGGCTGCTCATAGGTAAAGCTTTTCTGAAATGACACATAATTAATTTTCAAATCGTAAAGTGCCCTTTTGTCCGGATCAGATAATATTTGATAAGCATTGTTAATCTCTTTGAACCTATTTTCGGCGTATTGGCTTCCCGGATTTTTGTCGGGGTGATATTGAAATGCAAGTTTTTTATACGCATTTTTTATGGCTTTTTGATCCGCCTTCTGATCTATTCCTAATAATTGATAATAATTCATTGGTTATACTTGGCTCATCAAAAAACGTTGTTTGTCAGTAGTTTCAGGTCAATACTTTATTAATACGAAAAAACGTACGCCCAGATTGCCTGAAATACTTATGATCATGCTTAAAAACTCAAATTTGCTACTAAAAATATTCAATTTATTGCTGAAAGTAGGAACAAAAAAAATTAATTTTTGTTAACTTAAAAGGTCAATGTTACAACTATGAAAAAACTAACCTTACCACTCTTTATTTTACTCGGCCTGTTAACAGGATGTTTGGGCTATAATGAATACCTGGTCGAATCGGATTACAGTTATTACGGCAAATTTAAGAATTATAAGACCTTTAATTTTATGACCAGGTCTATCAGTGATTATGACTCGTCTATGCAAAACCCTGTCATAGAACAAGCCATCAAAATAAGGTTGCAGCAGCAGGGATATAGAATGTCTGACAACAAGCCTAACCTATTGGTATCATACAAATTGTTTTATGAGGATTTTGATTTTAATGGATACAATCAGCCTGATATCGAAGATTGGGTTGAAATAGAAGATGAAGAAGAAGAATACGATCCTGTCAAATATAATCTTCGTGAAGGTACGCTACTGGTTTTATTGTTTGACAGAAAAAGGGAAAAATCCATCTGGCAGGGATATGCCTCGGGAGTTTTTGGCGGTATGGACCAGTCGCAGATCGATAAAAACATGAGGCGTGCGGTACGCTCGATTTTTGACAGATACCAGTTCCTCGCTGAAGGCTTTGTGGTGGATGACGAAGGCGACTAAGATCAGCAACCGTATATCTTATACAGTAACAGTTTACAGCAAAAACACATAAAAATAGAGGATTTAATCGGCTCCCGATAAAAGACATTAATTGTAGCGCTGGCATCACGTAGCTGTTGCACAACATTTTAGACAAAACTTTTTGTGTCTCTTTGTGTCTTGGTGCCTCCGTGGTGAAAAATGGTTAACCACAAAGGCACCAAGACACGAAGATTTTCGCCTGTAAAATATTAACCCTCCCAACCCTCATCAGACATTCGTAAAAAACTTATTGGTTTCCTCACAGACATACTGCAATGCTTCGGGCAATTCGGATAGTGACCAGGGATGTTTTCCACCGAAAGTATGATTCGCGCCGGCGACAAGATGAGTGTTTATCTTAGGGTTCCGGTTGCCCAGGTTTTTCAGCATAGCGGGTGATAGCGTTTCATCTTCTGCTCCGTGAAAGGCTACAAAGGGTATTTCAAGATTACTAACAGCTTTCTCAATGTTCAAACGATCTTCATTTTGATGGTACTGTTCATAAAACTGGTATTTCATGGGCATATTTTGATGCGTCCTTCCGTTGTAGATAAATCTTACTCCTTCTTTTTCCCAAACCGCCAATTCAGTGGCTGAAATATCGGGAGCCAGGCTATCCACCGAAGCCCATGTAGCAAGTCCCTTTACCCTTTCATCTTCGGCCGCTTTAATGATCACTACACCACCACCTCTGCTGTGACCTATAAACAATATTTTGCCGCGATTCACTTCTTCCCGAGGTACCGGAAAGGCTTTATCAAAAACATGATCAATCACCGATGTCAAATCATTCAGTTCGATCATATAGTTATTTTCCCCAAAGGCAGTTAAATCTGCAAACTCATGGGGAGCCTCCGGAGTGGTACCGTTGTGTGAAAGGTTAAATTTAAGAAACACATATTCCCTGCTGGCAAAAAATTTACTCACCAGATCAAAAGGTCCCCAGTCTTTAAACCCCTTAAACCCATGCAAAAAGAGAATGATGGGCTTGGGTTGTTGATTTTCCCGGTATCTGATGTCACAGACAATGGGCCTTTTATGAAATTTTGAACTGATCAGGGTGTTACGAATGAATTTCATGGGAAATGGTCAAATTATTGGTCTCTTTTTACTTTTGTTTTTGCATTGGGATATTTTGATTGTATAATTGTAGCACCGTATCAATGGCTATCAATTTAAAAGATATTCAAGATCCTATTGCTTCTGAAATGCTCGAATTTGAGAAGAAATTTCGCGCATCTATGAAAAGCAATGTGCTCCTCCTTGACAAAATAATGAGTTATATTGTAAAGCGCAAGGGAAAGCAGATGCGTCCTATGTTTGTCTTCCTGAGTGCGGGTGTCACAGGCCGGATCAGTGAAAGTACTTATCGAGGGGCATCGTTGATAGAGCTGCTGCATACAGCCACCCTGGTACATGATGATGTGGTTGACGATGCGAATTACCGCAGAGGTTTTTTTTCCATTAATGCACTCTGGAAAAATAAAATTGCTGTCTTGGTGGGGGACTACCTGCTGTCACGCGGGCTATTACTTTCTATTGATAATGGTGACAGCGACCTGTTGAAAATTGTTTCCGAGGCTGTAAAAGAGATGAGTGAGGGGGAATTGTTGCAGATTGAAAAGGCGAGAAAACTCGATATCACCGAGGAGGTATATTTTGAAATCATCAGGCAAAAAACGGCTTCTTTAATCGCTTCCTGCTGTGCGGTCGGCGCCTGTTCTTCCGGCGCCCCTGAGAATCAGACAAAGCGCATGAAAAATTTTGGGGAGAAAGTAGGTATGGCTTTTCAGATAAAAGATGATTTATTTGATTACGGCACCGATGAAATAGGCAAGCCTTTGGGCATCGATATTAAAGAAAAGAAAATGACCCTGCCTCTGATCTATGCCCTGAACAATGCCAGTTGGTCTGATAAGAGAAGCATTATTTATTCCATTAAAAACCAAAGCCATAAACCCAAAAAAGTGGCCGAGGTTATTCAATTCGTTAAGGCCAGCGGAGGTATAGCGTATGCGAAGGAAATTATGGATACTTATTACCAGGATGCCTGTAAAATTCTGGAAGAATTCCCTGCCTCCGACTACCGTACCTCCCTGGGCCAGTTGGTACAATTTACCATCGAAAGAACCAGGTAGTCGGGTAGTATTAATCCGCTTATTGAGTTCGCTGGCAAAGATAATCCACTACTCATCGCATAACTTAAGATCAAACAATGATTTCAGCGTATGGGCAACCCTGTGGTCATGATTCCCACCTTGCATGCATCCAACTATTCCTTTATCTGATAATGATGATTTTATATTAAAATAATTTGAAAATGTTAGATAAATTTTAGAAAAAGCAACCTGAAAACCACATGGATATTTGATTCCGGGAATTCATCCCACATTATGACCCAATGCAGGGAAATGATCTTCAGAAAGAGAAAAAAATCACAGATTAGGAGAAAAGAATTTTGAATTAATTTGTTGTAAATCAATTAAATAAACTAAATTTATGAGAAAATATCGTGATTCTTTAAAATAGACTTTATTTTTTATTGAAGCCAAAACATATGTCTGTTACCCAAAAATGTCGTTATATTTTTTGAATTATTTGAAAAAAACTTACAAAATCACTAACTTTTGTCAATTTGTGGTAGAAAGTGGTAAAAACATTTCGTAGGTTTGTGAAATAGACCGGATTCAAATTGATAAATGGCGGTAAGATTCAAGGGCGAATTTGTTTGTAAACTCGATTCCAAAGGGAGGTTGATGTTTCCTGCGCGTTTAAAAGGAGCACTGCCTGCGGTGAATACCATGAGTCTGGTTTTGAAGAAAGGTTTTGAACCTTGTCTCAACCTGTACCCTCTGGCGGAATGGGATGCTATGATGGACAAGTTTGATGATATCGATGAGTTTAGTCCCCGGGCCAGAAAATTTGAAAGGAGCTTTTTCAGGGGAGTAGAAGAAGTGGAAATGGATCGTAATTACCGCTTCCTGATACCCAAAAAGTTTATTGTAGAATTGGGTTTTGAAAAAGAAGTAAAGGTCCTTGGCGTTAATAATAGAGTGGAAATCTGGGATCCTGAGACGTTGGAGAGCTACGTGGCAGAAGGAGAGGAATTCAGTGAATTAGCTTCCGACATGATGAAAGCTGATAAAGATAAGCAAACAACCTAAGTATTTACATGGAGTACCATGATCCGGTAATGTTGCAGGAATGTATGGAGGCGCTGAATATCGATCCAGATGGAATTTATGTAGATGCTACATTTGGTGGGGGCGGTCATACAAGGGCTGTTTTGCAAAGATTGAAAAACGGCCGGTTGCTGGCCTTTGACCAGGATCATGACGCCAGGATCAATGCGGATAAAATTGACAGTCGTTCTTTTACATTTATTGAAGCCAACTTCAGGTACATAAAGCAGTTCTTAAAACTTCAGGGAATCTTGAATATCGACGGTTTACTGGCAGATCTGGGCGTTTCTTCGCATCAATTCGATACCGCAGACCGGGGCTTTTCGACGAGGTTTGATGCTAAACTTGATATGAGAATGGATAGAAAGGCAAAGGTAACCGCTCGTACAGTGATCAATGAATACACCTCAGAAGAACTCCACCGCATTTTCGGAATGTATGGGGAAGTCAGAAATGCCAAAACCCTGGCCTCGGCCATAGTCTCTGCCAGGGTCGATAAACCGATTGAAACTATTAATGATTTGAAGGGAATCATTGATCGACATGCCCCTAAAGGAAAAGAGTTTAAATATTATGCCCAGGTTTTTCAGGCGATCAGGATAGCGGTTAACGATGAGCTAAAGGCGTTGGAAGACTTGCTGTTGCAATGCGCCGGAATCATCAAAAAAGGGGGACGGCTGGTGGTCATATCCTATCATTCGCTGGAAGACAGAATGGTAAAAAATTTTTTTAACAAGGGAAAGTTTTTTGGCGAAGCTGAAAAGGACATCTACGGAAACCTGAAAAGACCCTTCGAACCTGTGAATAAAAAACCTATTGTGGCTTCGATAGAAGAAATATCCCGTAACAACCGGGCCAGAAGTGCTAAATTAAGAATTGCCAGAAAAGTTTAGAAATGCCAAAAAATACCTATAAAGTAAAAAGCAAAAAGTTAAAACAGGAGAGTGAAAGTGTTTTTTCTTTTATAGAAAATAAATTCAGTCTCAACAACTTATTCCGGAATGGCTTACCATTGAAGTATATTCCTTACATCCTTTTCATCACGGCCATAGGAGTATTTTACATCGGTAATAACCATTACACTGAAAAGACCATCAGAAAAATACATAAAGTCGAGCAACAGGTAGAAGACTTAAAAGCACATTACCGAACCTTGCAGGCAGATTATATGCATGCCAGGTTGCAATCTGAAGTAGCAAAAAAAGTAAATAAAATCGGATTAAAGGAAAGTTCGACACCACCCAAAAAGATAGTTATCAAGAAAGGTGAATATTAAGAAATCCATATTGCTAAGAGCCAGGCTGGCATTTTTATGTGTCACATTGTTTGCCGGAGCCATCGTTATGAAGCTTTTTCATATCCAGATGGTAGAGGGTGAAAAGTGGCGGAAGATCTCCGATGAAATTGGCCTGCAATATCGTACAATAAAGGCAACACGTGGCAACATTTACTCAGACAACAACAGTTTGCTAGCTACTTCACTGCCTTTTTACAAGGTAGCCTTTGATCCCACCATTGCCGAAAAGGGACTGTTTAATCAAAATATAGACTCACTAAGCTATTTACTGAGCCGTCATTTCAAAATCCACAGCCAGCTTTATTTTAAGCGTAAGATTGTCAATGCCCGTAAGAACGGCCGGAAATATGTGGTATTAAGCAAAAAGAAAATAGACTACCGGGAAAAGAAAATGATGTCAGAATGGCCTGTTTTCAGAGAAGGGCGACTAAAAGGAGGGGTTATTTTCGAAAAAGTAGGTAAACGATTCCGGCCATTTTCAGGGCTCGGACTCAGAACGATCGGATATCTGAATGAAGACAATTACGGTGCCGGTCTCGAGTACAGTTTCAATGATAAACTCGCCGGCAAAGATGGTAAGGCCTTGTTTCAGCAAATTGCCGGACGTGAATGGAAACCTGTCCACAACGGGTCGGAGGTCAGACCTGTAGAGGGACTGGACATAGAAACCACGATAGATATCAACCTGCAGGATGTGGCTAACGCCGCCTTGCTATCTGCCTTGCAGCACCTTAAAGCAGACTATGGCAGCGTGGTGGTTATGGAAGTAAATACCGGCGAGATTAAGGCTATTTCAAACCTGACCCGTTATGAAAAAAAAGGACATGTCGATTACCGGGAGATATATAACTATGCCGTACAGGATGCCACCGAGCCGGGTTCAACCTTCAAGCTGGCTTCTGTGATCGCTTTGCTGGAAGATTCCGGCGTCCTGCTCTCTGACTCTATCGATACGGGTAATGGAAAATTCAAATACCATGATCGCACTATGCCCGATGATAAACGGGGAGGATATGGAAAAATCACAGTCCGTGAGGTATTTGAGAAATCCTCCAATATCGGAACTTCAAAATTGATTTATAATCATTTCGGTTCCCATCCTCAAAAATATGTTGATTATTTAAATAGCTTCGGGTTAAACAGCTCCCTTGACTTTCAACTGGTGGGAGAGGGGTTACCTTATATCAAAAACCCTGCTGACAAATCCTGGAGCGGTACCACACTTCCATGGATGTCTATCGGTCACGAATTGCTTCAGACACCCCTGCAGACGCTTACTTTTTACAATGCTGTGGCCAACAATGGAAAAATGATTCGGCCAATACTAGTGAAAAGAATCAGTAAAGCGGGCAAAAGTGTAAAGACCTTCCAATCAGCGGTTTTGAACAAAAAGATATGTTCAGATGCTACCCTGACCAAAGTGAAGGAACTGCTGGAAGGGGTGGTGGAAAGAGGAACGGCAAAAAACATCAGGGACAGTCATTATAAAATCGCCGGCAAGACCGGTACAGCCAAAAAGGTCAAGGAAGGAGGAGGGTATAAAAGAGAATATTATACGTCATTTTGCGGCTATTTTCCAGCCGATCAGCCAAAATACAGTTGCATTGTGGTCATTGATAACCCCAAAGGATACAAACAATATGGCAGTGATGTAGCCGCCCCGGTTTTTAAAGAAATCGCTGATAAGATTTATTCACTGGATATAAAAATGCACGAGCCCCTTCCCGAAGAATTTGAAATCGAGAAGGGCATTTTCCCTGTGATACGGGCGGGGCGGCACGAGGATTTGAAAATGATTTGCAATGAACTGGGAATTGCCAATCATTCCTACACTGAGGAAGAATGGGTCAGGGCTCAGCGCAGCACTAATTTTGTTAAATGGCGCTCTAATGAAGTATCGCCTGAACGGGTGCCGAATGTAAACGGGATGACCTTGAGGGATGCACTTTACATTCTTGAAAATAACGGATTAAGAGTAAGGCATGAGGGAACCGGCAGGGTAAAATATCAATCGTACCAACCTGGTGCGAAAGCAGTAAAAGGAAGTACAATAACCCTTAAACTGGGCTAATGGCTCTATTAAAAGACATATTATATAAAGTTTCATTAGTAAGCGTTTCTGGCAAAACTGACCTGGATATCAAAGCTTTATGCTTTGATTCCAGGGAAGTTATCCGGGACAGTCTCTTTTTCGCCATAAAAGGCACCCGGGTCGATGGGCATAACTTCATCGACAATGCGGTTGATTCAGGCGCGGTAGCTGTTTTATGTGAACAATTGCCGGATCAGACGCGCGATGGGATCACCTACATACAGGTGAATGATGCCGGCCGGGCCCTTGGCGTGGTGGCATCGAACTTTTATGATAATCCCTCTTCAAAACTTAATCTTGTAGGGGTAACAGGTACCAATGGTAAAACTTCTACTGTCACACTGTTGTTCGGGCTGTTCAGGGCTTTGGGATACAATGTAGGCATGATTTCTACTGTGGAGAATCGTATCAACGATCAGGTGCTTCCTGCCTCTCATACCACCCCTGATGCGCTTAGCTTCAATCAGTTATTAACCAAAATGATCGAGCAATCCGTAACCCATTGTTTTATGGAAGTAAGTTCACATAGTCTGGTGCAGGGAAGGGTAGCCGGGGCTCAGTTTAAAGGGGCAGTTTTCACGAATATCAGCCACGATCATCTGGATTATCATGGCTCTTTCGATGCCTATATCAAAGCCAAAAAGTTACTGTTTGACGGGTTGTCCTCCAAAGCATTTGCCCTGGTAAACGCCGATGACAAACGGGGGCTGATTATGATGCAAAATACCAAGGCGAATAAAAATACTTTCGCCCTGAGAACAGTTTGCAACTTTAAAGCAAAAGTCCTTTCCAACACCTTGCATGGGTTGGAACTGGAAATCAACCATAAAAATGTGTGGTTTAAGCTTATCGGAGCATTTAATGCTTACAATTTGATGGCGGTTTATGCGTCAGCCATTCTTTTGGGAGAAAGTGAAGATGAAATCCTCACAATTTTGTCGAATCTGTCCACTGCCCCGGGAAGATTTGAACTCATTGAAAACCCAAGAAATATTGCTGCCATTGTCGATTACGCCCATACACCGGATGCCCTGGAAAAAGTGCTGTCCACTATCCGGGAATTCCGTACCGGTAATGAACAACTGATAACAGTGGTAGGCTGTGGGGGCAACCGCGACAAGAAAAAAAGACCGTTAATGGCCGAAGTTGCCTGCCGGTTTAGCGATAAAGTGATTTTCACTTCCGACAATCCGAGGGATGAGGATCCATTATCGATTATTAAGGATATGCAAAAAGGGGTAAGTCCCAGCCAATACAAAAAAACACTGGTGATTCCTGACCGGAAGGAGGCCATTAAAACAGCCGCCCTGCTTGCAGGTAAAAATGACATAATATTGGTAGCCGGAAAAGGACATGAAAATTACCAGGAAATTAAAGGTGTGCGAACACCCTTTGATGATAAACAAATATTAGGAGAAACCTTACAATAGCATAAAAAATAAGGATGTTTTACTATTTATTTAGTTATCTGGACCGCGAATTCGATCTCTTTGGAGCAGGTGTGTTTCAGTACATTTCTTTTCGCGCAGGAATGGCTGCCGTCCTTTCCTTGTTGATTACCGTTGTCTTTGGTAAAAAGTTAATAGACCTGCTGAGAAAAAAGCAAGTGGGTGAAAGCATCAGGGATCTGGGGCTGGAAGGACAAATGGAGAAAAAGGGAACACCGACCATGGGTGGTATTATCATCATTGCCGCCATTTTGTTTCCTACCCTGCTTTTTGCCCAGGTGGAAAACATTTATATCATATTGCTTTTGGTATCCACGCTTTGGCTGGGACTTATTGGCTTTCTGGATGATTACATTAAAGTTTTTAAAAA
This sequence comes from Agaribacillus sp. DX54, assembly GCF_056858335.1. Classification (NCBI taxonomy): domain Bacteria; kingdom Pseudomonadati; phylum Bacteroidota; class Cytophagia; order Cytophagales; family Splendidivirgaceae; genus Agaribacillus; species Agaribacillus sp. DX54. The sequence continues at coordinate 277,455 of NZ_JBXEQE010000001.1, forward strand.
GGATAAGAGTGGCCTGGCTGGCAAGTTTAAAGTTTTTGGTCAGGTTTCCCTGGGGCTGCTGGTGGGCTTGACATTGTTTTTCCACCAGGATGTGGTCATCGGTGTATTTAACAACCTGGGAGAACAATTTCAAGACCCGGATCTGGGCAGAAACTATGAAAGTATGAAGTCGACCACCACGACACTGCCATTTTTAAAAAACAATGAACTGGATTATAAAAACATCCTGCCATTCCTCAATGAGCATTATACATGGATTACCTATACGATAGTAGTTATTTTTGTGGTAACAGCGGTTTCCAACGGAGTCAATATCACCGATGGGATAGATGGACTGGCAGCAGGTACAACAGCAATAATTGCACTGACATTGGCAATTTTTGCTTACCTGAGTGGCCGTTTTGATTTTAGTAATTATTTGAATATCATGTATATCCCTGACCTTGGAGAGTTGACAGTCTTTTGCTCGGCGCTGGTGGGGGCCTGTGTGGGTTTTTTATGGTATAATTCATTTCCCGCCCAGGTTTTTATGGGAGACACCGGAAGTCTTTCTTTGGGTGGAGTTATCGCTGTGCTGGCTCTGTGTGTCAGAAAGGAGTTACTGATCCCGATGTTATGCGGGGTTTTTCTGATTGAACTGGTTTCAGTGATTTTGCAGGTATCTTATTTTAAATACACTAAAAAGAAATATGGTGAAGGCAAGAGAATATTTAAAATGTCGCCCCTTCATCATCATTATCAGATGAAAGGAATCCACGAATCAAAAATTGTAACAAGGTTTTGGATAGTAGGGATCTTATTGGCCATATTGACATTGGCTACCCTGAAACTGAGATAATATCGCATTAGAAAAGCAGATGCAAAAAAGAATAGTCATATTAGGAGCGGGTGAAAGTGGCGTTGGAGCAGCATTATTGGCCCATGCAAAGGGCTTTGAGGTGTTTGTTTCCGACTATGGCGCCATTCAGCCCCGGTATGCGTCTGTTTTGTCGGAACACCATATTGATTTTGAGCAGGGAAAGCATACCCCCGGGCTGATTATGAATGCCCATGAGGTAATTAAAAGCCCGGGAATACCTGATTCGGCCTCTATTTTAACGGCGTTAAAAGCTAAAGGGATACCTGTGATCGGTGAGGTGGAATTTGCGGCGAGATACACCGATGCCAGCATGCTGACAGTAACAGGTACTAACGGAAAAACAACCACTACCCTGCTGCTTTACCATTTATTAAAAGAGGCAGGATTTTCAGTAGGTTTGGCCGGCAATGTAGGGCATAGCCTGGCCCGGCAGGTCATTAATGACCGTTTTGATTTTTATGTGCTGGAATTAAGCAGTTTCCAGTTGGACACACTTTTTGACTTTAAATCCGATGTGGCCATTCTGCTGAATATAACGCCTGACCACCTCGACCGCTATGATTATGACTTTGATAAATATGCAGCCGCCAAGTTCCGTATTATCAATAATATGCTGCCCGAAGACTATTTTGTCTATTTTTATGATGATGATGTCATCAAAAACAGGCTAAAAAATCATCTGCCGGATCTCACCGTATTACCCATCTCTTTAACAGAAACGTTTGAAAAAGGAGCGTTTAAAAGGAACGGTGAATTTGAATTCAGGACCGGTATTGTTGAAAATTTTAAAATTAACACTGCCGATATCCCTGTTTACGGTCAACATAACCATATCAATGCCATGGCAGCGGTACTTGCCGCCGTAGTCGCGGGGGCTGATGTTGACTTGATTAAAAAAGCACTTAAAAGCTTCAGAAATGCGAGTCACCGGCTGGAGACTGTGGGCAATATCAACAACATCTCATTTATCAATGACTCCAAAGCCACTAACGTTGACGCGGTATTTTATGCCCTGGGGGCATTTGACAAGCCGATCGTTTGGATTGCCGGCGGTACGGACAAAGGCAATGATTACAGCCAACTGAAAGCCCTTGTCAAAAAAAATGTCAAAGCCATGGTTTGCCTCGGCCTCGATAATGAAAAATTAAAGGAGGCTTTTAAACACGAAGTAAGAGAATTGCAGGAAAGTACCGATATGTACGATGCAGTGAAAAAATCTTTTGAATTTGCCCGAAGCGGGGACGTGGTTTTGCTCTCACCTGCCTGCGCCAGTTTTGATTTGTTTAAAAACTATGAGGAAAGAGGAGAGAAGTTTAAAGAAGCAGTTGCAAAACTTATTTTGAACAAAAGGGAAGTAGTTTGACATGGTAGATACAATTAAAAGTTGGATTGAAAATAATATGAAAGGTGATCCCATCATCTGGTTTATCGCCATTTCGTTGTCCATCCTGAGCATTCTTGTGGTTTACAGCGCCACCGGCACGCTGGCCTATAAAAGCTATGGTGGTAATACGGAATACTTTCTGTTCAAACAATCGTTACTCGTAATGCTTAGCCTCGCAGCGATGTGGGTAGCTCACCGTATCGACTATAAATACTACGCAAAAATATCGAGGCTGGCCCTGATCGTTGCCGCACTGTTGTTATTTTATACCTGGTCTTCCGGGGTAAATTTAAATGAGGCAACAAGATGGATTGAAATTCCCCTGATCAATCAGCAGTTTCAACCTTCTGATTTTGCTACCTTTGCACTGATCATCAACCTGGCCAGCATGCTGGCCAAAAGACAGCAAAATATTGCTGATTTCAAGGAATCATTAATCCCAATCCTTCTCTGGTGTGGGGTAATTATTACCTTGATTGCCCTGAGTAACTTTTCCTCGGCGGCATTGCTTTTTTTGACCTGCATGTTGCTGTTATTTATTGGCCGTGTGCCGGTAAAATATCTCTTCATGCTGATTGTGGTGGGAATCTTGGGCGGCATTATCGCTTTTAAGATCGGTGAACGGGGAGAGACCGTTGCGAGCCGTTTTGAGAATTGGCTGAGCCCCACAGAAATTTCCTTTCAGGCCAGGCAATCCTATATCGCCATCGCTACCGGAGGAATTACCGGAAAAGGCCCCGGGCAAAGTGATCAACGTAATTTTTTGCCTCATCCATATTCGGATTTCATCTATGCCATTATTTTGGAAGAATATGGTCTGATAGGGGGGATTTTGGTGGTGTTTTTGTACCTGGCCCTGCTATACCGGGGTATGGTGACTACGGCCAAAAGTGAGCGCCCCTTTGGAGGGCTTTTGTCGGCGGGATTAAGTTTTGCCCTTGTGCTCCAGGCCATGGTGAATATGGGTGTAGCTGTTGGGTTAGGCCCAATTACAGGACTGCCTTTGCCATTCTTGAGTATGGGGGGAACCTCTTTGTTGTTTACCGGCGTTTCTCTGGGCATCATCTTAAGTGTCAGCAGAGGTGAAAATGCTGAAAACCTTTTTAAATCGAAAAAGAAAAAAGTACCACAGTTGGTATAACATAAAAATAACGACGTTATCGAAAAGAACAGACCATATCGGGTTATTATCAGCGGAGGCGGCACCGGAGGGCATATTTACCCGGCTATTGCCATTGCCAATACTTTGAAGGCCATGAGTCCTGATATAAAATTACTGTTTGTCGGGGCGAAGGGTAGAATGGAAATGCAAAAAGTGCCTGAAGCCGGGTATGATATCATCGGTTTGTGGATCAGCGGTATCCGGAGAAAGCTGACAATTGACAATTTGTCTTTTCCTTTCAAGCTGATTTCAAGTTTGTTGAAATCGGGAAGAATCATTAACAGTTTTAAACCCGATGTCGTCATAGGAGTAGGCGGGTTTGCCAGTGGTCCGTTGTTGTACCGTGCCACCGGCAAAGGAATTCCTGCCTTGATACAGGAGCAAAATTCCTATCCGGGTATTACCAATAAGTTGTTGGCCAAACGGGTTGACAGGATTTGTGTGGCTCATGAGCACATGGAAAGGTTCTTTCCAAAGGACAAAATTGTGATTACAGGAAATCCGGTACGAAAGGATATTATTCATGCTGGCGAAAAAAGAGCACAAGCCATGCGGTTTTTTAATCTTTCGCCGATCCAAAAAACAGTTCTGATAATTGGCGGAAGCAACGGGGCCCGCACCATTAACCACAGCCTGCTCGCTGAAATTGAGCAAATTATTGAGGCCGGTATTCAGGTGATCTGGCAAACCGGCCGGTTTTACTACAAAGAAGTAAAGGAAAGCGTGCATAACTATGATCTGAGTAATTTCAGAATATTTGAGTTTTTAAAGGAAATGGATCTGGCATATGCTGCCGCCGACGTCGTCATAAGCCGTGCCGGAGCGCTCTCCATTTCGGAGTTGTGTATGGTGGGTAAACCAGTAATATTTGTGCCGTCACCCAATGTTGCCGAGGATCACCAAACCAAAAATGCCCAGGCATTGGTCGAAAAAAGTGCCGCAGTGCTGATAAAAGACAAAGATGCCAGATCGGCATTGGTGGAAGCTACCATAAAACTGATCCATGATAACGACAGGCAGATGTCTTTAAAAGCGCATATCGGAAAACTTGCCAAGCCTGATGCGGCAGATATGATTGCCAGGGAAGTTTTAAGCTTAATAAATTGAATATCAAAAACATACATATCGCTTATTTTATTGGCATCGGAGGCATTGGTATGAGTGCCCTGGCGAGGTGGTTTAAGCATCATAGTATCAAAGTAATGGGTTATGACAGGACTCCCACACCACTAACCGGTAAGTTGATAGAGGAGGGTATTGAAATTCATTTCGAAGATGATGTTGCTTTACTGCCTGCAGCATTGAGAGGCTTCAATCCGAATGCCCTGGTGGTCTATACGCCGGCCATACCGCAGGAACATAAAGAATTAAATTTTCTTAAAAATTCGGGGTATGATCTTAAAAAAAGATCAGAAGTATTAGGTATTATTACAGAAAATAAATTCACGGTCGCCGTAGCAGGCACTCATGGAAAAACCACCACTTCTTCTATGATTGCTCACCTTTTAAAAGTGGCCGGGCTTGGCAGTTCCGCCTTCCTGGGGGGAATAGCCGTTAACTATGCATCGAATTTGTTGTTAAATGACAACAAAGACGATGAAAACATCGTGGTGGTGGAGGCTGACGAGTATGATCGCTCCTTTCTAACGCTTCACCCGGATATTGCCGTGATAACATCCGTTGATGCTGATCATCTTGATATCTATGATAACGAGGCCAATATGTATGACTCATTTAAGGCCTTTATCAGAAAGATAGCAGAAGATGGACAGTTGTTTATTAATGAGTCGGTTGCCGAGTATTTACTGGACAGGCATGCCTCAAACCTGAAAGTCAGTACCTATGCGTGCAATGGTACCCGTACCTTTGCCAACAGGATCAGGATTGTTGAAGGGGATTTTATTTTTGATTTTAACTGGCCGGGAGGACAAATTAAGGATTTGAAATTGAAGTTCCCCGGTTACCATAATTTGGAGAACGCGATAGCGGCCATATCCGTAGCCCTGTCTTTAGAGGTAAGTGAGGAGCATATTCGCCATGGGATTGAAAGTTATGCCGGTGTTAGCAGGAGATTCGAGTATATCATCAAAAATGATAAATTGGTATTTATCGACGATTATGCCCATCATCCTGTCGAAATTGCGGCTTTTATCAGGTCGGTAAGGGCGATATTTCCGGAAAAAAAGTTAACGGTGATATTTCAACCCCACCTTTACAGCAGAACCCGTGATTTTGCACAGGGATTTGCTGAAAGTTTAAGCTTGGCGGATGAAGTATTTTTAATGGATATATATCCGGCGAGGGAACAACCCATCGAGGGTGTGACCGCTGATATAATATTCGATAAAATAAAGTCAAAAAGTAAAATAAAGTGCACCGCCGCGAATGTGCTGGATAAGATTAAAGCCGTGGAACCGGAGGTGTTGGCGACGATTGGGGCCGGTGACATAGATCAATTGGTTGGGCCTTTAAAACAAGTGTTAAATCCGGATGAAAATGTTGAATAAGTTAAAAATAAAAACCATCTATAAAGTCGTCTTTTCGTGCCTGGTAATCTTTTTATTGATTGGCCTTGTTGAAAAGAATCATGGTGATAAGTTTGTTCGGCAAATAGTCATCAGTGTTGAGCAGCAGTCTGACAACTTTTTTGTAGATCGCGGTGATATTCACAAACTGATTACTAACGATAACACGATTAACATCATCGGCCAGGCCATGAGTGAGGTTGATTTGAAGGAGATAGAGGAACGCATTAAAACCAATCTTTTTATAAAAAATGTGGATGTTTATAAAGATCTGAAAGGGGCGTTGATTGTCAATATCACACAACGCCGGCCCATCGCCCGGGTGATCAGGCATACAGGGCCCGATGGCTACATCAGTAAAGCGGGGGTAATCCTGCCTACATCGGAAAGGTACACGGCCCGGGTGATGCTGGTGAGTGGTGAAAATGTGGATGACATCGTGAAAGAAGGCCTGATTGCCGGTGAAGAAAACGGATCGTTGCTTGAGGTGTTGCAATACATAGATCAGCACCCATTCTGGAAGGCACAGGTCGCACAGTTAGCAATTGATAAAAACAATGAAATTACCATTTATCCACAGGTGGGAAGGCAGGTAATAAGCTTTGGAACCCCTGAGGATTACGACGTAAAATTCAGAAATCTAAAAATATTCTTTAAAAAGATTCTGCCACAAAAGGGATGGAATCATTATAAAAGAGTCAATATCAAATATAATAACCAAATTGTTTGTGAATAATTATTGAGCTATGCAACAAGAACAAATCATTGTCGGATTAGACATCGGGACTACGAAGATATGTGCCATTGTGGGGAGGAAAAATGAATTTGGGAAATTAGAGGTTCTCGGCATGGGCAAAGCAGTTTCGGATGGTGTAATCAGAGGTATTGTTACCAATATCGACAAAACCGTCAGTGCGATTGAGCAGGCGGTAAAAGAGGCAGAGGAAATGGCCGGTATCGATATCGGAGTGGTTAACGTGGGCATCGCCGGGCAGCATATCAAAAGCAGCATTCATCATGGTAGCATCACCAGGGACTCAAAAGATGGTGAGATCAATATCGAGGATGTGAAGCGGTTGACAAACGATATGCACCGGATAGTCATTCCCCCCGGAAGTGAAATCATTCATGTAATGCCCCAGGATTACATCGTGGACTACGAAGAAGGTATTATCGACCCGGTTGGCATGTCCGGGGTACGCCTGGAAGCGGACTTTCACATTATTACCGCCCAGACCAATGCGATCAATAATGTAAACAAATGCGTGCGAAGGGCGGGGTTGGAAATTGATAATTTAATTCTGGAACCTTTGGCATCCAGCCTGTCCGTATTAAGCGAGGAAGAGAAGGAAGCGGGTATTTGCCTGGTAGATATCGGGGGCGGAACAACCGATATCGCGATTTTTCAGGATAATCTAATCCGGCATACCGCGGTTATCCCTTTTGGTGGAAATATATTGACCTCTGATATTAAGCAGGGCTGTTACATACTGCAACATCAGGCAGAATTGCTGAAAACCAAATTTGGCAAAGCCATCGCTGAAACGGCTGAGGTAAACCAGATTGTTTCCATCCCCGGGTTGCGCAACCGGCCTCCTAAAGAGATTTCGGTACGAAACCTCGCCCATATCATCGAAGCCAGAATGTCAGAAATTATTGAACTGGTTCACGCCGAAATCATTACCTCGGGTTACGAGAGCAAACTTGCCGGTGGCATTGTCATTACCGGTGGTGGCTCACAACTTCAATCCCTGAAACAATTATTTGAATACATGACCGGAATGGACGTCAGGATTGGTCATCCGAACGAGCACCTGGGAAAATGTAAAATCGAAGCCGTTAAAAGTCCCATGTATGCTACTTCTGTCGGATTGGTTTTGTCAGGATTCAGGGCACTGGATGAAAGGGACAACCGGTACAACGAAGTCAAGGCGTCTTCCCCCAAAACACCTGCGAGTAAAATAGTCGACAGGGGAGGAAGCTTCTTTCAGAATATTTTAAATCGTACCAAGGGACTGTTAATTGATGACCTCGATGACAGGGACGGATATTAAACCCTGAATGAATAATCTATAGCTCAAGAATTATTATAACCAAAACACGCTAATGAAATTAAATTCTTTGGAATTTAAAATTTGTAAACCCTAAACAGGAAATCGTCATGTCAGAAAATATGTATAAATTCGATATTCCCAAGCATCATAAATCAATTATCAAGGTAATTGGTGTAGGAGGAGGTGGTAGCAATGCTGTTAACCACATGTATAATCAGGGGATTAAAGATGTAGAGTTTATAGTTTGTAATACGGACGCCCAATCCCTCAAAGGCAGTCCTATTCCTAACAAGCTTCAGTTGGGAGTAAATCTTACCGAAGGTCTTGGGGCCGGTGCTAATCCTGAAGTTGGAAAAAATGCTGCCCTTGAAAGCAAGGAAGACATAAGGGAATTGTTGAGTAATGACACAAAGATGGTGTTTATTACCGCAGGAATGGGCGGTGGCACCGGAACAGGAGCCGCCCCGGTTATCGCCAGGGTGGCCAAAGAACTTGAAATTCTTACCGTAGGTATAGTAACAGCACCTTTTGCTTTCGAAGGCCCCAAAAAGATGCGTCAGGCTGAGCAGGGTATCAAAGAATTAAAAGAAACCTGTGACACGGTACTGGTTATTCTTAACGATAATCTGAGAGAAGTTTACGGCAATTTATCTATTACCCAGGCTTTTTCGCAAGCAGATAACGTTTTATTGACCGCGGCCAAAGGAATAGCTGAAATCATCACGGTAGAAGGCTATGTGAATGTCGATTTTGAAGATGTCAAAACGACCATGAAGGACTCGGGTGCCGCCATCATGGGTTCTGCTCAGACCGAAGGTGAAAACAGGGCCCTGAAAGCCGCTGAAAAGGCTATTTCCTCTCCATTACTGGACAATAAAGACATTACCGGCGCGCAGAAAATCCTGCTTTCAATTATTTCCGGAGAGGAAGCAGAACTGCAGATGGACGAGCTTTCTGAGATCACCAATTACATCCAGGAAAAAGCGGGTGACGATGCGCAGATGATCTTCGGCCACGGCAACGACCCCGATCTTGGCGATGGCATCAGGGTCACCGTAATAGCCACGGGGTTTATGCATGACCATAACCGTTTCAACAGGGATGAAGACCGGAAAAAAGTCATCGACCTCGAGTCAAATAAGCAAATCGAGTTGTTCGAAGATGATACTATCCGTGTCAACAGCCCCCATGAAAAACCACAGGATAACAAGATAAATTACGGATTCACAGGTAGCAGCTTTGAAGTTTCCGGAGAAGAGCCCGAAAGTATCGATGGGTCTCGCCTTCAGGTTTCGGATGAGTCAGAGAATGACCGTCCGATTCGTTATTCGCTCGAGGACAAAATTGATAAAGAAGTAACTAAAGGCCTGGAGTCAAAGGGTTACGAGAGGCTGGACATCCCTGCTGACTCCAGTAATGAGTTTTTCTATAAAAAAGAGCGGCTGATCATGGAAGGAAAAAGGCGTTCTATGGAATTGAGGGCCAGCAATAACACCTCTATCAGTACTGAAAAATTCAAAAATCTGCTGGAAGTGCCTGCTTATGAAAGAAAAAAGGTCAGGTTGCAAAATATTCCCCATTCATCTGAAAAGAACATATCCAGGTATAATCTGGATGATGACTTTCAGTTGTCTAAAAACAACTCATATCTCCACGACCGGCCGGATTAGCGGTAAATGAAGGGGTGATAGCCTTCTTTGTTCGGTGGGGGCGATTTCAAATGGTATTTGGTTTAGCCTTACCTTAAAAATCAATTATTTGCCTGGCCTGGTTTTCCAGCAACTCCCGGTACAGGTTATTGGTAATGCGACCGTTGGAGGTGTTGGCTTCGATTCTTGCCAGTTTAGGTTTAAGGGCCAAAACATGCATACCACAGTAATTAAAGATATCGGTAAGATGACTGACTGCCAGCCCTCCGCCCTGGGTTCCGGAAGAAATGCCTACCAGGGCACATTTTTTGTCAGTAAAACTATCGGGGTATTTAAGACCGTCTATGAAGGCCTTGAGAACACCTGGGAATGAACCATTGTACTCCGGAACAATGAATACAAATTTTGAACAATTTTCAATAACCTGTCTGTATTTGTTAAAGTCGGCGTTCTTCCCTGAGTTTTCATATAACGCCGAGACAATGAAATCGGAAGGTACATTCGCCAGATCCAAAATGATACTTTCTTCTCCCAACTTTGACAAGATACCCTGGTATATTTTTGAGATAACCCGGGTTTTTGAATTTTTCCGATTCGTTCCGGCAATGATGACAATCATTTCAAAAGTCTCTAACTGATGTGCGAATATCTGAAAAGAATTCGGTATTACTAAGTTAAAGAACAGAAAATAAAAAAAGGAGGATTAAACAACTTAACCCTCCAAAACAAATTAGCAAGCAATTTATAAATTTATCTTTTAAAGCCGTTAGACTGCCTCGACCGTAACTTTGGTTTTGACAGTTACATTTAAGATAAAGCTTAGCGGAGCTTCTGAAACGGAGCCTGAGAAATTGATTTTTAACTGGTTTGAATCCAGCAAAATCTTTTCTAACGCATCTAACTGCTCTTCGCTTAAGGAAATTGTATAATCCTCCTCGGCAAAGAGCTTGATGTTGAGACTAGGGATATCAGCCGAAAATGTGGTCGACGCATTACCTACACTCAGTGCTCCCGACAGATTGGCGGTTTCGGGTCCTTGGTAATCAGTTACCCTGAAAGTCACGGACTCAATTTGATATTCTTTAATCTTTTCAAGGTTTTCCAGAATATCACTGTCGCTTTTTGCATCTATGGTTGTCTCATAGGCAATGTTTTGGTTAGCTTCCGTAGCGTTGACAGCAATTTGTTCTGTCAAGTCACTGTTAATATTGATTTCTGCAATGTCGTCATCACAGGAGATTACGGCAAAAACAGCTACCAGAAATCCAAATTTTTTGATAATTTTCTTCATTATTATACTCCAAATTATTTATGATCATAAAAACTTTTTAAAGTTATCATCTCAATTTTGAATTTAACGCGGACTAAATTTTGAAAAAAAACACCTGTACCAAAATTTATAGAATTCAAGAATTTTGAACGCCTGATTCCAGGCGGCCAAAGAAGAAAGTTGAGATCAGTTAAATAGATTATGCCCTATTTTGTCTTTTATAGGATTTTATGGTAAAAAACTATCACAAATTTGAGAGCTTATTTTTTGTAGAAGAAGTATTTGTTGGTTGTCCTCAATGTAATAAAACTGGCATTTTTATGCTTTACGTCAGGCTGGAATACTTTGATTTACCGATGATTACAACGCTGCTTCGATTTTGGGTTTACGATCCTTTCGGATTGATATTTCATCGGTAGTTTCATGAGCCCCATGGTATGGAACCAGGATTTTTCTTAACTTGTTATAAATAAAAGCCTTAAAAACCTGTCAGTCATGTTAAAAGATAAATCTTCTATCGAATACATTGCCGTCAAAAATGGCCTTATTGCCTTTGGCGGGCTGGTTGCTTATTTTTTCCTGATGAAAGGAGTTGGTTTAGTGCATATTGTGGAATTACGCAGTTTAAATTTCCTGATCATGGTAGGCGGTGTCTGGCTGGCCTTCCGGGAATACAAGAAGTCTCACAGTGAAGGTTTGGCCTATTTCAACGGTTTGGGTCTTGGAATAAGAACAACGGTCGTAAGTGTCGTTCCTTTCGCACTTTTTATTTTTTTCTACCTGAAACTGGACCCGGCCTTTATGGAAACCATCAGGGCCAATGAAATGTTTGGCTATCACTTAAACCCTTATTTACTCGCCTTCCTGATTGCATTTGAAGGGTCATTATCCGGTTTTTTTATTGCTTATACTTTGATGCAATATATGAAACGGAAATCTGTATCAGGGTGGTAAATTAGCCGGCCAGTAACCTACATATAATTGACAATTGACAATTGAGTTTTAATAGAAAAACTCTAATAATTGTTAACTGTCAATTCAGGCTGTGTGAAAACGAAACGCTGAAAACTTTCCTCAAAATATTATTTTAAGGAAAGTCGATAAAATCACCATATATTATTTATTTTTTCCTTCAATTAACTAAAACAGCATTTAATTTGGCTAATGTTTGCCACAATGTTGTTTTTACACGGCTTCAATGGACAATTAAGTTTTAATAAAAAAACTCCAATAATTGTCAACTGTCAATTGTAAATTGTCAATTTTAAGATCTTTAGCTGGCGAGCCGTAATTTGATTTGCAGTGTATTGCCCTAACAAAGTGAGCAACTCGAGACCGTTCGGTAGTTACTTTAAAATTAGTTTTTGTGGGGAATAGCGGTAGTTTTTGCTGTTTAATACCAGGTAGTAAATACCGGGATGTAAATTTTGAAGGTTTATTCCATTTTTGATTTCATACGAGGTATACTTTTTTCTAAGGACCGTTTTTCCCAGTCGATCGAATAGCTGCAGGTTATATGTATTTTCGGGTAAATCTTTGGTGTTGATGAAAATGGCGCCGAAGGATGGAATAGGGTAGATGAAGTTAATCTTGTCAGGAGAAAAGTCATCCAGACCGGTTACCAGGATTACGCTAAGTGATTTTTCGAGGCTGTCAATACATCCAATATTATTTGCTGTCACCAGTTTGATTACGTAATTCCCGGAAGCATCGAAGCGCTGTGAGAAAGAAGAATCAGAGGAAACAGGCAGGTGGTCCAGGAACCATTGGCGGCTTACGGAGGATGGTGAGAGGTCGCTTAATACCACTTCATTGTTCAGACCCAGGTATATGTTTTCGTTTTCAAGACTGAAATTGGCGAATTTGTCGATAACCCGGGCTTCAATTGTATTGGATTCGCTTTCAAGCAGTGAGTCGAGATTCGTATAATAAATGGTTTTTGAGGAAGTCAGATTACCGAGATCGAGGCTGTTGCCCTTGCCTATGATCCGGGTAAGGCCTTCATCTTCATAAAAATTATAGAAACTTTTATTTTGCAGGTTCAGGACAGCGGCAGTTCCTGCACAAAACTTAAACTCCCTGCTCAGAGGCCGGGGGCTTTTTTTGATGGAGATTACCTGTCCGGTTGAATCCTGACAGCCCTGGGAATTCCCGGTGATCAACGCGACAGTGATATTGGCTTCTGTCGAAGGCAGTATCTTGAATTGCTGATCGACACTTGTCAGGTTTTGACCGGTGTACCATGCCCAGGTGCTGGCATCCGGGCTTATACTATTGAAAACCAGGCTTGTCTTTTGATTGAATTCGAGCGAGTCGATATAATAGTCAAATGCCGCACTTATCTCTGAAACGTCGATAGCTACCCTTGCCGGTAGACTTTCATAAAGGGAGTCTTTATTGGATATATATAATACGGTATCTTTTTTCAGTCCTGCTACTGTAATGGCACTTCCGTTCGCAACAGGAACAGTAAGGTTTTTGTCATGATACAGGATGAGGTCGGTAGCATTGTTAGCCTGTAATATGACCGGATCATCGGGGCAAATCTGATCATCAGGGATATCGGGCCGTGGACCCCGTACCACAACCACTAATTTTTTTTCGGCAGAATCCATACAGCCTGTAACCGTTTTCACTGCTAACTTCACATTGAAAACTCCCTTTTCTACAAAGTTGATCATCGGATTTTGTGCCTTACTAAAAAAACCATTGCCAAAATCCCAATCCCAACGGATACCTTCCTGTGTCAAATCTGTGAACTGAACAGTAGTCTGGGCGCTTTCATCGATAAAAACAGTGTCAACACTCATTTGGAAATCAGCCATGGGCTCTTTAATCACTACTTTTATTTGTTCTATGTCGCCTTTGTAGGCTTCATCGGTGTTAACGACGTAGTATGATTGATCTTCGGTTAATGCATCGGTGGAGTAAAACTCTCCTTGTCCCAACAACTGGGTCGTGTCGGCATCTGCATAAAACCTGTAGTTGATCCCGGCAGAGGGATCGATATCGATGCTTTCATCCCTGCAGATATTGAAACTTTCCGAAACAGGAGGGTTTTGCAGGTAATCCGCGTAAAAATCAGTTGCCATGGTGACGGCATTTTGCAATGCGGACAGACTCTCTTCTATGGCGATAACAAAAGCCACTTTGGTGCTGTGGTTATTTTTGAGCTGAAGCGTTTTTCCCGATAAAAACTGTGCCACATCATTTCCTGCACCGATTACGCCAGCCACCTCACTTGCGCTGGTAGTCAGTAGGTTATGTTTGTCTGATTTGGCCAGTATGCCGTTATAATCGGCACTATTTCCATTTTCATCAGCCAGGTCGATCGCGTTATAAATGGCTGCATGCCCGCTGATTAGAGCGATACCCGCAAATTGATTGTTTTCAGTAGTCTCATGGATATATCCAAGTTTGTGAAGTGGATCCCAGGCCGCGGTATTGGTGGTGTATTGGCCCACGTCCCAGTCGGCATAGATGCCGGTGTATAATGCAGGTAAATCGTTACCACTCAGGTTGGTAATTCTATATTCGATGATGATAAAACTGTTGGCAGAGTCCGCCCCGGAGCCTAGCAGCTTTTGAGTGATCCTTAACCCCATCCGATCAGGTGTATTACTGTCTGCAAAGGTCGACCGCACATCGATGGGGGCCATGGAGTTACTGATGAATTGCAGGGATTCGACAGGGTTAAAGTCTGCGTTTTTTTGGCCCGACCCCAGGTCATAAATGATGTTATCAACGACTTTTCCCGCAACTGAGCCAAAAGCAATACCCATGTGGTCCAGTATTCTTTTGCCTTTAAAAATTAACCCGCTGCCAGTATCGAGGTGGCTGTCCGCATAGGCGAGGTTTCCATTACCGGCAACCGTTAACAGAATTTTTCCATTATCCAGGTTAATGTAGTCAGGATTGACTACCAGCTCAAAATATTGATAATCTGTATAGTTTATATCTTTATATCCAATGCGGAAGGTTAAGATTTCATTCGCCGGTGTTTCCGGAGCCAGGGATATGATAAAGGGAGCGTCGATATTGCTTTTCTGTTTCATAGCAGTGAGATTGCCGATATTGAAACTATCTTCAATGATTGTGACAAATGGTGAAGTGCAACTAAGCGTAGCCTCTGCGTTGGTGGTGGCGTTCAGTATGTTGATAAAACCCATGGTAATGCTGACCACATCCCCGGCGGTGGCATATGGGCCCACATTGTTGCTATAGACCAGGTCGGTCATTCTTATGGCCGGTTTATTATCAGGTGCAATAGCACTTTGTGCGTTGACACGGCCCCGGCCGAGTTTTTCAAGGTAGCTTTCATTGCCTGGTATCGTGTAGATATTGTCTGCAGTCATGCGAATTTTTTCCATCACCTGCCTGGCGTTTAAACCGGGATACCGCGATCTTACCAGGGCAGCAATTCCTGCTACCATGGGTGAGGCAAAGGATGAACCCGTCGCATTGCCATAGGCATTGCCATTCTTGGTGGTGTATTCACCCGCACCAGGCGCCATGACATCAATAAAATGGCTGTATGTGGCAAAACCGGCTTTTTGGTCATTGTTATTTGAGGCTCCTACCGAAAGCACGTTTTCGTAAGAGGCTGGGTAAAAATGGAGATCTGCGTTGGTATTTCCGGCAGCGGCAACCACAACCACATCCATTTCCAATACGGCAAAGTTAATGATATCCTGGGCGAAGTTGGAAAATGAGTTAACACTTCCCCAGGAGAGATTTACAACTTTACAGCCTTGTTGGACTGCATAAAGGATAGCCTCATAACCATTGTTAAACACGTTATTTTCTGAATCAAATATCTTAACAGGTAAAAATTTACTTTTGAAGCCAACGCCCGCAATGCCTTTCCCATTGTCGGTCCTGGCTGCACTGATCCCGGCCACTGATGTACCATGCTGGCTAAAATCTGCCGAAGGGTCATTGTCGTTGTTGGCAAAATCCCAGCCGTGGTAATTATCCACGTAACCATCTCCGTCATCATCGATGCCATTGATGGGGTCGTTTAAATTATAATAAATGTTGTCTGCCAGGTCTTCGTGATTTACATCGACACCTGTATCCAGTATGCCGATTACAACGGTGGAATCCCCTTTTTCAAATTCCCATGCTTCATAAGCGCGGATGATGGACAGATAGGTTTGATTACCACTCCCTGCGGCAGCAGGGTCATTCGGT
Organism: Agaribacillus sp. DX54; assembly: GCF_056858335.1. Lineage (NCBI taxonomy): Bacteria > Pseudomonadati > Bacteroidota > Cytophagia > Cytophagales > Splendidivirgaceae > Agaribacillus > Agaribacillus sp. DX54. The sequence goes on from NZ_JBXEQE010000001.1 coordinate 293,551, forward strand.
ACAAAAAGAGGCTTCGGAAGGTAGTAAGGCTCAGCGTAGAGCACATTTGGCTGTGCCAGAAGCTGATTGATTTTAGCCTCCAGGTTTTCTGTATCTTTGATGGTAATCTTATATATTTCTGACAGCTCATTTCGGTGGTTGACTGATTTTTGTCGGTAGTTTGCCGGGTTGGGTATCGCCTTTTTGAATTTACTGGCTCCGATCATGGCTGACAACCGGGCGATGCCCGGTGAGCTGGTACCACCCCTGGAGGAATATGGGGCTAATTTAACTACGATGGTATAGGGATCATAATCCAAATCAGTAACACCGTCCGGAAAACGAAAAGTCCTGGATTGCCCATTGGACGTATCTACGGGCAAGACTAAATAAAACGTAGCAAATAGTAATCGAATAAGGAGTTTTATACTGTTAAAACTGAATACTTTATCATATAATGATGACACAGGCATTGATTTAACATGGGATTATTAACTAATAGCTTTACAAAGCTAGCTTTAATATCACGGTAATATGCCGTAAAGACTTCCATAATCAGATTTGTGTAATGTTCAGGTGGAAATCGTTAGATACCGGGTCTAAAAACAAAAAGAGGGAAACCCTGCCAGGGCTTCCCACTTTTCGAATAAAACCAGGTGGCTTTAATCGATGCCTAATATTTTTTTATTTAAGACTTCATCAGAGCCAGCTCCGGCAAAGTCATCGAATGCTTTATCGGTCACGCGAATTATATGTTCTTCAATGAAAATGGCCCCTTCCCTGGCGCCATCTTCGGGGTGCTTGAGGCAACATTCCCATTCCATTACCGCCCAGCCGTCAAAGTCATATTGGGCCAGTTTGGAAAATATACCCATAAAATCCACCTGCCCGTCTCCCAGTGAGCGGAATCTTCCCGGGCGGTCTATCCAGTCCTGATAGCCTCCATAAACGCCTGATCTGCCTGTAGGGTTAAATTCAGCATCTTTAACGTGGAACATTTTGATGTAATCGTGGTATAGGTCGATATATTGGAGGTAATCCAGTTGTTGCAATACAAAATGGCTGGGGTCGTACAGCAGGTTGGCCCTGGGGTGATGATTGGTTGCTTCCAGGAATCGCTCAAATGACACACCGTCGTGCAAATCTTCACCGGGATGAATTTCGTAGCAGACGTCCACACCATGACTGTCAAATTCATCGAGAATAGGCTTCCATCTTTTTGCCAGTTCTTTAAAACCGGTTTCTACAAGGCCAGGGGTTCTTTGTGGCCAGGGATACATAGTATGCCATAACAAAGCCCCTGAAAATGTGGCATGGGCATTCAGACCAAAATTACTGCTGGCCTGAGCGGCATATTTCAGTTGTTGTACAGCCCAGGCGGTTTTTCCTTTTGAATCTCCGCTTAACGATTTGGGCGCAAACCCATCGAATAGTTCGTTGTAAGCCGGATGTACAGCCACCAATTGTCCCTGCAGATGGGTTGATAATTCAGTAATGGTTAAACCGGCTTCCTTTACGACTCCCTGTATTTCGTCCGCATAGGTTTTACTTTCGGCTGCTTGCTGCAGGTCGATGACCCGGCTATCCCAGGTAGGGATCTGAACGCCTTTGAAGCCTAAACCAGCGGCCCATTCACAAATATTTTTCAGGTTATTAAAAGGTGGGTCATCACCTAAAAACTGGGCTAAAAAAATAGCCGGGCCTTTCATTGTTTTCATATTTATGTATAAGGTTAAATCATTTAAACATATTCCATATCCGGTTAAACTGTCCCAAATTCCAGCCACTTGCTGTTTTGCTTGCTGGATGCTACTACGGTTTCGATGAACATCATGCCACGTAAGCCATCTTCAATGGCAGGAAAATCGCGGTCAACCTCTGCCAGGGTTTGATTATTCCGGTGGGCCCGTACGGCATTGGCAAAGTTGAGGTAGATGTTGGCAAATGCTTCCAGGTAACCTTCAGGATGTCCGGAAGGCAGCCTGCTGGCCTTCCGGGCGGCTTCTGAGTAGTAAGTGTAGTTGCCTCCTGTTCTGAGCACCTGCCGGGGTTGGTCTAACCATTTTAGCGTCAGGGTATTGGGATCGGACTGCAGCCATTCCAACCCGCCTTTTTCTCCGTAAACTCTTATTTTTAACTCATTTTCTTCGCCTGCTGCGATCTGACTGGCAAAGAGGATACCCTTTGCACCATTATCGAACCGGATCAGGACACTACCATCGTCATCCAGCAACCTGCCATCCACAAAGATGGTAAGATCGGCACTTAGCGCTTTCATTTTCAGGCCAGTGATGTACTCAGCAAGATTTTCGGCATGTGTTCCAATATCTCCCATACATCCTGCGATCCCTGATCTGGAAGGGTCGGTTCGCCAACCGGCCTGTTTGGAGTCAGTGTCTTCAAGTTTGGTAGACAACCACCCCTGCGGATATTCGGCCACTACTTTACGTATTTTGCCCAGCTTTCCCTCCTTAATCATAGCCCGGGCTTCTTTAACCATGGGGTAACCCGTATAATTATGAGTGAGTGCAAAAACCAATCCTGTCCGGTCAACCAATTCCTTAAGTGCTTTGGCTTCCTCTAGTGAAAAAGCTACCGGTTTATCACAGATCACATGGAAACCATTTTCAAGGGCCATTTTAGCGGGACCAAAATGCATGTGGTTTGGTGTGACAATGGAAACAAAGTCCATGCGCTCTTCTTCCGGAAGGGTCTTTTCTGTCGTGATCATTTCCTCATAACTGCCATATATCCTGCCTGGCTCCAGGTATAAAGCTTCGCCAGACCTTTTGGATTTTTCCGCAGAGCTACTGAAAGCACCGCAAACCAGGGATATTTCGCCGTCAAGATTGGCAGCCATTCGATGAACTGCGCCTATGAAAGAACCCTCGCCACCGCCTACCATTCCCATTTTTAGTTTTCCAGACATATTTATGATTGTTATTATAGTTAAAAGATGTAAAAAAATTCCGCTTCCTAATTTAACCTTTGTTTTTGATTAAGAAAACATAATCAAAACTTTCTGCAAGTGATCGTAAAATTTGACGCTTGTTTGGGAAGCTGGTTTTAGGAACGCGCATAAAAAAAGCCCTGACCTCGAGTGTCAGGGCTTAAAATTCCTGTATGATTTAACTTTTATCCCAGATAAGGGATTAAAAGATTAATATTCGAATTCGAACTTAATTTTCGAATGGCCTTGTCCTTAATTTGTCGTACACGCTCACGGGTCAGTCCCAGATCATCGCCAATTTCTTCCAACGATGATTTGGACTCATAACCGATCCCAAAAAAGCGCTTGACAACTTCTCTTTCGCGTTCTGAAAGAATTGTTAAAATTCTTTCTATTTCTACTTTCAGAGAGTCTCTGTACGCTAGTTCCTCATCTACACTCTCGGCCTCTTCATTTTCAAGCACATCGAGCAATGAATTGCTTTCCCCTTCTACGAAAGGAGCATCCACTGAAATTTGCTTGGTGGATGAATCCATGGTGTTTTTTACTTCGTCAACCGTAATGTCAAGAAATTCTGCCAACTCCTCCGCAGTAGGTTCTCTTTCGTATTCCTGCTCTATAATTGCAGCAGCATTATTTATTTTTGATAATGAACCTATTTTATTTAATGGAAGTCTGACTAGTCTTGACTGGTCGGCAAGTGCCTGCATGATGGATTGTCTGATCCACCAAACGGCGTAAGAGATAAATTTAAAACCTCTGGTCTCATCGAACTTTTTTGCAGCTTTAACCAAACCTAAATTGCCTTCATTGATAAGATCATTCAATGGTATTCTACTATTTTGGTACTGCTTAGCAACCGAAACCACAAATCGCAGGTTCGCTTTAGTTAACTTTTCCAAAGCAACTTCGTCCCCTTCTCTTATCCTCCTTGCCAAATCGACTTCTTCTTCCAAAGTCAACAGATCCACTTTAGAAATATCATTGAAGTATTTCTCCAAAGTCTGGCTGTCCCTGTTTGTAATTGATTGTGTGATTTTTAATTGTCTCATTCAGTTAACTTTTATGATGATTTAGGAACTCTTATAGTATCTTAACAATTTAATGGTTTACAAGATTTAAGTCGATTGAATTAAACTTGTAAAACCTATATATAACGAATTTATCTTGTGGTTATGCTGTTAATGCGTGATTTTAATTTGTCTTATCTACTTGTGTAAATGCAAAAAAACCTCTAAAGGTGATAACATTTTTTATTTTTTTTTGTTCCTTTGAGACCCAACAAAATATTTTAACCTTTTAATTCAAACAATTTACAACCCGTTATAAGGGCGCAAAGATACAAAAGTTCTCTAATAATATAAATGAAAATTTAAATAAAATGTTTCATTTCATGGTTATTTATTTTTCATAACTAGTTCATTATCAGTATTTACAGCATGAAAATTATCCCCTTTAGCCAAATTTAATTTTAATTTTACGTCAAAACCCCAAAAAATAAGCAAGTTTACTTAAGAAAATCACCTATTCTATTCGGAGAAATCGTATTTTCTTAAAATCCCCTCAAAACCTTTCATACAAAAAAGTTTTTTAATGGACAATTGAAAGTTGACAATGGACAATTAAATTTTAATAAAAAACCTCTAATAATTGTCAATTATCAATTATCCATTGTAAATTGTCCATTGTCAATCCCCCAAACCATTTAGTCTTTGGAGTGCCGATCTCGCCTGTTGGTCCAAACTCTGCTTATAGGGATGATTACGGAAGTTTAAAACAGTTTGAAAATACTTGTCTGCCAACGCGTAATTTTTTTGTTTTATGTATATGTGGCCGAGTTGCAGGGCAGCACTGGGTGCAAAATACCAAGGTTCTTTTTGGGTCATGCCGATGGTTTTCCTGTATTGCTGACTGGCTTCCGGTAATTTTCCCTGCAAATGTAACAACCGGGCTTTCCGGTAGACCAACTCAGTTTTATTTTTATGGGTATCGAGTCGACTGGCAGACAGACTGTTTATCAATGCTTCGGCAAGATCATAATAGCCCCCGTCGGTAGCGAGACGGATTTGCATGATCTGTACGTGTGGGAACTCATTGTTTTTAAGAAGCCTCCCGGCATATTTATCGGCTGTTGAAACAGGGGCACCCTCGACCTTGGCAATTTCATACATTTTCCTGGCTTTTTCCTGCCGGTTATTGAGCCAATAGCACAAAAACAGTTGGAACCAGGCATCTTTAATGTTATTGTCACCCTTATATCCGGAAATGAACCGGTCAAAGTAATAAGCTGCCAGTGTATAGGATTTTTTCTGGAGTAATATTTTGGCTTTTAAATAATCGAAATAATGAATACGGGCATAATCCTGTACCATTTTCTCGCTTTCCCGGATGATCTTCAGGGCTTTTTCGCTTTGATTGCTTTTGAAACTGACCGCCGCGTAAGCAAACTTTACCAAAAGGTTATCTGGAAAGGTTGCATAGACTTCACTAAATGATTGTACCAGGCTTTTATCCTGCAAAATATAAACACCGGCCAAACATTTCAGTATGGATGCTTCCAGACTGAAAAGATTGTTTTTTTCTTCAACCTGTGAGAGAAGTTGTATCCCTTCATCGATACTTCCTTTTAATCCGAACAAGTCAAGGAGCCATTGATATTTATGGGGAACAGCACCGATTAGCAGGTTTAAGGTACCCTGGGTTTTGTAGTTTGGGGTAAAACCGGGAAATTTTTCCATGTTTTCCCTCGCCAGCCTGTAAGCCTGCTTGATAGACCATCCGGCCGAAAGAGCGTCATCGAATTTCAATTTTACAAAAGCCCACTGCAACTTAATTTCACTTATTACATACAATTTATAGGGATCGTCTGAAGATAATTCCTCCAGCTTTTGAATCCGGGCTTTTTCGTTATCCCTGTATTTTTTGTAATTGGCTTGATTTTCATTTAACAATATCTCGATTATTTCGGAAAGATTGTCCAGGTAGTGAAAAAAAGCCTGTTCCTTGTCTTCGGCAGACAGTTGAAAAAGTGTATTTTTTCCATTAATTAACTGGAGGTTGAGTATCTGCTGATAAGCCAGCCTAAGGGATTCGCCCGGATTTTCAGGTTTACAATGGGCTGGAACAGCCACAAAGATGAATAAAAAAAGGTGAACGAATATGTTCACCCTCCTGAAATTTTTATCACTGTAAGTTTGAATCAATTTAACGCAGTGTTATTCCCTGATTATTTGGCTTTGCGGGATCTTTTTGTCTTTTTTTCTTCTACGAGCCCCTCTGTTTCCACATCGGCTAAAATCCTGCCGCAGTGCTCGCAGACAATAATTTTCTTTTTCTCCCTGATGTCTGCCTGCCGCTGTGGTGGCACAATGTTGAAGCAACCTCCGCAGGCCCCTCTTTTTACAGCGACTACGGCGAGGCCATTACGCGCGTTGTCCCTGATTTTATTGTAAGAGTTCAGTAATCTTTCGTCCACATCTTTGGAGGCTTTCTCCCGCGAATCCCTCAGCTTCTGTTCTTCTCCTTCGCTTTCCGAAATAAGCAGTTCGAGTTCCTGACGTTTACTATCCAAATCCTTTTTCCTTTCCTCAATCAGCGCTTTAGTAGCGTCGATTTCCTGGTTTTTATCTTCAATTTTAGCGTATGATTCTTTGATCCTTTTTTCGGAGATTTGAATTTCCAGGGTTTGTAATTCGGTTTCTTTGGTAATAGCGTCGTATTCCCGGTTGTTTCTTACATTCATCTGTTGCTCACTGTACTTTTGAATGAGCCTTTCTGAGTCTTTTATGGCATTTTTGTTTTTTTCGATCTCATTCTCCAGGTTTTCTAAATCCTGGCTGAATTTCCGCAACCTGGTATCGTATCCTTCTACTTCGTCCTCTAAATCACCGACTTCTTCGGGAAGTGCCCCCCTGACCTTTTTTATTTCGTCTAATTTTGAATCTATTTGCTGAAGTTTAAGAAGTGATGATAGTTTCTTTTCTACCGTATTGTCCATATTGTCAGTAATAACTAATCGGATTTGTTATTTGTTCTGTAAAATCGACTGCAATATTAGTAAATTTTTTACTTATAATCTCATAAATAAGTTCTTTTGTGAAAACTTCACTTTCGTAGTGTCCGATATCCATAATGATCAATTTATCCTCTGCGTCAAAAAATTCATGATATTTAAAATCGGCAGAAATATAGGCGTCAGCCCCCTGCCGCAGGGCTTTGGGCAAAAGAAAACTTCCGGAGCCACCACATACCGCCACCTTGCCTATCTTTTGGTTGACAATGCGGGTATGCCTGATGCAGGAAAGTTGCATACGCTCTTTGACATGGGTCATGAATTTTTTGACCTCCATGGGCTTTTCCAATCTGCCAATCATGCCTGCACCGACTTCCTGGTTTTGGTTTTCAACATTTTGCAGGTAATAGCCGACTTCCTCATAGGGGTGGGAATTTTTCAAAGCCTGCATCACCTCAGGGCCCTTCACTGCGGGAAAAATCATCTCTATCCGGTTTTCGGCGACCTCTTCCGGTTGATTGCGCGCGCCAATATGCGGGTTGGCAGCTTCGTTAGGTTCAAAAGTACCGGTACCTGTTACCCTGAAACTACAGTTTTTATAGTTGCCTATCTGGCCTGCACCAGCCTGATTCAATGCAGCCAATACTTCTTTTGAATTAGCCTCCGGAACGAAAGTGACCAGCTTTCGCAAGGTGTCAGCCCTCGGCGCCAATATCTTCCAATCAATTAAGCCAATTTTTTCTGCAATTTTGCGGTTCACCCCCACATGCACATGGTCCAGGTTGGTATGTGACGCGTAAATGGCGATGTCATGCTTGATGGCCTTGATGATGGTTCTTTCAACATAGTTTTTACCGTTGATTTTTTTGAGCCCTTTAAAAATAATCGGGTGGTGGGCGATCACAAGGTTGCACTTTTTTTGTATGGCTTCTTCTATTACCCCCTCCAGAGCATCCAGGCAAATCAGAATACCGGTAACATTTTCATCTTTCCGCCCGGTAATCAATCCGGCGTTGTCGTAGTTTTCCTGGTACCCCAGGGGTGCTATGGTTTCCAAATAATTGATTATGTCTTTTATTTTAGTCATATTTCACGAAATTTGCGCCCTGCATCTTTATGCTAATTTATAATTTTTATTTCTTAAACCGCTCAATTCATGCACCTGTTAGCATTATTACTGTCTCCTTTTGCCTTGATTTATGGTGGGTTAATGTGGTTTAGGAATCACCTGTTTGATATCGGATACAAAAAATCCTTTCGTTTTGATCATCCGGTTATTGCGGTGGGTAATTTGTCGGTCGGTGGTACTGGAAAAAGCCCTATGATTGAATACCTGATCAGGTTGCTGGGCGGGCGCCTGCGGCTTTCTACCTTAAGCCGTGGTTATGGAAGAAAATCAAAAGGATTTAAAATAGCTTCGGAAGGGGATAATGCTGACAGCATCGGGGATGAGCCTTTTCAGTTTTACCTGAAATACGGAGGCCATGTCAACGTGACTGTTGGCGAGGAAAGGGCCCTGGCTATTCCTGAAATACTATTTAAATATCCCGCCAATCAGGTGATACTGCTGGATGATGCCTACCAGCACAGAACAGTACAACCAAGCCTTAACATTTTGTTAACAGCCTGCAAAAAACCATTTTACAGAGACTGGGTATTGCCATCCGGCAGATTGAGGGAGCCGCGCAGTGGTGCAAAAAGAGCTGATATCATTGTGGTGACCAAGTGTCCCGAAGCCTTAAGCGAGGAGGAAATGGAAAAAATAACCGTGAAAATTCAGCCCTATGCAAAACCTGAAATCCCGGTTTTTTTTACGGCTGTAAAGTATCTTGAACCCAAGCCGGTACTGGATGATGCCAGGTTCCCCTTTGCCGATCATGTGTATTTGTTCACCGGAATAGCGCATCCCCGACCCTTGGTGCAATACATTCGCCGGAAATATAATCTTTTGTTTCATAAAAGATTTAAAGACCATCACAGTTACCGAAAGAATGACTTAAAAGAGATGATTGCTCATTACAAACAATTTAGCAATGAAAATATGGTTATGCTGACCACTGAAAAAGACCGGGTAAGACTATTATCCGAATCCGTCAGACAGGAAATCAGGCAGGTTCCCGTTTTTTATTTACCGATTGAATGCTATTTTTTAAAAAATGGCCATATTTTTGATGCGGAGGTGCAAAAAGCTTTACAGATTGATGTGTGAGCGTGATTATTATGTTTATAGAAATATTTTGTTGAAAAAAGCCTTAGTACTTATTCCATTATTGCTGGGGAGTTACTTTACAAAAGCTCAGATTGATATTGATTCATTGAGCAGGGAATCGCCATATGGTCCCTTTACCACCAGTTTTTTTACTGAAAAGCAAATCAAGTATGGCGACACTACCGGGCAATTTCTGGATACACTTCCTGATAATTTTCAGCGATTCGATCAGGTTTCGCTCAGCAATTTTCGTTTTCAGAATTTAGGAAATCTGGGTACGGCATTGTGGCCGATTTTTTATGAACCCCCAAAAATCATTGGTAAAACTTCTGGTTTTTCAAGCTACGATCATTATTTCAAGTTTCCTGACGAGATACGCTATTTTAATACAAAATCGCCTTATTCCTCTGTTACATCTGTTTTTGGAGGTGAAGGGAGAGCGGTAGTGGATGTCCGGTTTAGCAGAAACATCAATCCGTTATGGAATGTCGGATTTGACGTAACTACCATCAATGCCGATAAGCAGGTAAACTCTTCAGGGGACGGTGATAGAAATACCATATCCTGGGCGTATGATTTTTATACCTCCTTTAAAACGCCTGACGACCGTTACCAGGTGTTAGCCAATTTTTCAAGATTACGGCACCGGGTAATTGAATCGGGGGGCATTATACCACCTGAGATAGATCCTACTTCCAACCTGTTCGGATACAATGACGACGCCAAGATCTGGTTGTTGAATGCCGAAAGCAGTGAGTTGATGATAAATTATCACGTATACCATCATTTTCAGCTCACTAAATTATTTCAGGTTTATCATATTTCGAATCATACCAAAGAGTTAAATAAGTTTGAAAATGAAAACCTCAGTGCCGATGCGGCATTTTTTGACGATTTTCTTATTTCAACCGCTGAAACATTTGACCGCTCGGAACTGAAAACTTTTGAAAATGAATTGGGTGTAAAAGGCAACTATGAAAATCTGTTTTACGGTTTTTACGTAAAAAGACGGACGCTGAATTTTCAACCTAAATACCTGCCAAATCCGGGGACGGAACATGAGAATTATGCCGGAGCCTTTCTGAACTATCGGATGAGTGATAGTGCCAAAGTCAATTTTGAAGGAGAATACCTCACCGATGGAAACTATAAAATTGCTGCGACATTCCATAGCAAGTGGCTCAAACTGGGATTCGACAATACCCAATACGCACCTTCATTTTTAGTGGATAGCTATTTCGGTAATCATTATGAATGGTACAACAATTTTTCATCAGTGAATTCAGAGACGCTGACCGGCGAACTGAATGTTAAACTTGGCAAACTCAGGCTCAAACCCAAAGCCTCGTTTACCACCATTAATGATTATATTTATTTTAACACGGACAAGCGCCCGGCGCAGGCCATCGGGAGGATTACTATTTTTTCCCCGGGCGTTGATTTTAATATCAGGTTCTTCAGAAATCTTAACTTTGACAGCCAGTTCACCTATACCAGGCTTGGGGGGTCGGATGCGGATAAAATGCGTATACCTGAAATCCATGCCAGTGGGAAATTGTATTATGAAAATTTATTATTTAACGAAGTAATGTGGGCACAGGTGGGTTTTGATATGCATTGGCGATCGGCTTACTTTGCCATGAATTATGATCCAATCACACAACAATTCTTTTTACAAAACGATTTTGAAATTCCGTCCTATCTTTTGGCGGATTTATTTGTTAGTTTCAAAGTCAAAAGAATAAGGTGGTTTTTTAAGATGACCAATGTGTTACAAAACCTGGAAGCCGAAGGGTACTTTACCACACCTTATTATACCGGACAAAGACGTATCTTTGACTTTGGAGTTAACTGGATGTTTTTTGATTAAAAAATGGAAAAGAATTTACTTGGTTTAAGATTGCCTACCGATCCGAGGTGGGTTAATATCGCGGAAAAAAATATCGATGAAATTCTGATTGATCATGCTTATTGTGAGCAAAAGGCTGCTTCTTCCTGTATTTCTCTGATAGTCCAGTATCCCGACAAGGAGCTATTGGTTGAGATGCTGACACCTGTGGTGGCCGAGGAATGGAGCCATTTTGAGCGGGTGTTGGAGCAATTGCAAAAACGTGGCTATAAGCTGGGAAAACAGCGGAAAGATGAATACGTAATCGCTTTGAACAAACATATCAAAAAAGGCGGTAGCCGGGAACAGCAGCTAGTGGAAAAACTGTTGGTTAACGCCCTGATCGAAGCAAGGAGCTGTGAGCGGTTTAAAATTTTATGGAAGAAAATTCCCGATAAAGAATTACAGCAATTTTATTATGAGTTGATGGTGTCTGAAGCGGGTCACTACAAAAATTTTCTTCAACTGGCCAGGCAGTATATGGATCCTGATAAAGTGCAGGATCGTTGGAATGAATTTCTTCAAATCGAAGCGGAAATATTGAAAGGCCTTAAAGTCAGGCATGACAGAATGCACTAAAACGTTGTTTTTAGCCATAAAAATGATCGAACAAAATCAATAGATCCATGGAAATCAAATCGCTCTGTATTTTTTGCGGCTCCCGGTTGGGCCATAATGGAAAATACCATGAGGAGGCTGTGAAAATAGGGGAAATATTGGCCGAAAATGACATAAAACTGGTATATGGCGGTGGCAAGGTAGGGTTAATGGGCAGTCTGGCCGATAGTGTTATCACAAACGGCGGCGAGGTTATTGGTGTTATTCCGGGTTCCCTGGTGAATAAGGAAGTCGCACATTTTGGGTTGAACGTATTGAAGGTGGTCAACTCCATGCATGAAAGGAAGGAACTCATGTACGAGTGGTCAGATGCATTCCTGGCCTTGCCCGGAGGGTTTGGGACGTTAGATGAATTTTGTGAGATTTTTACCTGGTTTCAGATTGGTCTCCATAAAAAACCGGTTGCTTTTCTTAACAGTGGGGGCTATTTTGATTGGCTGATCAGGCATTTCGAGCATTCGGTTGAGGAGGGTTTCGTAGAAAAGGGCCTGCTTGAAAAAATACAGGTATTCAATCAAACCTCTGAAGTGGCGGCATTTCTAAACCAGTGATGCATCCCGCCAATCTGCGAATTCCAAAAAACTACTTCAAGACTATTTTTTCCAAACCTTGATACACTGTGCACTGGGAATATCACCTGTTTTTCTTTTCAGCGACAAAGCGCCTGTCTCCCGGTTGATATCAAACAACACGATGTTACCTGTGTGCCTGTTTGCAGCAACAAGCTGGTCATCAGATAAAACAAAGAAGTTCCTGGGGAAATCACCCCCTGACGGAAAATGCCCGGCAGCCTGTAAACTCCCGTCCGCCTGTACTTCGAATGATGCAAAGCTGTTGTGTCCCCGGTTGGTGGCATAGAGATACCTGCCATTTTGGGTGAGATGGATATCGGCAGACTTATTGAATTCCTGAAAACTTTCGGGCAGGGTGCCCAAGGTTTGTATTTCTGTAAGTACCCCATTGGAAGGATCCCATTTATAGGCTGTTACTGTGGCGTTTAATTCGTTAATTACATAACAAAAGTTTTTTCGGGGGTGGAAGGCCAGGTGCCTCGGACCTGCCCCGGGATGTGCCTTGACAAAAGGAAAATCATTGGGTTTCAGGGATCCTTTTTTATCATCAAATTTATAAATGAATATTTTGTCCGCGCCCAGGTCAGGGACCAGGACAAATTTATTGTTTGGACTGGCTGTAATCAGATGTGGATGAGGGGCCTTTTGCCTTTCGGGATTTACAGATGAGCCCTCGTGGTTGATTACCTGCTGCGCTTTGAGCACTTGCCCATCTTTCCCAACCGGGAAAAGGGATATGTTACCCCCGGAATAATTTGCTACGAAAGCCCATTTACCGGTTTTGTCTATGGACACATAACAAGCGCCTTTACCTTCCGAGGATTGCTCATTAATTAACGAAAGGCTGCCATTGTCTTTATCAATGGTAAATGCGGATACCTTGTTGCCAGCCACTGAGTATAAATACGGCTTTTTAGGATGAATAGTAAGGTAAGAAGACGTGCTAACGTCCCTGATTTTATGTTTGAGAGCAATTGCCTCATCTTCGAGGTTTAAGTCATAGACAAATATTCCGGCATGATTATCGGCTGTGCCCGAAGAAACAAACATAAATTGTGATGATTGACCCATCAGGTTGCTGCTCCCAATCAATAAAAACGATAAAAAGAAAAGTATAGATTTCATGATTCCAAAACTAATATTTCCGGCAGTCAGGAAAAGAAGTCCTAATTTACCGGATTTCTTTGCATGATTTTCTATTTTCACCCAAAGTTTAACCGATTATTATGCAATAATGTCTTATTTATCACAAAACTGGCGCTGGTTTGGCCCAGAAGATCCTACCGGATTATCCGAAATAAACCAAACCGGCGCCGCGGGTGTTGTTACCGCCCTCTACCATATTCCCTGCGGCGATGTATGGCCGGTTGAAGCCATAAGCCATCTCAGGCGGCAAATAGAGGCGGCAAACCTCACCTGGCAAGTAGTTGAAAGCGTAAATGTGCATGAAAGTATCAAAACGGCCTCTTCACAACGCGATGTCTTTATTGCCAATTACCAGCAAACCCTCCGGAATCTTGCTGCCCATGGGGTTAACACAGTGTGCTACAATTTTATGCCTGTACTTGACTGGACACGTACAAATTTAAATTACAGGGTGGCAGACGGTTCCTATGCTTTGCATTACAATGCATTGGCATTGGCAGGGTTCGATTTGTTCATATTGCAAAGGCCCGAAGCGGCAGATGATTACACAGAGAAACAGAAAAGGGCGGCAAAAGCCTTTATCAGTTCCCTGTCCCCTTCGGAAAAAGACAGGCTTCAGCAAACCATCATGGCCGGTTTGCCGGGAACAGATGAGGTATTTACGCTTTCTGAGTTTCGCCAACACCTGCAGACCTACCAATATATTGATGCCGGACAGTTGAAAGAAAACCTTTTTTACTTTCTGCAAAAAATAATACCGGTTGCTGAGGAGACCGGCATTAATATGTGCATTCATCCCGACGACCCCCCATTTCCGATACTTGGATTGCCCCGGGTAGTGAGTACGGAGCAGGATTTAAATGACCTGCTCCATGCAGTGGACTCACCTTGTAATGGCATCACTTTTTGTACCGGTTCATTGGGTGCGAGGGCTGAAAATGATTTGCCGGGTATGATCAGGCGGCTGGGATCACGCATTCATTTTTTTCATCTCAGGAATGTGCGGCGTACCGGAGATGGCAGCTTTTATGAGGCCGATCATCTCGATGGGAGCGTGGATATGTTCGAAGTAATGCAGGCGGTGATAGCAGAGCTCGGGAAAAGGGCGGAAAACCCTGCCAGAGGCAATGTTACGATCCCTATGAGACCTGATCATGGTCACCAACTCACTTTTGACGCAGGAAAAAAATACTACCCCGGTTATTCTGCCGTTGGCCGGTTAAGAGGGTTGGCTGAGTTGCGCGGGCTGGAGCTGGCCATCAACCGGGCCTCCTCAGAATGATTCTGAATCCGAGGCAGGGCCTTTGGCCAACCGGTTGCGCATGGACGACTGGCGTATGATCAGTTCCGTCTTAAGTACAACCGTCTCGGATTCCACCATCTCCCTGTTTTTTTTCTGTTTTAAAACCTGTTGGGCCGCAATTTTTCCCATATCTATGGCTGGGTGATTGATGGTAGTCAGTGGAGGTTCGACAATAGACGAAATCCGGTCATTATTGAAACCAGCCACAGCCAATTCTTCGGGTATCCTGATGCCCATCTCTTTGGCACACTGAATGGCACTGACCGCAGCCGAATCGTTGGCTGAAAAAATGGCATCCGGCGGGTGGGAAAGGCTGAGTAAGCGCCGGGTACCTTTCCATCCTTCTTCCATGCTCAGGTTGCTATGCAGTATAAGTTGCTCATCAACGGGCAAATTATGCTTTTTAAGCGCATGGATGTAACCGTCTTGCCTTTCTTTATAAATATTTCTGTGCTGCGCTCCGGCGAAATGGGCAATGCGTTTGCACCCCATTTCGATCAGGTGTTCGGTGGCAGTGAATGCAGCATCAAAATTATTGATAATCACCTTGTCAGTCTCCATTTCGAAACTAACCCTGTCTACAAACACGATAGGAATGTTATTTTGTCGATAGGGATAAAAATGGTTGTAGCGCTTAGTATCCATTGCCAGCGAAACGATCAGCCCTTCCACCCGGCTGGCGTACAGTGTCTGGGCTTTGGTAATCTCCTTTTCGAAAGAGTCGTTGGATTGAGAAATGATTACATTGTATCCGGCCTTGTCGGCCACGTCTTCGATACCGCTGATAAGCGATGAAATAAAAGGACGGTTTATCCAGGATACGATGACCCCAATGGCGTTGGTCTTATTCTTTCTCAAGCCCGAGGCAATGATATTGGGGCGGTAACCCATTTCTTTGGCCAGCTTTTTAACAGCCTGGGTGGTTTTCTTGCCGATGCTGAAATGATCGTTTAAAGCACGCGAAACGGTAGTCGCTGAAACGTTTAATTCTTCAGCGATGTCGTATATGGTTACTTCTTTTTTCTTTTTTTTCATGGTTTGGGCCTGCCAGCAATTAAAACTATTCGGAAGTTATCTTTTCTGTTATAAAAATGAAAAACCTCCGGAAGATTAAAATTAACACAATCGATTGTGTATTTCATAATAAATTGTTATATTTCCTCCTCATTACTAAATTATAAACTATTGCATTGACTAAATAATGGAGGAAAAAAGCATGTTTTTTTTTAAGATTTTTACGCAATCGATTGCGTAAACTGAAACTAATTCCAACCCCTGTGCAGGCTGAGCGTAGACAAATCTTTTTTACAACTGAGGATTAAAGTCCAAAACGGATTGGCAACTATTTACTTTTAACTTTAACGATATGAACTATGTTTACTGGCAGATTATTAAGCTTTCAAACCCTTTTAATGCGGACCCGGGTCATTCCCTGTGGTCTTGCAATTTTCTTTTCTATGACATTGCGAATGGTCTCTGCGCAAAATGTCGTAGTAAGTGGTACCATCACTGCCGCTGATTCCCGAGAGGGATTACCCGGGGCCAACATTATTGAAAAGGGCACGGATAATGGAACAATTTCGGATTTGAATGGCAAATTCTCCATAACGGTGAATGCCGATGCTACCCTTGTAATCAGCTCTATTGGTTACCTGACCGAAGAAATTTCAGTAGATAACCGTTCCGTAATCGATGTGGCCCTGGTACAGAATATACAGGCGTTGGAGGAAGTTGTTGTGGTTGGTTATGGCGCTGTTAAGAAAAAGGACTTTACCGGAGCAGTGGCCCAGATTGATGCCGCAGCAATATCACATCAGTCCGCCAATTCTGTTACAGATATCTTAAGGGCCAATGTTCCCGGATTGAATGTGGGTTTTTCCAACTCGCCAAAAGGTGTGAGTCAATTGGAGGTAAGGGGCAGTAACACGTTATCGGCAAGCTCCAGGCCGCTGATTGTCGTGGATGGTATGATCTACAATGGGGATCTTTCTGACATCAATCCTAATGATATTGACAAGGTGGATGTGATGAAAGATGCCAGCTCTGCGGCAGTTTACGGCGCCCGCGGGTCAAATGGTGTAATTCTTATTACTACGAAAAGGGGACAACAGGGCAAGCCGAGAGTTACGGTCAATGCAAGCGTAGGACTGGCCAGAGACTCCTTCAGGGAGCTTCCCTACGACGCACAAGGCTATGTCGATTGGAGGGTAGAGGTTTTCAAGAGTATCAATGCAGGAACTATCGAAGACACCCCCGGAAGATTCGATAACCCTGACAATCTTCCACCCGGTGTAACCCTGGATCAATGGCTGGCTTATGATGGCGCATCCGGTGACCCCACAGTGGCCTGGTTGAATAGAATCGGTTTTCAGGATATAGAAATCGAGAATTACCTGGCAGGTAGAAGTATCGACTGGTATGATAAAATCATCCAAACCGGATTACGCAGTGACCTGAACGTTAATTTATCAGGCGGCAGTGAATCATTAAAATACTTTTGGTCTATCGGTAGGATGAATAATGAGGGCATCGTAGTTGGGCGTGAATTTGGAACCATTCGTACCCGTTTAAATATTGAAGGAAAGATAAATGATTTCATTACTGTGGGGATAAATACCCAATTTGCTAACAGGGATGAAGGTTCGGTGGCTGCCAATGCCGGTGAGATATCCCGCTCTTCCCCCTGGGGTTCTGAGTTCGACGATGAAGGTAATATCAGGCTTAGTCCTCATGACGATCCGGGCGTTTCACAAAATGCTTTTCTGGCAAGAACTTTTACTGACCGTATTGAGGAATTCAACACATTAAACTCCCGTATGTACGCCAAGATAGCACTTCCATTAGGCTTTTCGTATGAGTTTGCCTTTGTTAACAGATACGAATGGAATGTGTTTTTAAACCATCGTTCCTCAAAAGATCCCGGACGTATCACCGGAGAAGCATTCCGGCAAAGCGAGAGAATTCAGGAGTGGCAAATTGATAATATCCTGAGGTGGGATAAAACATTTGGGGATCATGCTGTTAACGTTACTATGCTGGCATATGCTGAGAAATTCCAAAGATTTTTGGACCGCACCACCAATTCTTTCTTTACACCCAATGATGATTTGGGTTTTCATAATCTTTCATTGGGCACGGCTCCCGAACTGAGTGGCAATGACGAAAAAAGTACCGGAGATGCCTTAATGGCAAGGGTGAACTATTCCTATAAATCCAAGTATTTGTTGAGTCTGACGGCAAGAAGGGACGGGTATTCTGCTTTTGGCCAGGATAACAAAAGAGCAAACTTTCCCTCTGTTTCAGGTGGTTGGGTAATTTCGGAAGAAGGATTTTTTGATTTTGAGCCGATAGATTTTCTAAAGGTGAGAGCGTCATGGGGAGAAAACGGAAATCGTGAAATCGGACGTTATGCGGCCTTGTCCAGGTTAAGTTCCGGCAATAATCTGATTGTGGACGGATCCGGGAATGTTCAGTTGGTAGGTACTTTGAATAATTTCGAAATGGAAAACCGGACACTCAGGTGGGAACGTACCAGGGCCTGGAACCTGGGAATTGATTTTAGTTTCATGGGAGGCAAAATTGAAGGTTCGGTAGATGCGTATCACATGATCACCAATGATTTGCTTGTTCGAAGGGCACTGCCCAATATCATAGGATTCTCCTCGGTTTTCTCTAACCTGGGAGAACTGGAAAACAACGGCCTGGAAATGGTGGTAACTTCCCGCAACATCGATAAGCCCAATTTTTCCTGGAATACAACCTTTAATTTTTCCCTGAACAGGAACAGATTGAATAGTTTGTATGGAGATTCGGATGAAGAGGGTAATGAGTTGGATGATATTGCTAACCGGTGGTTTATAGGGCATGCTATTGATGAGATATGGGGGCAGAAGGTGTTGGGAGTATGGCAGTCGGATCAGGAAGAGGAAGCCGATGTATACGGCGTTCGACCCGGTGATTTCAGAATTTTGGACAAAAACAACGATGGCATTTTCACTATAGAGGATAACGAATTTCTGGGGTTTGCCAAACCAAGATTTCGCTGGACCATGGTCAATAGCTTTAGGTTAAGAAAAAACATTGACTTTTCTTTCGAGGTATATTCACACCTGGGAATGCGAAGAGCGTTTAATGCGGCCAAAAACAGAAGTGGTTTTATTGATCGTACCAACTCATTTCAAACGCCGTTCTGGACACCGGAAAACCCTGCCAATGACTGGGCGCGCTTGTTTTCCAGTGAGGGAAGCGCGAATTTCAACGTTTACAGAAACAACTCATTTGTGCGGTTACAAAATGTCACTTTGTCTTACACTTTCCCGCAAACAATGCTCGATAGGTTGTCTATAGAAAGTTTAAGAGTATACGGCAACATTAGAAATGTAGCAGTCTGGTCTCCGGACTGGGATCTGTTTGACCCTGAACCCTCGGAGATTGACGGGACGGCAGGTTTTACATCGACGCCCCGGTTTTTTACGCTGGGGCTGAACGTGACATTGTAATGTTTAACCCTCTAATGAAAAAACAATGAAAAGAAATAATATTAAAAAGTACGGTTTACTACTGGTGTTTTTGTTCATGTTCCTAACCATATCAAGTTGTGAAGAGGACTTTTTGGATACTGATCCGCAGTCATTTTTCACGCCGGAGAATTCGCTCAATTCCGCAAATGGTATGCGAGCGATTTTGTCTTCTGCGATGGCCAATTTAAGGGCAGAATACTATGGGGATGGTGCTCCGTTGATTACAGAAAACATCTTTTCTGAGGTAGCTGTGGAAGGCACCACCGATAAATCTGGCCCCGCCCAGGATTTGAATCTGTTGATACTGCCCGATGCGAATTTGAACAGTAACAATACCAATAGAATAGGTTGGTTTTGGAGAGAGTGGTATGAAGGAATAAAATTAGCCAATACGGTGATCACCCGGATCGATGATGCAGCATACGAATCGGAGGAAGAGAGAAATGACATATTGGGCACGGCTTACTTTCACAGAGCATACAGGTACTACAGGTTGACGCAGCAATTCGGAGATGTCCCCCTGCTGCTCAGGGAATACACACAACCGAGGTTGGATTTTGCTTCTGCGGAAAGGGAAACTATTCTGGAAAAAATGAAAGCAGATTTGGAATTTGCTGCACAATGGGTCCCGGAAGATGTACCCCGGGGGGAGGTGAGCAAAGGAGCCGTCAACCATTTGTTAACAAAGGTCAACCTCGCTTTGGCAGATTTTGATGGTGCCATTGCCGCTGCCAGCCATGTAATCGATGGTGGCAAATATGCCCTTATGACAACACGTTTCGGAGCAGAAGCAGGAGATCCTTCGAAAAATGTAATCTGGGATTTGCACAGGCCGGAGAACAAAAGTACACCGGAAAATACAGAAGCCATTATGAATGTGATTTCCAGGTTGGGGTTTGAAGGTGCAGGAAGTACAACCAGTCTTATGAGACAGGCCGTACCGTTGTGGTGGCGATTCATCAACACACCGGATGGCGCCAATGGCATGAGTGACCGCCCCAACATCGAAATTCCTCATGTGCTTTCTTTTGGCAGAGGTATCGGCCGCAATCGCGGTGTTATATATAGCACCAAGATGATCTGGACCGACCCCAATGATCTGAGACATGCACCGGGTAACTGGATGAACATGGAGGATCTTACCTATAACGCTGAGTCGCTCAGGGACGCTGATAATCCCTTCTACAATCAAAACCTGCAACTATTTAATGACGAGGGAACCATACTATGCTCCGATACCATACGTAACTGGTACGGATGGCCACATTACAAGCTATTTATACCTGATCCTGAAAGCGTCCAACCCGCAGGAGGACATTCGGACTGGTATGTTTTCAGGTTAGCGGAAACGTATTTGCTCAGAGCAGAGGCATATTTTTGGAAAGGTGACCCTGGCAGCGCAGCCGCTGATATCAACGCAGTAAGAAACCGTGCAGGCGCTGCCGATATGGCACCGGCCGAGGTTAACATTGGCACTATCCTTGACGAAAGGGCTAGGGAACTTTACTATGAAGAAAACCGGAATACTGAATTGACCAGGATGGCTTTCATTTTTGCTAAAACGGGTAAAGCCGCTTACAATGGTAAAAGCTATAGTCCGGAAAATTTCCATTTGGACAATTTTTGGTACGATAGGATCATGGAGAAAACGGATTTTTATAACCGGGGGGTGTTTACCATTCATGGCGATGAGTACACCATGAGTCCGTACCATTCATTGTATCCAATCCCGGCAAGTGCGATCAATGCCAATACACAAGGCCGGATTAATCAAAATCTTGGATATCCGGGGGCTGAGAATAACGTGCCTCCTTTAACAGAAATAGTCGATAACTGAAATCGAGTGTGGAGAGTGGGTTTGAGTGTGGGTGTGTGTTTTGTTTTGTAGGGATGTTTTGGGTGGATGGGGGGGTGAGGGTGTGGCGACGATAGAGGGGAAATATTGGGTGATTTTGGATATTTGTCTGGGTAAATTTATTAACTTTTGGAATCGATGTTTGGCAAAAAGAAAATTAAAATAGGTTCATGAATCAATTATTTGTATTAGTTATTCTTGTTTTTTCATCATTAGGATGTTATGGACACCACAAGTCCCCTGCAAAGGAAAAACCTGGGGTTTTAGCTTCATTCCGCGTATATGCCGGGCAGTATGACAGGGTCGATACGCCTGTATCTGCGGACCTCTCGGGGGTTTTTTTGAGAACCGGCACTTACGATCTGCAACTGGTAGAAACTACCGACCGTGCCAGCAGGGAAGTGGCTTCTCAAATAGAACCGGGCTATCAGGACAGGCTGTGGTGGATATTGGATGGAAAAACCGCTGCGGGAACGGTACGTGAATTTGAGTTAAGATCCATACCGCGTGATGATAAGAATAATAATTCTAAAGTGGCTTTACAAGATGTGGGTGAGGCTATTAAAGTAAAAATCGGAGGGAAAGATGTCTTAACCTATCAGTATGGGATAACCCCTGTTCCCGAAGGTGTGGACGAACTTTACGCCCGGGGAGGCTACATTCACCCGTTGAAGTCGCCTGAGGGAGAAATTCTTACCCGTATTCAGCCACCCGATCATTATCATCACTACGGTATCTGGAACCCATGGACCAAAACCGAATTTCAGGGGCGGGAAATTGATTTCTGGAACCTTATCAAGGAAGAAGGTACTGTGAGGGTAAAATCTGTAACCTCGCAGGTTCAAGGGGATGTTTTTGCCAGAATTACTGCTTTGCATGAACATATTGACTTAAAAGCACCTACGCCCGAAGGTTCGCAGGTGGCCCTGAACGAACAAATAGATATTCGCGTATGGAATTCCGTTCCTGATAACAAAGTGTGGCTGATAGATTTTATCTCAACTATGAATTGTGCCACCACAAGTCCTTTAACCATCAAAAAATACCGGTACGAAGGGTTTGGTTTCCGTGCCACAGAGAAATGGGATGACCAAAATGCCCGGCTGATGACATCGGAAGGGAAAGGCAAGGCTGACGGTAATGGCACCAGGGCCCGGTGGTGTGATGTGAGGGGGCCATCGATCGCAGGGACCTCTGGTATTTTATTTATGACACATCCTGCCAACTTTAACTTTCCCGAGCAATTGCGAATCTGGCCGGTAGGCGCTAATGATGGTAAGGAAAATGTTTTTTTAAATTTTAACCCCACCCAGGATCGCGACTGGGTTATGGAACCGGGTAAAAACTACAGGTTGAGGTACCGCATGATGGTTTACGACGGAGCGATCGATGTCAGAAGTGCTGAGAACTACTGGCAGGATCTGGCCTGTCCGCCGGTGGTGAAAGTCGAATTATACGATATGGGAGAAGAACCCAAAAGGGTGCTGGTATACACCAAAAACGGGAAGGGTTATGTACATGAAAACATTCCTCACAGTGTTGAGGCAATCAAAAAAATGGGTCAAGAAAATGGCTTTCTGGTGGATACATCAGCAGATCCCGGGGTGTTTACTGAAGAAAACATGGCCCGTTATGATGCCCTGATTTTTTCCAATACCAACAATGAAGCATTTGATACCCAGGAACAAAAAGACGTCTTCAAGCGCTACATCCAATCCGGAGGGGCCTTTGTCGGCATTCATTCTGCCTGTGGTTCTGAGCGTGATTGGCCCTGGTTCTGGAAGGTCGTGGGCGGAAAGTTTCACAGACATCCCCCAAGGCAGGATTTTGACGTGAAGGTACTGAATAAATATCACCCTTCCACCAACTTTCTGCCCGAAATCTGGAAAATAAAGGACGATGAGTGTTACTACCTCAAGCATCTTAATCCCGGGATTAATGTGTTGCTGGCAGCAGATTTAACAACTGTGAAGGACGAAAAAAACGATGGATACCCAGGCGAAGTTTTTGGTGATTTATTTCCCCTTACCTGGTATCACTATTTTGATGGTGGCAGACTGTGGTACACGGCCCTTGGGCATAAACCGGAGCACTATTCTGATCCCACATTTGTCAGACACCTGTTGGGGGGTATTGGTTGGGCTCTCAAAATACCGATTGGAGAGTGAGTTGGAGTGTGAGTTTGGGTGTGAGGGAGGGGGGGGTTGGGATATGGATAGTATTGATAAATTAAATTAAAATATGAAAAGAGAACTTAAGAAATTTGAAAAATCGCGGGTGGGGCAGGAGATGAGTAGGAGGGATTGTCTGAAGAAGTCTGCGATTGGTATGACAGGGGCGGTTTTTATGCCTGCCATTGTACCGTCAACGGTATTTGGTAAAAATGCTCCGAGTAATAAAATTAATATCGGACAGATCGGGTTTGGGCGAATAGCGCGAAGTCACGATTTGCCGGAAACCTTGAAGCACGATGTGAGCAGGGTGATAGCGGTGAGTGATGTGGATAGCAAAAGAGCGCAATTGGGTAAGGAATATGTGGAAAAATGGTATTCGGATAAAAAAGGTAAAAAGAAGTATGTCGATGTAAAAATGCATCAGGATTACCGGGAGATGCTGCTCAACAAAGATCTGGATGCTGTCATTATAAGTACCCCTGATCACTGGCATGCGCGTCCGGCTATTGAGGCGGCGCTTCAGGGTAAGGATATCTATTTGCAGAAACCCACCTCATTGACAGTAGCCGAGGGCAGGGCCTTAAGTGACGCTATTAAACAGCAAGGTGTAATTCTGCAGGTGGGGACACAGCAACGATCTACACCGCAATTCAGAATCGCGGCTGAATTAGTCAGGAATGGAAGAATAGGTAAATTACACACTGTAAAAATTGGTCTTCCGGGGGATCCGTCGGGCCCTGAAGCTCCGGAGATGCCCGTACCGAAAAACCTGGATTATGATATGTGGTTAGGATCCACACCGGAAGCATACTATACGGAGATGAGGGTACATCCCCAAAATGGTTTTTCCAGGCCGGGTTGGCTCAGGTGTGAGCAGTTTGGGGCAGGTATGATTACAGGATGGGGCCAGCATCACATAGACTCAGCGCATTGGGGAATGGATACGGAGTATACTGGCCCGGTGGAGGTTCAGGCTGTGGCCGAATTTCCAAAATCCGGATTGTGGAATGTACACGGGGATTTTATGGTTAAAGCCAGGTATGAAAATGACCTATCAATGTATATTACAGGAGGTTATACCAATGGTATCAGGTATGAAGGAACCGAAGGATGGATTTTTGTTTCACGAGGCAGCTACTCAGCTACTGCCAGCGATCCGGTTTCCAAAGAAAAGAGCAGTAAGGCGCTGGATGCCAGTAACCGTGACATCCTGACTTCAGCAATAAAGAAAAACGAAATCCATCTTTATAAAAGCGAAGATCAGCACGGTAACTGGCTGGATTGTATCAAAACCAGGAAAGAGCCTATTTCACCGGCTGAAATGGGACACAGAACCTGCACCGTGTGCCTGATAAGTCATATAGCGATGAAACTATCCAGAAAGCTTTATTGGGATCCAACCAATGAAAAATTTCGTGATGACGATGAGGCCAATGCCATGCTGATGCGACCTCAACGGTCGCCCTGGGGATATGCGCACATTGATAAACCCCGTAACTGATTAATGAAGTTTTTAACAACTAAGAAAAATAATGGTATCAAAAACCAAACACTTTTTTATGGTATTTGCCATAGCTATGGCATCATGCAGCTCACCTCAGACCCATTCAAATGATCAGGGTGGGAGTACAACAGGTACTGCACCTAAAACTAATTTTACCGGTGCCATGAATGAGATTAAACTGATGACATTAGATCCGGGCCATTTCCATGCGGCGCTCGTGCAGAAATTCAGGTATGCCCAGGTAGATCCTACCGTGCACATATTTGCACCGGGAGGAGAGGATTTGAAGCAACACCTCAATAGAATTGAACAGTTTAACAACCGGCCGGAAAACCCCACCGACTGGGAGTCGAAGCTATATACCGGTCCTGATTTTCTGGACAAAATGCTGCTTGAAAAGCCTGGCAATGTCATGGTGGTTTCCGGCAACAATGCCAAAAAAACCGAATACATTCACAAAGCAGTCAACGCAGGTATCAATGTCCTGGCAGACAAACCCATGATTATCGATCCCGATGGTTTTTTGCTGCTGAAAGAGACCTACGACCTGGCTGCCGAAAAAGGGGTATTGTTGTACGACATCATGACTGAGCGTTATGAAATTACCACTATGTTGCAAAAGGAGCTTTCAAGGCAAACCGGTTTATTTGGTGAATTGGAGAAAGGTACGCCCGATAACCCGGCTATTTCCAAGGAAAGTGTGCATCATTTTTCTAAGTATGTGGCTGGGCAACCTTTGATAAGGCCGACATGGTTCTTTGATGTTACGCAGCAAGGTGAGGGAATCGTTGATGTTTCCACGCACCTTGTCGACCTGATCCTTTGGGAGTGCTTCCCGGAAGAAGGGATAGATTATAAAACCGAAATTGCACTTATCTCTGCCGAACGGTGGGCTACGCCCCTTCATCCGGCTCAGTTCCAAAGGGTAACCGGACTAAGTGATTACCCGGATTATTTGAAAAAAGATATCATCAGAGATTCTGTCCTGAATGTTTATGCAAACGGCGCCTTTGTTTTTACCACACGGGGTGTACATGGCAAAGTATCCGTTACCTGGAATTATGAGGCCCCGGAGGGCGCAAAAGATACCCATTTCTCGGTCATGCGTGGGACAAAGACCAACCTGGTAATCAGGCAGGATAAAGCGCAACAGTATCAACCTACATTGTATGTGGAACCGGTAAAAAGCACCGGAAAGGACCATCTGGAAACCGCTCTCAGGGATGCTATCGACAAACTGTCCGGCAGATTTCCGGGATTGTCCTTTAAGGCCTCAGCCGGTGGCTGGGAAATAATCATACCGGATGTATACAAGGTTGGGCATGAAGCACATTTTGCCCAGGTAACTGAAAAGTACCTGCAATACCTCGTTGACGGAAAACTGCCCAACTGGGAAGTTCAGAATACCCTCACCAAGTACTATGTCACCACACAGGCTTACGCCATGAGCCGTTAACGACCTCCCCTTGAAGTCATAGCATGGCTCAAAGCCATACTATGACTAGAAATGTAATATGAAAGGTCAGGTGCCGGACAGATACAATATGTAAAGCATCATGAGGATAGCAGGAGTCAGGAGAGAGGTGTCAGGACACTGATTAGGGGAGGTTTTTAACTTTAGTGGATCATGCGCAAGTTAAAGACTTACAGGGGCTAATAAGTATTGTATAATGGCAGTAGCTAAGAATTCGGTGACTTTACATCGACTTCATACACCACTGCATCCATGGCCACCGTATGGGTGTTTTCCATACCAGGTTGCCAGTGGTTCGGTAATATTTGTTGAAAGCCTTCCAGTTTTATGTGTTGTGAGATGCGTTTACGAATATAGGTGAGCAGACGCATGTCCTTAATGCGTTCGTTCAACTGGAATTGACGACCGCACAACATTGGCAGCTCCCGGTCCGAATTGGTCCGCTTTAACAAGTGTTGAAAGGGCGGGGCCTTACAGTCTTTTAACCCTGGGTTCAAGGTCGGTTAATTCCGCGATGCGGACCGGATTGCCCGACTCAATACTTTTTCGCGCTGCTACCCCGATGAGGATCGACATGGCGCCGTCTCTTACACCGGCCGCCCTGTCAAAGGGGTCCTTTTGCTGTGGGTTTTTAAAGATTTTATCGTGAAGCCGTTTGTCTCCCCCTCCATGGCCACCACGTTCCATGCCCACCTGGGTGGTTTCAAAATCACTCCAGAGCTTATGCACAATAATGGGCTCGGAAGACTGGTCTTCTTTGCGGTTCTGGTTCATTTCCGCTGCGTGTAGTTCAGACTGACTTAAGTTTTCCTTTTTATAATAGGGAATATCCAGCCAGGCCTCCAGCCGGCCTTCTGTTCCATTAAAAGCAATACGCCAACCCTCAAAAGGCGAATAGGTGGTAAGGGAATAATTTACAATGGCATCATTGGCATATTTAATCTGGGCAGACATTTTATCATAGATGTTTATTTCAGGGCGAAACAAACAACTATCCCTCACGTAACCGTCATACTTTTCATTAGCCACGTACAGTTCCATGGACCGTTTGCTTTTAGTAATGTCCCAATGAAATTTACATTCCTTTTTATAATCACAGGTCCGGCAGTTTTCACCTCTGAAAGGACCATTGTGGCCATAATGCTCAAGGGCTCCATAAGCAAATACCTCTGCGGGGTCTGAGTCCAGCCACCAGTTGAGCAGGTCAAAGTGGTGGGTTGACTTATGCACCCAAAGCGTACCCCCTTCCTGCCTAAGACCATGCCAACGTCTGAAATAAGAGGCCCCATGATAGGTATTCAGATACCAGTGAAAATCGACAGAGGTTACTTTACCAATGGCACCATTCATCAGCAGTTCCTTGATTTTGGTGCTGTAGGGACTCCAACGGTAATTAAACCCGACGATCAGGTTCTTATTGGATTTTCTTTCAGCCTCGAGAATCGCCTGGCACTTCACTTCATCGATCGTCAATGGTTTTTCAGTGAGCACATCACACCCCATGTTCAGTCCTTTGATGATAAACTCATGGTGATTAGCGTCCTTGGTGGTGACGATGACCAAATCTGGTTTGGTGGTGGCCACCATCTCCTCAAAATTCGTAAACGTAGGGCAATTTACTCCTATATACTTTTTGCCATAGGCGAGCCTGCCGGGATTATTGTCACACAGGCCAACGAATTCAAGAATATCGCCATATTCTTCCACCAGGCGTTTTCCCCAGAAGCTGGTGCCCCGTACCCCTGTGCCCACCAGAGTGACCTTCAATTTTGCGCCGCCCAAACCAAACCCCCATGAGGGCAGTGATACCATAGAGCCACCCGCCAGCATGCTTACTGTGGTTAAAAAAGTCCTTCTTGAGTTTTTCATGGTTAAATTATTTACGATTTAAATTTACTGTGTGAGTTTAAGTAGATGGCATGATGATATACCCCGGCAGGGAAACCTGAATACTGCATATCCGGTTTTAAAATCATAGTAGCCCATTTATATGTCAATCTTGAAATTAAAGCTTTATCCAATACAATGCAATCGATTGCAATAAATTATTTATTTCGTCATTCGAGTAAAAGGGAAAATTTTGACAAATGTTAAAAAGTTTTCCACGTGTAGCTACCTGATTATGCTTTAATTCTGTATTTTTTAGGTCTGTTAAGCCGATCAGCCTATGAGTAATAAAAAAGTCAGTATTTACGATATTGCCGATTACCTGGGAATAGCCTCCTCCACGGTTTCCCGCGCGTTAAATGACCATGCCAGGATCAGTGAGAAGACCAAAAAAGAAGTGAGAAGGGTTGCCAAGGTACTGGGATTTGAAAAGAACCACCTGGCTACCGGCCTTATCACCAACCAATCTTTAACCATTGGTGTGGTGGTGCCTGCGGTCAACAGGAATTTCTTTGCATCCGCGATTACCGGTATCGAAAAAATAGCCTCGGAAAACGGGTACACCGTGCTCATTTGTCAGTCACATGATCTTTACGACCGGGAAGTCGAGCTCTTCGATACTTTAATTGCCAACCGGGTTGACGGTATAATAGTTTCCCTGGCCATCAATACTGAACAGTTTGACCATTTCAGAAAGGCCAGGGATGCTGGTATCCCGTTGGTATTTTTTGACCGGGTTTGTGACGAAATTGAAGACACCTTTAAAATTGTGGTGAAGGACTTTGAAGGGGCGTATCTTGGCACCAGTCACTTGGCTGAGCAAGGCTTTAAAAGAATAGCCCATATAGCCGGATATCAAAGTCAAAAGATTTTCAGAGACCGGTTGGCAGGATATAAGCAGGCATTGCTCGATGCCAACCTGCCCTACGACGAAAAGCTTGTGAAATATTGCCAGCTAACCACTGAAGATGGCACCGGAATCGCAGAAGAATTGCTTCAGCATCCACCCGGACCCGATGCTTTTTTTTGTGCCAATAACCTCACCGCAATCAGCGCTATGGCCTATGCGCTCAACCATCATATCAAAGTACCTCAGGAAATGGGCATCGTAGGCTTTAGTGAAGAAACAGTCTCGTCTCTGTTAAAACCTTCAGTGACTTCAGTGAGACAGCCATGCGAGGAAATGGGAACGCTTGCCGCCCAAAAGCTGTTGGAAGAAATAAACCAGGAGCCCGCCGGCCAGCTTGATTTTAAGGAAATCGCCCTTAGCACCGAATTGATCGTCAGAGAATCCTCGACCCCCCGTTAATCTATGTGAACACCCCCTCACCACCAATCCCAAACCTCCATCACCCACCACCAATCCCCCATTACCCACTACTAATCCCCAATCCCTCATCACCCACTACCAATCCCCACTCCCCATCGCCCACCACCGATCCCTCATTGTCAACTGTCAATTGTCAATTCCCCCTCCCCCCACTGTCTTTTCGAAGCGTTGATTTCCTCGGAATGAGTTTAGGTGCTATGATAATGGTTTTGGGAATGTAAGCGGTATCATTTTCTTCAATGGATTCTACCAGGGTTTTGGCGATGGTTTTGCCCATTTCAGTGCTGAACTGGTCAATAGAAGTAAGGCCGAAAAGTTCGGTAAAAGGTTCGTTGGCATAACCGCAAATGCCTACATCGTCCGGAATAGTATAACCCATTTCGTTCAACCGTATCATGGCACCCAGGGCGGAATAGTCACTGGAGGCAAATATGGCATCGGCACATCCTCGCTTTGTAAAAAGTTGGGTTGTAATGCTCTCTCCGTCTTCTTTGGTAACACCATTTTGAATCACTAACTCCGGCAAAAAAGGTATGCCATAATCTTCAAGCGCCTGTTTGTAGCCCAGAAAACGATCTTCAAAAATGTTAATATGCTGTGGGCCGGCGTAATGTGCGATTTTGCGATAACCTTGATCTATCATATGTTTGACGGCATCGTACGCCGCACCAAAATTATCGTTCATCACCTTATGGCCCTTTACTTTTTTTAAAACCCTGTCAAATTGAATGAGAGGAGTGCCTCTGGCAATGATACCTTCCATGATTTCCGAATCCGTGGTTTCTGCGGATATGGAAACCACCAGGCCCTCTACATTATTTCTTAGCAGGGTCTGAAAGCTGGCTTTTTCCTTTTCAAAATTTTCATTGGATTGGCAGATCAAAACATGATACCCCCGTTCGTATAAATAGGTTTCGACAGCGTAGATGACATTGGAAAAATACTCCCGGTCTACCCTCGGTACTATTAAGCCGATGGTGTGGCTGCGACCACTTCGCAATCTGGAGGCCAGTGAATTGAAATTGTAATTCAATTTTTTAGCGGTCTTCCTGACCAGGTTCTTTGTCCTGCTATTGGTGCCCGGATGATTATTTAAGGATCTGGAAACGGTTGACGCAGAGATATTGAGCTCACGGGCAATATCGTGAATCGTAGTACTCTTTTTTACCTTTTTATTGGACTTACTCATTATCTGTACGCTTATGCCTTACCGGAGCCTAAACCATAGCCATTGGTTTAACCCATTAAAATATCCCGGCTATTAGTTTTTAGGTGACGAAAACCCCGGGTTATTATAATAATACTTATATTACCTTTTTAAGTCAAAGCAAAATTGTTATTTTTGTGCAATCGATTTCATAAATTTTGCCATCATAAAAAACTTAAACGATTAGTAATTCGCCAATCTCAGGCATGGCTGCAATAACCTCGACGTCATGAAGTCTCTTAACAGAAATACCTTACAGAAACCGGCATTACCGGTAAAAATTCTACAATTTGGAGAAGGGAATTTCCTTCGCGCATTTGCCGACTGGATGCTTGATATTTTAAATGAAAGGGCCGGTTATCAATCGGGAGTGGCAGTGGTGCAGCCCATTCCACAGGGTATGGTGGCCAGGCTTGAAGAGCAGGACGGCCTTTACCACCACCTTTTGAGAGGGTTATCAGACGGAAAAATTGTAGACGAAACCCGTTTGATAACTTGTATCAGTCAATGCATCGATCCTTTTAAAGAACCAGCCCAATATTTTGCTCAGGCGGTAAACAGGGATTTAAAAATTGTCATATCCAATACAACAGAGGCAGGCATCAGGTTTGATGAGCGTGATAGGCCAAACCCCGGTGACCTGGCAGCAACTTTTCCGGGAAAACTGTCGCAGTTACTGAAAGTAAGATTTGATCATTTTCAGGGCGCCCCTGAAAGCGGATTGGTATTTATTCCATGCGAACTGATAGACCGCAATGGCGATAAACTGAAAGAAGCTATTCTAAACTATTCGGAGATATGGAACTATCCGGAGGAATTTGTTTATTGGCTGGAAAACTACAATTTTTTTGGCAATACCCTGGTAGACCGGATTGTGCCTGGTTTCCCTTCAGATGAAATTGATACCCTTCGGCAAAACCTCGGCTACCGGGATGATTTGATGGTTTCCTCCGAGTCTTTTCATCTTTGGGTCATTGAAGGGCCAGGAGAAATTGCCAGGGCATTTCCGGCTGATAAGGTTGGTTTAAATGTGAAGTTTGTACCCGACATGGAGCCTTACCGTACCAGAAAAGTAAAAATTCTGAATGGTGCTCATACCGCAATGGTGCCAATAGCACTACTCGCAGGCATTGAAACAGTCAAAGATGCAGTTGAAGATGAGGTCATTGGCCAGTTTATCAGGGAAATGCTTTTTGAAGAGATCATGCCTACCATCGATATGCCGGAAAGTGAATTGAGGGCTTTTGCTGAAAATATTATAGAGCGCTTTCAAAACCCTTTCATTCGTCATGCGCTCGAGTCAATCTCTTTAAACGCCATATCGAAATTTAAGGTACGGGTATTGCCTTCCCTGACAGGATATTTTAAAATAAAACATCAATTGCCAAAAGGATTGGTGCTGGCGCTGGCAAGCCTGATAAAACTTTATCTTTCTCCTGATTTTGAAGCAAAGGATGACAGGAAAAACCTTGAGTTTTTCAGTGAGGCAAGCGAACAAAGTACCTCAAATGATGATTTGATACAAGCCCTACTGGGCAATATCTACTTTTGGGAGATGGATCTTAATACAATACCCGGTTTAACCAGGGAGGTTCTAAGTGTATTTAACGCACTGGAAATCGGGTCTCCCCGTAATTTATTAGCAAGACAAAAATATGAATAAGGCACTGACCATTAATGATACAGATAACGTAGCGGTTGCATTGACTGACCTTCTGAAAGGTGATGTCATCCGGATAAATGGGGAGGAACTATCGCTGGTAACCAATATCAGGGCTAAACATAAAATTGCCCTTAAAGATTTTGGAAAAGGTGAAAAGGTGTACATGTACGGAGTCGTTGTAGGTGAGGCCAGCCGGGAAATTGCAAAAGGTGAGCCCATAACTACACAAAATGTAACCCATCGGGCGTCCTCCTATGAACTTGGGAACCGAAAACAAGTTACCTGGACGCCTCCTGATGTTTCTACATGGAAAGACACCACCTTTGACGGCTATCACCGTAATGACGGACAGGTGGGTACGGCCAATTATTGGCTTGTTTTTCCACTGGTGTTTTGTGAAAACCGCAACATCGAGGTGATTAAAAAGACTTTTGAAAAGACTTTGGGCCTGGAAAAGGAGGTGCGGTACGAGTCCTATCTGAGATCGCTGGTTGAGCAATACAAATCCAATGATCAAAGGTTGACAGGGATCGAACCACCATCCATCCCTGCAACACAAAATTATGTTTCTGACAAACCTGAGCTATTTGAGAACATTGATGGAATCCGTTTTTTGACCCATCAGGGGGGGTGTGGGGGGATACGTCAGGATGCGGAAACACTTTGTGGGTTGCTGGCGGGATATGTGAACAATCCCAATGTGGCGGGGGCCACCGTGTTGAGTCTTGGCTGTCAAAACGCACAAATTCAGTTGTTTAACGATGCGCTTAAAAAGATAAATCCGAATTTTGATAAGCCTGTGATTATGCTTGACCAGCAAAATACAGGCACAGAGCAGGAACTGATTACCAAAGCCATCAAAGAAACCTTTTTGGCATTAATCGAAGGCAATAAAATCCAAAGAAAACCCGCACCTCTTTCCAAATTAACCATTGGTCTGGAATGCGGTGGTTCTGATGGCTTTTCCGGTATTTCCGCGAACCCTGCAATTGGCTATACCTCTGATCTGCTGGCGGCATTGGGCGGCACGGTGATTTTGTCAGAATTCCCGGAGCTTTGCGGCGTTGAACAGGAACTTATCGACCGCTCGGTCAGGCCGGAGTCTGCAAAAAAGTTTGTCGAGCTGATGAGGGCCTATGAAAAAGCGGCAGAGAATGCCGGTTCCGGGTTTGATATGAACCCATCTCCGGGCAACATAAAGGATGGCCTGATCACAGACGCCATGAAATCAGCAGGAGCCGCTAAAAAGGGGGGCAACTCTCCGGTGAATGACATTCTGGATTATACCGAATATGCGACCAATCCCGGCTTAAACCTGCTTTGTACGCCTGGCAATGATGTAGAGTCAACGACAGGACTGGCTGGTTCCGGGGCTAATATTATCCTGTTTACTACCGGGTTGGGTACACCCACCGGAAATCCGGTTACCCCGGTAATCAAAATTTCTTCCAACTCCCGACTGGCACAGCGTATGCCTGACATTATAGACATAAACACCGGCCCTGTGATCGAAGGTAAAAAAAACATTGAGGCAATGGGCGCCGAAATACTGGATCATGTCATTCAGGTGGCTAGCGGTAAACGAATTACAAAGGCCATGCAACTGCGTCAATATGATTTTATTCCGTGGAAACGGGGGGTGTCATTGTAAATGAATGGATGACTTTAAAAATGTCTCATTAACTTATTGAACAATCACTTCGATCTCATCACCGATGTCTATTTTTCCTGTCCTTCGCGGAATAAGATGCACACCAAAGGATACACCTCCCCTTGGATGTTTCCGGTAAGTAGCCAGTGTCCTAAGTGGCTCCCGATGGGGTGATTTTTTATAGGTTACCGGATCTATGGTGCTAAAAACACATCGCTTACATGGCTGACTTACTTCAAATTCACAATGCCCGATGCGGATTTTCTTCCAGGTATCCTCCTCATAAGCCAGGCAGCTTTCTATTGTTAAATTTGGCCTGAAATGTTGCATGGTCACCGGCTGGTCGAGCCGCTGGTTGAGATCCTGCAAGGATGCATTGGATATAAGGAGCAGGGGGCATTCGTCTGCATAGGTTACCACATCGTCCGGTTTGCCTCCATATTTCGGTAAAACTTTCCTCGCAAAGTCATGGCCCATGTATACGAAAAAACACCGTACGCCCAGATACTTTGAAAAAAAACGATGGACAGCCTCACCTGTATCATAACCGCTGGCATTTTGCCCGAAGACCTCTAATTCAGGAAGTTTTTTACCGGTGTCGAATGGGACCTTCAGGGCTTGTTTTTGATCATGGAAGATAATAAGACCATCATCCTCGATCACGGTTGAAATTCCCAGCAATTCAGGAAACTCACGAGCAGTGATTACTTTTAAATTTTTGTCAAACAAAGCCCAGTTACGGTCATACTGCAATCCGTAATGTAGCACCTCGCATTCCTGCATGGTGATGCCCTTCGCTGATTTAATCGGATAAGTGGTAATTGTCGCTATTTTCAATGCGGTAAAAAAAGTTGGTTTAGCTGATGCAAAAATAAATCACTGCAAACAAATTCGGGCCTGATGTTGCATTTGATTTATGGTCAGAAATTCCGAACCTGCCAATGCTATTATTTACTATATTCATAACATAATCGTAAAAAATAATATCAAAGTTTGTATATTTCTTTTTTTTAAAGTATCCTTGTTTTTAAGTGCTATCGGATCATATGGATTTGTTTGTAGAGATTTTTGAACCTTTCGGTTGGTATGATTGCCTATTGGATTGAAAGGTCCGGATCAGATTCCACCCTAAAATTAACCTTTATTTAAACGATTTATATTTTTAAATAAATGCTATAATTCTATTTTAGATTGTTTTTTGGAATTATGAGCCCTTTTTTGGTAGAATTAACAACAATCGATAGGGAAACGGAAACTATATGAAACAATTAGTGTTACTGCTTTTTCTGTTTAATTCCGCAGCTTCTGCTGTCTGCGCGCAAATTATCAGGGAAAATTTTGAAACGCATAATCTCAAGGATGCCATATTTCTTTTTTCAGAAGCCCGATTTGGAAACTTTATCTATGAATTCGGATGCGATGGGGCTCCGGTAGACAGTTCCTCATTAGCCACTTATTTTGATAATGACGGCAGTATTTTTGTGGGCCAGCAAAAAAGAGTGACCGATTTCAGCATTAAAAGTTATAATGGTCATGTCTTTGCCCTTAACTCGCTTCAACTCTCCTCAAATCATTCTTTCTCCAATCCGGATGAGAAGGTAGTGGTAAGAGGTTTTCGTGCCGGCAAATTGGTAACTACACCTGTGACGCTTGAAATCAGGAAATTTGAACCGCCGGGACGTGATTACGATATGGCCGCTTACAAGGGATTTGAAAAGGTCGATGAAGTAAAAATTACCGGTAATGACCTGCAGTTCACCCTCGAAAGTTTTGCCTACACGCCTGGGGCCACCGGTGGTTAAAAGAAAGCTCCCCAAAAAGGATGGAAATAAAAAAAGGTAATCACCCAAATGCACCATGGTACCCCATCATGGTTTTTCTGCTTTAAGCAAATCCCGTAATTCTGATTTTCAGTTGTTTTACTGATGCGAAGAACCCATTTTTCGCCTTAGCTTTGAGAGTTGATTAACCAGAATTATTGGAATTTTTATGAAGCAGTTAATATTATTGTGGGCGCTGTTGAGCGCTGCGAGTGCAAAAGCGCAGGAACAGATAACCAAAGAGAATTTTGAAAACCAAGACCTCGGAAATGTTACATTTTTGATGTCTGAAGCCCGTTACGGAAATTTTATATACGAATTCCGGCATGATGGATTACCCGTAGACAGTTCTTCACTGGCCACCTATTTTGACAACGACGGGAGTATTTTTGTGGGTCAGCAAAAAAAGGTTACCGATTTCAGGATTCGAAGTTTTAATGGTGATGAGTTTTCCCTTAATTCTTTTCAGCTCTCTTCAAATCATCCTTATCCTAATCCGGATGAAGAGGTAATGATACGGGGATGGCGTGATGGAAAGGTAGTAACTCCTCCGGTCGCCGTTGAAATCAAATTGTTTGAGCCGCCTGGAAATGATTATGACTTCACATTATACCAGGGCTTTGAAAAAGTAGACGAAGTAAAAATTACCGGAAGCAATCTTCAATTTACCCTGGAGAGTTTTACATACAAGCTCGGCGGTGCATCTGTGGCTAAGGAAAAAGGGGAAAAAGGAGGGAAGCACTAAAAATAATTGTTGAGTATATATTAATTGAATATGATAGATTATGGAAGGGCAGCAACTTATAGACCTTAGTTACCTGGAGCAAGTGTGCAGTGGCAATAAAGCTTTGGTAGCAAAAATGATTGATTTGTTTATTCAACAGACGCCATTGCAAATGAAACAGATGTGGGAATACTCCTTAGCCGGTGATTGGCATAAATTTTTTAATGTTGCCCATAAAGTGAAGTCCTCATTGGCCATGATGGGCGTAAGGTCATTGGAATCTTCAATGGAAAATCTGGAAGAGTATTCAAAACATAAAATCCAATTACATGCTGTGCCGGATTTACTTAAACACGTAGAAAGTATGTGTACACATATTATACAGGAAATTGAAAGAAGTTATCGCCCTTCTTAAGAAAAAGACAGCTTCAAAACATGCATGCAGCAGTTAACCAATAAAATCAAAACAGGTATGATTAAAATATTTATTGTGGAAGATGATACCATGTTTGGTGAACTGATGAAAATGAAGTTGGAGGAAAATGATACATTCGATGTCAGCCTTTTCAGGAGCGGTGAAGAAATGTTCCGGGAACTTCATCAACAACCGGATATAATCATTCTTGATTATTTTTTGCCTTACAAAAACGGGGTACAAATTATCAGGGAATTAAAAAACCTCAGCAATGACCTCTCGATTATATTACTTTCCGGTCAAAAAAATGTTGAAGTCGTAGTGGAGGCTTACAATCTTGGTGCAAAAAACTATATTATCAAAAATGAAAATGCACTGGTGGAGTTGGATAATAGTGTTAGAAACCTTTGCGATACCATTAACCTGAAAAAAGAGATTGACTCGCTCAAGGGCCAGATGATCAACCGTAACAGGTACAGTAATATTGTGGGGGAAAGTGAATCCATGAAGCAAGTCTTTAGCTTAATGCAAAAAATCGAAAACTCAGATGTGCTTACCCTTATCACAGGAGAGAGCGGGACCGGAAAAGAGGTAGTGTCCAAAACTTTACATTACAACTCGTTACGGCGGCGTAAACCTTTTGTTGCCATCAATGTGGCAGCTATTCCCGATGACCTGATAGAAAGCGAGCTTTTTGGTTATGAAAAAGGTGCATTTACAGGGGCCACAGGCAGGCGGATAGGAAAATTCGAGCAAGCCAATCATGGCACCATTTTTTTAGATGAAATTGGGGAAGTAAACCTCAACGTTCAAAAAAAACTATTGAGGGTACTACAGGAGAAGAAAGTTAGCAGACTGGGCAGTAATAAGGACATCGATTTGAATGTCCGCGTCATAGCTGCCACTAATCAAAGCCTGGGAAAGCTTGTGAAAGCGCAGAAGTTCAGGGAAGATTTATATTACCGGCTCCAGGGCTTTCTGATACACCTTCCCCCGTTGCGTGAAAGAGGAAATGATGTCATTATTTTAGCCAAATATTTTCTGGAAGATTTTTGCCAATCTAACAAAATTAAAAACAAATCTTTTAGCTCCGGCACACTGATGGACCTGGTCAAATACCCATGGCCTGGCAATGTCAGGGAACTTAAATCAGTAGTGGAAAGGGCCTGTTTAATCAGCGAAGGCGAAAAAATAAACCTCGAAGATCTCATTTATTCCGAAGCCATCGACTGATTTTTTTCATTTCAAGATTAAAATGAAGAATACCCGGTTTAAGTGTTTATCTTAAACAGGTATCCGGATTAGGAAAATTACCTAATCGAAATTTAAGAAATTCCTCTATTTTTTAAATGCATTTAGGCTGCTAATTTTGTCGTAGAAAAACAAAAAGTTATTAGATGTTATCCAGTATCTTCCCTAAAAAAATTGATCGGCAGCTAGCATCACTATTACTTAAGATTTTAAATAGTCAGGCTGAAAGATTTTCAGGAATAACTATACGATCCTGTGACGTTAAAATACTCAATCTGAATCTGTTCAGAAAGCCCCTTTTATTGACCCCCGCTTCGCCCGAAGTCAGGGGGTCGATATTTTCCCGTAGTTACCGAATATTTGGTTTGGCAGAAAAGTTGACCGACAAAATTAGATTAAAACAGCATATTTGACTGGAAATTTTAAATTTCGAAAGTTCCCTATAATTGAGGCCGTCTCAAAAGTAATTTGAACGGCCTCAGTTTTTTGTATTGGGGAATTTTCTCAGGTAGGTACCCGAATATGTTTACCCTTTTGAGACAGCCTCTTTTTTTAATTCCCCGGTAACTTTAGTTGCGACGTTCACCGGTCGATCGGTAGTCTGCGGCTGCATTGCTGAATAATGTCGATTTTTCCAAACTGTCAGGGTTAAGTGAACCGATCCGTGGTTGCGGATTGTCAAAGGTTGTAAAACCCGAGGGATTAGATTGGTTGCGGTATGAGGTTGTTATCCATTGTTGGGATCTGGCTACATTGGAAACCCTCACCTCATCAATGATTCCGTCAAAAGGGTTGCTTTTGATGGCCTGGTTTAATTGTGATCCTATATTCAATCCGCCGGTTGTATTCCGGGCGACTGTATTGTTTACTTTGCTTCCATAATCGAAACCATTGACATATAGGCGAATCTTTTCCTGATCCCAGGTGAAGGCGATATAATACCAGGTATTGGTTTCCAGGTCAATAGCAGACCGTTCATAGCTATACACACCGTTATCGCCGGTGATTCCAAAGGTTAACCGCCGGCGCTCATTGCCGCCCAGAAATTGGATGAAGTAAGCATCATCACTAAAGTCAGGTTTATCCCCTTTGTAAACTACTCCGGCCCAATCCTGAAAGGAATTGACATAAATCCAGGCCTCGATGGTACCTTCTTTACCAAGATCCAGAGAGTTATGATCATTGATATGAACAATAGAGCCACTTTTGTTTTTAGTGCCTTTAAACTGTCTGGCAAGTCCCACTTTACCCGGTACCGGCTCAGTGCCAATGCTATTGCCGGAGTTCCGGCTTCCGGTAGCATCTTCCATGTTTTCGTTTAAATGCCAGATACCGGTGTAATGCGAATCCCAGGTGAACGAGGTGGATAAATCTTCCTGTATGTTTTCATTGCCGTAATACATGCTGAATCCGGTATCCGTAAACGGAGATAGTTCCTGTAGCCTTACCCAAACCAATAGCGAACCACTATCAGGATCATAGTTTTCAATTTGATGGTCCATCAACTGCCCAAACTCATCCACAAAGACAATGTCGTAGCCATGGATTTCTTCAACCATCCCGCCTTGAGCGCTGGATCTGAGTGTAGGTTCCTCAAGTTGTATTAGCAGTGGAAAGTTAAACAAAACCTGGCTGCCCCTGACTTTGGTATGATCAGCAATAAAGACTTTTTCCCACTTGAAACCCTCCAGGTCCACCATACGTTTTTCCCGCTCCTGCTCATCTTTTTTCTTTTGTCCGTAGTAAATGGCCAGGACGATCGCTGTTGCCAGGGTACCACCTATAGCCACATACTTCAGCGTTGTTTTTAACCTGGTACGATTGGACGGCCCCGGATTTAACCCTGATTTTAAACCCATAACTTAAAATACTAGTGAACTTTAAAACTAATTGCGCTTTCTGCCAGGGTGGGATGGGCCTTGTCTTTATCGGAAACCACCATCTTTTCCCTTTCTATCTGCCAGTTGATTCCCAATGCGGGATCATCAAAGGCAATTCCCCTTTCTGATTCCGGGTGATAATAGGCGTCGGTCTTGTACATGACAACGGCACTTTCACTTAATACCGAAAATCCATGGGCAAACCCTTTTGGTACAAACAGTTGTTTTTGATTCCAGGCAGAAAGTTTAATGGCTTCATAACATCCGAAACCGGGTGAGTTTTCCCTGATGTCTACGCAGACATCCAGAATCTCACCACATAACACCCGTACCAGCTTGGACTGTGCATAAGGAGGAAGTTGATAATGCAATCCCCGAATTACCCCATAGCAGCTTTTGGACTGATTGTCCTGAATGAAATTTGTGCTTATACCTAGCTCATTAAGCTTTTTCTCATTAAAGCTCTCGAAAAAATAACCCCTGGAATCACTGTACACCTTTGGCTCAATGATTACCAACCCCTCAATTTTACCTTTAATAACATTCATGGTTTACGTAACAGGCTTTTTTATCTACCAAATTCATCGGCTATGCTCCGTATTGCGTTTCAATCAGCGGCGCTGCCAGATTTACCAGTTGCTTTTCATTGATCGGTGAAAACCTCTGTGTCTCTTTGCACCTCCGTGGTGAATAATGGTTAATCACAAAGGACAATTGACAATTGATAGTTGACAATTATTTGCACCTCCATGGTGAATAATGGTTAACTACAAAGGCACTAAGACACAAAGAATTTTGTCAAAACATTGTGCAACAGTCACGAGACGCTTGCGCCAATGGTGTATTTCCACACGCCACGTATTTTGTTATTTCTTTGTAGTAGTTATGAATAACCATAGGCTTTCATCTTTTTGATACTTTTCGGCCAGTTTCCATTCGGAACCGCTAATCTTCCCCTTAATTAAATTTTTGATCTCTAAAAGGGTAAACCTGTCAGCGCTACAAACCTTTGCAGCCTCATCTCTTTCGCACGCACGCTCCGCAACCCAACCGCACTTCAGTCCCCCTGACAGGTTATTTCCTATTAGCATTTGAGTTTATATTTATAATTTAATCGCTTCGTTACGTCTCAGATCATCACTGGAATGGATCGTCCTGATCCCAATGCAATGGTAATCGAGGCCCACGCTTTTCATTTTGATGGGATCCAACACATTCCGTCCATCAAAAACGGCTTTGCCGTTCATGAGTTCAGGTATTGCTTTGTAATCCGGAAACCTGAATTCTGACCATTCTGTGATCACCAGCAGAAAATCGGCAGCAATAAGGGCATCATATTG
Organism: Agaribacillus sp. DX54; assembly: GCF_056858335.1. Lineage (NCBI taxonomy): Bacteria > Pseudomonadati > Bacteroidota > Cytophagia > Cytophagales > Splendidivirgaceae > Agaribacillus > Agaribacillus sp. DX54. Next base: position 334,923 of record NZ_JBXEQE010000001.1, read on the forward strand.
ATTTTCACAATATTCCACTTTACTGCTCAATATTTTTTTTGCTTCCTCTTGGGCAACCGGGTCGTACACCTGGATTTTACAACCTGCCGCTAACAACTTGTCAATGAGAATCAAAGAAGGTGCTTCACGCATGTCATCGGTTTGCGGCTTGAATGACAATCCCCAGAAAGCAGCTTTTTTGTTTTTTAGTTCTTCATAGCCGAAATAATCTTCCACCTTGTTATAAAGCACCAGTTTTTGGGAAGTGTTTACAGCTTCTACCGCTTCCAAAACCCGCATTTGATAGTTGTTTTCGTTGGCCGTTTTTATCAGTGCCCTGACATCTTTCGGAAAACATGAACCGCCATAGCCGATACCCGGATAAATAAATTTATTACCGATCCTTGAGTCACTGCCGATTCCTTTTCTCACCTTGTTGACGTTTGCACCCAGTAATTCGCATAAGTTGGCAATGTCATTCATGAAACTGATCTTGGTCGCCAACATGGCATTGGCTGCATATTTGGTCATTTCTGCCGATGGAATGTCCATAAACAAAATGGGATGACCATTGAGCGTAAACGGTTTGTATAAATTTTTCATGATCTTTTTTGCCCGTTCTGACTCAATGCCTACTACGATGCGGTCGGGTTTCAGAAAGTCTTCCATAGCCGCCCCTTCTTTAAGAAACTCCGGATTAGATGCCACATCGAACTCGATAGACTCACCCCTGATGTCAAGTTGGTCCTGAATGGTTTGCCTCACGATCTTTGCCGTGCCCACCGGAACCGTGCTTTTGGTGACAACGATATGATAATGGTGCATAGCCTGGCCTATTTCTTCCGCAACGGCCTTTACATGCTGCAAATCTGCGCTTCCATCCCCATCCGAAGGCGTTCCTACCGCAATAAAAATTACACCGGCGCCCTCTATTACCTTACAGATATCAGTTTCAAAATGTAGTCTTCCCTTTTCCTGATTTCTTTTTACCATGAATTCCAAACCTGGCTCGAAAATGGGTATGATACCTTTTTTAAGATTTTCGACCTTCTTTGCATCGACATCGATACAAGTGGTTTCAATGCCCACTTCAGCAAAGCAGGTTCCTGTGACCAACCCTACATAGCCGGTACCTATTACTATGATTCTCATATATGTGCTTTAATTTTTAGAATGCCCGCCTGTAGCGTACAAGACAGGGCCATTTTGATAGCGATCATTACTTTATGTTAAGTCTTGAATTAAAAAATTAATCTCCGGAGTAAATATTGCATACAAATTTAACCGGTTGATTGCCTGTATTTCAATAGAGTAAAGACCTAAATGGACATTTACGTGATTCCTTTAACCACCTGAAGTCCCATATCTAGTCATAGCATGACTATCACGCCCCCGCTGTTCTGAAAAAATCCTGTAGTGAGTCATACTATGACTCCTATGATAAGGCTACCATGTAGGAAATCCCGTATCTAGTCATAGCATGACTATCACGCCCCCGCTGTTCTGAACAAAATCCTGTAGTGAGTCATACTATGACTCCTATGATAAGGCTACCATGTAGGAAATCCCGTATCTAGTCATAGTATGACTATCACGCCCCCGCTGTTCCGAACAAAATCCTGCAGTGAGTCATACTATGACTCCCATGGTAAGCACCGGTCCTCCTGACACTACCATCATTTCAGCGCTGGATGAATAAATTCCTAATTATGGAATTAAGCATTTCCTCTATTGAATACCGGTTGCCGTTCTTATAATTTTGATAGTTGCTTAAACTGTAAGACACCTCCCTGCTTCAAAACCAATGAATTCATAATCTATTATTAGTGCCGAAGAAATGAAGGAGACAAATTTGAGGAAAATGCTGATTGCCGATGATGATCTGGGAATGAGAATGTTACTGGAAAATTTTTTTAGTCAGAAGTTTGAGGTAACGGTTAAGGAAAATGGTTTGGAGGCATTGAAATGGATGCAGAAAGGAAACGTTCCGGATTTTATCATTGTTGATATTGTCATGCCTGAACTGGATGGCTACGAATTTATTAAAAATGTAAGAAGCAGCGGCTATTTTAAAAGAGTACCGATCATTATGCTGTCAGGATTGGAAAACAGTAAAGAGAAAATTAAATGTCTGAAGTTAGGGGCCGATGATTACATGAGTAAGCCATTTAATCCGGAGGAACTGTCGGTCAGGGTGGAAAACATCATCAACAGAATGTCAGATTTTTATTCTGAAAATAACTGACAGCACTTCTTGTAAAATCAGTAGGTATGGAAGTTAAAAAGATTTTATATGTGGGTGGGGATAGCAGGTTTGCAGAATACCTGCGTTCAAACATCCCTGATTCCATTGAAATTCACTGTGAAGAAAATGGCTTAAAAGCGACGGAGTATCTGTACAATGCCAAAGAAAAACCGGAAGTAATACTTGCGGAATATGATATCCCCGGGGTTTCGGCTTTCCAGTTTCACCAGGCCCTGAGAAATGAGAGCCAGTTTGACACGGTCTCCTTTATACTCCTGACCGGTGCCAATCATCGGAAAATTAATGAAAGGGCTTTTGGTGAGGGCATAGATGATGTTGTGATCAAGTCAATTGAATTTGACAGCTTTCTGTCAAGGTTGGGTTTCCTGGTCACCTTTAGAAATGACTATCATAATTTCACTGAAAATCAAAAAGTAAATATTTACAAAATTCCAATGATTAAGCGGATTTTTGATATAGCAGTGGCATCCAGTGTACTTTTGCTTGTCTCACCTATTTTGATTATAGTGGCTATTTTAATCAAATTAGAATCCAAAGGCCCGGTTTACTATATTTCAAAAAGGGTAGGTACCGGCTACAAGATATTTGATTTTTATAAACTCAGATCCATGTATGTAGATGCCGATGCCAGATTAAAGGATTTATCACATCTCAATCAGTATACACAAAATCAGGAAACTGAGATAGTTATATCTGATCATTGTCCGGAATGTGAGCGGTTAGGGATACCGTGCTCACCGTTGTTATACATCGACGGAAAGGAACTTTGTGAAAGTTTGCATATCCTCAGAAAGAAAAGACAGGGCAGCAGTGCCTTTTTAAAAATCAAAGATGATCCCCGGATAACTAAGATCGGACAGTTTATTCGCAAAACAAGCATCGACGAACTGCCCCAGTTGGTGAATGTCATCAAGGGTGATATGTCTATTGTAGGTAATCGTCCTTTACCGTTGTATGAGGCAGAACAACTTACTTCCGATGCCTGGACAGAGCGATTCAACGCACCGGCAGGTATTACAGGTTTGTGGCAGATTTCAAAAAGAGGCAAAACGGATATGTCGGATGAGGAAAGGAAAAGCCTTGATAACCAATACGCCAGAAATAATTCCTTCGGTAAGGATCTGGCGCTGATTATCAGGACAGTACCGGCTTTGTTTCAAAAAGAAAATGTTTAGGCCGGTGAAAGAGGGGAGAATTGCTTTTTGCAGCCTGCTCATTTTGGGTCTCTTTTTCACGGCGATGGCGCCAGCCCAGATAACTCTTAATGACTCCAACGACTTTGTTCAAGCCGATCAATTATTAGCTGGTGATTTCGTGCTAATGCCTTTAGCAAAAGTAATAGATTCTGCACACTTTCACTCTCCCTCTCTTAAAAATGCCGAATTGGATCTGCAGTCACAGGAACTGGCTTTGCAAGATGCAAAACGGGTCATTTTAAAGGCTTTGAGCTTTAACGGTAGCTATGCTTATGGCACGAATGCCCGTTTCAGCAGTTCTGAAAGTTCTTCAAGTGAGCTAAACAATTCCCTGAGCGTCACCGAAAGTGCTAATTATTCACTTGGGTTAAGCATAAGGGTGAGCCTCTATGATATATTAAACAGAAAAAATGTGCTCAACCGTACTACCCTTGAAATAGAAAAGTTTAAACATAACCGGGAAGTTTTGCTGCTGGCCATCAATGAATTGGTAGTTGCCGCATACCATGATTGCCTTCTTAAGAAAAAGCTTATGGACTTGTATGCCTCTGACAAAGTGTCTGCCAGTTTAAACCTGCAGATGGCCAGAAAGCAATTCCAGTCAGGTGAAATTACCATTGTCCAGGTTACTGATGTGGTTGATTCCCATTCCAAATCCATTATCAACTTCGAATCAGCCAGGGTAGAACTCCGGATGAGCCTTTTCAAATTAAGTCAATTGTCAGGTATGCGTGTTGAGGACCTGATCATGAATGTGAATTAGTGAAATTATTAGATTTTATACGGCTTATTATCCATAACTTAAGGATCCTTCTTGTGGTGCCTGTGGTTTTGAGTACGACCGTGTTTATGCTCACGCGAAATGAAACTAAAACCTATACCTCCGGCACTACCATTTATACTGGCTTTGCCTCGGGGTATACGATTGAAGGGAATAATAAGGCGGATTTTTTTAATACCGCCATGGCATTTGATAATCTTTTAAATATTACCAAGGCCCGGGAAACACAGGAAATGGTGGCCATCAAATTGATTGCCCGTCACCTGATGCTGGAACAACCGGATATCAGGTATATTGCGCCAAAGTCATTTGTAGAGTTTCAAACACTTTTTGCCCCACAGTTGAAAGAGCGGTTGAAGGACCCGAATTCTTACGAGAATACTGTGAACAATATTATTGAATTCAAGGAAAGCAGTGATACCAATGACCTTTTCAACCTTTTAAATTCCGATCATAAATATTATTCCATTGCTGCTATCTCCACAGCGAAAATCAGGCGGGAAGGGAATAGTGACCTGATATCTGCCGAATATACCTCTGAGGATCAAAGTATTTGCAAAAACACGCTGGAAATCCTTACAGAAGTATTCATCAGCAAATATAAAAGCATCAGAGAGGATCAAACCAGTACAGTGGTCAATTATTTTGAAGACCGGCTTAACAAGGCTTTTAAGAGGTTGGCAAAAGCCGAAGATGCCTTGCTGGATTTCAGAACCAAAAACAGCATTATCAACTATTATGAACAAACCCGTTTTATTTCTTCGGAAAAGGAAAAACTGGATAAAGATTATAATGACGAAAAAATAACGCTGGCAGCGGCCCAGGCAAGTATGAACAGTATCAACAAAAAACTGAATGCAAGGGAAAAAATGATACTCAATAGCCAGGCTGTGATGCAAAAACGAAACGAACTGGCAGGTATTTCCTCCAATATCGCTATGAAAGAAATTAAGAACCCTGATTCCATAGCAACTTCCTACAAGGACGTCGGTGAAATCAGGCAACTTAAAAACAGGGCTTCTTCTATAAAGCGTGAATTACAGCAACTGGTTAGCGATTTGTATGGTTCGACTAATTCCACCAATGGCCTGCCAATACAGGGTTTGCTGGAGCGGTGGATTAACAGCGCTATAGTTATTGACGAAAGCCAGGCCAAGCTAAAAGTATTGGAGAATCGCCAGAAAGACTTTGAAAAAATATACAAAACTATGGCACCCCTGGGGGCGGAAATCAAAAAAATAGAAAGGGAAATTGAGGTTTCGGAGCAGGAGTACCTTTCATTGCTCCGCAGTTTGAATCAAAGTAAGCTGAAACAACAGAATGTTGAGCTATCTTCGGATCTCAAAATTATCGATTCACCTTTTTATCCAACCAAAACCAAGGCTTCGGCCAGAATGATTATGGTGATCGTTAGCGGGTTTGGTGGTTTTGTCTTCACACTTGGCATCGTGGTGGCCATGGAGTTTTTGGATAGTACGTTGAAGTATCCTTCCAGGGCTGAGGAGCAAACGGATTTATCCCTGGCGGGGGCTTTTCCCAAACTGGGTTCAGGTGGGGCTGGTGTTGACATGAATTATATCAACCACCGGCTCGTTGAGCAAATCGTGCAGGAAATCAAGCTGGGTGCCCGATCACTCGATTTAGCCGAAGGGCCTTGTTTTGTGGTGTTTTTTAGCAATCGCAGAGGTGAGGGAAAAACTTTGCTGATGCAAATGATCACCAGGATGCTGAGGTCACTGGGCTATAAGGTGGCCAGGGTTTCACCCGCTGGTGATGACAGTATTCCGGCTAATGACGCTGTCCATCATATAACCTATCCGATCGATAAGGATTTTTATGAATTTAAAAAGGTAGATCGACTTTTCAGACATTCTGATTTCAAGACGGCCGATTTTGATTTTGTTTTTACTGAAATGCCACCCCTGTTACATTACCAATATCCTATTGCCCTGATTGAAAAGGTGCATTTATCTTACCTGATCGTGCGGTCCAACCGGAAGTGGAACCGTGCCGATGAAACCAGTTTGAACACTTACCGTCAGATTGTTTCTCATAAACCACGGGTGATAATCAACGGTGTGAAAATTGAAACGCTGGAATCAATTATCGGGGAAATTCCTAAAAAACGGAGCTGGCTCAGGAAGACTATAAAGAGATGGGTGAAATTCGAATTCAGATCCAGAAAGCATTTTTAAGGTCATGTTAAAGAGAATTATCAGGGACAATCACTTTCTATCATTAAGCACCAACGGCTTTACGGCGCTGTTTGGCCTGTTATCCTTTATGCTCCTGGCCAGGGGCTATCACAAACAGGATTTTGGTTCGTGGGTATTGTATTTAACCGGTTTTTCTTTTGTCGAAATGCTCAAAGCAGGTATTGTACATGCCGCACTTGTAAAATTTCTCGCGGGAAAATCAGGAGAAGAGCAAAAAGTCATTATCGGATCGAGCTGGCTGATCAGTTTATTACTAAACACTGCTGTAATAGCTATTCTTTATCTGGCATTTTTTCTTATTCCTCAGAAAATCGAGTCTTGGGGTCTTTATTTGTTCTTTAAATATTATCCCCTGCTTGCCTTGTTTAACCTGCCTGTCAATTATACGAACTGGATTTACCAGGCCAGGGAAAATTTTAACCGTATTTTGCAAATAAGACTTGGGTTTGCTACGGTATTTTTATTGGTGGTGGCAGGTAATCTATGGATGAATTACTCCATTGAAAATCTGGTACAATATCATGTTCTTCTGCATCTGATGCTGGGTGTTTTGTTAATAATCACAGGAAAGAGTGGAATCGGGTATTTGCGCTATTATCAAACTCACACCTGCAAAGCGCTCTTTGGGTTTGGAAAATATAGTTTAGGCACTTTGATAGGTACTAACCTCTTAAAGAGCGCAGATACACTTCTCATAAGCTTCTTTCTCGGCCCGGCTTATGTGGCGCTTTACAGTGTTCCCTTGCGTTTGACGGAAATGCTTGAAATCCCGCTGAGAAGCCTTGTTGCCAATGCGCTTCCTAAAATCTCAACAGCCGGCAACAAGAATGACAGACAGCAGGTGAAGTCCCTCTTTTACCGGTATGCGGGGATCCTTTCGATCCTTTTTGTCCCCTTTATGCTGGCAGCCTTTGTTTTTGCGGAGGAATTGGTGACGTTGGTCGGAGGCATTGAATATGTGGATACTGCCATCGTGTTTAGAATCTTTTGTGTTTATGGTTTGTTGCTGTCCCTGGACCGGTTTACGGGAGTAACCCTGGATGCGATCAACAAACCACATTACAACCTGAAAAAAGTAATCCGGATGGCAACAGCCAATGTCGTTGGCGATATGGTGGCCATTTTTGTGATCGGAGAAATCTGGGCCGTGGCGCTGGTTACGGTTTTAAATGTGCTGGTTGGTGTTATTGTGGGCTATTACTTTTTGAAAAGACATGTACCTGTCCGGTTAAACGAGTTATTGTACGAGAGCTGGAAAGGGTTGGTCCGCCTGCTTAGGTGCCACCGAAACCCATTACCCGATAAACCTTGATTGTATGGAAAGTTTTACCAGAATCACCGGACCGGATCAATTGCGTAGCAAGGTAATTTTCATCTTGCTGACCGGCATGGGCGTAGTTCTGGGATTCCTTACGGTCAAAAAAGGCATGACATTGCCAGTCATGCTGATCGTTTTACCACCCTTGGCAGGATTCGTTGTATCGATTTTTCTGAATCCGAGAGTTGGGGTTTTATCTTTTATCATTTACTGTTTTTTCGTCACAGGTATATCCAGGTATGTCCCTGGCATTCCTTATGGTTTGGGGATGGATGGACTTCTGGTTTTATCATTGCTGGCAGTATTTTTTGGGGGATTCAGGAAAACCGACTGGTCTCCCGCCAAAAATGACCTGACCATCCTGTCGCTCATATGGTTTGTCATTAATATCCTGGAATTGGGTAATCCTTATGGGGGCAGCCCGGTCGGATGGTTTTATGGAATGAGATCAGCTACCCTATACTGGACTTTGGTAACGCCTTTAACCTTCATGCTTTTAAACAGGAAGAAAGATCTGGACTTGTTTTTATGGATAATATTAGGCCTATCCTTGTTTGGGGCACTCTGGGGAATACGGCAATACCTCTTTGGAGTTGATGCCATGGAACAACGCTGGCTTGATAATGGCGCAGCAAAAACCCATGTATTGTTTGGCAAACTAAGGGTTTTTTCCTTTTACAGCGATGCCGGGCAGTTTGGCGCCTCCCAGGCACATGTGGGCATCATGGCATTATTTCTGGCGTTTGGCCCTTTCAGTATGAAAAGGAAATTGTTATATGGGCTGATGGGTTTGATTATCATCTACGGTATGCTCATTTCCGGTACGCGCGGAGCATTATTTGTTTTGTTTGTGGCAGTAGCTGTGTATTTGTTTTTAACAAAAAATATTAAAATTCTGGTAGTGGGTGGCATTTTGGGAATAGGAGCGTTTGTCTTTCTCAAATATACCAGTATCGGGAGTGGCAATACCGAAATAGTGCGTATGAGAACCGCTCTTGACCCCAACGACCTGTCTTTTCAGGAAAGGCTTAAAAATCAACGAATATTGAGCGATTACCTCAGCACAAGACCTTTTGGAACCGGGGTGGGAACTATTGGTAACTGGGGAGTTAAATACAATGAACATAGATTCATTTCCCAAATCCCTCCTGATAGCTTGTTTGTAAAAGTCTGGGCCGAATATGGCATAATAGGATTCCTGGTGTGGCTTGGCACTCAGCTTTATATCCTGGGCAAATCCTGTGGAATTATCTGGAACCTCAGGGACCCCGGGCTCAAACAGAAACTCATGGCCCTGACTGCGGGTTCGGCCGGAATTTTACTGGCCAGCTATGGCAATGAAGTGCAAAATCAGATGCCAAGCTCTGCGATTGTTTATATGAGCTGGGTATTTACATTTATGGCGGTTAGGTGGGAAGCACAGGATAGTATATCAAAACCGAAGAAAGAGTAAAAACTTAAATAAAGCATAAAAATACAATTATGGAACCGTTGATATCTGTTATATCCGTCAACTACGATCAATCTGAACTTACCTGTTTGATGATTGCATCTTTGAAAAAATGTTCTTATAAAAATATCGAGGTGATTATTGTCGATAACGCCTCTCCCAACGATGATCCCTATTTGATTTCAGAACAACACCCCGATGTAAACCTGATCGTTTCTCCATCGAACCTGGGATTTGCGGGAGGTAACAACCTCGGGATGGAGTTGGCAAGGGGAAAGTATATCCTTTTTCTGAATAATGACACTGAGGTGGAGCCGGGTTTTTTGGAACCCATGGTCAAGGCACTTGAAAATAACCCGGACATAGGAATGGTTTCACCTAAAATCATTTACCATAATACCGGCAATATCATTCAATATGCCGGGGCAGTTGCCATTGATAGGGTTACGGGAAGGGGAAGAAAAATTGGGCACGGGGAAATAGATATTGGCCAGCATGATCAATCCGGGATAACTGATCTGGCTCATGGGGCCGCTTTGATGATTCCCATGAAGGTGATCCATGAGGTAGGCCTGATGCCCGATATATTCTTTTTGTATTATGAAGAACACGACTGGTGTGAAATGGTCAAACGGGCAGGCTACAAAGTCATGTATGTGGCCGAAGCTACCATTTATCATAAGGAGTCAATGTCGGTGGGAAAGCATTCACCCCTGAAATCTTATTTCATGGGAAGAAACAGGCTGATGTTTATGAGAAGAAATTCGCGAGGTATCGACTTTATCATGAGTCTCCTGTATTTTTTTATAATTGCTTTCCCCAAAAAAATTGTAACGCATCTGATAAAGCTTGAGTTTAAGCTGCTTTCCTCCTATGTGAAGGGGGTAAGCTGGAATTTACGTCATCGGGATGTGCGCCGGAATCCCCGGATATCGAACAGACCTGACGGTACCGGTACCGTCATTAATACCTACAAACATGAATCAGTTGGTTTTTAATTTAAAACATTTCAAATTATGGCCCTGACCGCGATTATTAAACACAGAGTGAGGGACAAATACCAGTCCTTAAAGTCGGAGCATCACGGGCTATCTTCAATAAAGATCCTGGGGTTGTTCATACGACAGTTCACCCTCGGGCTCTGGCGCCTTTTGTTGGCCAGGATATACCTTGCCCGATGTAACCGGGTAGGCAGGCTTGTATCAGTGAATGGTAAACCATTGATCAGGAATAAGGGAGCCATCCACCTGGATGATGAAGTGAGGGTTTGGTCTGACATTAACCGCGCAAAAATATTTGTCGACAAAGGTGCCTCGCTGGAAGTAGGCAGCAACTCGAGGATCAACGGTGTGCACATTTCAGTCAGCAATAAAGTCATTATTGGCCAAAATGTGAGAATGGCTCCTTATACAGTAATTATGGACAGCGATTATCACGACGTAAATAATCACTTTGCCGAAGGTGCCAGGTTACCGATAATCATTAAAGACAATGTATGGCTTGCTTTGAGGTCAACCGTTCTTAAAGGTGTGACGATCGGGGAGGGGGCGGTAGTAGCTGCCGGTGCCCTTGTTACTAAAGATGTACCGCCCTATACGGTGGTGGCGGGTGTGCCTGCGAAAGTGATTAAAAAGCTTGACAAACAACCCTTATCATCTGACTAACACTTTAAATATTTAAGTTATGGAAATAATAGCATTGATGTATAAAGTATTATGTATGATCTTTTACGGCTATTTTGTGGTGAGTGTCGGTTATATTGCTTTGCTGGCGGTCGCAGGGAACTTTACTTACCGGCCTCAAATTAAAAATAGTCCGTTAAAATCCGGAATGGCGGTATTGATCCCTGGTTATAAAGAGGATGAGGTGATTGTCGAGGTAGCCAGGGAGGCGCTTAATCAGGATTATTCCCAAAAAAACTATGAGGTTTTTATCATTGCGGATTCCTTTGCGCAGAACACCCTGGATAAACTGAGCCAACTGGCTGTTACAGTTATTCCTGTTAAATTTAAAAATTCCACCAAAGCAAAATCCATAAATTTTGCCCTGAATACACTCAATTCAAGCGATTTCGAGCTGGTAGTTATTTTGGATGCCGACAATGTTATGGCCCCTGACTTTTTGGCATGTGTCAACCAGGCCTTTCAGCGTGGCTATAAGGTCATCCAGGGACATCGTACCGCCAAAAATAAGAATACCCCGTTTGCCATCCTCGATGCGGCCAACGAGGAGATCAACAACCATTTTTTCAGAAAAGCACATCGGGTGTTGGGTATGTCCAGCGGACTAATTGGTTCGGCAATGGCTTTTGAACTCAGTTATTTTAAGAAAATCATGGCCGGTATCCATGATGTGGCCGGGGAAGATAAGGAAATCGAGCTGAAGATTTTAAAAGACAAAGTGAAAATCGAATATCTTGAAGATGCGTATGTCTATGATGAAAAGGTGCAAAGTGCGCAGGTATTTTCAAAACAAAGAACGAGGTGGATCGCCTCTCAGCTTTATTATTTCCGGAATTATATGGTCAAAGGGATACGCGATCTGCTGATAAAAGGAAATATTGACTTCTTCGACAAGGCTTTTCAAACAGTTATCCCCCCACGCATATTAATGCTGGGTGCATTGGTGATACTGAGTGCGGGGGCCTATTTTTTAAAGGTTTGGCCTGGGTTTGCCTACTGGTCCAGCCTGCTGGGTATCAACATCGTTTCCTTGTTTTTAGCCTTGCCGCGGAAGTTTTATAACAAGGATTTAATAAAGGCCCTGATCAATATTCCCAAAGCCTTTTTTTATATGTTAAAGGCCTTATTTAGTATCAGGGGGGCTGACAAGAAATTTATTCATACGCCGCACACTTCTTCCGATCACCTAAAACCATAACCACTATGCCCTGGGGAATTATAGCTATACCGGCCATGGCCTGTCTTGTTTATGGTTTTTTGTTAGGCTTAAAGTCTTTGGAAGCGGAGGAAGGGCGTTTAGTGAAGCAACAAAAACTGAATGATGAGGATCGGCATTGAAGCGCAGCGGTTGTTCAGAAGAAAAAAGCATGGCATGGATATCGTCGTGCTTGAATTAATAAAAGGTTTACAAAAAATTGATAAAGTAAATCAATATTTTATATTCACCAAGCAGGGTGCTGATGAAGGCTGTCTTGTACAGCAAGAGAATTTTACGATCATTAAAACACGCTTTGCCCCGTATCCGGTTTGGGAGCAGGTCATATTGCCCGTTTTGGCGAAAAGACACCGGCTGGACCTGCTGCATTGTACCAGCAATACCGGCCCCCTGTTTATTAATATTCCGGTTTTATTAACATTACATGATATTATATTTCTAAACAGCGAGGATAATATAAGAAACGGAGGAAATCTCTATCAAAAGTTGGGCAATCGTTACAGGAGATTTATTGTACCCAGGTTGGTTCCCAGGTGCAGGTTTATCATCACTGTATCGGAATATGCCAGGGCTGAAATACGCCGGCATTTTAATTTGGAAGCGCGAAAGGTAATAAAGGTGTATAACGGTATCAGCGAAAGGTTTAAAAGTTTTCCCTCCGGTGAAGTGTTATCGCAGGTAAAAAGAAAATACGATTTGCCTGAAAAATTTGTTCTCTTCTTCGGCAATACGGCCCCCAAAAAGAACCTGCCTGGCACGCTGGATGCTTTCCTGAACCACACCTCGCCCAACATCGGGCATGAATACAAACTGGTCATCGCCGACCTTGGTGAAAAAGACCTCCTTAAAGTGCTCAGGTCGTTAAATGCCCTCCATTGCCGGAATAGAATACATTTGGTAGGATACATCAGCCATAAAGACCTGGTAAGTCTTTTTCATGCTGCAAAACTGTTTTTATACCCTTCACTGGCAGAGAGTTTCGGGCTGCCGGTACTGGAATCCATGACTTGCGGTACTCCTGTTGTTTCATCCAACCTATCCTCTATTCCTGAAATAGCCGGGGATGCGGCCATTTTAATTGATCCGTCTCAACCCAGGGCCCTGGGTGATGCTATGGAAGATGTCCTTTCTGTCGGCCAATTGTACCAAAGGCTGGTTACACTCGGTTTTGAAAGGGCAGGACAGTTTTCAAACCTGACAATGGCACGGCAGATATGGCGATTATATTCATCTGCCAGTCAGATTTCACAGGTTGAAAGCTAATAGATATCAGAAAAATGCTTACAATTAATTACCAAATCCGTGGCATTAGGACTTTTTCCTAATTTGGGTTTTTGGAAATCCCTCTATTGAAAGCGCGTTCGAAACGGCCTATTTTTACCGAAATGATGCTCCTGCCAAAAAGGTTTACGGAGACCATTAATTCCTCTGGGGATAAAAAATTTTGTACGCTGAATCGATAGGGTAATATGGGTTTGAAAAGATGCCTGACTGGAATGGAAAAATATTAAAATTTAGTTGCTTACTGATGTGTGTGATTAACATGGTAGTGGCCGAGGGGACCAAAGAATATCGCCCCGCGATTACCAACTTTGGCAACATACGCATTGGCGACGCTTTACAACCTGACCTTGCCATCAGGTTTGCCACCTATGCAGCACTGCCGTCCGAACAATTGAGAGTAAAGATTAAAGATCCTTCCAGGGAAGTTATCTATTATGGATTTGATATTTCTTTAGGAAGTAATGTATATGTAAGGATCAAAGACCCGAACGGTAACATTGTAGTAGGCGCAACCTTGATACCCGGCAGTGGAACAGGGCATATTGGCAGTCATAGCCAGGCAATTATTGGCCCCGATCAAATTAACGGCGGCGGATATGACGCCTGGCTTTACGAACCCCTGATGGCAGGAGACTACCTGTTCGAATTCAATGCCGGTAACCCCAATACACATACGGGTAATGAGTTTATTATTGATCTATTCGATATCACTGTTTATGACCAGTCAGCCGGCCAGGTGCGAACAGGTAGGTTGTGGTCTCAAAAATGGGCAGGTAATACAGACAGTTTTGATAATCCCTTTGTGGGAAAATACTACATTTATTCACCGTCAGATAGTACTTTATCCGTATTTGAGCCCAACGGTATGAAGCCGTTTACCTTTGAAATCTTCGCCAACTCTACAGGCCCGTTTAATACAGGGGATGTAATCACTGATAGAAAATCAGCCAATAGCAAGGCTGGGATTCCGGAATACCTTCTGTTTCTCAACATGCCCGATTCTACTGTTTTTCCCTATGCAAAATCAGAGGCACTTTTTACCGGCCAGCCTACCATTGAAAAATGTCCGGGTGGTTTTTGTATTGATTTTGAGGTGAATAAAAGCGGTTTTGTAGAAATATTCATAGAATTAAACGGGGTGCCGGAATACCAGGCCGACACAGAAGATGTAACCCTGTTTCTGCCGGCCACCGCGGGCGCTAACCAGGTCATCTGGAACGGACTTGACAATTTTGGAAACGATGTTTCCGAAATCGATGATATAGTGGTAAATATTGATTATGGCACTTCACCCACCCATATTCCCATATTTGATGTAGAGTCGAATCCCAACGGTTTCAGGGCCACGACATTGAAACCCGCATTTCAGGTGGAAGAGCTGCATTATGATGACTCGAATCTTGCAAACGGCACGTTGAACATAGAAGGTTGTGAGACCCCCTGCCACAGTTGGGTGCCGCTATCTGGTTGTTGCAACTCGATTGGCAACGCCAGAACGGTGAATACATGGTGGTTTAGCAATAAAAGTACGGAAGCTTACTGGATAAATTCCACCAATCTTGCGCCGTCAGTTCTGGCGGATTATGCTGATACCATTCCTGCAGGCTCACCGGTCACCGTTAATTACCTCAACAATGATACCGATCCTGATAATAACCTGGATCCGGGAAGTTTTGAAATCATTGTAGATCCCCGGCACGGAACTATCGAGCTGGATATTGTCAATGGTATCATCACTTTTACGCCCCGGGAAGGCTACTCGGGGCCGGATAGCCTCACTTACAGAATTTGTGATGAGGGCTTACCGGTACGCTGTGGCCAAGCCATGATCTTTTTTACGGTTGGGGTGGCAAATTTGCCACCGGTGGCTGTCGATGACCAATATATTGTTGAAAATTCGGCATTACTCATCATTGATAACCTTGCCAATGATGAGGATCCCGACGAAAACCTGGATCCGGCTTCACTTACGGTTTTGTCAGGTCCATATACTGGTAACCTGATCAATGATGAAGAGGGCAAATGGGTTTATGTTCCTATGGATGCTTTTGTCGGAAAAGATTCGATTCAATATCAGGTTTGCGATAGCGGAACACCCCCACTGTGCGATCAGGCGATGATAAGTATTGAGGTATTGCCCTCATCGAGGTGTCGGATTAACATATACACCGGTATCTCACCCAATGGTGATGGGGTAAATGATCAATGGGTCATCGAGGGTATCGATTGTTTCCCTGACAATGAATTACAAATATTTAATCGCTGGGGTAACCTGGTTTATAAAGCATCGGGATATAACAACCAAAGCGTGGTTTGGAGCGGTGAAGTAAACGCCGGATTGTTGATCAAAAGTGAAAAATCGGCACCCAATGGCACCTACTTTTACCTACTTCAGGTGAAGGAGTTAAATGAAAAATATACCGGATACATAGTTTTAAGCAGAGAATGACATTAAGAATTTCCATATTGATAGCCTGTTTGGCATACATGGCAATAACTGCACCAAAGGTTTTGGCGCAGTCCGAGCCCATGTTTTCACAATATATGCTGAATGGATTGGTCATCAATCCAGCCTATGCCGGGGTGCATAAGGTGACAGACATTGCCTTGGTATACAGAAATCAGTGGACCGGTATAAGTGGGTCCCCTGAGACCCAAACCTTAAGCCTGCATACCTTGTTGAAAGATGGAAAATCAGGCCTTGGTTTTAATTTGATCCGGGACAACATCGGTGTTACCTCTCAAACCATGGCCAACGGCAGTTATGCCTATAAAGTTCCTTTACGCAAAGGGATACTATCTCTCGGTTTGATGGCCCGGTTGAATTTTATCAACTTTGATTTTCCTGATCTGCATTTGCAGACAAGCAATGACCCGGTATTTACCGGAAAAGAAAACACCCGGGAGGTGAGCTTCGGGGCAGGGATGTTTTACCACACGGAGCGTTTTTTTCTTGGGCTGTCAATGCCACACCTCACAAGATCGGATCTGTTTAGCCGCCATTGGTTTTTGCACGCCGGTTATGTTTTGGAGGTGCAACCCTTTGTAAAGCTGAAACCTTCGGTACTTATTAAATATGTGGACGGGGCTCCCCTGGAGATCGACCTGAATGCTACTGTTTTCTGGAAAGATAAGTTTTGGTTAGGCGTATCTTTGAGATCTTTTGACGGCGTGTATGCCCTGACCGGTCTCAACATCACCCGGCAACTGGGTATTGGGTATGCTTTTGACCTCGCACTCACCGATTTAAACGCTTATGCCAAAGGTACGCACGAGATAATGCTTAAATACAGATTTTCTTTCAATAAGTCAATGATACTTAGTCCAAGGTACTTTTAGAAAGTAAAATGCTATATAAAAAATATACATTGATTTTATTTTTGCAGGGCTTTACACTCATGGTTTTGGCTCAAAAATCCATGGTAGCCAAAGGTGATTATCATTTCTCCAGGCTTGCTTATAAAGATGCCGCCAAGGCTTATGAGGAAGCATTGGCGACACAGGATGACTTTTTGATTCATTTGAAACTTGCTCATAGCTACGTAAAGTTAAATCAGCCGGCAGAAATAGAATTTTGGTATAAAAAAGCGCAGGAAAGTAAGCCGTTAATATCGGAAGACAAGTTTAACCTTGCTGTTGCATTGACTAAAAATAAAAAGTATGATGAGGCCATTTACTGGTTTGAGGTTTACAAACAGGAAAAACCGGACGATAGGAGGGCTTTAAACTATCTTAAGTCCCTAAATAACCTCAAAAGCTTTTATCATGATGCGGGGCAGTTCAAAATAAAAAACCTCTCGATCAACTCCGGTCAGGCCGATTTCAGCCCTGTTTATTATCGTAACGGAATTATATTTGTTTCTGGCCGAAAGCAGTCATCCTGGAGCGAAAATCTGCATTTGTGGGATCAGACCCCGTTTTTGGATCTGTACTATTGGGAATTTGACAATAATGAAATTGTCAACTTCAGCAAAAATTTAAATACCAATGTGCATGAGGGGTCAAGTACTTTTTATCAAAATGAAAAATACTTGTTTTTTACCCGGAACAGTTATTCAAACGGAAAAGCCTCTGAGAGTATTGACGGCATAGTAAAACTGAAGATTTACCAGGCGCAAAATGAAGGAGGAAAATGGAAGAAGATTAAAAAACTTCCATTTTGCCGTGATGATTATTCGGTGGGGCACCCCACCATTACCCCTGGTGGGAAGCGGTTATATTTTGTATCCGATATGCCTGGTGGCGTCGGGGGCACGGATTTGTATTTTTCGGATAAACTGGAAAATGGCAACTGGTCAGAGCCGGTGAATCTGGGGGAAAAGATCAATACGGCAGGAAATGAGATGTTCCCTTTTATTCATCGGGACAAGACTTTGTATTTTGCCTCGGATGGGCTTGGTGGCTTAGGAGGGTTGGATATGTTTGAAGCCCATTTTGGTGTAAACAACGAGGTTTTGTGGGTCAAAAACCTGGGGGCTCCGCTCAATTCCAATGGCGATGATTTTGGATTGATATTGGATCAAAACAAATCCTCGGGATATTTTACCTCTGACCGCCCCGGGGGCAAAGGGCATGACGATATCTATCAGGTCGAACTTTTGAAAAAAAGTATCACGATAGAAGGCATAGTAGTAGATAAGCATACAAGGGAGAGACTGCCCAATGTCCGGATAAAAGTGCTGGAAGAACATATCGAGCATAACTATTTGCTTACCGACCGGGAGGGATATTTCGGGTTCAGCATTGAGCCTGAGAAAATGTACCGGCTGGTTCTTAAGAAGCTACAATATCTCACCAAAAAGGACAGCCTTTCTACTCACAACATCAAACCCGGCCAAACCATTACGGTTGAACTGGTTATGGAAAGAGCGGATTTTATCGTCAATGCGAGGACTATCAAAAAAAACAATCACATGCCGATCAATGAAAGTGTAAAGGTTACCCTGTTAAATAAAACATCCGGTGACATCGACTCATTGGCAGCAGACCCTGATGGCGAGGTCGAATTAAGCTTACAACCCAACAGCGATTACCTGCTGAAGGCAGAAAAAGAGAACTACTTTACACTCACCAGGAGATTTTCGACTCATGGGTTAAAAGATCCGAAAACCTTTGAATTTGAATTTCCCATGCAGGAAATAGTGCTGGAAAAACCGATTAAAATAGAAAACATTTACTATGATTACGATAAATGGTATATTCGCGAGGACGCGCTGCCCGAGCTGGACAAAATATTTCAACTGCTCATCGATAATCCTGAACTCAAAATCGAACTGAGCTCCCACACAGATTCAAGGGGAGAGGCGGCTTATAACCTGGAACTTTCACAAAAGCGCGCCGAGTCAGTGGTAAATTATCTGGTTTCACGGGGTGTAAGCCCTGAAAGGCTCATCGCAAAAGGTTATGGCGAAAGCGCACTACGGAATTATTGTGGTGGCTTTGTAGATTGTGATGAAGCAGATCATCAGATCAACAGAAGAACCGAGTTTAAAGTGATCGGTAAGCTGCCCGGAAAGAAAAGTTAGCAATCAAATATGCTGAAACAGAAAACCTATGTTGTTTAATTCACCTGAATTTCTTTTTTGCTTCCTGCCCCTGGTACTGACCGGTTATTTTGGGCTCAACCATTTTAACCGCACTGACCTGGCCAGGGGCTGGCTGTTTCTGACGTCACTCTTTTTTTACAGTTGGTGGAACCCGCTGTATCTGCCTGTTATTCTTGGATCGATGCTATTTAACTACCTGATGGGCAAGGTGCTGAGCAACCCTTCAGGGAACAGTAAAAAGAAGCTGGTACTTATTCTGGGAATAAGCTGCAACCTTTCACTGCTGGTTTTCTTTAAATACACGGATTTTCTCATTGAAAACCTTAACCTCGCCGCAGGCACGCAGTTATCCCTGCTTTACATCACTTTACCGTTAGCAATTAGCTTCTTTACATTTCAGCAAATCGCCTATCTGGTGGATAGCTACCGGGGGCTTACAGGCACTTACAATTTCTTTAATTACGGGCTATTTGTAGCCTTCTTTCCTCAGCTTATCGCCGGCCCTATCGTGCACCACAGCGAAATGATGCCGCAGTTTTATACCAAAGAGAATAAAAGTTTCAGCTACGAAAACTTCACCAAAGGGCTTTATGTCTTTTTTATGGGACTTGGAAAAAAGGTAATCATCGCAGATACTTTTGCAATTTTTGCTAATTATGGTTACGGCAACACGGCCCACCTGACGATACTGGATGGCTGGATTACTTCATTGTCTTACGCCGGACAGCTATATTTTGACTTTAGCGGGTATACCGATATGGCCATCGGCGCGGCTTTGATGTTTAATATTAACATTCCGGTCAATTTTAATTCCCCCTATAAAGCCTTGAGCATTCAGGATTTCTGGAGGCGTTGGCACATTACCTTGAGCAGATTTCTTAGGGATTACGTATATATACCGTTGGGAGGAAACCGCCGTGGTGAATTGAAAACCTTAAGCAACCTGATGATCACATTTATCATCGGTGGTATCTGGCATGGTGCAGGATGGACTTTTGTGTTTTGGGGGTTTTTACATGGTGCAGCTTTGATTATCCACCGTCTTTGGAAAAAGGCCGGGTTGGAGCTACCTGATATGGTTGCCTTCATAGTGACTTTCAATTTTGTCAACATCGCCTGGGTGTTTTTCAGGGCGCCGAACCGGACAGATGCCACAAATGTACTGTATGCGATGTTTGGCATTGGCAAAACGTTCAACATCGATGTTACGGTGCTCAACGATGTTTATGCTATCCCAATGGCTTTATGTGGTATTGCATTATTGTTTTACAAAAACACTCATCAGTTGTTACAGGAATTTACCTTTAGCAAAAAGCAAATGGTTTCGGCCATCGGCTTGATCACGTTAGGCATGTTGTTTATTAACTCAACGACGGCCAATGACTTTTTATATTTTGATTTTTAACTGTAAATCGATGGAGGCAAAAAAGTTCTTATTCAGGGTTTCAGGTATCAGCTTCTTACTGATGGCCGCTTTTGTTACATTCAATTATTTTCAGGATGTATACGGGTTGTTCCACCCCTGCAAAGACCTTGAATTAAAGGTTTACACCAACGAAAGAACCTCAAAATACCTGCTTTCCCATCGTTACATCCCGGAAAATTTTGAAGGTATTGTTATCGGACCTTCCCTTTCCGCCAACCTGAATACGGAAACTATAAAGGATTACAAAATATACAATGCCAGCATCATGGGTGCCAACATTTCCGAATTGCGATACCTGGTGAACAATATTGTAGAACGGGGCAACCTGCGATTTGTGATCATTTGCCTTGATCCTTACCTGACCAAAGACCATGGTAAAAAAAGCGCCAGAATAGACCCCAAGGAAGTTTACGGTGCCCTTGGCTCCACTAATCTGATTAAAACTTATTTGTTTAAAGTTATCCGGGATAATGAGCTATTGCCCGGTAAATTTCCCCCGGATGCTACAAATGCTTATGGATTTAATAATTTCAATCCGGAGCTGGCCAAGGGCGACGCCAGGGAAAAAATATTGGAAAAAGTCAGGCTGAAATCAGCAGAGTCAACCTGCATTGATCCTGTGGCCGAAAAAGAATTAGGGGAAACCATAACTTATCTAAGGCAGCATCAAATCCAGATAATTGCTTACTTCAGTCCGGTTCCTCATCAGATTCTTTCTATTAATCACCAAAACTATAAAGCCTATCAGGACAGAATGAGGCAATTGTTTTTCAGCGAAGATATCTTGCTGGACCTGAACCATGAACGTTATCAGGCAATTACTGCCGATTTTGATACCTACATCGATCACGGACATTTGAGTAAAAAGGGTCGGGATTTTGTACTGGGCGAATTAAGACAAGCCCTTTTGAAGCATGTTCAACCAAAGAATTCGAGCTATAGTGAAAGGTAAAAATATCATCATCGTAGGGCAGCAACCATGGGACATCGACATCGGCAGCAATGCTAAAAATATAGCTATGGAGTTTGCCAGACACAATCGTGTGATCTATGTAAATGCCCCGCTGGACAGGATAACTATCTTGAAGAAAAGGAAGGATCCAAAGGTACAAAAGCGGCTAAGGATTTTACGCGGAAAAGAGCCGCACCTGGTAAAAATTGCTGGTAACCTTTGGAACCTTTATCCCAGGATGGTAGCTGAGTCAGTGAACCGGATCCCTTTTCACAGCATATTTAAAATTTTTAACCGGAGTAATAATCAAAAGTTTGCCAGGCAAATAAAACTGGCGGCAAATGAGCTGGGTTTTGATACGTTCATTCTCTTTAATGACAGTCTGATGTTCAGGGGATTTTATCTGAAGGAGTTTTTGCGTCCTGAAAAGTATATTTATTATACCAGGGATTATCTGATTATACAGCCATATTTTAAAAGACATGGCGAAAGGTTAGAAGGGCAGTTGATGAAAAAATCGGATCTCATAGTCGCTAATTCAACCTATCTGAGGGATCATGCTGCTAAATTTAATGAGCGCTCGTATTATGTGGGACAGGGCTGTGATGTAGCTGATTTCGATGATACAAAAATAGCGGAAATACCGGCAGACATGTCCCTGATGAACCGGCCGGTGATCGGATACATTGGTTATCTGACGGCTATGAGGCTGGATATTGAATTACTTAATCACGTGGCAACATCAAAGCCCGATTGGTGCCTGGTGCTGGTGGGGCCTGAAGATGAGGTTTTTCAGAAAAGTAAGCTACATCAACTGCCCAATGTTTTTTTCCCGGGTGCCAGGGAGCCGGATCAACTGCCGGCTTATGTCTGGCAGTTCGATGTATGCATCAATCCCCAGGTGGTCAATATGCTTACCATGGGCAATTACCCAAGAAAAATTGATGAGTACCTGGCCATGGGAAAACCCGTGGTAGCGACAAAAACCAAGGCTATGGAAGTATTTGAGGATTATGTATACCTGGGAAAAACAAAAGAACAATGGGTGGAATTGATTGAAAAGGCACTGGAGGAAAATACACCTCGAAAACGTGTGGCAAGGAAGAAATTTGCTAATTCCCATACCTGGGAAAACAGCGTAAAAGAGATTTACCGGGCCATCGAGCACGCAGAAAAACAGAAATATGGCCATTAAAAAATCAACATACTTTCCCGGGATTGATGCGCTGAAAGGGTGCCTGATTCTGCAGGTAGTGCTTACCCACGCCCTTGGTGACAACAACCTGAGGTTTCTGATGTATACCTATCATATGCCCCTGTTCATGGCTGTGTCCGGTTTTTTAATCAAGCAGGAGAGGCTAAGAAAACTGTCATTCGGTGCACTGATCAAAAAGTATTTGTACAGATTGATTATACCCTGGTTGGTAGCCTTTGTTTTTTACAATGGCATCGTTTACAGGAGCCGGATTCTGTCATTCGGCATGCCCGAATTAGTCGAAAGGGTCATATATCCTTATTACCACCTGTGGTTTATTCCGGCCCTGTTGGTTATGATCATATGTCTTTGGCTTATCGAAAAATACCGGATTAATCCGACAGTGGTTTTAATCAGCTCTTTGATAATTACTACCGTGTGGTTTGCCTGGTTTCAGTGGATTGACAAGCACTTGATGCAACAAAACCTTATCTATAAATTCCTGGGCGACAAGCGGAATTTTATCTACTTCTTTTTCTTTTATTTAAGTTATCTGCTTAAAAATTACCGGAGGGATTTGCTGGGGTATTTCAGTTTTAAAAGACTGATCGTTACCATACTGGTTATCACCCCCTTGCTGATTTTGTCCAATTACATGAAGGGCGACCCGGTAAGGCCGTATTACTATACATTTTTTTATCTTTTGTTTAATGTATCCATCATCTTCTTTGTGTTGTCTTATCTGATCGGCTATACAATTAAAAACAGCATCCTGCAGTTCAGTAATAATTATTCCATGGTCATTTATCTGTATCATTATATCATTCTGGTTACCCTTCATAATATGGTTGCCAGGTTCATCGGAGAAAGCCTTGTCCAGACCGTGTTGTTGTTTACAGGTACCTGTGTCATTTTGTTACCGGCAATCAGGATATTATCGAAAATTTACTTCATAGACCTTTACATATTTGGAAACACCAGGCGACTGGACAAAAAACCTGTCGCCGGAAAAGATGCCTTACAGGGTCTGGAAATTGTTAACACAGAATCAAGTCATCATGTCAATATTTGAAGCTATTATTTGGGGATTGATTCGAGGCCTGACGGCATTTGTTTCCGGCTTTTTGGCCTGTAAACGGGTGATCGAGATCGTGAAGAAAGGTAAACCGACCTATTTTGCGGCCTACTGCTTTATTGCCGGTGTGATTACCATTTATCTCGGTACGCAATGACCTCCTGTTACCGTATTTGAGAACTGACCCGGATCGGAGATTAATATTAAATGAAGTTCAAAGAAAGTTAGAAAGCGAATTATGAATTATGTGGAATGGACCTTTTGGGTATTGCTTTTTGTCATATTCTACGCTTACCTGGGATATGGCCTGGTGCTGTTTCTGCTGTTAAAAATTAAAAACCTGTTTAGAAAAGGTAAAAATCAGGAACAGGAACAATTTGAACCGAAAGTAACCCTCTTTGTCACTGCGTACAATGAGGCAGCATGCATCAGGGAAAAAGTAGCAAACACCCTGGCCGTAGATTATCCGAAAGACAAGTTAAGAATTGTTTTTGTAACCGACGGCTCAGATGATGGCACGCCTGACATTTTGAAAGAATACGACGGGATTTCAGTCTACCATCGTCCTTTCCGCGCCGGAAAAATCGGGGCTATTAACAGGGGGATGGGCTATGTCATCTCACCTGTCGTTATTTTTTCAGATGCTAATGCGATGCTGAATAAGAAAGTGGTGAAAGAGATGGTGAAACACTATCGGGATCCGGCTGTAGGGTGTGTGGCCGGGGAAAAGCGGATTCTGAAAAAAGAACTCGATACGGCCTCCGGTGCCGGTGAAGGGATTTACTGGAGATATGAATCGGCACTCAAAAAAATGGACGCCGGGTTGAATTCTGCGATTGGGGCGGCAGGGGAGTTGTTTTCTATACGTACCTCATTGTTTGAACCGGTAGAGAAGGATACGATACTGGATGATTTCATGATTTCCATGCGCATTGCCGCCCGTGGTTATAAAATTGTCTATGAACCCGGAGCCTATGCTTCGGAATCCGCATCAGCTTCAATAGGGGATGAGATGAAAAGAAAAATAAGAATATGCGCTGGTGGACTACAATCGATGGTCAGGCTCAAGCCCTTGCTTAACCCTTTCAAATATGGTTTACTGAGCTTCCAGTATATATCGCACCGGGTGTTGCGATGGACGCTGGTACCTTTGTTTTTATTACTCATTATTCCCCTGAATTATATCCTGATGCAGTATGAACAAGGGATTTACACCTTCCTGTTTTATGGCCAGTCGGTGTTTTACACGGCTGCCGTAATCGGTTGGTTTTTGGAAAAAAAGTCATTGAGAAATAAACTGGTTTTTGTACCCTTCTATTTTTCCATGATGAATATTGCCGCCTTCAGAGGTTTTTTCCGGTATGTGAAAGGCAGACAGAGTGTTCTGTGGGAAAGGGCCAACCGGGCGGATGCGTAATTATTTATTAAATGTTAAACATACTTTTAAATGAAAAGACTTGACTATTTGAAGAAGAGTAATGCCTGCTACCTGATCATGGTTTTCATGTTTGTAGCGGCATGTGTGGACCGGGATGTAAAACCGCAAAGTCCTGCAGGTGAAGAGAACCTGGATACGGTTGAAGTACCTGAGGAGTTTGAATTTGAGACTTCCGGTATGGTGGAAATAAACATTCAGGATGTCAATATAGATGAACTCATCAAATACAGCATCTATAGTTTTGGAGCAGATACGCTCAACGATTTGGTAGCAACCGGTTTCACCGATAACAGCGGTTCGTTCAGTACCGTGGTAAATCTGCCAAATTATCTGCAAAAGGTCTATGTGGTTCGAAACCACAAAGGAAAGTTCGATGGTTTTGCGTTGCCTATCGAGTCAGGGACAGTTAGCCTTAACTATACGGAACCCGGTGGAAAAACAGGCCGGTATTTTAGCAGTCAGGAAGGGTGCACCGAGGTACTTTATGCGGTTAATAGCAAGGGCCGGTTTTTCACAATTGACAATGAAAGTGGAAGTTATGCGGAGACAGCTTTGCCTGATCTGGATGGGGGTGGCTCTATTGCCTGTGCCGTAGACCGGGCCAATAGAAAAACCTATTATAATACAGGTACTACCTTGCGCTACTACGATATTGATAACAATACTTTCCATATTGTTTCTCAGGGAAATCCTTTTAATGGGAATTACCCCCGGATGGAATACAACAATACCGATGGGTTTTTGTACATCGCTAAAAATGAAAATATGTATATCATTGATCCTTTAAGCAACCGGGTAATTTCCAATATCTCCATATCCGGTATTCAATCCCCCATCAGCGGTGGTGATCTGGCTATTTCCCTGGATGGAACTATTTACATGTGTACATTTTCAGGGTTGTACCGGATCGAAATAGCCGGTGAAGGAAATACGGCCGAGGCGATCAGAATCAGTGCTGAAGGGTTGCCTTTTCGACCTACCTCTATGGCCATAGACCGTTACGACCGGTTGTATCTGGCCACCAACGACAGCAATTCCCGGTTGATTGAAATGGACAAGTTTGACGGGGCCTGGCAGGTGGTTCAGACTTATAATCACACAATCAATGATTTGGGCTCATTACCATGCCGGCTGGATGAGTTAGACGACACAGATTCAGATGGTGATGGTATTAATGATCCGCTCGATGAGTTTCCGGATGATCCCGAACGTGCTGGCGAGACCTTTACGCCTAGTAAATATGGGTGGGGATCCCTGGCCTTCGAGGATCTTTGGCCGGCCAAAGGTGATTTTGATTACAATGATCTGGTGGTGAATTATCGCTTTATTGCAGTCATCAATGCCAGTAACAGAA
This sequence comes from Agaribacillus sp. DX54, assembly GCF_056858335.1. Taxonomy (NCBI): domain Bacteria; kingdom Pseudomonadati; phylum Bacteroidota; class Cytophagia; order Cytophagales; family Splendidivirgaceae; genus Agaribacillus; species Agaribacillus sp. DX54. The sequence goes on from NZ_JBXEQE010000001.1 coordinate 361,297, forward strand.
TTGTGGAGTTGAAGGCAAAGTTTAACGTGAGAGCTATTGGCGCTTCTTTTAAAAACGGGTTTGGTTTTGAAATGCCTGTAAGCCCCGCGCTGATCAGCAGCGTATCGGGCTTCAGACTTAATGAAAACATTGTCACTGTGGATGCCAAAGGCCTGGAAGCCGGCCAATCCAACGCAGTAGTCATAGTCTTCGATAATGCCTTTAATGAACTTCCGCATGTGGGAGGGCGGTTTATCAACACCGAACCCGGCTTTCCTGTATCTACAGGTGAGGACATAGAGATAAATATTGTTTTTGAAGACCCCATCGACCCCGAATCGCTTGGAGCTGTTCCTTTTAACCCCTTTATCTTCATTGATGGAGAACGCGGTAAGGAATTACATCTGAAAGACAAAAAACCCACTGACCTGGCTGATAACTCTTACTTCAATACCCTGAGCGATGCCAGTAATGTGGAGGCTGCACAGTACTATAAAACCAGTAACAACGTTCCGTTTGCCATTGACATCATTCATGAATTCAGATACCCGATCGAGCAAAAGCCAATTAACGAGGGATACAATTATTTTGTCCGATGGGCTACTTCCGGGGGCAATATTTATAAGGATTGGTACAAGGATAATGCGGGTTACCGAAACGACAGTAAGATTTATGATTAAATCTAAAACCAGTAGTAACAAAGATTTTTTTACTTCCTTAGCATGTTAGTAGCCGCAGGCATTCCCAGGCCTGCGGTTATTTCTATCAATTGGAAACTCGTCCTGAATTGGGAAAGACTTTAATAGGGAGAATATTTAAAATATTGACAATCAGTAATATGAATTCCTGGCATCCAAATGGTTCTCATATAACCAAACATAAAGGTTATATGGAAGCACTAAATCATAATAAAATTAATCCACTTGTTTATTTACTGGCAGGTTCAGTGCTGGAAAACAAGTACCTGAGAATATGCCTTGAGGATATGGGGTTAAAAAAAATTGTCACCATAGTAAATACCGAACATTTGAAACAGGAATTGTATCGCCAACCGGATATTGTGATGATCGATGCCGAATTGAGTAACCCTTTGATTCCGGATTTAATTCAGGCCATTAAAGCAGAAAACCCTCAAACTCACCTGGTATTTTTGATTGATCGGGAGAATCATGTGGAGATTACCGATCTTTTGAAATTCGGGGCTTTTGACTTTGCTGTTAAAGACATTCAGTTTGCCCAAAAAATCACCAGAATTGTGAATACAGTGGTTAGATTAAAGCAACAAATAGGATAATTCAATGGCATTAATTGACCACTACGTTGATCAGTTTGCCACCTTCAAGATCGTGGACATTGATCTTTAACTTGTCACCTTCATTAAAATGGTTAGCAATACCTTTAATTAGCCCTACCCCCAGACTGTGCATTTTCCGTTTTGAGTAATATTTGATGTTCACCTCTTTTTTATTGATTCTTTCGACCAACAATTCGGGTGGGGCAGCTTCGGGCTGGGATAACCTGACGGTTCTATGCATGGTTGTTTCTATGTTTGAAAGGAGGTCTATGGTTCTCCAGCTAGGGAGTAAAAATGAACGGTAGGTTTTCATCAAAGCCGGCACAAGAAATTGACCAAACCCCTCAAGAACCTCATCTTTATTTGTGTTCAAACGCTTACAGGCAGCATTGACAATCGCCAGGATTTCCCCATCAGGATGACTCCTGGTGGCATCATAAAACTTTCCTTTTAAGCCTGAATCTTCCATGATCCCATTTAATTCTTCAAAGCCATGATGCTCTCTGACGAATTTAAAGAGCTGATTAAAAATTATACCGTGCATATTTTATTATCATTTAAATATTCTATTCTTTGTTCACCCTTTCCGGTTTGTTTTTTCTTGGATCGAGATAGCTGGCGATTTTCAAAAAAAGCTCATTGTGATCAAATGGCTTCGATACGTAATCATTCATACCTGCGTTGATGCACGCTTCCTTGTCTCCTTTCAGGGCGCCGGCGGTCATGGCGATGATGGGTATGCTCCGCTTTGGTTCATCCAACTTCTCCCTGATCAGTTTTGTAGCTTCCAAACCTCCCATTTCCGGCATATTTACATCCATCAGGATCAGGTCGTATTCGTTTTCCCGTATTTTTTCAAATGCCAGTTTGCCATTTTCTACAATTTCAACCTCAAAATTCCAGGAGGACAGGGTTTCATTAATCAATAACTGGTTCATAGGATAGTCTTCGGCTACCAACACCCGTATACCGCTCAAATCCATTTCAAGTTCAGGTTTTTTGCTTTCTTTGATAATACTCTGATCTTCTGCTACCCCCAGGTTCAGGTTAAATATGAAAGTGGAACCGACTCCTTCCGTACTTTCAACCCTGATTTCCCCGTCAAAAAGGTTGACAATTTTTTTAACGATTGCTAGCCCCAATCCGGTACCTCCGTATTTTCTGGTAGTGCTGGATGATGCCTGGGAAAAACTGTCAAAAATAGTGTTGACTTTGTTGGGAGGTATACCAATTCCCGAGTCTTTGATTTTAAACAACAGGTCGACACAGTTGTTGACCCTGCTGCTTTCCTCAACAGACAAATGAATGGAGCCTTTTTCGGTGAATTTCAAGGCATTGCTCATCAGGTTGGTGATTACCTGGTTGATCTTTACCGGATCTCCCAATAAGCTTTCCGGTATTTTGTCTGCAATTTCCTTGGAGATGATCAACCCCTTACCCTCTGCTTGGAATACAAAAGAGTTAAAAATTGATTCTATCAAATCCCGCAAATAAAATATAGTTCTCTCGATTTCCATTTTACCGGCTTCGATCTTAGAAAAGTCGAGTATATCGTTTATGATGGCCAATAAATTTTTGGTGGAAAAACCGATGGCCTCCAGATACTTTTCCTGTTCGGGGTAATGCTTGTTTTTGACCAGCAGATCGGTAAAACCTTTTATACCGTTCAATGGCGTGCGAATTTCGTGGCTCATGTTGGCCAGGAATTCCTCTTTCACCCTTTTGGAGTCTTCGGCCTTTTCCTTGGCGAGGGTCAATTCCTGCTCTACTTTTTTATTGGCGCTGATATCGGATTCAATGGCAATTACTTTGTTGATATGACCATCCACATCCATAATAGGTGTCAAAGTCGTTAAAGCCCAGTACGCTTTGCCTGATTTCGTGTAGTTAAGGTTTTCGTAGGTAAAGGATTTTTTACCATTAAGCACATGGTTGATAATTTCTCCGGAATCAAAGATCTTTTTTGAGTCTTTCCTGAGTATTTCCCCCGAAGAGCCTTTTACTTCCAGAAAACTGTAACCTGTCATGTTACAAAAGGCCTCATTGACCCATTCTATTTTTAATTCATTGTTAAAAATGATGACAGCGTTGCTGGTTTTACTGGCTACAATCGAGAGCTGCTTGAGTTCTTCCTCAACCGCGGCAAGCCGTTTTTCGGCCAGGCTTCTCCGGATGGTTTTTTCTATGGTCAAAGGAAGCACTTTCAGGTAATTTCTCGCCGTATCTTTAATAAGATAATCAGAGGCACCTTTTTTCATCGCCCTCACGATGATTTCTTCATCACCTACACCAGAGGTAAATATGAGCGGTATTTTGAACCCTAAATCCAAAATATCGAAGGCATTGCCATCCCCCAGCATATAATCTGTAATAATTACATCATATTGATTGGCAGATAATTTTGTCTGCGCTGTCTGAACCGAATCGGCGATATCATATTCGAAATTCAGCTTTTCCATCTTCACGAACCTTTCAAAGGCCATTTGATCTATCGGGTCATCCTCGATCAGTAATATTTTTGGACTATGCATGATGTGTAGGTTTATACAGTCTCACTAAAAGACCAATAGTTTTTGATAGACTTTATTATTTCCAGGAATTGTTCATAATCTACCGGCTTGATCATGTATCCCGCTACTCCGAGTTTAAAGCTTTCAACCTTATCTTTTTCATGTTTAGAGGTGGTGAGCACGATTACAGGAATGGTTTTATACTCCTTATAGTTTTTAATCTCTTGCAGAAACTCAATACCATTCATTTTTGGCATGTTTAAATCCAGCAATATGATGCCGGGCTTGTCGGTCGCTTCATCCTTCAGGATTTCCAGCCCCTCTTCCCCATTATTGGCTACCAGTAATTCATTGATGACTTTCAGCTCTTTAAAAGCCCTTTTGACCGTCATTTGATCCACAAGATCATCTTCAATCAATAAAATTGGTTTGTTCAAAATCATGTTTTGAAGAATTTAATGTCCGTAATTAAAACTAAAACTAAAGGTTGAACCTTGGCCGGATGCTGAATCAACGCTGATTTCACCTCCATATATTTTAACAATTTTTTTCACCATGGCGAGGCCAATTCCGTTGGTTTCCAATTCGTCTTTGGATTTAAGGGTTTGAAAGATTTTGAATATCTTTTGGTGATATTTCTCCTCAATTCCCGGCCCGTTATCTGAGACCGAAAATTCCAAATTCCGCCCTTTTTCCCTGAAATCGATTTGAATTTTTCCCTCCTTTTTGTCCATAAAAAAAACAGCGTTTTTAATTAACTGCTCAAATACGATATATATATGGGTTTTAATGCCCATTACCCTGGGTAAGGGCCTCACCGTCTTAACAGTTATATGTTCGGGTATTTGAATGGTGTTGACAATTTTTGAAATGATAGAATTGGGGTTTACCATTTGTCTTTCTTCTTCATCCGAAGAATTTATGCTCATGTAAAGTGAGATACTGTCGATCAGGTTATACAACCTTTCAACCCTTTTAATAAGAATGTCGATTTGCTCTTTGCTTAATTCATCAAAGACATGCTGGTAATCTGTTTTTATCCATGAAGCAATGGAGCCAATCGATCGCAAAGGAGTTTTAAGATCATGGGACGTTATATAGGCAATTTGTTCCAGCTCCTCGTTCATGGATTGCAATTCACTGAGCATTTGATTTTTACTTTTTTCATCTTCTTTTCTGGGCGTAATGTCCCTCGAAAACACCGAAACTCCGGTAATCTTATTTTCGGCCTGAATTGGGTTAAATGAGGTTTCGAAGTAACGGGAACTGCCATTTTTTTTGTTCAGGACTTCTTCTATGATGAATCTTTCACCTTCTTTGGCCTTAAGCAAAAAACCTTCCAGTTCCTTATATTCTTCCGGAGGCATGATGTTGCTTAGCTTGTCTCCAAGCACAGGCTCGATATTGTATTTGGCAATGGTTTTTTTCCGGAAAAACGAGTTGAAGATATTCAGGCGAAAATCCTCATCTACCGACCAGATAATATCGGCAGTATTTTCGACGATAGCCTGAAATTTTAACCTTGAAACTCTCAGCTCTTCTTCAAACTCTTTGGTCATCCGGATTTTTTCCTGGAGTAAATCTACCATTACAAGCATGTTGTTTTCTTCAATATCCTGCAAGGTGTCCGGTAATTCCTGGATTTTTAATTCTGCAATAGCCTGTTTCAGTTTGTCCAGTACGATGTCACGTTGCTTATACTCATTGCTGAGCTTCTCATTGGAATCATAAAGTTCATTGAAATTTGTATCCATAGACCTTTTCAATAACTGCCGGTCTTTTTCATATTTTTCGTAGGTGCAGCTAATGGTTTGAAAAAGTTTATCTAAATCCGGACCTATCTTCAGGTCACCCTTTAAGTAATTTTTAATCTGACGTTGCAATATTTTATGGTACGAGGTCATGCTTTGGAAAATATGATAAGTCCGGGAAACCCTTCTTTTGCCTTTGACACCGGTCTTAGCCTGACTGTTTCCTCTATCCATTTTTTTTGTGCGGCTCTCATAGTCTGTACTTTATTCAATTACAGGTTGTAGTTTGGAAATGCAAGGCAGCGAAAAGTAGAATGTGGTGCCCTTACCGATTTCAGATTCAAGCCAGATTTCTCCCCCGTGCAATTCAATGGTTTTCTTAACAATCGTTAATCCGATACCGGTACTTTCATAGGACGCCTTGACACCGAGTGTCTGAAAGATTTGAAACACTTTGTCAAAATACCGCTTTTCTATTCCAGGGCCGTTATCGGCAATACTGAATACGTATGCTTCCTCTTCTTTTTGGCATCTGACTGCTACCAGACCTTCCTTTTTGTCGTTGTATTTAATAGCGTTACTAATAATGTTTTGGAATACCTGCTGAATTCTGGTTCTGGCCACCAGCATAACTGGCAAATCGCCTTGTATTTCTACTTTAATATGATCGGGAGGGGAAAGCATATCTATCACTTCTCCCACGATTAACTTGAGATCGACATCCTCTTTTTCTCCATTTTCGTTACTGGCCCTGGAGTATTGCAGAATGCCGTCGATCAGGTTTTCCATTTTTTTGACACGGCCGGTCAACAGGTCGAACTGGGTTTTACCCTCATCATCCAACTGGTCGCCGTAATCCTGAACGATCCACTGGGACAAGGAACTAATGGCCCGTAACGGCGCTTTCAGGTCGTGTGAAACGATATGGGCAAAGTCTTTAAGCTCATCGTTGATTACCTGCAATTTCTCACGCGAGTTTTTCAAAGCTTCTTCTGCTTCTACCTGGGCGGTGATATCATTTTGAAATCCGACGAAGTGGGTCACTTTCCCCCCGGTATCGTATACCGGAGAAATGGATAATTCATTCCAGAACATGGTCCCGTCTTTCCTGTAATTCCTGAGTATGACTTTGCATTCTTTTTGGTTTTCGATGGCGTTTCTTAATTTTTCCAACCCTTCCTGCTCCCTGTCTTCCTGTTGTAATATCCGGCAATTTTGCCCTATCATCTCATGAGATTCATAACCGGTGATCGATTTATTGGCAGGATTGGAATAGATAACAGGATGGTCAGGCATTGAACAATCAGTGATCACCACACCGGTACTGGTAGAGTTTAAAGCCCTCTCATTGATTCTTAACATTTCCTCTGCCTTTAATTGAGCAGTGATATCCCTTCCTGTAGCATATATTAAACCATCCACCAGATCGGGGAACAAGTTCCACTGAATGTTTTTACGTTTATCGTCTTTGGCGATAAATGTGACATTCAACTTGGATACATTTTCTCCCTTCCTCAACTGTTCGGCATTACTCAATGACAATTTATGATCCTTTGGATCCACAAACTTGGTGAAATGTTTGCTCACCAATTCCTGCGGTGAATAGCCAAGTAAGGTACTCCAGGCAGGATTTACCTTTGTGAAATAACCTTTGAAATTACCAATCACAAATAAGTCGCTGTTGAGTGTGAAAAACCTTTCCAATCTTTTTTCAGATTGAATATTAATATAAGTTAAGCCATACATACACGCCAACCCCGAAAATACAGCGAATGTGTGGGTGACAACCCCGACCCATCCAAACCGGAATATGGTGGTATCTGCTTCAATAGTGACTATTTTAACAAACCAGGGGTATCCTGAAATGAACAAAATCGATACCCCGGCCATAAACAACAAATTTCCTTTTTCCCTGAAATCATACAGTACAAATGATACCAGCGAGAATGACAATTGCAATAAAAAAACACCGGCAATGGGGGATTCTCCCGGACGGGTAAGTACAAAGTTGTAACTCGAGGCCAAAATTAACGGACCGATGGCCAGTAAGAATCTTGCCAGGTTAATGTGACCGGACCGGTTGAGTAAAATAGCGCCAAACCCCACAAATACGCCCAGACCTGGTATGATAGCAGTGATTTTTGGTAAATAAATCAAAGAGATAATGGCAAACGGAATGGCGGCAGTTGAAACCAACAATAATGCCAGAATATTGGTAGGCCTTACCCGCCTTTTGATGTAAGCCGGATAGTCGTACTTTATTCCTGAATTGATGATTCTTTCAAGCAAATATTTCATTTTTGTGTTATGGAATATTTATGGCCAGTGGATAGCTCGGGTCTCTCTGAAACTTCAGATCATCGCATATTTCCAGCAGGTTTGTGAATTTTCAATTGACAGTATGAAAAAAATTCACCCAAATTTAGGTGTCTGTACTGCACCTTTCAATAGAGTATCCTTTGAAATGCGCAATTAAGTAAAACCCTTAGCAGTGTATTATTCTTTTACTCATTCTGTCGACAGACACTTTATTAAAAAATAATCGATTTAGAGGTCATTCAACGAGAATTGGAAGCAGGTTAACGGTAAAATAGCGTCTCTACACTAATTATTCCGTGCCGGCCGCAAAAATCAAGTACTTTGGTGCATTGTTTAAACTGGCTATGAATAATAATCATTGTAAACTAGCTGTACGCTTATCCATGTTTAAAACTAATCGTGAATTTTTTAGCTTGTGCTATGGGAGATTTAAATATTCTGATTTTAGAAGATGTCACCAGCGATGTAGCGCTTATTGAGCTTGCCTTGCGAAATGGAAAGCTCGCTTTTGATTCCAAATGGGTAAAAAACAAAAGCGAGTTTGAGAATGCACTGAAAACCTTCCATCCGGACTTGATTTTGGCTGACTATGACCTGGCTTCATTCAATGCTGCCGATGTCTTTAAAATTGCCAGCCTGAAAGTTCCTGATATACCATTTATCATTGTTTCCAGTGAGCCACAAGACAATGATGCGTGGAAATTCTCTAAACATGTACCGACAGATTATGTATTAAAAGACAAGTTATCCGGATTACCTGTAGTTATCAGAAGGACACTTGCTGAAACGGCAGCCGGCCAAGTGAGGGGTTTATCCAAAACTGTTTCTAAAAAAAATGGCAATCCATTGAAAAATGTATTAAAATCAGTTGGCATGATTACCTGGGAATGGCATGTGACTGATAATGTGGTTAAATTTGGTGACGGCCTGAGTGAATTATTTGGGTGTGAAAAGAGACAAAGGGAGTTGGAGGTAGATGTACTGAAAGGTATGATACATGCCGATGACCTTCCCGAAATGTTACACAATCTCGCCGCACACCTTAATGGTTCTTTGTCCATATACACCGCCAAATACCGGGTTAGGCACTGTAACGGGAGATGGATTTCAATGTCGGACCGTGGTAAGGTAACAATGACCGGTCCGCTTGGAAAACCTGTGATGGTTTCCGGCGTTTTGACGAGCGCAGATCCTGAAAAAGAAAACAACTATTTTACTCCCATAGCCAAGGAAGAAAAGGAAAAATCCTGGGTTTTACTTGACAGTGTGTATAAGGCAGTGCCCACAGCCATTACCTTTCTGGACAGTGAGTTTAGAATTGTATCTGCCAGCAAGGCTCTTTGCCGGCTGACAGGATTGCCTTTGGCAGACCATTACGGAAAGTATTTAAAGGAGGTAGTACCGGAAATCGCCAAAAAATCAGAAACTTTTCTCAAAAGGGTGATGAAGTCGGGAAGACCCATCTTCGATTTCGAAATTACAGAGAAAACACCGGTTTCGAATAACAAAGTGGGACATTTTCATGTATGTTTTTACCCACTTAAAAACCTCGACCATCATTTGGTGTGTGTAACTATCAATGATATAACCCCTGTCAAAATAGCGGAAGCATCCAGGTTTGAAAGTGAGATGCGATTCAGGCAGATGGAAGAAAATCTTAATGCCGTCATCTGGATTATTGAAACGGGTTCCAATAACCTTCAGTATATAAGCGCTTCTTATGAAAGATTCTGGGGAATGTCTACAGAAAGCCTGCACGATGACCCTTTTTCTTTTGTTGAAAAGGTGCACCCTGATGACCAGGAGTACGTGGAAGAGTTTTTGATCGCCCTGCTGAATAATGAAAAACCAGCGTACGAAGCTATTGAGTTCAGGATTATTTGCCCGGGTGAAAAGATCAGGTGGCTAGGTGGTAAAGGGTTTACAATTCCTGACAAAAATGGGAACATTAAGAGTTATGGTGCATTGATGCAGGACATTACCCAAAGAAAACTGGTGCAGGAGGAGCTTGCGGAAAGCCAGAGTATGTTATCCGATACTCAAAAAATAGTTCATTTGGGGAGCTTCGAGTGGAACATTGGTGACAACAAAGTGCATTGGTCCGATCAGTTGTTCAGGATTTTTGGTTATCAACCAAAAGCATTCCCAACCTCAATAGCTTCTTATCCGGATTTATCTTATCCTGATGACCAGGGATTGATAAAGAAATCGATAAACGCAGCTATTAGCCAAAAGGAAGGTTTTGAACTGGAACATAGAATAGTTTTACCGAACGGCGTCATACGGATTGTGGCTTTAACGGTAAGGGTAAAAATGGGAGATGACGATCTTCCTGTGCAATTGATTGGTTTGGTGCAGGACGTGACGGATAAAAAACAGGCGGAGGAGGTAGCCCAGCGGTTTGGCAGGATATTGGACAGTGCATTAAATGAACTATATATTTTCAGAGAAGATACCCTGCACTTTATCCAGGCCAGTAAAAGCGCCCTTCAAAATCTTGGTTATCAAATGGAAGAGTTAAAATCCCTGACGCCCCTGGACATCAAAGTCGGGGTGGATGAGCAGAAAATAGCCCAATGGATTTCGGTTTTAAAATCAGGTGAGAAGGAGGGAATAGTTTTTGAGACCACCCACCGGCGTAAAGATGGTACTACTTATCCGGTAGAGGCAAGGTTACAATATTTAAGGTCGGAAACACCACCTGTTTTTCTGGCTGAGGTATCGGATATTTCCGAAAGGCGAAGAACACAGCAGGCCAGGTATGAAGGCCAGGAAATGGAAAGGAAGAGAATTGCTATGGAAATTCACGATGGTATCGGTCAAATGTTGATTGCTATTAAACAACGTGTGCTAAACCTGGAATTTGAAGGTGTTGAAAAGGAAGAACTGCAAGAAAAAATCAATGAAATTGACAAAATTCTGTCAATGACCATTGAGGAGGCGAGAAGAACATCCAACAATCTGGCACCCATTATACTCAAGAAAATGGGCATTGAAGATGCCATCGAAATGTTATGTATTCAGACTGCCAAAATAAGTGATACACAAATTCTCTTTGACCACAAAGGCCCTAAAATAAGGGCCGGAGAGAAAATACTGCTGGCTGTTTACCGCATTTTGCAGGAAGCCCTCAACAACCTGGTCAAGCATTCACAGGCCAGCCAGGCAAAAGTTCAGTTTTTCCGCGATAAAACCGGTATTTGCCTGATTATCGCTGATAATGGGATAGGCTTCAACCTGAATGGAAATTTGAGAAAGGGCAGTAACGGGCTAAACAATATGCGGGAAAGAGCCAGCCTGGTGAATGGAGAATTTTATATTGAAACTAAAGAAAACTCGGGTACTTACATAAAAGTCGATATTCCTTTTGACCCTAACGATTATAACGATTAAAACATATGAGCAAGATAAGTGTTGTGATAGTTGATGATCACGCATTGGTAAGAGACGGCATAGCCGCTATGCTGAAAAACGAAGATAACATTCAAATTATAGGAGAAGCCGTGGACGGAGAGGAAGCTGTCTCAAAAAATAATGAATTGATGCCGGACATTATCATAATGGATATTATGATGCCAAAATTCAATGGGCTGGAGGCTGCCAAAATGATCAAAGTGCAACACCCTGATTCAAAGATTATTTTTCTTTCTATGGAAGTGAAAGAAGATTTTATCTCTGAGGCCATCAAAGCCGGTGCCTCCGGATACATCCCCAAAGATTCTAACAAGGTTATTTTGATAAATGCCATCCGTGCGGTTTATCAGGGAGAGAAATATTTTCATAGCATGGTGTCAGAACTGATTTTCAACCAGTTTTACAAAAAGTCAGTAGGCAATGAAAAAGTTAAAAAAAACTGTAGTTCGGGAAAGATCAGCAACCGGGAGGTTGAAGTACTTAAATTGATCGCCTCAGGATTCAGCAACAGTCGGATTGCCGAAAAACTTTTTATCAGTGTAAGGACAGTGGATGCCCACCGTAATCATATCATGCAGAAGCTTGAGCTCAACAATACCGCGGAATTGGTGAAGTACGCCATTAAAAATGATATCATAGCATTGGATTAAGGGCAAGATAATTATAATACGGTATTTACCTAGGTTATCACCTCAAACTTTAGTGTCATTACCTATTTTTTATTTTACGTTTTTACCTTATTGAATCCCCCTGAATTAAGCGATAATTTCAATCCATAAATAACGGCCATCAGGAAGGTTTTTTACTTCAAATAATGGGCCGGCATAAATAGTTGAATTATGGAGAGAATAAAAGTCTTAGTAGCGGATGACCACTTGTTGGTAAGGGAAGGCATTGTGGCTATGCTGAACAATGTAGAAGACCTCAAAACGGTGGCAGTTGTTTCAAACGGGAATGAAGTAGTCAAAGAGATAAAAAACGCCACAGTGGATGTCGTGGTCATGGATGTGATGATGCCCGTTTCAAACGGTATTGAAACCGCCAGATTGGTCCGGGACATGGATTCCGGTATAAAAATTATCCTGCTGTCTATGGAAGTAAACAGTGAGCTTATCGCGCAGGGGATAAATGCAGGGGCTTCGGGATATCTTGCCAAGGACTCCCCTAAATCAGTTTTGGTGGATGCCATAAGAAAAGTTTATCAAGGTGAACTGTTTTTTAACTATCAGATAACCAACACGGTTTTCAGGGATTTCTATGAGCAATCGAAACTTGGAAACAAAATGACTGCCAAAGACAAGAGTGTGGTTAGCAAGAGGGAGTTGGAGGTGCTTAAATTGATTTCCCAGGGTAAGAGTAACCGTGAAGTAGCCGATGAATTGTTTATCAGCGTCAGGACAGTAGATGCCCATAGGAATCACATCATGAAGAAAATTAATGCCAAGAGCACCGCAGATCTTGTTAAGTACGCTATTAAAAACGACCTTGTAACCCTCTGAACGAAGATTTTATCATGAATTTTAACGTTTCATGCCAAAGCCTTAGGAAAACTACTTAAACCTTAATGGAATTGCATAATTTTCTAATTACGTATTTACTCTATTGAATCTGGCAGGAAATCGAAATAAATTTGATGTAACATTTGAAAGCATAAATATAATTAAAGCAAAATATGAGTCAGGCTTAACAATACTTCAAAAACAAGTAAAAAGAGTTTGCCATAACAACCGGAATGACATGAATTTAAAATTGGAAGACATGAGTGTAACGACGCGGCTACTAATATTTGGCATTCCTTTTTTGGGGATTATAACCCTTACTTCCTGTAAGAAAGACGATGACGTAAAGCCTGCTTCTGAGGTTATAGTAATTAATGAAACGCAAAAATCGTTTATACAGGGGCTTGAGTTATTTTATTATGGTGAAAGCATCAATATATTGGAGGAATCCAAAAGGATTGTGGGGGCCGATGGCGCTGTGGCGTACGAAATTTATCAACCCGAAAAATATGATGGTACCGACTTTGTCACGGTAACCTTTCACTTAAATGGTGCTACCTACGCAGATTTTAATAATCTTAACTTTAAGCTGAAGGTCGATATGAGTAAACAGTCGGTGGACGAGATCGAAGAGGTTTCACTGGATGGTGAATACCTTTCTGCAACCAACCTGATTTTAATGCTGGGAGACTGGTAAAAATATTTATTATATAATTATGACTGATGACTATATGTGTGATTGAAGATGAACCTGATTTAAATATGAGGTTGGAAAGTTTCAAGTTTTGGTTGTTTTTATTTTAAATGCAGGTTAGTTAACCGTATCAATGCAAATTGGTACGGTTTTTTTACTTTTCTTCCATATCACTTAACTCTAAATTCAACGCCTTGGTGGAAATATGTGTTTCGACCAGGGAAATGCCCAGTGAAATGAGCAGCGCCATCAGGCTTGCGGCAAACAAATAACTGGCAACTTCCGGCAGCCTTTCGAATAACAGAAACATACAAAGTACCACCAGAAAAAAACTAAGTATACCGAAGGCCTGCATATAACGGATCATATTCAACCTTATTCTCAGGTTTTTGATCTGATGAATAATGATCGTATGATCGCGATCGTTTAAGTGTTGTTTGTGGAGATTGCGAATAAGTGTAGCGATCGCCAGAAACCGGTTAGTATATGCCAGCAATAACAAAGTAATGGCGGGGAACAAAAGTGCCGGCGTGGTAATATCTAACAACATCTTAAAATAAGATTAAATAACTGTTTAATTTTAATTTGTGCTAAATTAACTTTAAACCCGGAATTAATCACCCAAATATTTGTCCAATTACCTCATATGAGATATTTAAGCATTTTTTCTTTTTCGATCGCTTTATGGCTGTTTTTTTCGTGCTCAGACAATACCGATAAAAGTAACCTGGAAAGTGTGGCAGACAAGAAAGCCATTGAATGGGTAAAATATGCGGACAAAAATATTGTTGAAGAGGCTCCGTCCTGCCTTGCCTCGCCAGACCGTTGTGCGGTGGTCAGGATTAATTATCCGGGGATTACAGAGGCACCTGCCAGCTTACCTAAAGATTTGTTAAACAGCCATATACAAAAGGCCATACTGAAAGGTTCGCTCGACCCCGAAGGGCAGGCCGGAGAAGTTACAAAAGCGTGTAAAAAGTTCATCGAAGATTTTACAACATTTGAAAAGGAAATGGAACAGGAGGTCGCGGCCTGGTCTATTGAGATCGGTATCGAGGTCATTAACAATGATGCCAATTATTTTTCCCTGCGCATCGATGAAAACGCTTACCTTGGCGGTGCGCATCCGAATCAACATACCAGCTTTTTGAATTATAATATTGTAACCGGCCAAAAAGTAACCCTGGATCAACTGATTAAAGATACCGACCGGTTAAGGGCGTTAGCAGAACAGAAATTCCGGGAAGCTAAAAAACTGCCTCACGGAGCAAATCTGAGCGAGGCAGGATATTTTTTTGAAGAAGGAGAATTCACCCTCACCCATAATTTTGGTATAAGCCAGGGGAACCTTTTGTTGTATTATAATAACTATGACATCGCCCCTTACGCACTCGGCCCGACTTTATTGGAATTGCCATTGGAAATTATATTATAAAACCGGTGCATGACGCACAAACACTCATGGACGGCGGGTGTAAAAAAGATGTGTGGTATTCGAAACGTGATTCGAATTTTACCGGAAAGTGTATAACCGGTTGCCATTGAGGCTAGTAGCCATAACTTCCACCCAAGAGATTTTTTAGAATAATCGGGTAAATAACCACTCACTTGTCGATGACTTCTACAGAAAAATCAACCTTCACATTCAAGGAGGACGCTACGGAACAGTATTTGTCTATGGTCAACCTGGCTACTTTCCGGAGTTCTTCCTCGGTGGTATCGGGCGAGATCAGGATATATTTGGAATGAATTTTATTAAACTTTTTCGGAGGATCCTCATTGCGCCAGCCTTCGGTTTCAACTATGATTTCTTTGATGGTTTTCCTTTTTTTCCTGAGCATGGAAACGATATCCACAACGGCGCAACCTGCAACAGCAGATAGCAGCAATTCAGTGGGTGACAACCCTTTTTTTTCATCTTTTTCCCGCATGTCAATTTGGATGCTATCCCCATTTTCATTGGTCGCTTCGTACACGTAGTCTGAAATATACCTTGTTTTGTTGATCATATGAATTGATAAAAAGTGTTTTACATATTTCTTCGATATTGTCCGCCCACCTCAAACAAGGCATGGGTTATTTGTCCAAGGGAGCAATATTTTGTTACTTCCATCAGCGAAGCAAACAGGTTTTGGTTCATAACGGCGGCTTTTTGCAATTGATTCAGTAATTCTGCCGATTTTTTGGCATTTCTTTTATGCAAGGCCGCGAGCATTTCGATCTGGAATTCTTTTTCATCTTTTGTAGCCCTTATTACTTCTCCGGGTATGATGGTGGGAGAGCCTTTTGAAGAAAGGAAGGTATTAACACCGATAATAGGATATTCACCGGTATGCTTGAGGGTTTCGTAGTACAGACTTTCTTCCTGAATTTTACTTCGCTGGTACATGGTTTCCATGGCACCCAGCACCCCGCCCCGTTCTGTAATCCGGTCAAATTCCATTAAAACTGCTTCTTCCACCAAATCTGTCAATTCCTCGATAATAAAGCTACCCTGCAGTGGGTTTTCGTTTTTTGCCTGTCCCAATTCCTTGTTGATGATGAGTTGAATGGCCATGGCCCTTCTTACCGAATCTTCCGTAGGGGTGGTTATGGCTTCATCATAGGCATTGGTGTGAAGGGAATTACAATTATCATATATGGCATATAGCGCCTGCAATGTGGTCCTGATATCGTTAAAATCTATTTCCTGCGCATGCAGGGACCTGCCGGAAGTTTGAATATGATACTTAAGCATTTGTGACCGTGCATCCGCACCATACTTGTTTTTCATGGCCTTGGCCCAGATCCTGCGGGCTACCCGTCCGATTACTGCATATTCCGGATCGACGCCATTCGAGAAAAAGAATGACAAATTAGGCGCAAATTTATTAATATCCATTCCCCTGGAAACATAATACTCCACAAAGGTGAACCCATTGGCCAGGGTAAAAGCCAGTTGTGAAATAGGATTGGCTCCGGCTTCTGCTATGTGGTAGCCTGAGATGGATACGGAATAAAAATTGCGCACATGATGATCGATGAAGTATTGCTGTACGTCTCCCATCAGTCTTAGTGAAAACTCCGTGGAAAATATACAGGTGTTCTGGGCCTGATCTTCTTTCAGAATGTCGGCCTGTACCGTGCCCCGTACTTTGCCGAGGGTATCGGATTTGATTTTTTCATACACTTCTTCCGGTAATACCTGATCGCCGGTAAGCCCCAGCAACATCAGGCCCAAACCATCATTTCCCTCGGGAAGATCACCATTGTAGGTGGGCTTTGGAACGCCCATGTCCTGAAAAATCTTGTCGATTTTTTGATTAATTTCTGCTTCCAGCCCGTTTTCTTTGATGTATATTTCACATTGCTGATCAATGGCTGCATTCATGAAAAAGGCACAAATGGTGGCTGCTGGCCCATTGATAGTCATGGATACAGAAGTTTTGGGATCGGCAAGATGGAACCCGGAATAAAGTTTTTTGGCGTCGTCGAGGCAGCAGACATTTACACCCGAGTTGCCAATTTTTCCGTAAATGTCGGGGCGGTGGTCCGGATCTTCACCGTACAAGGTAACAGAATCAAAGGCGGTGGACAGGCGGTTGGCGGGTAAACCCAGTGATACGTAATGAAATCTTTTATTGGTACGCTCGGGGCCCCCTTCGCCGGCAAACATGCGCGTTGGGTCTTCACCTAGCCTTT
The DNA here is from genome assembly GCF_056858335.1 of Agaribacillus sp. DX54. Classification (NCBI taxonomy): domain Bacteria; kingdom Pseudomonadati; phylum Bacteroidota; class Cytophagia; order Cytophagales; family Splendidivirgaceae; genus Agaribacillus; species Agaribacillus sp. DX54. The sequence goes on from NZ_JBXEQE010000001.1 coordinate 378,438, forward strand.
TAAATGGAAATACCCCTGCTGTGTAAGGGAATTCTCCCGGCACATTTTCCTGCAAAAGCCAGGTCAGTAAATCACCCCAGGCTTCGTATTTGGGCAAGCTGATTTTGGGTATTTTTGAATGGGATAACGATTGGGTATGTGTTGCTATCTTTATTTCTTTCCCTCTGACCTCGTAGGTAAAAAACGCATCTTTGTATTGTTTAACCTTTTCCGGCCATTCGTCCAGCAGTTTTTTGTTTTTTGGCACCAGATCAAGGGTCAATTCTTCAATCAGTTGATCCAGGTGACCGTTCAGGACGGCCTTGTCATCCCGTTGGCTGTCATCGATGACAGCCTTTGTTTTGTATAAGCCAAAAAGCTTTTGGGCAATTGCCGCCTGTTCGCGTACCCATTGATCATAAGCCCGGTTATTTTCGGCTATTTCAGACAAATACCTGGTTTTATTGGGAGGAATGATGTAGATCTTTTCCGACATTTCCTCCGTAATTTCAAAGCCCGATGGCAGATCTGCGCCTGTCTTTTCACTGATTTCATCTATGACGGTCCGGTAAAGACGATTCATACCCGGATCGTTGAACTGAGAGGCAATGGTGCCAAACACCGGCAGGTCATCGTCATTGGTTTCCCAAAGGCCATGGTTCCGCTTGTATTGCTTTTTTACATCCCTTAATGCATCCAGGGCGCCTCTTTTGTCAAATTTGTTAAGCGCTATGATATCTGCAAAATCCAGCATGTCAATCTTTTCCAGTTGTGTGGCAGCACCATATTCCGGGGTCATTACATACAGCGACAGATCCGAATGCTCTATGATTTCCGTATCCGATTGGCCGATCCCCGAGGTCTCGAGGATAATGAGGTCATAGCCCGCTGCTTTCACAACATTGACAGCCTCCCGGACATACTTTGACAAGGCCAGATTTGATTGCCGGGTAGCCAGCGAACGCATATAAACCCGGCTGTTGTTAATGGCATTCATCCTGATCCGGTCGCCGAGCAGGGCTCCACCTGTTTTTCTTTTTGAAGGGTCGACAGAGATGATGGCGACGGACTTTTCCTTGAAATCTATCAAAAACCTTCGCACGAGTTCATCTACCAGCGAGGACTTACCGGCACCACCGGTTCCGGTAATGCCGAGCACAGGTGAAGAGGTGGGTGTTGCTTTAATATCTGCCAAAACCTTTGCTGATTTTTCAGGATAGTTCTCCGCAGCAGAAATCAACCTGGCAATGGTTTTCGGCTCTTTATTTTCCAGAGGTGTAAGCGCGCCGTTTAATTTTTCTCCGATGGGATAATCGGATTTTTCCACCAGGTCGTTGATCATGCCCTGCAGCCCCATGGCACGGCCATCGTCGGGTGAATAGATGCGGGTGATGCCATAGTGGTGCAATTCTTCGATCTCTTCAGGAAGAATGGTGCCACCCCCACCTCCGAATATTTTTATGTGCCCTGCACCTTTTTCTTTAAGCAGGTCATACATATATTTTAAGTATTCGACATGGCCTCCCTGATAAGAGGTGATCGCTATAGCCTGTGCATCTTCCTGAATAGCACAATCGACTATTTCCTGAACGGAGCGGTTATGGCCAAGGTGTATGACCTCCACACCGGTGGACTGAATGATCCTTCTCATGATGTTAATGGCGGCGTCGTGGCCATCGAAAAGTGAGGCCGCCGTAACAATCCTAATAGGGTTTTTAGGTTTATAAATTGCCTTAACAGTTACTGACATATCGGGTTTTGCTTGTTTATTTACTGGCAAAAATACTCAATAATTTAGAAGCTTCTTAATTTGTTGTAAGGCAATTTGGTTGTCATTGCTTTCTATGCTTTTCATGATGTGCTTTTTTTCTTTGCTGGTGAGGCGCCAGCTTAATGAGGCGCGCTGAGTCGTATATTCTTCCTGTGAAATCGGTTGGTCACTGTGGGTATTTTTAGTCTGGGGCCTGTATGTCATCGGCTGGTTCACATACTGTAATTCTATTTTCCGAAGAGGGCCGCCAAACCATGATTGGGCAAATTCCACAAGGTTATCATTATTAAAATCCTGGATATTGTCCCAGTTGACATAAAGGCTTCGGATGGGGGTGAAAAACTTCTGAAACAACGAGAACCCACGGCTTTCGGTGATAGGGCTGTTTTTATCTGAGTCGCGCAAAGACAGTAGGATGACCCCTCCGGTATTCTCATGAATCCAGTCTTTAAAAACAAATAAAAACCGGATGGCATCGGCAATCCCAAAATTGTCAGAAATGCCTGAATCCATGATTTCCATGACCGGTTCACTGGGTAGTGTGATGTTTGGGGTGATGTAGGGAAAGGTAGCACTCATCCTTAAAGCACTTAAAAACCGTAAGTTGTCTCCCCCTTGTCCATGGAAAAATTGGCTGAATTCTATGCCTTTGATTCTATCCAGGTTAAATCTTTGACTGTTGATATCAGCAGTGTTCATGTAAGCAATACCCTGCGGGGAAATAAACAGCTTTCTGCCGTCATTGATGATGGTGGGTGACATGATCAACATCGGAATGCGGGATTGCTGCTCAGGGAGCTTGTAGGCTGATAGCGGTTTATCGAGTATGAAGTTCGTATTCCTGTTTAGTTGTTGCTCAAAAGCATAACCACGGTCTTTCAGATATTTTTTGCCCTCATACCTGAAAAATTGTGGAAACGGGATAAAAAGATCATTGACGAGCAGGGTAAAAATAATGGGATTTAAATGGTCGGAGGCAATATTGTAAAGGTGGCGGTCGTCGTAAATTGAAACCTGCTCGCCGTTCTTTTTTCTCAGGGTCAATTCCCTGAAGTAACTTAGTCCCAGCAACCCGCCCGAAGCGCCGGTCATGAGCATGGTATGATCCATCAATTTGCCGCCGGTAATGCTATCTGCCTTTTGAATCGCCGTGGTTGTCCAAAGGGCGGAACGCAAGCCTCCACCGCTGGAGCAAATTAAAACCATAGGAGGTTTTGAGTTCGCAGGAAATTTACGCCTCCAGTTATTTAAAATTTTGTGAGTATTGGTGATGTCAGTATTGATGCGCTCCAGGGTATTGGATTCTTTTAGGGCCTGTAAAGTATAATTAGCCTTATCCGACCCATATTCCAGGCCGTATGCCTGGTATGATCTTTCGAGTATTTCAGCTTTTACCACTACATTCAGCACAACAATGAATACGATAATAGAAAATATGGTCCAACCCCTGAACCAATAAGTGATAGCGCCGGCAATCATGATAAGAATAGTTAAAAACAACACCGAGCTGGCCGCTGCAGGTATTTGAAAAAAACCAAAATCCCGAAATACCCCCAGCACCAGAATAAGTACGATGATAAAAGCCTGAAGAATCACGGAATTCAGATGATTTTGATCAAAAACTTTCAACAATACATCTTTGTCATATTTATGCAGAATGTTTTTGGTTACCTTTCTGCGTCTGAACTTTAGCCTCAATGAAAGATTAATGTAGTTATCTACCCTGATAGGGTTTTTGGGCTCAAACAAATATTTACTCATGATCTGCGCCCGGGTGGCTTTGACCTTTTTTAAGCGTTTGTCTACATTGGAAGCCAGGATTTTAAATACATCCTTGTTGGTGCTCCAGAAATACGTAAATGTCAGGCCAATGATAAAAATCATGCCCGTACTAAACCCTGATAACAGAAAAAGAATGGTCAGAATGTCTTTGTTTTCAGCAAAATACTGAAACCGGAAAATGTTGGTGACATAAGTAAAAACAAAAATTAACGGTATAATACTGTTGTTGATACAGTACTTGGTAAAAGGCCTGGTAAGCCCGGCCAGAAAGCTGAACCTTTCTGCATCGATGATATAACTGGTAGTGTGAAAAGCCATGATAAACACACCGATTGAAATACCCGTAATAAAAAAACTCCAGAAATTAGTGCTGCCCAGATATTCAGGGTCCAGAAACAAGTAAGGTATACCCAGCAACCTGCCGAAACTATTGGTAACAATAAAGAACAAAATGACCCAGCTAAACAGTAATGCGTGGTTTTTTCTTATATGATTTAACAGTAGTTGAACAGGAAAGGAATAAACTATTTTATCTATCATTCTCTTTTACTCCATAAAACAAAGATGATAAAAAAATAGTCAAATCAGGGATAAAAAATTCAAAAATCCGGTCTTCGTGCTATTTTTCCAATTCTTTTTCTGAGCCGGCGTACAACTCATATTTCAGTAAGCGGCATTCGATTTTACCATTAAAAAACGGTATCTTTCTTTGAGTCCTTAATCCGACTTTTTTGCCCAGTTGGGAGTTGCCTGTAAAAATATAGCCAGTTTTTCCGGTGCAGTGATTTTTAAAAAAGTCACCAATAGCGGTATACAGGGGCTTCAGCATTTTTACCTCTCCGATTCTCTCCCCATATGGGGGGTTGAGGATAACGATGCCGTTTCCGGGAGGAATGGTGGCCGATGAAAAGTCACGGTGTTCAAATTGGATGATATCTTCAACCTGAGCGGCGCGGGCGTTGCTTTTTGAAGCATCCAAAGCGCGGGTATTGTTGTCGCTGGCCATAATCTTTCCCTTTATTTTGTTTCTGATGTTTTTTTGGGCCGACAGTTTTATCCTTTTCCATACGTTGGCATCATACATTTTCAGATGCATAAAACCGAAGTTTTTCCTTGATAGCCCCGGGGAGATGTTCAGGCCTATCAAAGCCGCTTCTATGGCTAAGGTACCGCTACCGCACATAGGATTGATGAAATGATCTTCAGGGGTCCATTCTGTACTTAAAATAATCGCTGATGCCAGTGATTCCATGAGCGGAGCCCTGAAGGGTATTTTCCGGTAGTTATGCTTCGCAATGGTTTCGCCGCTTGTGTCAAAATAGACCGCTGCCCGGTCCTCCACCCAATGAAGAAATATAACAGCCCTGCTTTTCTCCGGGCCTGAGTCCGGCCTTTGCCCGGTTTTTGCTATCATCCTGTCAGCAATCGCATCCTTGACACGGAGGTTGGCAAACCGCGTATCCCTGATATGTTGGTTATGAACATAGGAATTAATACTTACATAACCGTCTTGATACAAGAATTTTTCCCAGGGAATGACCTTGATATTTTTGTAGAGTCTGTCAGGATCAAAGGCTTTGAATTCGGAGATTAAAAACAGCACCCGGTGGGCTGTACGCAGATGCATGTTCAGAAAGAGACAATCTTCAAAAGTACCCCTTATTGTAACATCGAACCTGTTTTCAGATTCAATTTTGTAGCCCAAACCGATCAGTTCGCGACTTAATATCCGGGTTGTTTCCCTGGCACATGTGATAACAATTTTTGACCTGGCAATCATTGGTAATCCTTTGGTTCGCCAAAGGTAATATTGTTGCGGTCAAAAAATGCACAGGTAAAATATTTATGTTGACAAAATACCGGGAAAAGCTTGAATTATAATCGCAACGCCTTATCTTCACACTGTACAAAAAGTTTATTTCTAATGAGAACCTGGTTTATCTGTAAGGCGAAATATCAAAAAGAAAATGAACAGGGTCAGATAAAAAATGTCACCGAACCTTATCTGGTAGACGCTTTCAGCTACACTGAAGCGGAATCAAGGATTTATGAAGTGCTTGAGAACATGATAAGTGGTGATTTTTTAATTGCGCAGATTACCAAAAGTAATATTAGTGATGTTTTTTACTTTGAAGGATTTGATCTATGGTTTAAAGGCAAAATCATTTACCACGTCACTGACGGGGATTCGGGTAAGGAAAAGAAGGTAACCAATTACATGTTTGTTTCAGCGGAAAATGTAAAAGATGCCTACGATAAGCTCGAGGAAAGCCTTCAAAACATGATGGTAAGTTATAACATAACCAGCATTTCAGAAAGCCCGGTATTGGAGGTATTCCCCTACAACAGTTCGGATGAAAACACGACTGATGAGGTGCCTGCCAATCTAAAACCATTGTCAGAGATTAATTAATTATCTGAATATCAAAATATTAACTATCTTGGGGCCTGTAAATTACAGTCAAAAAATACCGGAAATTGCATAAACATGGCCGTTTTTCTCCCCAATAGGTAAATTTCTTACGTGGCCATTACGCACGTTTCTTACATAACTTCCCGGTATTTTAAGTTTTTTAATAAAATTTAGGGTATTTTCGTAGGTAAATTGTATTTTTCTTATATAAATGGGAATGATACAAACAGGTTATTGCAAAAGTTGGCTGAATTATTGAGAGGAAGCATATGGGAATAGTGATTATGGATCTTGAAAAAGAAAGAAAAGATCAACTGCAGATAATCAAAAGATTTGCAGCCTCTTTAACCGACAAAAATACGGTTGAGGAGATCATTTGGGATGTGGCCGATAATGTCATTTCCAAATTAGGGTTCATTGATTGTATCATTTATTTATTAGATACTGAAAAGGAAATACTGGAGCAGAAGGCCGCCTACGGCCCGAAAAGTCCGGAGCCTTATATGATCAAAGACCCGATCGTGCTGCGACTTGGCCAGGGAATTGTAGGTAAAGTGGCTGCTTCGGGCCAATCACAAATTGTCAATGACGTTTCGACCGATCCTGACTATGTGGTAGATGATGCGTACAGGGCATCGGAAATTGCTGTGCCGATATTAGTACAGGACCAGGTGATCGGCGTTATTGACTCGGAACATTCCGAGAAGGATTTTTTTAAAGAAGAGCACCTGCACCTGCTGGAGACAATAGCTGCTATCATAGGTTCCAAAGTTTTGATGCTCAGGGCTTATGATACACTTAAAGTACAAACGAGGGACTTGCAGATTATCAATTCTCTTTACAAACAGAGTGCTTTTGTCATATCACATGACATCAAATCCCCTTTGGCCAACATTCGTGGCCTGATCGATATCTACCGGTTAAACCAGAAAAACGGCAATGAGGAGGAAAATGATCAGATCATTACACTGATTGAATCTTCCGCCAAAAAACTTACAAGTAAGATCGATGACCTAAATAAAGTAATTGATGCCAGAAATGAGCCTTCCAAAACCGCTGAAACCATAGATTTCAGCCAGCTCCTTTACAACATCAAAATGGTCATTTCGCTTGAGATAAGAAACAAGCAAGCCATCATTAAAGAAGACTTTTCAGCAGCAGAAAATGTCAGATATCCACGGAGTTATCTTGAAAGCATTATTCTGAATCTTTTAACCAATGCTATAAAGTACAAAGCCAAAGACCGTAATCCGGTCATTGATCTTAAAACAGAAAAAATACCTGGTTACACGCTGCTTACCGTAGCTGATAACGGCATCGGTATAGATCTGAAAAAAAATGGAGAAAAGCTTTTTCGCCTTTTCCAAAGATTTCACCGCTCGGTCGAAGGTAAGGGGCTGGGGCTGAACCTCGTTAAATCCCAGGTAGAATCCCTTGGCGGCAAAATAGAGGTCGAAAGCGAAGTAGGGGAGGGTACGGTTTTTAAAGTATATTTGAAGGATTTGGGGTAGTGGTCGATACTCCCTGCTTTCTTCCGGCCTTAACAATTTCGTAATCATCTGACAACCTCGTTCCAAAGCGCAGGACTTGACTTTCATTCGAATTTTCTGTTATGATGCTTTATGGCCTGGTTCTTATTGGGGTTTTATGTATTTCGGTTATTTTCAGTCAGTTTGGGGTGAAAGACCTGGATATTCCTTACCTCCTTTCCGGACTGTTCGGGGTTTATCTGCTTTTATGTGCCTACGCAGCCATCGGCTTATTCATGTCCTCTTTAACTTCTTATCAGGTCGTTGCCGCATAGGAACCCTGGCCTTACTGGCTTTGTTGAATTATGTCGGTGGCGTTGGGCAGGACATCGATTTTGTCAGGGACATCACTTATTGGATTTCTATTTCGGGCCGCGCAAAGGAAATGGTTGGCAGTTTGATTTCCAGCGAAGACGTACTGTATTTCCTTATTATCATCGTCATGTTTATCTCTTTTACCATGGTGAAATTGCAATCGGGTAAGGTCAGGAAAAAAGCAGTTATTGCAGGAAGGTATGCTTTAATCTCACCCCTGACTCCTCTCTCCTGACCCCAGACTCCTACAAATCTCCTCTTTTCGCCGCTTTTTTCATTTTTTCATTGGCGTAGATGGCCACCTCGACCCGCCGGTTTTTCTGCCTGCCTTCGGCGGTTTCATTCTCAGAAATGGGTTGATTTTCTCCATAGCCAATAGTAGTAAGCCTTTGACCGGATACCCCGAGCGTCATTAAGTATCCCGATACCGAGTTGGCCCTTTTTTCCGAAAGGGTTTGATTATAAGATTCGGAGCCTGAACTATCGGTATGCCCTTCGATCAGGATATCCGTGTCCTCGTATTTTTTTAAGGTTTCCGCAAGGTCGGAAAGATTGTTTTTTGTAGCCTGGTTAAGGTCTGATGAATTAAGTGCAAACATCAGCCCTGAATCAAAAGTAATTTTAATACCTTCGCCGACACGTACTATTTCTGCACCTTCGAGGTCTTGTCTTAGTTCTTCGGCCTGTCTGTCCATTCTTCTGCCGATCAGGGCACCGGCCGTGCCGCCAACGGCTGCGCCGATTATGGCACCTACAGCAGTATTGCCGGCAGCTTTGCCTACCAGTGCTCCGACAGCACCTCCGGCGCCGGCGCCGATAGCTCCACCTTTTACCGTTCTGCTCGCGTTACAACTTGTCAGCGTTCCGGAGCTTACAGAAAGCATTAGCAAAATGCTCATCGTTAAAATTGATATTGACCGTACTTTCATAGTAGTTATATTTGTTTTAGTTGTATAATTTGAATTAATGTTTCAAAAAGAATACCTGACTGTTCAACAATCTGTTGCCTGTTTTACAATCAGTTAGGTAAATCTGACTTTTTGAAGTCTTTTAATCGCGTAGAAACTTCTACATATTGAGGATAAGTGAAGTAAGTTATTCCAATGGAATTTGTTGAAATTTCACCATAGCTTCACCTTTAAATGCTTCACGAGGTTTTAAATTGAGTATTTGAAACATTTCCTTATCACTGTCTTCGCCAGGATTAGGCGTGGTCAATAATTTGTCGCCTGCAAATATCGAGTTGGCACCAGCCAGAAAACAAAGGGCTTGTTCCTCAGTAGTCATTTTTACCCTTCCGGCCGAAAGCCTTACCATAGCCTTGGGCATCATGATACGGGCTGTTGCTATCATTCGCACCATTTCCCAAACAGAAACCCTTTCTTGGTTTTCCAAGGGGGTGCCTGCAACAGGTACCAATGCATTTACCGGTACTGACTCAGGATGTTCCGGCAGATTAGCCAGTGTCAGTAACATGCCGATGCGGTCCTGGTCACCTTCGCCCATGCCTATGATGCCACCCGAGCAAACCGAAATTTTGGCATTTCTTACATTATCCAGCGTTTTTAACCGGTCATCATATTTTCTTGTACTGATAATTTCACCATAATGCTCCTCGCTGGTGTCGAGATTGTGGTTGTAGGCATACAATCCTGCTTCTTTTAATTTTGCTGCTTGTTCAGCGGTTAACATGCCCAGTGTACAGCAGACTTCCATGCCCAAATTATTAACCCCTTTAACCATCTCCAGCACTTTATCAAAATCGCGGTTGTCCCGCACTTCCCGCCAGGCGGCACCCATGCAAAACCTGGTACTACCCGCTTCCCTGGCTTTTTGTGCATGATCCAACACTTCCTCTACCGGTAAAAGTTTGTGTACATCAACATCGGTGTGGTATCTGGCAGCCTGAGGACAATAGGCGCAATCTTCAGGACAACCCCCGGTTTTCACCGATAATAAGGTACATACCTGCACCTCCTGCGGATCATTATGTTGCCTGTGTACCGTTGCTGCCTCATAGATCAGGTCCAAAACAGGCCTGTGGTAAATGGCCGATACTTCCTCCCTGTTCCAGTTATTTTTGATTTCGCTCATGCAGTTATTATTTAAAGCATAAATATAATAACATTCAGACTTCGCAGGTAATAAGTGTTGATAAAAAAAGCGGTTATTCCAGTGTTATTTCATACATCATCCGGGCCTGCAGGCCCTTCAGATTTTCCAGGGATTTAATTTTTTTGATCAAAGGATAAAGATCACCGGTTTTGCCTTTTAACAACCTTGATTCCAGGTCACTGCTAAACTCTTCCTTGACCTGCTCAAAGAAGCTTTTTTGCCTTGGATAATACCTCACTTTGTAGTCGTCTGCGATTCCTGCTGCGTTTACGGCAACCTCGATGGCGTCGTCCAATCCACCCAGCATATCCACCAATCCGTTTTCCTGGGCCTGTTGACCCGACCATACTCTGCCACTGGCAATTTTTTTGAGATCTTCCACAGTCATATTCCTGTTATTGGCCGCTTTTGTGACAAAATCCTCATAACCCTCATTAACATTACTTTGCAGGATTTGCCTTTCTCCTTCTGTGAGGCTTCGTGTGAAAGTATAAATGTCAGAGTACCCCCCGGTGTTGACCACATCGGTGGTGATACCAAGTTTATTGTCAAGGAACTTTTCAAGATTGAACATCGTCATAAAAATGCCGATGGATCCGGTGATGGTAGATGGCTCAGCTACGATTGTATCACAGCCCATGGCAATATAATAGCCTCCCGAGGCAGCATAATCCGACATAGAGGCAATGACTGGTTTCACTTCCCTGGTTAACATTACCTCCCTCCAGATAACATCAGAAGCCAACGCACTACCCCCGGGGGAATTTACCCGGATCACAACTGCCTTTATCTTGTCATTTTTTCTGGCTTTTCTTATTTCCTTGGCAAAGGCCGTAGACCCAATGCTGGAATTGTCACCATTGCCCCCCATAATTTCGCCCGAACCGATAATGACAGCCACCCGGTTTTTGGAGGTATTCTTTTTAGAGATTGATTTATGGTATTTTTCAAATCCGATAAAATTAATTTTATCGTCTTCGCCCAGTTCCAGTTTAGTTTTTATATCGTCCAATACCTCATCGAAATATTTAAGCCCCGTAATCAATTCCGATTCCAGCGCATGTTCTGGTGTTCTTACCAACATCGAATCCGAAATATTAGTCAACCGTTCTACCGGTATCGATCTGGAGGCGGCCACTTTTTCGAGGTAATTGCCATAAATGGAATTTAACAGCGATTCCAGTTGTTGCCGGTTTTCGTCGCTCATATCTTTTCTCAGAAAGGGTTCTACCGCACTTTTAAAATCCCCGACCCTGAAAATCTCAGGCTCGATTTCCAGTTTGTCAAGCATCCCTTTGAGAAAGGTTACATTGGCACTGATGCCGTTCAACTCAAAATAACCCCGGGGGTTTAAGTAGATGTCATCAGCCGTGGAGGCGAGATAATAACCGCCCTCGGTGTAGATTTCGGCGTAGGAAGTAATGAATTTTCCGGAAGTTTTAAAGTCTTCCAGGGCCTTATGAATCGCTCCAATACTGGCAAATCCACCCATTGGAATCCCTGATTCCAGATAAATGCCTTTGATTTTTTCATTTTCCTTGGCATCCCGGATGGATTCGATCAACTCAATCAGGCCTACGTTGCTTGAATATCCTGTAAATAGTTCGTTAAAAGGATCCTTAAAAGCACGCTCGCCGATTGGTTTGTTTAATTTTATATGTAACACGGAGTTTTCCTTGACGGTAACCACTTCCTCGGAAGTAGCCAAGGAAACAAAAGCTCCGATAAAAATGATCACGATAACAGAGAAAATAAATAATCCCACTAATGTCGCTAACAGATTTCTTAAAAACTTCATTATTTAGATTGGTTTGTTGTATGTTGCGCGTAAAAATACGCATATTAGTCGCTTTTTAAAATTCATTTTATACAACTGGAGGCACTGTAAGATGGACGGAATATATTTATTGCTGGGAACTAATCTGGGAAATAAACCCTTGAATCTGCAAAGAGGTAAAACCGGGGTTGAGGAGTTAATGGGGGCAATTATTAAACAATCCTCTGTTTATCGAACCGCCGCCTGGGGCGTCGAAAATCAGCATTCGTTTTTGAATCAGGTAGTGAAAATCAAAAGTGAGCTTTCACCGGAGCAAATACTTGAAAAGATTTTTATGATTGAAAAATCCATGGGTAGGGTTCGTGAAGGTAAATGGTCGGAAAGGATTATCGACATCGATCTATTGTATTACTATGACAGAATTATCGACACTCATCAGTTACAGGTTCCGCACCGTGAATTGCAAAACAGGAATTTTACCCTTGTTCCCCTGGTAGAAATTGCAGCCAATGAAATCCATCCGGTATTTCACAAGACTCAAAAAGAACTGCATAAGTTGTGCAAAGACCGACTGGAAGTAGTCTCGTTAACCGGTAAATAAATTATCAGAAGTTTTTGGCAAACCTCTAAACTTCTGCTGCCTTATCTAAACTTCCGCCACTTCGGCTTCCCGGTAGATTTTTTTCACCAAACCTTGTAAAACCTTTCCCGGACCACATTCAATGAATGTTCCGGCACCATCTTCAACCATTTTTTGCACCGATTGCGACCACCGGACCGGTGCTGTGAGCTGTGCGATGATGTTGGTCTTGATGGCTTCAGTATCAGTCGATGGCAAGGCATTTACATTTTGATATATGGGGCATGCAGGCCTGCTGAAAATGGTGTTTTCAATCGCTTCCGCTAGTTCCTGGCGTGCAGTTTCCATCAAAGGTGAATGAAATGCACCTCCCACGGGAAGAGGGAGTGCCCTTTTTGCCCCTGCTGCCTTTAGTTTTTCACAGGCAATCTCTATTCCCCGGTTAGACCCTGAAATTACCAATTGCCCCGGGCTATTGTAATTAGCGGGTACCACCACTTCTTCTATTTCCAGGCATATTTTTTCTACCACATCATCATCGAGCCCCAAAATAGCAGCCATACCGGAGGGGTTTGTCTCACAGGCCCTTTGCATGGCCATGGCTCTTTTCGATACCAGTTTTAATCCATCCTCAAAAGAAAGTGTTTTGTTGGCTACCAGGGCTGAAAATTCCCCCAGAGAATGGCCAGCTACCATTTCGGGTTCAAAATCCTCTGTAGTCCTCGCCAATATGACCGAGTGCAAAAAGATGGCAGGTTGGGTGACTTTAGTTTGTTTTAATTCCTCGGCAGTACCTGCAAACATGATTTCCGAGATGTTAAATCCGAGTATTTCATCAGCCTGCATAAAAAGTTCTCTGGCCTCATCAGCGCTCTCGTAAAGGTCATTTCCCATGCCGGGGAATTGAGAGCCCTGTCCTGGGAAAATATAAGCTTTTTTCATGGGTGTATGTTTGTTTAAAGTGACGGCAAAAATATAACTTTTCCGGTAATTCCGCTATCTATTGACAAAAATGTGCACCCAAACTTTTTATCTCACCAGATGAATCCAGCCATTTAATTTTATCTTTGCCGTATTTTGATCGTAAACCTCAAAGGTGACGCCGGCCTCATAATCATATACTCAGGCTGCCAATTGGGTGCCCATCTCAGCGTCGTCATTCCTTGCTATGAAAATCTCCTTCTTACTGTCGATTGTTAATTCCAAATAGTCATACTATGACTTGGAGTCATAGTATGACTAAAAAAAGCCAAACTCCGGAGTCATACCATGACTGTTGCGTAATCACATTATTTCGTTAATACTTTCTGACAAGAAACGGCCTTACCTGCTAAACCTTACCTGACTAAATGAATCCACCCGTTAAGCTTCCGGGTTGAGAAATTGGGGTCCAGAATATCGAAGGTGACATCTGCTTCATAGTAGTATATCCCCGAAGACAACTGCTGACCGGAGTCTGAGTTGCCGTCCCAGTTGATGAAGATGTCGTTTTCACCACTTGATTCGTATTCAAAAAGTTTCCTGCCGTGCCGGTTGTAAATGGTAAATACCACTTGTTCAACAAAACGCGGGCATCTTTCAGGAATACCTTTGAAAGCCTGGAAAGTATCATTTTTTCCATCTCCGTTAGGTGTGAATACATTAGGCAACTCGTAAAAAGCACAGGTTTCAAAATTAGCTACACAAATGGGATCGGTGCGTACACTTTCGTTACCCGATCTGTCGACCGATGCTAGCTGGTAACAGCCTCCCAGCGAAGTCAGGCCAAATATATTATTGTCACTGTCATGAATGAATACGGTATCTATTACATTTCCTATGAGCACATAGTCACCATCCGGTACCGGTGAGAAATAGATGTTGTAGCTTCTGACATCACTTTGGCAACCATCAGACAGGTCAGCCTGCCAGGATATGGTATTGGCATATTCATCATTGGCACAAGGCCTGTTTCTCAGGAAGTCGTCACAATCCAGCAGTGTTATGTTAACAGGTGTACATGGGGGGATAGTGTCGTTAGGTTGAGCGCAAACTACCTGTGAATTATTGATTAATGGTTCAGGGATAAGGTCGTTGCCATAGCCACCCTGAGTGGTGACAAAATAACAATACTCTATTTGATCCGATAGCGGAATGTTGTTAAAAGATCCATCATCGAGATACATGAAACCCCTTTCGTTGACATTTACGCTGTCAATAAGTACCAACTGACCGGGATTGTTTCCCAGCACCCGGTCGCGGTAGATATAGTGATATGGAAAATCTTGTATATTGTTGGACCAGGGTACGTCGGCCTGCCAGTTCAGTTCCACGCCTCCCAGAAATGACTGGAGATCCAACCGCACGGTGGAAGCAGTTGCAGATGAGTCAACCAATGTATTGGCGTTATCGTAGAGGTAAATTCTATAGTTGAAAACCTGGTCACGTGTATTGATACCGGTATCGGTAAACGTAGTATCGGTTGTAGAACCGAGGACTTCCAGCCCGCCATTGCCGTTAAACCCTTGTGCCCGTGCTACTTCGTATCGATAAGGTGGTGGAAACAACGCCGGATCCACATCGAAAGGCCGGGTCCAGCGAATAAATACCTCTCCATCATCGACACCGGTATTCTCAATGCTTACATTGGTAATTATCGGTGCATCTGCTTCCAGTAGCATACATACTTCCTCAGAAACAATGCTTTCACCACCACCGGGTAACGGAAATACAGCTACTAAACGGTAACAATAATTAGCTCCCGGATTAAGACCTCTGCCATCGTTGTCATCCAAAAAGGATCTGTTTCCAATGTCCACGCTGCCGATTAACTCGTAACCACCATTCTCGGGAATACCTGTTTCACAGTGCTCCGGCACATATTGAAAACTATCTACACGGCGATAAATACGCATTTCTATGGCGTTGTTACAGAGATAGTTGTCCCAGTTAAGCTGAATTTCCCTGCCTGGTCTTACGGTGGCTGTCAGACCTTCCGGCGCTGGTGCAATGACCGTAACATTCCAGGTTTCGAAGGTGGCCAGCGCAGGCCGGTTCAGCGGCGGTGGGTTATCTTTTACTTTAAACTGGATTTCGTAGGGCCTTTC
This sequence comes from Agaribacillus sp. DX54, assembly GCF_056858335.1. Classification (NCBI taxonomy): domain Bacteria; kingdom Pseudomonadati; phylum Bacteroidota; class Cytophagia; order Cytophagales; family Splendidivirgaceae; genus Agaribacillus; species Agaribacillus sp. DX54. Next base: position 393,785 of record NZ_JBXEQE010000001.1, read on the forward strand.
CCTGATATGGGTACAGTTGGTTTGCCAGCTAAAATCCAGTTGTCCGGGTGAGTTTTGAATGGTGGGGGGATTGGGTGAAAATGTAGCCGGCGAAGAGACCAGGTCATAAACCCCGCCGAACGTTTCGAGTACAATATCGTGATCGTCGGGATCCTCCCCAATGATGGTAGCGTCAAGCAAAGTGCCTGCTACCACACAGGTGTCATTCGGTATGATCAATTCCGGCCGTTTATTATCTGTTTCTTCTACGATGATTTGCATGTCCCTCGTAACATAACCCAGGCGTTGCCATTGGCCTCCGACTCTTCTCCACTCCTCCACTCTGAATGCCACATTATATTCCCCCGCCAGACCCGGAGCATCCCAGATCAGGTCACCGTTCACCTCGTTAAGTGTGTAGGTCGGCGGGCCTGTTTGGGCCTCATTAGCCGTCTGATAATTGAAACCTGTATAATGTATAATGTTGTTAGGAAAAGTGTAAGCGTTAACTTCCAGATCGATGTCCTGTTTGGGAATCACAATTGTGTAGGACAAACTATCGCCATCGGGATCGAAAGCCCCCGGATTGTGGAAGAAAGTGGCTCCTGTAGCTGCCCTGTCAATGGGTGGTATGAGAAGCTGCGGTGAATTGTTGAGCCCGACAAAGGGATCGATGGTGATATTGGTTTCTACATAAAAGGGCGTTTCCACAGAACTGGCCATATTTAAAATGCCTCCGTTCCTGTTGAATTCCTGAAATCTTAAGGTATAATTTCCAGGTGCCTGGTAGGTATGAGAGATAACAAATACATTCAAAGCAATTTCATTTCCCAGATCTTCTTTCAGGCTGAAGTCTTTTTCCGTATCGATGTCAATGACCGTTCCATCGCCAAACTCCAGTCTTCCCCCTCCAAACTCTACAGTAGATCCCGTATCCGTATATCCGATGATGGTAATTCTGAAAGTTAAGCTTTGCGTTGAAATTCTTTCCACAATAATCTCACCCGCACGAATATGGGTAGCATTTACTTGTTTCACCCCTACCAACAAGATGATTGATAAAATCAGGACTCCCTTTCTATAAAATTTACTCATTAGGTCTTTTTATATATTTATAATATATAACGGCAAAAATAAGTTCGCAATGATTAAAACTTTATATTTTTTGTTTAAAGTTTAAATTTTTTAACGAATAAGGTGGTCATAAGTTAATTAAAAAAAACCTTTTTTTAGCTCTGAACACACCGATTTGCTTACTTACTTATACAAATAGTTGTCGTTTTACCCCACTAATTTCCTAACGGGGCGCTCATGTTACATGAATTGTTCTGACGACCATTTCCCTGATACAAAGTGTGAAACAAAGTCTGTAAGAATCCAGGAATCAACGAATGAGTGTCAGCAAAACCTTTAAATTCGGTTGAAATCATATTTCAGTAATGTGGGCGACAAAAAGTTACGAACATTGTACAGCTTTTCATTGTTATCATCACATCTAATTTAGAATGCTTCAAAATAGTTTTTACATTTTGTTCATAATGATTCCAAATGTACCTTTGATCGATTTTAAATGTTCATTTTAAATTTTTGTTGAAAGACAATGAGTTGGCTTACCGAAACACTCACCAGCACACTCGGCCGCAAGGTAATTATGGCGTTGACTGGTATTTTTCTCATCCTGTTTTTAGCTGTTCACCTTACCGGAAATTTACAATTACTCAAAAACGATGGCGGCGAAGCATTTAATATTTACGCAGAGTTTATGAGTACCAATCCCCTCATTCAATTTGTTTCCAAAGGAAATTTCTTTTTCATCCTGTTACATGTTCTTATTTCAATTTTCCTGACCAGAAAAAATAGGCAGGCACGGCCCGTAAGCTATCAGGTGGCCGTTAAATCCGAAACAAGCACCTGGTCATCCAGAAATATGGGCATTTTGGGGACACTGATTTTTGTGTTCCTGATCATACATTTGAAAGGGTTTTGGTATGAAATGCATTTTGGGCAAATCCCCTATAAAAATTATGACGGATTTGAAGCAAGAGACCTGTATGCAGTAGTTGATCAGGCGTTTTCGCAGTGGTACTGGGTGGCCGTGTATCTCGTTGGTATGTTAGCAGTGGCGTTTCATCTTTCTCATGGGTTTCAAAGTGCCTTTCAAACCCTTGGGCTTAACCACGTTAAATACAGCCCGGCCATCAGATTTGTGGGACTTGCTTTTGCGATTCTGGTACCTGCCGGATTCGCCGCTATTCCCATTATGATGTTTTTCACCTAAAAGAAAAAATATATTATTATATAATATGAATTTAAATTCCAAAATACCGGAAGGACCGATAGCAGAGAAATGGACCAAGCACAAATTTAATATGAAGCTGGTTAATCCTGCTAACAAAAGGAAGTATGATATTATTGTTGTAGGTTCGGGACTGGCAGGTGCATCGGCTTCGGCTTCTTTTGCTGAGCTTGGGTACAATGTGAAATGTTTTTGTTTTCAGGACAGTCCCCGAAGGGCGCATAGCATCGCTGCACAAGGTGGTATTAATGCAGCCAAAAACTATCAGAATGATGGTGATAGTATTTACAGGCTGTTTTATGATACGGTTAAAGGAGGGGATTACCGGTCCAGGGAGGCCAATGTACATCGATTGGCTGAAGTTAGTGTAAATATTATCGATCAGTGTGTCGCTCAAGGCGTTCCTTTTGCCAGGGAATATGGTGGGTTGCTGGATAACCGGTCTTTTGGTGGCGCTCAGGTTTCCCGGACATTTTATGCACGCGGGCAAACCGGACAGCAGCTTTTGCTGGGGGCCTACAGCGCACTGAGCCGCCAGATAGCCAACGGAAAGGTTAAAATGTACGCGCGCACTGAAATGCTCGATCTGGTGCTGGTAGAAGGCAAGGCGAGAGGGATAGTCACCAGAAACCTGGTTACCGGAAAAATTGAATCCCATAGCGCCCATGCCGTTGTTTTGGCTACCGGTGGATATGGCAACGTGTTTTTCTTGTCAACCAACGCCATGGGGTCTAATTGCACTGCCGCCTGGAGAGCTCACAAAAAAGGAGCCCTGTTTGGCAATCCCTGCTTTACCCAGATTCACCCCACCTGTATTCCGGTGTCGGGTGACCATCAATCCAAGTTGACATTGATGTCAGAGTCCCTGAGAAATGATGGCAGGGTTTGGGTACCGAAAGTGGCTAAACCTAAACTAACTGCCAGAGAAGCCACTAAAATTCCGGAAGAAGAGAGAGACTATTACCTTGAAAGAAAATACCCGTCTTTTGGAAACCTCGTGCCAAGGGATGTGGCCTCGAGGAATGCCAAGATGGTTTGCGATGAAGGCAGGGGAGTGGGAAATACCGGGCTTGCCGTGTTTCTCGACTTTGCAGATGCTATTAAAAGGGATGGTAAAGATGTGATAGAGGCCAAATATGGCAACCTGTTCGATATGTATGAACAGATAACCGGCGATAACCCTTACGAAATGCCGATGATGATTTACCCGGCCGTTCACTACACAATGGGCGGGCTGTGGGTTGATTACAACCTGATGACAAATATTCCCGGGTTGTATGCTATCGGGGAAGCAAACTTTTCCGATCATGGCGCCAACAGGCTGGGAGCCAGTGCGCTGATGCAGGGTTTGGCAGATGGCTATTTTGTGATCCCTTATACCATCGGAGATTATTTGGCAACCATGCCTTATACAAAAATAGATACCGATCATGAAGCCTTCAGGGAAGTGGAATCCAAGTTGAAAGCTAAACTGGATAAGCTCATGAGTATCAAAGGCAAACAGACAGTGGATGATTTTCACAAAGCCCTTGGAAAAATCATGTGGGAATATTGTGGTATGTCAAGAAATGAAGAAGGACTGAAACTGGCAAAAGGTAAAATTCAGGCGTTGAAAAAAGAATTCTGGGAAGATGTGAAAGTACTGGGAAGCCAGGACGAGTTGAATATGTCGCTGGAAAAAGCCAACAGGGTCGTAGATTTTATTGAACTGGGTGAACTGATGATAGATGATGCTTTACACAGATCCGAGTCTTGTGGTGGACATTTCAGGGAAGAATCCCAGACCGGGGAAGGTGAGGCCAAAAGGAAAGATGACGAGTTTTCATTTGTTTCCGCCTGGGAGTATAAAGGGGAAAATCAGGCCGAAGAACTTCATAAAGAGGAGTTGGTATTTGAGAACGTAAAACTGACACAAAGGAGTTATAAGTAGTTGTTATATCAATGGCTGGTGTCAAAGTAAAATCGAAAGGATAACACAATTAATATGAATTTAACATTAAAGGTTTGGAGACAAAAAAACAGTGCTGACAAAGGTAAGTTTGAAACCTACGAGGTAAGCGATATATCGCCTGATATGTCCTTCCTGGAGATGTTTGATGTGCTGAACGAGCAGCTTGTTAATGAAAGCCGGGATCCTATTCATTTTGATCATGATTGCAGGGAAGGTATTTGCGGGATGTGCAGCATGTATATCAATGGGAAACCACATGGTCCGAAAGATGCAATTACCACCTGTCAGTTGCATATGCGGTCCTTTAAAGATGGTGACACCATCGTTGTGGAGCCCTGGAGGGCCAAGGCTTTTCCAGTGTTGAAAGATCTGGTGGTGGATCGCAGTTCATTTGACAGGATCATTCAGGCCGGGGGTTATATTAGCGTGAATACAGGGGGGGTGCCGGATGCCAATGAAATCCCGATCAGAAAGGATATTGCTAACGAAGCCATGGATGCAGCCCAGTGTATCGGCTGTGGCGCCTGCGTGGCGGCTTGTAAAAATGCTTCAGCCATGCTTTTTGTTAGTGCCAAGGTTTCGCAACTGGCTTTGTTACCGCAGGGGCAGGTTGAACGTAAGTCGAGGGTAGAAAATATGATTGCCCAGATGGATGGGGAAGGATTTGGGGCTTGTACCAACACCGGTGCCTGTGAGGCGGTTTGTCCTAAAGAAATCAGCATTTCTAACATAGCCAGGATGAACCGCGAATATTTCTCAGCGAAGGTGAGTTCACAGAAGGTTTAACCGAGGACGTTCAGCGAAGTTGTCCATAGGTGTGTTCACCGTGCGCCTTGCGCTGTTATGCGCTGAATAAACATACCAGGCCAATGATTTTGTCAGGCTCCTGAGCCCATCTGAAAGGCGGTCGCTGAAGCATAAATTCAGGGATTATCATCATTCCTTTTCCACACAAATAGCCATGTCATCTCAAAATCGCCGGGCGGTTTTGCAGGAGGTAGTTTCGGTGGTGGTGGCACCGGTAAACAATACATTTCCCCAATCTTCGTTATTAGCACAGGTTACTTTTGGTTGGTTATATCATTAACAGAATAATCTTATTTGATGACCAAAACAACCGAATATATGAAATACCTACGTTTGCTGGCCTGGCTTGTCCCCTTTATCTTACTTATGGGATCGATGACTTTTAATATTGCCTGCGGAGGAGGTGGTAACAGCGGCAATGGGAGTGACCGGAATGATCCTGTTTCATACAGTTTAAGCATTGAACGCCATAACACCTCCAACCTGGACAACAACCGGTCGGACGCCATTTTAAGGGATATGCAATCTATCATTACCATTAACGACGGACCGGGCGATGTAGCCTGCGATGTTAATTTCAGCAGAAATGGTGAAGTAGGGGTTTTTAACATCGGTTCAGGTTTTATTAACTCCGAATCTGACTTTGTGGCGGTAAACGGATTGCCGGGAGAAATCAAAGTAGTTAATCAGATCAATTGGTGTGGAGGTATAGCCCCCAATATTATAGGTTGTGCGCCGGTTCCCGGGGTTTCTTTTGTAGTGGTACGGTTTGATGAAAGCCAGGAAGGAATATTATGGCTCCATGAGTATGGTCATAACAAAGGGCTCAACCATCGTAACAACCCCAATGCCGTAATGAATGGGGTTATTGGCCCCACCCATAAGAGAGTAAACCGGCAGGAATGTGATGCCTTCAGAAATAACGCTTCCCCGGAGCTGGCACCTGCCCGGTTTCCCCGGTATGAAATCCTTCAGGATACCATGACGATCGATGATTTTGTAAAACAACAATATATCAGGGGTGTGCCTTACGAAGAAGCGATTAAGTATGGTGAAAAACACGTTCCTGAGCTTTTATTGATGCTTTCTGATTCTGCCAACATGGCCTACTGGTCCAATATCATTGTGACGCTCGGCATCATTGGAGATGAAAGGGCCGTGATTCCACTCATTGATCTTATCAAAGCAGATCACGAAGGCCTGTTGTCCGGGGATCTTTATAATGCAAAAACCAGTGCCATTATGGCTCTGGGTTACCTGATCAATAAAAGTGGTAACCGCGAGGCATTAGACTTCCTCAAAGACTGCCTGAGTCCTCATAATTGGGACGAATCACAGCCGGATTGGGAAAGCCCCTTTCAATCGGCCAAAGTTGACAGAAATATACAGCTTTCTTCTGTAGCTGTTTTGGGATTGACACTGTCAGGACACCCCGAGGCTATCGAGGCTTTGCAGGCATTGAAAGAGCCCATGGCATCGGAAACGGAAAAAAAATTTCAGTCCCGGATCAGTAACACCCTCGATCAGGCCATCCGGGATTGCGAAGCCATTTCAAGGGATGGACTTCTGCAATATTACCGGGAACGAATGAAGCAGTAGTAGTATAAAACCTTTAAACTTTGGCCATCCGGAGCTTTCCAATGAGTAATATATTTTGATTCATTACCCCCAAAGTCATCAGGCGTATTTATAACTCCTGCACCACCCGGAAACCAATATTTTCCTCCTTCGGTTGTACCTCTTTCCTAACCGGATCAACGTAATCGTAAGCCGAGTAGCCATAAGTTTTCAATTCATTCCTATCCAGATAGTACTCAGCTACATTACCTCCCAGGTCATACACCTTTCCTTCACCGAGTCTGGTCGCTTTAAAGCTCCCTACTGCTTTGACAAGCTCACTTTTTACCTCTTCAACTTTTTTATAAAACAAATTCACCTCATCCCTGGTGATCTCATAGCCGGCCCAATAGTTGAGCGTATTTTCCTTGGCCCTGGACTTATGTGCCGAAGTGTGTAATTTTTTTGCCTCAGAGGGGTTTGGAAGCCGGTATTTGCTGCCCGTTTTTTCACCTAGCCAATCCAGATAGGAAAGAATAGTTTTTTTGTCTAATCCTTTTATGGGGTAATTGCCTTTTCCCGGCTCAAATTCATGTTCCGGTTTAAATGCTTTAAACTGCGAGTTTGTCAGTTCAAATTTTGAAATAGCAATGGAGTCTTTTTTCACAGTTACCATTTCGGGAAGTAATGCTCCTTTTTTCTGTACCCCATAGAAACCACCGGAGGTTGAGGCTTTGTCGATTTCCAGTACCATGGCTAATGGGCTTTCTTCGTTAAAAGTTTCATTGTCAGGTTTAAAGGTTTTAAACAGAAACCTGTCAAACCATGCGATCTCCTCATTCATTTTGCGCAACTGGTGCGTAACTTTTTGAAGGCCGTGAGGCTGTCCCGGAAACCACAGGAATCTAACGGGGGCTTTGCCAACCTGCTGCATAGCCCTGTAATATTCCCAACCCTGATCACGTGGCACCGCGCGGTCCTCGCTTCCATGAAAAATAATGGTCGGTGTTTTTATTTTCTCCATATCAAACAGTGGCGATTTGGTAATGTAGGTTTCATTATAATTTTTGCCGTCTTTATCGTCCCATGGTGCGCCGCCAAAGTAGCTTTGGTCGAATTGCACACCAAACCGGCAGGTACCAAAATCAGAAGTCCAGTTTACATCACCGGCACCCGGTGCCGCCGCTTTGAACATATCGGGATATCTCAATGTCAGCATGGTGGTTAGAATGGCCCCATTCGACCAGCCCATTACGCCCAGTTTGTCCATATCGATCATCCCCTTTTTGTTAAGCGCCTCTATGCCGTTGACAATGTCGACCATTTCCAGGTCGTAGTAGTGATGTTTGATGGACTCCACAAAAGCCTGGCCGTGGTTTGAAGAGCCATGATAGTTGGGTTTCAGCACAAAAGCTCCTTTTTGTGCATAAATGCTGGGATAGGAAGACCAGTTCTGGCTCCACGAATCCATGCTCACACCGGCAGGCCCACCGTGAATGGATAGGATGAGGGGATACTTTTTACCGGATTCATAATTTTCCGGGTAATACAATATCCCGTTCACTTCTTCGTCTTTGGCTCCTATCCAGCGAAAAACCTCAGATTTCGTCATATGTTTTTTCCTCAGATGCTGATTTAACGTAACCAGTTCCCTGGGATTACTGATCTGCATTTTACGCCTCCCGGTAGTTATATCGGCGATAGCGTATTCAGGTAATCTGGATCCTGTAGCGTATACATATACCAGTTTTTTCCCGTCCTCACTGCAATTCAGGATGCTGATATGATTGGTTTTACTCCCAAAATCCAGCTCCTGCTTTTCCCATTTACCATCTGTCAACAGATAGTAGGCCAATGTATTTGTAGCGCCGTTGGCAAGGGAAACGATCAACTGGCTACCTGCCAGGTAAAACCCACTTCCTATGCCATTTTCCCAATTCAAATTAACCTTTCTGTGCTGCTTGTCTGCCAGATCAAAATAGTAAAGCTCAGAAATCCCGGCCCCCTGCCATTCAGGGTCGGAAGATTTGATAGCGGTAAAATAAAATCCTCTGTTATCTGAGGTAAACCGGAAGCGGGACGGAGTCTGTAACCCTTTTAGGATTTCTGTTTGTTCCTTATTTTCGAGGTTGCGCAGATAATATTTCGGCGCTGGCTGTCCGTCTGAAGCGTAATGCCGGCTCATAGTGTGGGCTGTAACCATATATTTGCCGTCTTTTGAAACAGCATAGGCGGAGACCGGAAACCTGTTATCGGTGAGGCGGTTAACGGTTTTGTCCTTTAAATTAAAGGCATAAACTTTGCTAATCTTCCAGTGTACCGAATCTTCCACCACCACGGTATTATCTTTAATTTTTTCCGCTTTCTTTTCATGCAGCGTTTTTCCGTCGTTACTGGTAAAAGTAAGGGTATGATCATTGAGCCATTGCAGGTTTGAAATGCCGTTTTCAAAGGAATGGACTTCCTCCGGTTCCCCGCCAAAAATACTCATGGCCCAGAGTTTTTTACCTTTTTCGCGACTTGACAAAAAATAGATCGTCTCATTATCTCTCGAAAAGACCGGGCTGGCGTCAGAGAATTTGCCCCTTGTCAACTGAAATGTCCGGAATTTGCCATCTTTTTGCAGATCCAGCCGGGTTAAGTAAATGTCGTTAACAAATTTGTCCTCCTTTTTCAGGGATTTTATTTTGGTCCAGACTACCATTTTTCCATTGGGTGAAAAATGTAAAGATCGTACGTATTGCGTATTGATAATATCCTTAGGCGTCCATTTGTCGGAGTCGCTGTTTTCTTGTGCCCAAAGACCGGGGTTAGTCAGCAGTAGCAGCAGTAATGCCACGAATAATATGCTTTGGTAAGGGTTAGTTTGAAACATATGGATTGTATTTTGAATGTTTTTAATATTAGGTGCTGAATTTAACCAATGCAGAAAATTTCACAAAGCCGATAAAGCCGTAAATGTCGGTGTCTCATATATACATTTCCTCTACCGGTTAAAGTTTGTCATCAACCTCTGAGTTTTTCATTTTAGCCAAAAATAGCAACAAATTATCATTTGTGTATGTTCCTGCGCGGTCTAATAAGGTTCGAATCATCAGAGCGAAACCGGTGATCCCGGGCCCAGCAATTTCATCACTTTATAAAAATCGAAACAGCTATCTGAAAAAAGTGGATAAAGCGGCTGAATTATTAATCAATGGAGGATTGCTGCTAAGGGTAGATAAGGAATGCGTTATGCAAAATGCTGAAAAATACTGGAAATAGGTAATGGCTAAACAGACTAGCTGGCAGTCATAGTATGACTCCAGGTCATACTATGACTTTAACCAAATTAATTCTTAAAAAACTAACTCAGCACTTCTTTCACCTTTTCTGCCGCGTCCCTTAATAAAATGGCAGATGTAACCTGGAGCCCGGACTCTTCGATAATCCTGGCACCTTCTTCAGCATTAGTTCCCTGCAGTCTCACGATGATGGGAACATTGATTTCTCCGATATTTTTATAGGCTTCTACAACCCCGCTGGCTACCCTGTCGCATCGTACGATTCCACCGAAAATATTGATCAGAATCGCTTTCACATTCGGATCCTTCAGGATAATTCTGAAGCCCGCTTCAACCGTTTCAGCGTTAGCGCCCCCGCCGACATCCAAAAAGTTGGCCGGGTCTCCGCCCGATAATTTAATGATATCCATAGTGGCCATCGCCAATCCGGCTCCATTGACCATACAACCAACATTCCCGTCTAGCTTGACATAATTCAAACCATTTCTCCCGGCCTCAACTTCCAGCGGATCTTCCTCTGAAATATCCCTCAACTCAGCTAAATCTTTATGTCTGAATAAGGCGTTTTCATCCAGATTTACTTTGGCATCGACCGCCAGGATTTTATTATCGGAGGTTTTTAAAACAGGGTTAATCTCAAACATGGACGAGTCTGTTGCCTGATAGGCTTTATAGAGAGCAAAAATGAATTTTACCATTTCTTTCATGGCTTTTCCTTCCAATCCCAAGGCAAATGCCACTTTCCTGGCCTGGAAAGGTTGTAAACCTACCGATGGGTCGATCCATTCCTTGATTATCTTTTCAGGCGTTTTTTCTGCGACCTCTTCAATGTCCATTCCTCCTTCTGTCGATGCCATGATCACATTGAAACCTTTGGCCCGGTCAAGTAAGATGCTTAAATAGAATTCTTTGGGCTCAGACTCCCCGGGATAATAAACATCTTGTGCTATCAGTACCTTATTGACTTTCTTACCCTCGGGCCCGGTTTGATGGGTAACCAAAGTTCCTCCCAATATGTTTTTCACTTTATTAGGAACCTCTTCCAGGCTTTTAGCCAAAACCACCCCATTTGAGTCTGTTTCCTTCACTTTTCCTTTACCCCGGCCACCGGCGTGAATTTGGGCCTTTAACACGTACCAGCTTGTTCCGGTTTCATGATTTAAAGTTTTGGCAGCTTCAGTGGCTTTCTCAGGATTCTCAACAACGATCCCTTCCTGGATAGTGACTCCGTAGCTTTTTAATATCTCTTTTGCTTGATATTCGTGTATATTCATGCTTAAAATTTTGCACGAAGATAGACCATTTGGGTTGATATTTCAAGGGTTGACAATTAAATAAATGTAGATAAATCCCTGATAATAATTTGAATTCAGGCAATAATATATTTATAACATTTGTTATGTTTAGAAATTGTTTTTTCCAGATATTTGTCGCTTATTTAAAAGTTAATGCTTTCGGCTAAAAATATAACCAAGTCCTATGGCGACCTTCAGGTTCTCAAAGGAATTGATATGTCGATTCAAAAAGGTGAGATAGTCTCGATTGTAGGCGCTTCCGGAGCCGGAAAAAGTACACTGCTCCATATTTTAGGCACGCTTGACCGTCCTGATCAAGGCTCCCTTTTTTTGGAAAATCAGGATTTAATCCATTTAAGAAACAGTGATTTATCTAAATTGAGAAATCAAAAGATCGGCTTTATCTTTCAATTTCACAATTTACTCCCTGAATTTACAGCATTTGAAAACATCTGCATCCCCGGTTACATCGGAAATCTGAACGAAAAGGAAGTCCGGAACCGCGCCAAAGAGCTGATGTTATTATTAGGGATCGACCAAAGGGGGGATCATAAACCCTCGGAGCTTTCAGGCGGTGAGCAGCAGCGGTCAGCAGTAGCCAGGGCCCTGGTGAACAGCCCTTCCATCGTTTTTGCCGATGAACCCAGCGGCAACCTGGACTCCAAAAATGCGGAAGAGCTCCACAAACTATTTTTTAAACTTCGCGATGAACTCGGCCAAACTTTCGTCATCGTGACCCACAACCGCGAACTCGCGGAACTCGCCGACCGCAAAATCGAAATGCTCGACGGGAAGTTAGTTTGAGAGTGAGTTTGAGTTTGGGTGTGGGTGTGAGTAGGATTAAACAGTTTGGGTGGAAGGGGTAAATGCGGCAGTGCTGCTAAATTTAACCGAACCTGGTTTTTATATTCCCGACCATTTCATGGACATGTTGGTTGGCATTAAACAGGCTGTCGTATACAGCCGCGATTTTGTGATGTTCATCGAGTAAATAGGTGATCCTTTTGGTAAATCCGACAATGGGTATCTGAGCCTTGTATTTTGCGGCCACCTGGCCATCGAGGTCGGCCAAAAGATCGAAGGGCAACTGGTGTTTTTCTTTGAATTTTAAGTGCGTGGCCACTGAGTCGCGGCTAATACCGTACACGGGAATGTCAATAGCTCTGAACGCAGCAAACTGATCCCTGAATTCACAGGCTTCTTTGGTGCAGCCAGGGGTAAAATCTTTGGGGTAAAAATAAAGGATACATGGTCTGCCCAAATGTTCATGCAAAGTGAAATTAGCTCCATCCGTGCTGGGCAAGGTGAAATCCGGGGCCTGGGTCGCAATTTTTAATGACATTGGTATTCCGGTTTTTTGTAAAAAAAAAGGATAACCTCATATTACAAACTGATTTTTAACTAATATTGTTCGTCCTTTACTAACCACAAACCAAATATTTTATGACAAGAAAAAAATTCGTCCAACCGGAGTACGCGATCCATAATCAAAAACCCAACAGAGACTCCTGTTATGACGTTGGTCAGGCAATGGCATGCCTTTCGCTTCAGGCTACGGAAGAGGGGTTGTATATTCATCAAATGGCCGGTTTTTTTCCTGAAAAAGCAAAGGAACTTTTTGGTATTCCCATGGATTATGAAGCTATTGTGGCCGCCGCGATGGGCTATTTGTATGACCCGGAGACTTTAAGTGAAAAACATAGGAACTCCGAACTTGCTGCCAGAACCAGGAAGTTCCAGTCTGAAATATGTTTTGGGAGTGAGTGGGGTGAAGCTTTTTAAAGGAAACCTAAGAAGGTGCTTTCAGCGGGTGTAAAAAATATGCTATTGGCAACTTTGCTGTTTTCGCTCATGAATGTGGGGGTTAAGCTGGTGCCTGATATTCCGGCCATTGAAATTATCTTTTTCAGATCGGTTATTTCGCTGATTATCAGTGCCGGTATGCTAAAATTCCGCAAGGTAAACCTTTGGGGAAATAATCACGCCTGGCTGATCTCCAGAGGGCTGGTGGGGGCCACGGCTTTGATCCTTTACTTTATTACACTTCAAAAAATACCCCTCGCCAGCGCAGCCACCATTCAATATACATCCCCGGTTTTTACAGCCATCCTGGGAATTTACATAGTCAGAGAAAGAATTAAACCCCTGCAATGGTTGTTTTTTCTGGTTGCTTTTACCGGAGTGTTAATCGTACAGGGGTTCGATACACGGGTGTCGGGGTTTTACCTGACATTGGGACTGCTATCCGGTATGTTTTCCGGGCTGGCCTACAATATTATCAGAAAGCTCAGTACTACGGAGCATCCGTTGGTTATTGTATTTTATTTTCCCCTGGTGGCGCTGCCCGTCAGCGGACTTTATTCGGTTTTTAATTGGGTACCACCCAATGGCTGGTTTGAGTGGGTAGTTTTAATAGCTATTGGTATTCTGACCCAATTTGCGCAATATTTTATGACCAGGGCCTATCAGTCCGAAGAGTTGTCAAAAGTTGCCATCCTGAAATATGTGGGTTTAATTTTCGCCCTCATTTTCGGTTTTATCATTTTTGATGAGCATTTCAACTTCCTGACTTATCTTGGAATGACCATTGTAATGGCAGGTGTGATTGGTAATGTTGGCTACAAAGAATATCTTCGCAGCAAAACCGCCGATTAAATTGAAAGGCGGTCGACACCGATTGCTTTGAAATTTTTTGAAAAGAATTATTTTTGTTTCCTAAACAGAAACGAATAGTGACTGGAAACAATTTAATGTAATACAAATGGCAGGACATAGTAAATGGGCCAACATTAAGAGGCGAAAAGGTGCTCAGGATGCCAAAAGGGGTAAGATATTTACTAAAATCATCAAAGAAATTACCGTAGCCGCCAAAGAGGGTGGACCCGATGCGGATGGCAACCCCAGGCTTCGCCTGGCCATTCAAAATGCCAAGGGAGTGAATATGCCCAAAGACACCATCGAGCGGGCGGTAAAGAAGGGTTCGGGCGCCGAAGCAGCTAATTATATGGAAACTACTTATGAAGGTTATGGCCCTTTTGGTGTAGCGGTTTTTGTCGAATGTACCACTGATAATCTCAATCGTACAGTTTCGGATGTCAGGGCCGCTTTTTCCAAATATGGCGGTAGCTTGGGCACCAATGGATCACTCGAATTTATTTTTGACAGAAAAGGGGTATTCAGTATTCCGCTTTCCGAATCGTCGAATGAAGACGAATTAACCCTCGCTTTGATCGACGGAGGTGCCGAAGAGGTAGAAATCGACGAGGGGTATTTAAACGCTACCTGTGCGATGGAGGATTTTGGCAATATGCAAAAAAAGGTCGAGGAATTGAATCTGGAAGCGGAGACGGCAGAACTGCAACGAATACCCAATAACCTGAAAACATTGGAAGATGACCAGCTATTGAGTGCCATGAAATTGGTAGAAGCGCTGGAGGACAATGATGATGTACAAAAAGTATATCATAACATGGACATTAAAGATAGCCAGATAGCTTTGATTTAAGCCGGTCTACAGATGATTCATAAACTTGCGTTTTACTATAATTTATAAATTCGCGCCATCATACAATTTATAAACTGGTGCAACTGCCACCTCTCGCTTGTGTTTATTAACGCTTTGGAAGCACAAGCCACACGCTTGCGCTATAAGCAGGGTACTTTTTATAATTTCGGCGCTTTTGTTTTTTCCTTTAATTTCTAATAGCTGACATATGAAAATTATAGAACGGTTGTATGATGGATCGATGACCTTGTTGACCGATCTGTATCAATTAACTATGGCATACAGTTACTGGAAATCCGGAAAAGCCGGGCAGCAGGCGGTGTTTAATCTTTTTTTTAGAAAAAATCCTTTTCATGGCGGGTTTACCGTTGCCTGCGGCCTGGAATATGCAGTGGATTTTTTAAATAATTTCAGGTTTTCAGAGGACGACCTCAGCTATCTGGCTACTGTCAGAAACCAGCGGGGAAAACCGATGTTTGAAAATGATTTTTTGGACTACCTGCAAGACTTGTCATTTACCTGCGATGTGGATGCTATGAGCGAAGGAACGGTGGTTTTTCCCCATGAACCCATGATAAGGGTAAAAGGCCCGATTATCCAGGCGCAACTTGTGGAAACCCCCTTATTGAATATTATCAACTTTCAGTCGCTCATAGCCACTAAAGCCGCCAGGGTCAACCTTGCCGCCCAGGGTGACCCGGTGATTGAGTTTGGCCTGCGAAGGGCGCACGGAATAGATGGCGCTTTATCAGCCAGCAGGGCCGCTTATATCGGCGGGTGCTCCACCACCTCCAATGTATTGGCGGGTAAGCTATTTGGCATTCCCGTAGGTGGCACCCATGCCCATAGCTGGGTCATGAGTTTTGATTCGGAACCGGAGGCTTTTAAAGCCTACGCACACGCTATGCCGGATAATTGTATTTTTTTGGTTGATACTTATGATACTTTGAAGGGGGTGGAGCATGCCATTGAGGTAGGTAAATCCTTGCGGGAGCAGGGTAAAAAAATGATTGGGATAAGAATTGATTCAGGTGACCTGGCTTATTTCAGTATAAAGGCGAGGGAAATGCTCGACAGGGAGGGGTTTGAAGATACGGCAATCGTTGCTAGCAATGATTTGGATGAGCATATTATCAGCAGCCTTAAAACCGGGCAAAATGCCGCCATCAATGTCTGGGGCGTGGGCACCAAGCTGGTGACTGCCTTTGACCAGCCTGCGCTGGGTGCGGTTTACAAAATGTCGGCAATCGAAAGCCGGCAGGGGGAATGGGATTACAAACTAAAGTTATCCGAGCAGGCCATTAAAGTAAATAATCCTGGCATACAACAGGTCAGGCGTTACTATGAACATGACAAAGCGCTGGCCGACATGATCTATGATATCCATCATTTGCCGGGGGAAAAAATGCGAATTATCGATCCTATGGATGCCACCAGGAGAAAAAAGCTGGATACCCGGTCACTTACTTTTAAAGACCTGCTGGAACCCATTTTTCGCAATGGCGAAATGGTATACGAGCTTCCTGATATCCGGGAAATAAGGCAGGGGGTTAAAGATGAATTGGGCCTATTCCATACAGGTGTCAAACGGTTTGTCAACCCTCACAGTTATCCGGTTGGTCTCGAAGAGTCATTGTACGACCTCAAAACTAACCTTATTTTGAAACTTAGAAACACAGAAAATGGCCATTGAAAACAACCTGATATTCAGTACAGGTAATTATAGATATTTGAAAGACAGAATTATAGCCCAGGGAGGGTTTTTATATGGGGAAATTGAAAAGAAAACTTTTCCCGACGGCGAAAGATACCTGAGAATATTGACGGATGTAGATGGAAGGGATGTGGTTTTAGTAGGTGGTACCATTTCGGACAGTGATACGCTGGAGTTATACGATTTGGCTTATGCTATCGTGCGTAATGGCGCATTGTCGCTTACCGTGGTGATCCCATATTATGGTTATTCAACCATGGAAAGGGCTGTAAAACCAGGGGAGATTGTCACGGCCAAAACAAGGGCCAGCTTGTTTTCTTCCTTACCACAAACCAGCCGGCGTAACCGCTTTATGTTCATGGACTTACATTCCGAGGGATTACCCCATTATTTTGAGGGTTCAGTACTGCCGATGCATTTATATTGTAAGTCGATCATTTTGGCCTCGGCCCAAAAACTGGGAGGCGATAACTTTGTTTTAGCCTGTACAGACTCAGGACGGGCCAATTGGGTAGAGTCACTGGCCAATGACCTGAAAGTCAATGCCGCTTTTGTCTTTAAGAGAAGAATCAGTGGTGAAGCAACGGAAATCACGGCCATCTCCGCCGATGTCGAGCACAAAACGGTGGTTATTTACGATGACATGGTAAGGACCGGGAGTACCCTGATTAATGCAGCCAATGCGTATAGTGAGGCCGGTGCAAGCAGGATTTTTGTCATAACAACACATGGCTTATTTACCAGAGATGCTTTAAACGAAATCAGGGATAAAACCAGTATTTCTGCCATTATCTGCACGGATACCCATCCCAATGCCGTCGCCCTGGAGAATGATTTTCTTAAGGTGGAAAGTGTTGCATCCCTTATTGCCGAAAAACTGAAAGAGTTTTAGCGATGGCTTATGAATATGAATTTCCCAGACCTGCAGTGACGGTAGATTGTGTGGTATTTAACTGGGATGGCAGGCAATTATCTTTGTTACTGATTGAAAGGTCCAATGACCCATTTAAAGGTTGCCGGGCTTTCCCCGGTGGCTTTGTTGATCCCAACGAATCATTGGAGGAGGCTGCCCGGCGGGAGCTTCTGGAAGAAACAGGGCTGGCCATCGGGCCGTTGACATTGTTTGGCGCCTTTGGCGATCCGGGCCGTGACCCGCGGGGCCATACGGTTACCATTGCTTATTATACGATGATCAGGGATCAGGAAAAGCCTGCCCGGGCAGGGTCCGATGCTAAAAGTTTATCCTGGATGCCTCTGGCACATTCGGTTAACCTCGCCTTTGATCATCAAAAAATCCAGGCACGCGCATGCGGGCGGCTGAGAGATGATATTCGACTGAGCCTGTGTGATAAAACTGAATTATTTGAGCTGAAAACCCATGAAAAAGAAATATTGTTAACGATTTTATCAGACTATGAAAAAAGCTTTAATATTGGTTGATATCCAAAACGATTTCCTCCCGGGGGGTGCGCTCGCCGTGCCTGAGGGCGACATGATCGTGCCACTGGTAAACCGGATCCAGGAAAAATTTGACCTTATCCTGGCTACACAGGACTATCATCCTGCCAATCATGCCAGCTTTGCCATTAACCATGAAAACAAAAAACCTGGTGAAATAATTGATTTGCATGGATTGGCGCAAGTTTTATGGCCGGCTCACTGCGTTCAGCATTCGGATGGGGCCGCATTCGGCAAAGATCTGGATATGGCTAGGGTGACTAAAATCTTTTATAAAGGGGAAAATCCGGACATTGATAGTTACAGTGGTTTTTTTGACAATGGCAAAAGGAAAAAAACCGGCCTGGCTGAATATTTAAAATCTAAAGGTGTCGATACAGTCTATATTGTGGGCCTCGCTACAGATTTCTGTGTTAAATTTACCGCTCTCGACGCCGTTGATCTGGGTTTTGAAACCTACGTAATCAAAGATGCCACCAGGGCTATAAACCTGCAGCCGGGAGATTTTGAAGCGTCATTGAAAGAAATGGAAAAGGCAGGGGTGAAGGTGATTGAGAGTGAGGGTTTGTGAGTTACAAGCTGCAACTGCTTTTTTGATTGGTTTTCTCCTGGCGGAATGAAAAAAAAACAGGTGCCGTTAATACCTTAACAACACCTGTTTTATGCAATATGTTTGAATTAATCTTTATCCTAATTTGGTGATCAGATCGGCGGTCCGGCTTGAATAACCGGCCTCGTTGTCGTACCACCCTACTACCTTCACCAGACTACCGTTGGCTGAGGTCATCAATGAGTCAAAAATACAGGAATGAGGATTGCCAATGATGTCAACAGAAACAATAGGATCCTCAGTGTACTCCAGAATGCCATTCAGTTCAGCATCTGCTGCTTTTTTCATGGCGGCGTTTACCTCTTCCTTGGTTACCTCTTTCTTGAGAATAACAGTCAGGTCTGTCAACGATCCATCGGGAACAGGCACCCGCATAGCTACCCCATCCAGTTTACCTTTGAGGTGAGGCAACACCAGTCCAACCGCCTTGGCGGCGCCTGTCGAGGTGGGAACAATAGAAATAGCCGCTGCCCTTGCCCTTCTCAAATCCCGGTGCGGAGCATCCTGAATTCTTTGATCGGCTGTGTAAGCGTGAATGGTAGATATATATCCTTTTTCGATGCCAAAATTATCATCCAAAACCTTGGCCATGGGTGCCAGGCAGTTGGTGGTACAAGAAGCATTGGAAATAACGGTTTCAGAACCTGTCAATGAGTCGTTGTTTACTCCTAATACAATTGTAGGAATGTCTCCCTTGGCAGGTGCAGAAATAACGATTTTTTTTGCTCCCGCGCTTATGTGTTTTCCCGAACCTTCCTGATCAACAAATCTGCCGGTTGATTCCAGAACAACATCGATGTTCAGCGCTTCCCATGGAAGTTTGGCAGGGTCGGGCTCTTCAAAAATTTTGATTTTCTGACCATTGACAACGATCCCCTCGTCATCGGAAGATACCGAACCATTAAATCTACCATGAATGGAATCATACTTTAAAAGGTGTGCCAAAGTGGAATTAGCTGTGAGGTCGTTGATAGCAACGATTTCTACATTGTCTTTTTCCAGCAAAGCTTTAAAGGTAAGTCTCCCTATTCGACCAAACCCGTTAATTGCTACTCTAATTTTTGACATCAATTATATGCTTTAATGTGACAGTAAAATTTCGCTACAAAAGTAATATTACTCATGACTAAAACAAACATAATTGGGCAACCCTTTTGAAGATTATTTTCCGTGAAAATTTTTAAAAACTTTTTTTGCAATTTAAAAATCCACGTCTATATTTGCATTCCAATTTTATTGGTCCGTTCGTCTAGGGGTTAGGACGCCAGGTTTTCATCCTGGTAACAGGGGTTCGATTCCCCTACGGACTACTGAAGGGGGTAAATTGACTGAAAATTCTTTTATCCCCTTTTTACTTTTCTCATAACTCATTGATAGAGAACGGCTAATATCGAATATTGTATTCACTCTATTGGTTCGATAATGGTCATTTTTAAGGTCATATTCAATTCCTTCCGGGAAGACCATCTTTTGAAGTTTCTGCTTCACAGAGTAATTCCCTAACTCCCATATTTCCAATGAATTAGTTATAATATCGACGGCATGATCAATCCCTGTTTCAAGGTTCGATAAATCAAACTGTGAACTTTCGAGTTGACTGGCAATTTCGTCTTTTTCCTTACGGTATTTCGGCATGTATTTCTCGAACAATTCTTCGCTGATTTCTTCTAAAACAAATCGTTCTTCGATACGCTCGATTTTCTTTTCGATCTCCATCAATTGCTTTTCCATCTGTCCTTTTACCTCCGCTTTATCTTTCGTGTAGTATTCAAGATAATTTTGCAAAGTACATTTGAGCGGTTCGGCTAGGATCGGGTTCAGCGTATACTCGTTCAAAAGGTCTTGAAAGGACTCATGCATCTTTTTAGCACTCCGATTACAAGCGCATCCACGTTTGTTACACTTATAGTAATAAAGCCCTTTCTTTCTAACCAGATATCCCGTCCAAGCTGTACCACAGACAGCACATCTAACAAAGTTCTTCAATGGTATATTGACAATGTGATCTTCTTGCCGGTTTTGTTTGTAGCCTTGTGGATTTCTTTTAAGGATCTCATTGGCTTTGAGGAAGGTCTCTTTACTGACCAAAGGAGGTTGATTTCCCGGAACGATCTTACCGTTTAGCGCTGAATGAGAAAGTAATCCGCAATAGAATGGATTGCGTAGTATTCGTGAAAGGTGCTGTGAATAGAGTGTCAGGCCCAAGGCTTTTAATTTCCTTAATATTTCAGCACTTGTATCTCCTTGTGCTTTCCAGTGAAAAGCCTTCTTCAATAACCTTCCTTGTTTGTTGATTACGTACTGTTGCTTTTTCTTGAAACCTACTTGATCATAACCGAAAGGGACAGTTCCCATCCAGTATCCCTTTTGGAGATGCTCACGTATACCGACTTCACAACGCTCCTTTCTAACATCATTCTCATACTTGCTCATGAGCAGTCGCATGTTTTGGTTAAAACTGCCCGATGGGGAGAAGGAGTCGCCCGGCTCCGTGACCGAATGAATGGCGTGACCTCCCTGTCTAAGTTCCTCTGCCAGTGATATACCCCCGGCTCCTGACCGGGAAAAGCGGTCTACTTTAAATACAAGTATGTTGGATATTTTCCTTCGCTTTACGAACAGCAGCATTCTTTTGAGTTCCTGCCGTTCATCGGTTTTGGCACTTCAGAAATATTATGTTAGTCTTATATTTAGATAACTAACATAGATTTCAAACTTTTTCTCCATACCATTCGTCTATATTTAGAAATATCATAAACCCCAATTATTTTTAGTTTAATGCCAAATTGTTACATCTGCTCAGGCCCAATAACCCCACAAAACCAATCATTGGAGCACATCATTTTAAATGCCATTGGTGGCAAACTTAAATCCAAGAACCTAATATGCAAGGAATGCAATAGTAAACTTGGTAGTGAAATGGACGCTCATCTTGCTGAAGAACTCAATATTTTAGCTGGAACTTTTATGGTTTCCAGAGACCGTGGAAACATTCCTACCATAAAAGGCTTAAAAACTGTCAAGGGTGAAAGCTATGACCTGGTTGACGGAATAAAACCGGTGATGTCAAGTCCTAAATTTGAGAGGATTGAAGAGGGAGAAAATACTAGGATCAAAATGGCTATGAGAAGTGAAAAAGAAATGAAGGCAAGACTAAAAGATCTAAAAAAAAAGTACCCCACATTCGATATTGAAGAAGCAAAAAAACATACACAGTGGTATCGCTACTATATGCAAGACCCATTACAGATTTCTTTTTCAACTGGAGACTCTTTATCCGCCAGAGCATATTGTAAAACTGCTACAAATGCCTATATGTTTTTTGGGGGTGAACGTAAGTACATAAAGCATTTAATTCCGTATTTACAAGGCGAAATGGATAAAGAAGATATTCTTATTTCTTATTTCCCCGATTCTTATGAATATTTCAATAGTGAGGTATGTCATTTAATTCATTTGGCTGGAAACTGCCAAGAGAACACTTTATATGCCCTCGTTGATTTCTTTTCATGTTGTTGCTTTCTGATTATCCTGAATGAAGAATATGACGGCCCAAATTTTCAGAAGACTTATTGTTACGAGCTTTCAGAAAACAAAGAAATTGAAAAAAAACTAAGCTTTGAGCTGACCAAGCAAAAGCTTCATAGTATTCGAAATTCCAATTCTCATGATTCCCAAGTTGAATTTAAAAAAAGACTAGCCAGATTTCTGAGTATATCACAAAAACGCCAAATAAATATTTCAACGAAGGAAATCATCAAACAAGCTTATGATAAAGTATTCAAGGATCATCCTAAAGAAACACCTTTAGGAGAAAAGAAACTCCAAGAATTCATCAACGAAGTTTCCGAGAGGTATGCTCCTTTTCTTTTGCATCTTTATGGCAAGTCTGATGAAGAAAATAGATCGGATATTAGATAATAGACAATAATATTATATGCGAAAAATGATCTCTACTGAAATGTCTACTAGGATGCGAGGCTGTGTGAAAACTAAATTCTGAGGCCTAAGACTTGGGTTAACAACCTTTTGGACAATCTTAGAGCCTAGTTGTTCGGGTATTCAAATTCATTCTCCATTAGCAAAATATGGATCAAACTCGTAAAGGTTCTGTATACTTACTTGTTTTACTCCGATTTGCTTTTCAAAACAAGTATCGACAATTAAGTTTCCATCAATCAGAACAATTGATCTTTGATTTTGACTTGGGGCAGCTTCCTCAATGGCTTTGTCTGAAAAAGCGGATGAAGTCACAATGATTCCCGTGTCGGCATTACCTTTAATCCCCCGTAATCGTTGGATTTCGGAGGCGTTTATTACATTTTCCTTCCAGTGTTTTGCTGAAACAATTGCTTCGCTTTTCACAAGGCCTCGTCTATAGCTACAATAGGCGTCTTTTCCTCCGTCCCTTGTGGACGGGGTTATTTGAATGTCTTCAAAGCCTAATGCATCAAGAATTTGTGTCAAGAATGAAGATTCAAATTCTCTCCACGTTATCTGGCTTATTGCTTCTTTTAGTTGCTTTTTAGCCTTAACATTTGCAGCTTCAACCAATGCAGGGATTTGCGTATATGGATTGTCGATTATCTGCTTTTTACTTCCAATTGATACCTGTTTGATTAGAGAAACAAACCCTCTGTCTTCATCACCATCACCAAAGAACTTAAACCTTTTGACCAATCCTTTGTTGCTCCGAGTCCTATTGTCTTGTCTAACAGTGGAAGAAACTATGGAAGAGTTAAAATCATCTGATTTGAAACCTTCTCGTAATGCCAACTTAGCCAATACTTCCGAGACGGATAGCCTACCCTGATGATCTTTTAAAATTTCAACTATTAGATCAGCTCTTGTCGTCATTCAAAATACTCATATTTTATCACATCGTTTCACCACGAATATAATAAAAAATAAATCCCATTAGAACGAAATGCCATTTCACTCGTTACTGTAGTATTATAAAATAGTATTTTCAAGGCGGTTAAAATAGCGCTGTAATAGGGATTAATTTATTTCTTATTTCTTCTATGGAATAACCTTTATCATCAAATTCTTTTTGAATGAATTCTTTCCAAAGCCCAGTTTCATCTCCTGCATACTTCACATGAAGAGCTTTTACAAAATTTAAAAAATTGGTTGACCAGTTTACAAACTCAGCATGATTCCAATAGAATAAATCATCACAAAAGTGATGGGCCTTCTTTTCTACGCCTTTACTATTACTGATGATGGCTTTTATTATTTGTGCATCTTCATTAATTCCTTTCAGATGTTTTTTTATCCAAACGTCATGTAAGGCTGCTTGTCTAATGTGTCTTGTAATAAGCTCCTTATTTTCATTTTCATATAATTTATCTTCGAAGACTATAACCAAGTTTTCGTCTAAAATCCAATAAGGATCAGGTGCAGTTTCTTCCGATGGGTTTCCAGTTTCGAACCCAAGGAATTTGCCCACCAGTTCATGTGCATTTTCAAAATTTATCCCATCCTCTTTCAGCGTTTCGATTATATGGTCAATGTTTTTTGAGAATTTCCTTGCAGAAGCGATTTTTTGGTCCCTCAAGTAATTCATGATATTCTGAATTCTTTTCTCCAACGATGGATCAGCATTGGGAGCTTGATCAACACCTTCAAAATTTTTTAGAAATGGAAAAGCACTGGATATTTTATGTGCTTTATTAAAGCAGTTAGACGCTAGTAGTTTTGCCTGATCGTCGTTGTGGGATTGAGCTCTTAATAAGTGAGCACATCCGGCCAGGTATTGCCAATAGGCTCGGTATCCACTTAGTTCAGAACCGCCTTCCAGTCCCTGAAAAATCTCAGTTGCTAATTCAGCCGCACTTTCGTATTGCTTTTCCCAAAGTTTGTAGAGGTAGTCTACCTCCTTAGATACGACATTTTCTAATTGCTTTTCTCCAGGTATTTCTTTTTTTTCTAAATCATTCCTCAGGTCAATAATATGATTATGACACTCCTGCCAACTTTCATTTTGCAGCAAAAAATCTTCAAAATTTTCCTTAAAATCTTTGGCCGTTGCCAGCTTCGAATTTTCAAAACCAAATTCTAATTCTGCTTGAAGCTCTGGATGAAAGTATTTTATCTTATCTGGAAATATCAGCCATTCTGAAAGGCCCCTGTAACCCTCCCAAAAACTCGGACTGCTTAAAAACAGAAAATAGTTATTGAGGATGAATTGAACTAGTCTATATTCATATAAATTATGAATTTTAAGCAGCTTTCAGATACTTTGCCAGTTTGGATATTTTCTCCAAGTCCTCATCAAAAGGGTTCGACATTTGTCCTGCCAGGTCTACCAGAGAGGACAAAGTCAAATAATTGAGATTTTGTCTTCTTTTTATTTTAATTCAACCCACTGATTACCAGCAATTTTCTCCTGAAGAGAGCCCTTACTACTAAAAGTTCGACACCTCTTTAATTTTCTGGAATTTTAATCAGTTTTGATGCTTATTCTGGTATAACTATTTATTATTCAGGTTTTTACATGGATTCGATTCCTTTTTGAGTGGTTATTTGAGACATAATTTTGCTTATATTTAGTAGCCAGTTACTTAGATAGATTGGCAGCATTCAGATTTTTTATTTTAATCAAACTTATAATATCATGTTAAGTATCGAAACAGCATAAAAAAATTAGAAAACCTCTTTGATGCCATTTCGGGGGATAAATTTGAAAATCCTAATGAAGTACTGAAAGAGGAAAATGTTGACCCTCAATTATTGGTTAAAAAAGGGCTTAAAAAAATTGAATCCTTTAAAAAGAAAGCGAAAGAATCTTTTGAAACGGATCGTAAAAGTTTGCTCAACACGGCAATCTTCTTTTTTTAAACAACTGATAAAAACTGCCGAAGCGGTTATTACAAAAATCCGGTTTATGTGTTTCATATTCATTTTTTGATGAGCCAAACATCCGAAACTCTCGAATAATCCCTCCAATTCAAATGAGATTCTTCGGGCCTGTCAAAGGACACAGTGATTTTACTGTCTCCTACAAGCCTTTTTGGAACGACAAACTCTTTAAACCCTTCCAGTTGCTTATCATATTTCACCGGTTCCAGTCTATCTCCGTCAATTCTCAGCAGCGCATCCCCGGATCCGGTAATCCGAATAATATATCTGCCGTTGGGATCGAGGTTTTCATATTTCAGAATAGGGTCATTTTGATATACCAAAGAAGAAAGGCGCCAACGGCTCTTACCTGAGTCCCACCAACCAAAATCAACGGCATCATACACCGTGGTGGTGACATGGGGGCTGTTTGAAATATTGGAAACATCATCGTAATAATGCTCTTTACCTGGGTCTTCCCAAGTACGGATTACTTCCAATCGCTCTTTTTTCTCTTTGTCTGTAGCCATTTGGCTAATTTTCTTAAATTCATCCTCATACCACCATCTGTTATTCAATGGATGATTCACGAAATCTAATATACAGCCTCTCTGCGGACTGCTGGCCTTGTACAATTCAACACTTGTTTGGAGGCCTGTTAAGTTGAACAGGGCTTCCGCATATTTGATAATTTTATGATAAATATCCTGATCGATGGGTTTTGAAACTCCTTCACTGATCTTATCCAGGGCTTTTTTCATGGCTACTTCAATACCAAGTTCATCGACTTGCCCCAGAATTTTATTCGCCTTTTTTTCAAGGTCTTTTTCATGAATGAGTCTCCTGCGAATATAGGTATCATAGTTGGCTCTCATGGTTAGTAAAAGCCACCTCCAGTTGTCAGAAAGTTCCACGTGATTTTTCTCCAGATTATTCCAAAAAGCAAAGGTGGTTTCTACACTTCCATTGGCTATTAATGGCCCAAACCAGTTTTTTTCCAAAGCCAAAATACCATCAGCCACGGCTTGATCATCCTGGGAATTGAAGAAAAAACGGCCGTATTCAGTCAATATATCCCTGACGTTTTTTTCAGGGTTCCAACCACGCTGACTCCATATGACTTTGTTGACATCGTCATGGCAGCCATCGGAATAACTCACAAACCCATCGGTAAACCGGGCATAATTGCGATGTATCTTCGCATAGTATTCCGGTTGAGGGTTGATCCCTTCCCGCCCGATGGTGAGTGCAAAAGCCTGATCGAAATTGGGGGCAGGGTAATCACATCTTACATTATGTGTTATATCGGGGTAATGCCGGTGTTTGTATTGTTTGGGTAAGCGAAAGTGCGTCTCGGAAAGTGGAGGACTGCTGGGGCCTGAAACCACTCCTCTCAGCCATCCGGGTTTTTTATCTTCAAGGTATTTATAGAAATAATCGATTTGTTCTTCGCTGAATCCCTGCAGTGAAAGCCATATGCCTGCTTTGGGATGGTACTTTGTCAATTGTGTATGTAATTCTTTGAGAAAAGGCATTACCTCTCTCGGGTGATTGTGCCCCGGGTCACCTCCCGGGATGAAAACATTGTTTAATCTGGGCGTGTCCCTGTAGAATTTGTGGTGTTTTTGAAGCTCCTTTTCCCGGAGTTTTTTATCAGTGAGGTCAATGGTTGCAGGAATCCAAACCCAGTAGTCTATATCATAAGCCTCGCATATTTTACTGATTTCAAAATTCATCTCCTTACGGGAAATACCCATATGCACACTTTTATCCCCTTTACCACCAAGTGGAATGTTTTCAATGGCATTGGTACCGAAAATCACCAATTCCCTGATATACTGTTCATATTGCGCCACACTCCAGGCATCATAAGAATTCGCGAGATTCCTGTAACCTATCTGATGACCGCGAATGGGGTAGGCCGGAGCTGAAGAAAAATCAAGCGGTAGATCGAGAGAAATCCGGTTTTTACGCATCCTGGCTTTTCGAAGCAACTCGCCAATACCAAACAAAATCCCCCGGTGGTCAGCGCCAATTATCCAGATTATCTTTTCATTTGCCTGGTTTTGGTACAAAAGACGGAACCCTTCAGGACTCATCCCGGTTGAAAAACCATTTTCGCTTTGAGGAATGTCTTTACCCAACAGTTCCTTTGAGCTTTCAAGGCATAGCGCCATGACGGCTTTGTCTGATACCCAATTGTTTATTGGTTCGATTTTGATAGAAGTCCTTTTTTGAATTTCTTCCTGTAAAACTTTCAGACAAGTCTTGCTTATGGTGGACGAAATGTCTTGTGAAATAAGAACCGTGGCTTCGGAGAAACTAATGTCTTGAGCCTGAACACGCTCATCAAACATGAGAATAATTAATAGTACTATCCATTGGAATCCAGTAAAGCTTTTAGAAATCATATTATTATCTACAGGGTTAAAACTATTTTACCGAAGAGCAAGATCAATTAACAGCGATGCCTTTTTATAAATTCTTGCAAACAGCTATAGCGGACACTTTTAGTTTTAGTATCTAGAGTGCTTTGCTACTATATATTAGGCCAAAAAGTGAAAATAGTACTAATGGGGGCTCCAAAATCTTTGTAAAAAATAATGTCTTATATCTAAAACATGCTTTCCCCTATAAAATCCGGTGCTATCTCGGTTAAATAGAATAATATTTTATAACTCAGAAGAGTGAAGGATGAAATATTTTTTGGAGATGTCTGAGTTAGACACTCATTTTGGCCGAAAATGCCGCCTTGTTGTCAATAAAATCACATTTTTTTGAGTCGGCAACATCCCCCTGCCATAGAGCGACATGCAAATACGACGTATAAGCGTAAGTAAATGAAATCCTTGAGATATTATTGCCAGCACTTTTGATATGCCAATTTGGAATATCAAAACAATGAAAGATTTTTAAATGTCAAATAAAATAAAATGGGAGAAGAAATTATATTACCGGAAGAAACAGTAATCAATAAAATTTATGTAATCAGGGGACTGAAAGTTATGTTAGATAAGGATTTGGCAGGGCTTTACGGAGTAACAACAGGGAATTTAAACAAAGCGGTAAGAAGAAATATCAAACGGTTTCCTGTAGATTTTATGTTTCAGTTAACTCATGAGGAGTTCGCAGACCTGAAATTACAAATGGAAACACCTGGCAGGGGAGGTACCCGTAAGATGCCAAAAGCATTTACTGAACAGGGAGTTGCTATGTTGTCAGGTATGGACGCTGCAAAATGGTTTAGCCACAAAGGTCCAGGATCAATGGTCTGGTCAATTCAACATTATCCTTGTAAAGAAGCTCAGGGAAAATGGTGTGACCATCGTGGATGAAATCGAGGAATATGAATATGGTAAATTCGTGCATATTATGGATCCGGAGGGAAATAAAATTGAACTGTGGGAACCTGTTGACAGCTTTTTTACACAAATGGGTGGTATAACAACCAAATAATGTGATTTGATCACCCCTTGTCAGGAAAACCCCACCGCCAAAAGAATGAATTTTGGTGAAAATTAATAACCACCTTCAGGCCATATGATTAAGTTTAAGATATCTTTGTATGGTATTACCGTATAACTTAAAAATGGCTGAGATGGAAAATGAAATTAAACTTGATCCGATAGGGGAAGTTCACGCTGAAAATGGGGTTTTCTCTATTCAGGTAAAAGAAAAATACAGAGACGGGCTAACCAATATCCACGGTTTTTCCCATTTGCAAATAGTATGGTGGGGGCATTTGGGTGATAAGCCGGAATACCGTAACCATTTGATCAATGAGAAGCCTTACAAGGCAGGCCCTGAAAAAGTAGGCGTATTTGCCACCGATTGACTTTGAACCATATTATGACAAAAATGTCTTGTTAATTGACGAAACCAGGACAACCATCTACTGGGGTGTATTCAGTGGAGGCTTTGGCACTTCGTATGGTAGCTGGAATACCTGGCATTGTGGAGCGAGAAATGACATTGCGGCTTTTAGGATCCCTGCTTCCTTCCATCAAAGTTATGCCAGCCAGATAAAACATTTGGGTGTCTTATTGCAAAGCCATCCGATGGAACTTAGAATTCCCAACCAAAAAGCCCTGGTGGATAATCAAACCAGTGGCCTGGAAAGAATACTGGCCAACTCGGCGACAGACAGTAGCTACCTATATGTCTATTCACCCAAAGGCGCCCCTTTCAAAGTGGATTTGAGTTTTATAAAAGGGAAAAAAATCAGGTACCAATGGTTTAACCCCGGAAATGGCCGTACCTTGCGTAAAGGATCATTTAAAAGAAAAGTAGCTATCAAAGCATTTATTCCCCCCACACAAGGCGAAAGCTTCAGCGGAAACGATTGGGTTTTAATACTTGATTAGAATAGGGAAATAGGATTTTTTGACTATGTATTACCTAATTTTTAATTTTGGTTATTAACATAGGGTAATCATAATCACGGATCGATTGGCACAACTTTTTTAAAAATCAGCTTACTATCTGTTTCATCAAGTTCCACTTTGTATAAATCATCTGATTTAATACATGCCAAAACCTTTTTGTACAGGTATGCTTTAGATTCATCAGTGATATTGTCAGATCCCATTGGACCGGTTTTAGGATGGACAAACATTAAATAAATGCTTTCATCTTTTAAAATCAACAGAAAATAGAATCTGAATCCGCCTCTACCTTTCAATCGTTTTTTTATATAAGGAGTTTTTTCACTGTTGTTTAATCTGGTCCCTGAACAAAGCTGTGGAAATGATTTATTGAAAAAGTAATCGATTATGTCACTTTCCAGTGTACTGTCAGGCTTTTTTGAAAACAATTTTTCAAATTCAACCTTAAAATCCTCCAAACAAAAAATCTCCATCAGACAAGTGATAGCTGTCTGGTAGTTTCTACAAAATCAGGAATTTTAGGGAGAAAAAAGAAAACCGACTCTAAGTCTTCGTATCCTTCTTTCAGTTCACCCATTGAATCCTTAAAATTTTTTATTTCGTCTTTGGCTATACCTTTTTTCCTGATATAGCTCATAGAGGCATATTGCCGGATGAGTGATGAATGTAAATCTTTAGCGGCTGAAATCAAATCATTAGTCAACATCAGGCATTCCTCATCCAAATCGTTGAGCCATGTTAATTTTTCAATACACTCATTTATATGATGAATTCTTTCAGTTTTTTTTATTAATGAGTCCTTGAAATCAAGGATTGTATCCAAAAGAGCATTGATCTTTTCTTCATCAAGCATTGAACTCTTCTTCTCAAGAAAAGAGAACATCCTTACATCAGAGAATGTGTTTTCTATTTCGGATTTGTGAGATAGACATGCCATAATCTTTATTTTAACACATAGTAAATATAATAAACAGCCGTAAAATTAAATAACTTTAATCAGTGATAGTGTGCTAAAAACATTTAAATCTGAATTGAGACATATTGAATATAAAGTTAAAAAAAATTGAAACAGGTGAGAAATATGCCATTTTAACACATCATGCCATTCATTTTTAAATTTTAAAACTGTTGGAATCTATTACCATTCCTTATCATTTTCATAATATGAAAGTGCTAAATCAAGAATGGTCGAAGGATGAACTTTGAACGCTCTCGCTATTCTGATAAGCATAGGAATTTTATGAATCCTTTTTCCCGCATCGTATCTCTGATAGGTGATTGTAGTAAAATCATGGTTACTGGCAATGACAACTTTTGCCTGTGATAAATTCTTTTTTTCTCTCAATTCACGTAAGGCTTTTCCAAAGGCTCGAGCCAATCTTTCATTATCGTCCATGCCCTAAAATAATTATGGCAGAACATTTATCCTATTCACAATATGAAAGTTATCCAAAAATTCATTGACATTTTTGATATTTATTATTTAATTAATATCAATATTATAGTTATTCTTTTGGATAATAAAACAATACATGATTTGATATAGCATCAGACTATTATCCGCTCATTATAAATGTATCGATGAAAATCCTGAAACTATGAAAACAAAAATCTTTGAAAACCCTCCTGTTTTGCCTCTTCCACCAAACATTGAGTTTCCCGTTTCCCTGATTAAAGAAGAATTAAAGAATTTAAAATTCATAAGTGATTGAAATAAAGCAGAGGTCGATGCCAGTGCTGGTTTATTGGACTTTAGTGAATTGATTTTGAAGGTTATTGGCTTCGATAATAATCTTCCTGATAAGTTTTATGAATGGTATTTCAGACGTCAAAACAGACTGATTGAAAACATTGACAAAGCTAATGCTCAGGAGTTTCACTGTCGGGCTTTAATTTTTTACGTTGATCTAATAGACAAGAAACGTGAATGTCAGTGACATGGAAACCGGATTCAACATACGCAGACACCGCAAAGTAGCAATGGTAACAGAAATAGTATTTCAGGTTGTTGTCTTGCTCTGATGTTAGAAGAATTTTTTAGTTTTAATAACCAAAGACTTCCTTATCTTTATTTTTTAAAAAGACTATTTAAAATGAAAAGAAGAAATTTCCTGGCCGGATTGGGGCCTTTAGCGGCAGCACCGGTCGCTTCCTTTACGAACATTCATACAACCGCCGAGCATGAAGGACAATACCTGGAATGGATCAAATATGCCTTGCCGCCCGGTACCAACAAAAAGCGAACTGAAAACTACTATCAGGAAGCGGCTATTCCAGCCCTGAACAAATTAGGAATTAAAAATATCGGTGTTTTTAATGTGATGCACGGACCTAACGAGCCCTCCTTGTACGTGCTGATCCCTCACGATAATCTCGATTCCTTAATGACCTATCAGCAAAAACTGTTGGATGACAAAACCTACGGAAAGGCGGCTAAAGATTTTTTGGAATCATCCATTTCCAATCCTGCTTATACGCGTTTGGAAAAAGGATTGATGAAGGCATTTAAAGGTATGCCCAGGGTAGAGCCGGCCATTAATACGATAGGGGAGCAGCGGATTTTTGAATGGCGTATTTACGAAAGCCACAACTACATGAAAGCTCAGAAAAAGATCGATATGTTTAATGAGGCCGGAGAAATACAGATTTTCAGAGACACCGGCCTGACCCCGGTTTTCTTCGGGGAAACATTGTTTGGTGACCTTATGCCCAATCTGCAGTATCTGCTGGTATTTAAGGATATGAATGAGCGGAATAAAAGCTGGGAAACCTTTATCAGAAGTCCGCAGTGGGCCGCTATCAAAGATCTGGAAGCTTATAAAGATACCGTTTCCAATATCTCTGATATCATTTTGAGACCGGCAAAATGTTCCCAGGTATAGCAGTATCGATTGCTTAAAACCCAAGGGTAAATGTCCTGCTTCGGGATGAGGTGAAAAACGGTTATTTTTATAACCGTTATTTCTACGTTTAATTTTTTTCTTTTAAATTGCAAAAGAGAGCCCTGCGCTTTCCATAGCTAACTATTTACCTTTCGAAACCCTGATACGCGCTATGAGAACCCTATTGACCTGCTTGTGTTTGCTGACTGTAACCATAGGTGCCCGGGCCCAGGAACGGCTTGATTGGGAAAACCCTGAAGTCTTTCAAATCAACCGTGAAAAGGCACATGCCTCTTTTTACCGTTTTACAGACCGGCAAACAGCCATTGAAAATGACTACGCAGCTTCGCCATTTTATCAGTCCCTGAATGGCCAATGGAAGTTTAACTGGGTGAAAAGACCTTCCGACCGCCCTGTCTTTTTCTACAAAGAAAGCTTTGATGTTTCGGAATGGACAGATATCACCGTACCATCCAATTGGGAGTTGCAGGGGTTTGGTGTCCCTATCTACACCAACATTATTTATCCTTTTCCCAGGAATCCGCCTTTTATACCTCATGACTATAACCCGGTCGGTAGTTACAGGAAAAACTTTCAGCTTCCCGAAGATTGGCAGGGAACGGATATTTTCATCCATTTCGGGGCGGTAAGAAGTGCTATGTATATTTGGGTGAATGGCCATAAGGTCGGTTACAATGAAGGCAGCAAAACACCTGCGGAGTTTAACATTACCCCCTATCTCAAGGCAGGTGAAAACTGGGTCGCTGTGGAAGTGTACCGGTGGTCAGATGCAAGTTATATGGAAGATCAGGATTTCTGGCGGCTTAGTGGCATGGACAGGGATGTATACCTGTATGCAACTCCTAAAACCACTTTACAAGACTTCAGGGTGATCGCAGATCTGGATGGAAACTATCGAAACGGGCTGTTTGACCTTGAGCTTACCTACAGGAATTCTTCCGGGGAAAATGTATCGGGTTATGCGGTGCAGGTGGATTTGGCTGATGGCGGAACGAACCTGTTTTCTGTTACAGAGACTGTTGATATCGAAGCCGGGGCCGAAAAAAACATTTCCATTAATCAAACGGTTAGCAATGTCAAAAAGTGGACTGCTGAGACCCCTGATTTATATACCCTCATTATACACCTGAAAGACCCGCATGGGGCTACTGTGGAGGTGGCCAGTCATAAGATTGGTTTCAGAAAAATAGAAATAAAAAATAATCAGTTTATGGTGAATGGTGTAGCTGTCTGCTTAAAAGGGGTGAACCTGCATGATCATGATGAAAAAACAGGTCATGTGGTCAGCGAGGAACTGACATTGAAAGATCTCAGGATCATGAAAGAAAATAATATCAATGCCGTCAGGTGCAGCCACTACCCGAAAGACGCCAGCTTTTACCGGTTGTGTGACCAATATGGCTTTTATGTGATCGACGAAGCGAACATCGAAACCCATGGTATGGGCGCCACCAATCAGGGATCATTTGATGAGTCAAAACATCCGGCCTACCTGCCCGAATGGAAAGCCATGCACCTGGATCGCACTGAAAGAATGTATGAGCGGGACAAGAATTTCACCAGCATTGTAACGTGGTCGTTGGGAAATGAAGCCGGCAACGGGGAGAATTTTTTTGCTACTTATCGATGGTTGAAGGATCGCGATAAAACAAGGCCCGTCCAATATGAAGGGGCAACCCAATTTGAAAATACCGACATTCAGGCACCTATGTACCCATTGATTCCGCAACTCGTCAGGTATGCCGAAAACAACCCTGAAAGACCTTTAATTATGTGCGAGTATGCCCACGCCATGGGCAATAGTGTTGGAAACTTACAGGAATATTGGGATGTGATTGAGAAATATGATGTATTGCAGGGGGGATTTATCTGGGATTGGGTGGACCAGGGGCTGCTGGCAAAAACTCCGGAAGGCGAGTCGTACTGGGCTTATGGAGGTGATCTTGGGGGGCAGGCTTATCATAATGACGCTAACTTCTGCCTCAATGGCCTGGTGAACCCTGACCGCACCCCTCATCCGTCTTTGTTTGAGGTCAAAAAGGTTTATCAATACATTAAATTCCGCGAATTTAATGCTGCTGACGGGACATTTACTGTTTACAACGGCTACGATTTCACCCATCTTGACAATTTCAATTTTCAGTGGGAGTTGCTGGAAGATGGGGTGGTGGTTAAAAAACAGCCGCTGCCAGGAGTCACGCTGGGGCCCCGGGAACAGACCACCTTATCCATAACACTTCCATCCATGCAGTCAGGAAAGGAATACTTGTTAAATGTCACTGCGTCATTAAAAACTGACGGAGATTTATTAAAAGCCGGTCATATTTTGGCCAGAGAGCAATTTAAACTGAGCGATGCCGGAACGGCTGATTTTGATAAAAATGCGCCGGGCCATCTCTCTTTGTCATCTGACGATGATGATTATCTGATCAGTGGCCAGGGTTTTGATATTCGTTTTGACCGTAAGACAGGAAAACTGTATTCCCTGCGTTATGAAGGCAAAGAAATTATCAATTCAGCCATTGCCCCCAACTTTTGGAGGGCCCCCATTGACAACGATTATGGTTTCAACATGCCTAAGCGACTGGGGGTATGGAAAACCGCAAGCCTGAATCAGCCTTTAAAAGAGATGTATATTACCAATCCTGCCAAGGGTAAAAGAAAGATCGCCAAAGGGAATGTTAAAAATGGCACCTTTTCAGTGGTGACAGCTTACAAGTTGCCTGCTGTACAGGGAGCAGTATCTGTCACATATGATATCAATGCAAGAGGAGAAATTTTAGTCACCACCAAGGTGTCTGATCTGGCTGATAATTTACCTGTTTTACCAAGGGTAGGCCATGTTTTTGCCATTGGAAAACAGTTTGAAAATGTGTCATGGTATGGACGTGGACCCCATGAAAACTATGAGGACCGGAATACGGCGGCATTTGTAGGTACCTATCGGGCGAAGGTTAAAGATCTTTATTACCCTTACAGCAGACCACAGGAAAACGGGTATAAAACCGATATCCGGTGGGTAAGCTTTCAAAATGGTGATGGCTTTGGCATAAAAATCTCCTCGACCGGTGATTTGATCAATTTTAGTGCCCATCATCAGTTGAATGACGATTTTGACGGAGGATCCAAGAAAACCCAAAAACACACTTTCGATGTCCCCGTCAGGCCGTTGGTTAACATCAATATTGACCACCGTCAAATGGGCGTAGGAGGGGACAACAGTTGGGGGGCTATGCCATTGGAGAAATACAGGATGAAGCCTGGAGATTTTGCTTATGGCTATTTGATCCAGCCTGCGGGTTTGGAAAGGTAGTAATTAGCTATGACACCCGCTCGATGATGGTAGCATATCCTTGACCGACCCCCACACACATGGTAACCAAAGCGTAGCGCTTGTTTTGCCGATGCAATTCCAGGGCGGCTGTGAGCAGGATTCGTGTACCGGATGCACCCAGGGGGTGGCCTATGGCGATAGCACCGCCATTGGGATTGATCCTGGGATCGTCATCAGCCAGTCCCCATGTCCGGATGCAGGCCAGGCACTGGGCTGCAAAGGCTTCATTCAGTTCGATGATATCCATCATTTCCATACTTAAACCGGCCTTTTTAAGTGCCTTATTTGAAGCCTCTACCGGGCCAATACCCATAATTTTTGGCTCAACACCTACTACGGCCGAACTGACAATTCTGGCGAGAGGCTTCAGTGAATGTGCTTTGACAGCTTCATCGGAGGCTACCAGGATGGCGGCGGCGCCATCGTTTAATCCGGAGGCATTGCCGGCCGTAACAGTGCCACCTTCCGATAGTTTTTTAAATGCCGGCTTTAATTGGGCCAGCCCTTCCATAGTGGTGTTGGGTTTGATAAACTCATCCTTGTCAAAAATGCGTGGATCGGCCTTACGTTGTGGAATTTCCACTGCCACAATTTCTTCAGACAGCCTGCCCGAATCCTGTGCGGCGGATGCCTTCATCTGTGACCAAAAAGCAAACCGGTCCTGGTCTTCACGGCTGATTTTATGGATTTCAACAAGATTTTCTGCAGTCTGCCCCATACTGTCCACACCATAAAGTGCTTTCATTCCGGGATTTATAAAACGCCAGCCAAAACTACTGTCATACATTTCCGAATCCCGCCCAAACGACTTTGAGGCTTTGGAAATTACCAGCGGCCCCCTGGTCATATGTTCCACACCGCCGCTGATGAAAAGATCCCCATCCCCGGATTTGATAGCGCGGTTCGCATGCACCACTGCTGACATGCCTGAGGAACACAATCGATTGACCGTCTCGCCAGGAACCGACCACGGCAGGCCCGCCAGCAACAGGCACATTCTGGCAACATTTCGGTTGTCTTCCCCGGCCTGGTTGGCGCAGCCCATGACCACCTCGTCATAGGCTTCCAGGGGAATGCCGCTTTGGTTTTCTACTAACTTTTTGATAACCAGGGCTCCAAGATCATCAGCCCTGACAGGTGACAGGCTACCACCAAACCGCCCAACCGGGGTTCTGACACCCTCCACAATGTATGCTTCTTCAGTCATTTAATTTTCAGGTTATGTTTTGAATGGCCAAAAATAAGCGATTTGCAGAAATTTCAAGAATTTTGATGATCATCCGGACAAAATTGCGTTAAATGGTAGTGTAAATGACATTTTGTCTAAATTCTGAATTCTTTTATTGTGAATTTACGTTAAATTATAAAGCGGTACATTATTTGTAACCATGTTGTAAAAACAAGGAGGATAACATGAGATTTGAACGAGATGGAATAGACCAGATAATGTTGAACATTGATGTAAATAATACCATCAATGGAGGAATGATTCAAACGAAAGTAGACATTGAAGAATATAAAAACGAGACTATTATCACTATAAAGGTTCCCAGCATATCGCCAGACCGGCTAAAACTGAGAGTATTCAATAATCTGTTGCTATTGATGCACCGGATGAACTATGAGGTATCCCTGGGCGGTCAGGTAATACCTTTGACGCAGATTTTAAGAAAAATTCCTGTTCCTAATAAGGCGATCGTTGCTGATATCGATGCGGTTCACAGGGATAATGAGTTGATCATTTTTGTTCCTACGGGAAATGAGCGTCAAAAATTGGATCAAAGCAGGGATATTCAGATTAAATAGTGGTTGATTTAATTTTTGAAATAATCAGTCATTAAGTCCGAAAGCAGGCGGAATTGCCATGTACTTCAACCGATGTTTTTTTTCACCAAAAGAAAAAAGCTGCAAAACATAGTCTTTAAAAACTATATTGTTGCAGCTTTAACCGGTTTTAGGTTTATTATTTTATTCCGCAATCAGGCAATGCTTCTACTTTATTGTAGGCAAGTGTACTTTTCAATAAATGCTGGTTATCGTATACATCATAAGAATGCTGAGCAATAAGTGACCCCTGAAGTTCGACATTGGCCCACTGCCAGGCTTTTTCGAATCTGTTTTTCGCGTCTTCGGCCTCCTCTTTTTTATTTTGTTTTTCAAGACTGACCATCAATCCGCTTAACGCCCATCCATTTTCGGGATATTTAACCAAATCTTCTTTCAAAACCTTTTCTGCTTCTTCATACCTGCCCATTTCCAAAAACAAAGCACCCAGATGATGTCTTACCGAAAAGAACCAGTCCGGTGGTTCATTATAGATGAGGTGATCTTCCGTGTGGATAGCAGCTTTCAGATTTTCTACAGCCAATTCATAATTTCCGGGCCAGTATTACATCGGTAGTAATCTCCAGATGATGTTGTCCAAGGTTATCAAACAAAGGCGCTTCCGGCTTGGCCTTATTTTTACTGTTATTGTATGATACTATCACCAATAGCAAGCCTGCAATCAAAAAGATTCTTTTCATGGTCTTAGAATTAAGTTTCTCGTTTGCTTTTCCCCACCAGTGTTTTTGTACGATAGTGTTTTTACACAATAGTAGTTGCCTGATTTTATAATTCATGCTTACTGCAATGTTACGACAATCATTTCTTTAGGATGATTTTTGGGGGTATACAATTGGTGAACAAGTTGAAAAGTTCTGGTTTTCAGATATCCGTATGTCAAAGTCAACCATTTATTGAAGTTGGTTCTTCAGCGAAATGGTTATTTCTCATAGTCATAGCCCCATAACCATAACCCAACTCAACCAGTTGCTTGTCTGTCAGTTTATCTCAGGCGTATTTAGCTCGGCCAGCGAGGCGTTGATGTCATCCGTGGTAATTTCATGTTTGACCAGATTGCCCTGGAAATAGGCATCATAAGCTGCCATATCGAAATTTCCATGACCACAAAGGTTAAACAGGATGGTTTTGGAGATGCCTTCTTCCTTACACTTCATAGCTTCCTTGACCACGGTGGCAATACCATGATTAGCCTCGGGTGCAGGAATGATGCCTTCGGCCCTGGCAAATTTAACGCCGACCTCGAAGCATGCCAGTTGATCATGGGATTCGGCTTCAATAAGATGATCTTTCAATAACTGACTTACCACCACACCGGCGCCGTGATAGCGTAATCCGCCGGCGTGGATAGGGGCGGGCACGAAATTATGACCCAGCGTATACATAGGCAACAGGGGCGTCATGCCCACGGTGTCCCCGAAATCATATCTGAACACTCCTCTTGTCAGTTTTGGACAGGAGGCAGGTTCACTGGCTATGCAGCGGATATTTTTCCCTTCATCGAAGTTGAGCCGTAAAAACGGAAAAGTTAATCCCGCAAAATTGGAGCCACCACCGAAAGGAGCAATGACTATGTCAGGTAAATACCCGGCCTTTTCCATTTGTAACAATGCCTCTTGCCCAACTATGGTCTGGTGCATCAGTACATGGTTCAACACACTTCCCAGGGAATACTTTGTGCTGTCATCCATGGCCGCCCTTTCGACAGCTTCAGAAATAGCAATGCCAAGACTTCCCGGAGAGCCGGGATCCTGCGCCAGTATTTTTCTGCCGGCTTCGGTTTTATCGGTAGGTGAGGCAAATACCTCTGCCCCCCAGGTGTTCATCATTATTTTTCGATAAGGTTTTTGCTCATAGCTGATTTTTACCATATAAACCTCACAGTCAATGTTAAATAGATGGCAGGCAAAGCTCAATGCACTACCCCACTGACCGGCCCCGGTTTCGGTGGTGATACGTTTTACTCCCTCCTGCCTGTTATAATAGGCCTGTGCTACGGCAGTGTTGGGCTTATGCGATCCGGAGGGGCTTACCCCCTCATATTTGTAATAAATCCTGGCGGGGGTATCCAGCATTTTTTCGAAGTTGTAAGCTCTGTAAAGCGGAGTAGGGCGCCATAGTGAGTAGACATTGCGGACTTCATCAGGTATGTCGATCCATTTTTCAGCACTGACTTCCTGTTTAATCAATTCCATGGGAAAAAGCGGTGCCAACGCCTCGGGACCAATGGGTTCTTTAGTGCCAGGATGTAATGGGGGCAACGGTTTATTGGGCATATCAGCCACAATATTGTACCATTTGTCGGGAATCTCGTTTTCGGAAAGTAAGATTTTTCGCGCCTTCATGTTTACAGATGTTAATTAGTGTTTTATGATGAACAAAATTCTTAGAATTTAAAAAATTTTTATGAAAAAAATTCCCTGTTGTCGATCTTATTTGTTCTGACCGGTCATTCATCAGAATTGTTACGGTATAGTTTTTTGCCGGTTTTCCATAGATCGATACTCTTGTGGGCCATCCGGGTGTTTTTAAAAAGTGTGTGTTAAAAAATCGATGGATTAAAGGGTAAATGTAGATTTTTTTGATTAACTAGTAGTAATGGAAGAATATTGGGATATAAAAAGCAGTTTGTATGAACAGT
Source organism: Agaribacillus sp. DX54 (assembly GCF_056858335.1). Lineage (NCBI taxonomy): Bacteria > Pseudomonadati > Bacteroidota > Cytophagia > Cytophagales > Splendidivirgaceae > Agaribacillus > Agaribacillus sp. DX54. Next base: position 434,189 of record NZ_JBXEQE010000001.1, read on the forward strand.
GCCGGGCAACTGTTGAAGCCAGGATTACTTCCACCGGGAACGCTATGGATACAGCCCGTCAGGCCGCTAACCTGGAGGCTAAGAGTAGTGTGGGAGATAAATATGAAACAGGCCGGGCTATGATGCAATTGGAAATGGAAAAACTGACTTTTCAAATGGAGGAGGCTTTAAAGCTTAGAAAGGTCCTGCATCGGATAAGTATAGAAGAAACAAGCCGGAAGGTTGATTTGGGCAGTGTGGTTAAAACTTCCATGGGAAATTTTTTTGTTGCGGTGCCTGCCGGTAAGATGGATGTTAATGATACCGTTTACTTTACAATTTCTTTGGCCTCACCCATAGGTCAGGCCTTGTATGGGCACAAAGAAAACGAGAAAATTGTTTTCAATGGTAAAGAGGTTACCATCCATCAAATATTCTAATGGCAGGATAAGGTTTTGTCGCTTTCCGGTTTTTTGGCTTCCTGATCAACTGGCCTCACTATCTTGTTGCTGATCCATACAGTAGCCCTGAAATCTGTTGTGAGAAGATTTCGGATGGCTATTAGTGGAATTTGTAACTCACAATTTCTTTGGGATTTTGCCGGTAATATATGGCGTTTAAAATATCATCTACCTGGTAGCTAGGCTCTTTTTCACACCTCATCCTGATGGTTTCAAAAATTTCTCCGGTGTCTTTGCTGACCCTTACCAGGCCGTAATTAAGGCCTCCCTGAGATCCGGGAGCACTAGTGTTTTGCTTCTCCAGGCTGACCAGCATAAAAATGAAGTCCGATGAACGTGTGCTTGCTTTGAACCTCCGCTGTGCGGCTATCATGGCCGCAGGTGAATAAGCACGTGCCTTTTGTCTCTGGCTGTCATAAGTATTGTTAATTAATGCCTGATTTCCCTTTTCCAGGTTGTTTTCAGACTGTGCTATAGGCTGACCAGGGACTGCTCCTGCCATTTGTGCTGGCGGGCGACATAGCGCGTCTAAAACAGCATTCATATTATGGAAGGCTCTTAAAGTACCCGGCTGATCAGGGGGCGGATAATACTTCTGAAATCTCATCTGTCCGTCAAAACCAATCAATGCCATGTTTTGCGCCGAATTTAAAAGTAAACCATCATTCCTTACTTCCACATGGGTAGGTGTTTCCTCTCCTTCAAAGGTGATTTTCTCTCTGAGGATACGCAACTGAGCGTTATCCAGATTAACTTCATAAAGGGTTCGTTCCTCACTGGAGAAAACGTAAAGAAAATTTTTCTTAAAAACCCTTAGCAATCTGAACCGGTCAGCTTTATATTGAGTTTTGCCCGCCATTATTCCGGACTTAATGGATTTTGCCAGTTTAGGCTGACCGGTTTGTAAATCGAAAATGTTAATTTCGCCACTGTTGTCGGGGCCAGGTCTTGTGATGTATAGCAAACCGCTGTTGGTCATTTCGGTATACTCTAACCCCCCATTGATTGGCAGGGAGTGCTCAAACTTCAACTTTCCATGGTCAGTATCCAGGATGTTTAAGTATGAAACATCACCCTTGGTCATGGTCAATAAGAAGTCATTATCAATGCGACCGATGTTCACCACTGCCCCTGGTACATGAATACCCCCAGCCTTTTTGTTCCATAGATTCCTTTTGCCCCATAAGGTATGCCCGGTCTGATAATCTACTAAATGAATATTGGTCTTTGACATAGTATTGAGCGTATCGATTCCAGGCAAAATGATTAATCCTTTTTGATGGCTGATAATTTCATTGTCCGGTCCGTTGATGTTTACAACCTCAGGCCATAGTTGCCGGCCATCGATTACATCATAACCCATGAGGTATCTTGATTTAAGGTAATAAAAATAAGCGCCGGACGCGGATCGGATGAGCCTGGATTTACCGGAATCCGAATCCACCCCCTCCGGTTCAGGTAGCTCTGCTTTCCAGATTAACTGACCGGTTTGTGTGTTGATATTAAAAATACCCTGGCTGTTAACCATAATAAATCCTTGTCCGCCGGCTTCTATCAGGTTAAAGGCCGCGACTTCATGATTTTCCGGTGAAGCCTGCGTAACTTTTAAACTGTTCATGACTTCTCCTAAACCACCGGAGCCGGTAAAAAATTCGCCGTTATTCCATAATTCTTTACCTGTCGCGATATCGAAAAGGCTAAACGATGTCTTCAGTTTTTCTTTGTAGCCGCAGATGAGAATAGTTCTGGATTCAAACAATACATTTTTGGCTATTACCGATGTAAATCCTGCTTTTTTGGTATCCGAAAGTATTTTACCCTCATAGGGGTCCAATATGATTACCTGGTTTGCCAGTGATATTTGTGCGTAAAAGGTATTTGGCAAAACCTGGTAACTATCAGCAGGGATATTTCCCAGCCTTTTAATCTGCCAAGTAATCCGGCCTTTCTCAGGGTCGATGCCATATAAGCCGTCATTGGTACTTACAACGAGGTTACCAAAGGGTGTAATCTGTTGCCAGTTAATGGAGCTCGCAAATTTTAACTTCCAAGCTTCTGAAGGATTCGGATCAAGCCTTTTACCCACTACATTATTAAGCAATAAGCATAACACCACGCCAACTGCACCGAGCCTGAACACATGTAAAAGTCTCATACATTTATTTTTGCGATAATTTCACATGATTAGGGGGAAATCCCTAACCTTTCTTCCGCTAAACAGTACCAGGTAAGAAAGTTGGCAATATTAATTCCTGCGCAGTGGTCGAGGGGGGTATCACTGCACGCCGGCCTTTTTAACTTCTACCCATTTTCCTGGCTTTCTGGCATTAATAGTGTTGTCATACATTGCCTCACAATAAATAGCAGGGAGATAAAACCGGCCTGCGTAACTGGCGTTGAGCATAATACGGAATGTTTTTCTTTTGTTAGCCTGTAAGTCGAAATAAGTGTAGACCCTGTCGTCCCTGATGTCCTGATACTGTGGCTGATCATTTTCCCTGGGGTAGTCGGTGTTATCCATACGGTTATTGATGATTTCCCACCCTGAGGGAAAGATTTGTGTAAGGGCCAGCTCATGATAATGTCCTCTCAGGCCGGGGTTACTCAAAGTAACTTCTGCAGTGAAGTCGGTACCTTGTTCCAAGACAACCGGATCGATGATGTTACCATCCATGTCTTTGTAGATTACCGATATGCTGAGGTTATTCGAGGCCTGGGTATTATCGCCTGTTTCAGGTGTACCTTCCAGCACAAGTCTGGCATACATTTGCTGCTTGCCGGTATTGGTCACACTCATTTTGCCCATGGGCCTGGCATCGACTTCCAGGGTCTTTTGGGCCATAGACAAGGCGGTTGTCGCCGATGTTTCCTGTTGGTCATTCAGTTTGAATTTGAATGCAATTCCCCCTTCCGGTTTTTCCAATTGAATAAATTCGGTAGCCGCAACAAGGCAGAAGGCAGTGGTTTGTGTGCTCATCCAGTAATTGTTGTTACTAAGATGTTCAGATAGCATTTTCATCAGGGCAAAACCTTTTTCTTTTTCCCCCATTAAACTCAAAGTTTGCAGGATTATCGCCTGATCTCTGATATTGGAACCGTATGTGTAGGTTTGTTCCTGGTAAGGTTGTATGGTGGTAACAGCGTTGTTAATAAGGCTTTTGGCTGCGCCGGATTGCCCGGCCAACTGATAAGCTGCCGCTAGCTGCCATTTAGCCACATTGGAAAGGTCTTTACTTTCCCTAAGCCGGTTCATCGCGCCTTTTTCAGGGGAGTTATCCAGTGCCAGCGTATACAAACGGTAAGCCTGGATGAGGTCACTTCTGCGATAGTTGGGGTTTTTACGCCATTTTCTGGCAGCTTTTCTTTGGAATTGTTTCCACTTTCTTAATAATTCGGCAGGAATCAAATAACCCTTGCTCTGGGCTTCTATGAGAAAATGGCCGACATAGCTGGTCGACCAGTCATCATAGTGTGACTGACCAGGCCAATAACTAAAGCCGCCATCACTGTTTTGAAAGGACTGCAACCTCGCTATGGCCGCGTTTACATTTCGCTGAATTTTTTGTATACCGGTTTCATGCATTTCCATTACGTCAGTAAGATACAATTGTGGAAAGGCAGAAGAAACAGTTTGCTCAATGCAGCCATGAGGATAACTAAGTAAATACCGTAATCTTTTTTCCAGATTGATAGGAGGGATGCTGTATACTTCCAGCATGCCTGAATTAGTCCCTGCCATCCCCACATTTTCAAAATCAGTTTCCCAGGTTTGTCCGGCAGGGATGAGCCGGTCTATCACTTCAACCACCGGAGGGTTTGGATTCCTTACCTCGATTTCTATGTCATACCGGGCTTTTTCATGGCCGGATTGGGCATTGATCGTAACTTTTCCTACACCCAGGTGTGGTTTGACCTGCAAGGCGAAGTCCACCAACTGATCGGAAGGGCCGTTGAAACGTAGTTTTTTGGTTTGTGGCCCTTCCAGTCTAAACCGGTCATTGGTGCTGACATCGACATTGACATTTTCGATCGATGCATCGGACACAAAGATGTTAGCGGGCAGGAAGACGTTTTCGCTAGGTCCAAGTACCCTGGGTAATGTGCCCAATACCATCAATGACTGCCTCACCGGGGTTACTGCTTCTGCTTTGCCATAAGCCCCGTTATGGGCGGCGACTACCATAGTTTTTACCGAACCAATGTATTGAGGCATCATAAATGTGTGGGTAGCTTTTTTGTTGGCTTCCAGGTAAAAGGGACCAAGATATCTTACTACCGGTTTAAAGCGGTTTACTTTGGTACTTGCTTCCTCGCCTCCGCTTTCGTCACCACCAATCGCCAAAATACGTTCCAGATTTCCTCCGTAAGCGCCGATTACATCTTCAAAAATATCCCAGGTCTTTACACCCAATGCTTCGCGGGCGTAAAAGGATTGCCAGGCGTCGGGTGTTTTAAACCGGGTAAGATCCAGCAAACCTTCATCAACTACTGCCACGGTGTAGGCCATCGGCTTGCCGTCAGTTTCGGAGATTTTAATCGTTACTTCTTTTTCAGGCTCCAGTTCAGCGGCCATATCTATGACCGGATCGAGGTGTGTGTCGGAGTTGTCAATACGGATGGGTAGAATGCCATAAAGCCTGACCGGCAGGTCGTTAGCAGTCTGGGCATGTGGTTGTATGAGACTAACGTTCACATAAATATTGGGGGCCATAGCTTCGGTAACGGTGAATATAAAAGGTGTTTCTCCTTTTTGCGTTTCCAGCCAATACCGGTCAATGATCCCTGTACCATTTTCTATGCTGATCAAAGCCCTGCCGTTGTCACTTGCGGGGATGCTGATTTTCACATCTTCACCCACCTTGTACTTTTCTTTATCAGCCGAAAATGAGAGCATCGATGCCGCCCCGGGAAATTCCCGCTGGCCACGTCCTGCCCAGCCGGGCCAGTCCATATAGATTACTTTTCCGGCACAATGTCCTGATATCGGATCACAAACCCTTATGAAAAACCTTCCCCATTCCGGGTAATTCACCCTGAACCGCCAGCTACCCCGGCCGTTGGTAGTATTGATTTTGGCCTTTTCCAGTGGAAGGTTGTGTGACCGCCCGATGTAGTTGGAAATGTTCTGGCTCGATTGATCCCACCACCATCGCCACGATAATTTATACAATTCCACCTCGACGCCGGTTCTTGAAACCGGCTTGCCGTTGGCATTGACCGTGACAATATCCACGCGATGGGTGGTATCGGTCAGCAACATACCCCTCGCCCGGTCTCCTTTAGGTGTTCTCAGTCCGGCAAATGAGGTATACGGGTAATAAGGAATGCTGAACCGGTCCACGCTGAATCCGCCGCCACTTTCAAAAACTTTTCCTTTAAAATGTGCCATTAGCACACCTGGTGCTGCGTTTTCGGGACTCAGGGAGGCGTTAATGGTTGCATTGCCTCCGGCATCGAGGAAACCCTCGAAAATCTTCTGACTTTCACTGTAAAATTCCCTTGCCGGATCGTCGAAGGTATATTCGGCATATTTAGGAAACGTGGTGGTACCCTGGTTAAGAACTACCTCGAATTCAGCCTTTAAATTTCTGGCCGGGGCGCCATGGAGCCAGTTGACCTTGAGCTGACCGGCCAGGTTTTGCTGGCCGGCTGTGATTTTGTCCGTGCCAAAATCCAGATTAATTTTTAACCGGTTGGGTTTGATGGTTTCAATTTTTAATGTCTTTGTAAACGTGGCTCCGCCTACCTGTACCGTGGCAAGCCAGTTACCGGTGAGGTCGCTATCTTCTGTGCGGGAAGCAAAATGATACATGCCACCTACCGATGAAGTCCTGACCTGCCTTTGTTTGATCTGACCTTTGGGATTTTTCAGTTCAAAAGTAACCGGATGCTTATCGGGAATCCGATCATTTTTATCTTCCAGAATAAAGGTAAGAAAAATGTCGTCACCCGGCCTCCAGACACCTCTTTCCCCATACAGAAATCCTTTTATGCCTTTTCGGACCACCTGTCCCGAAACATCAAAATTGCTCAATGACAGTGCATTGCCATCATCTACTTTGAGGTAACCTCTTTCTTCCTTATTTTTGGCGATGATCAGGTAAGGCTTTTTGGTAAGGTCAACTTTCACAAAACCCTCTGTGTCTGTGAAGGTGCTTTCAATCAATTGTTGCTGGAAATCATACACTTCAATCGTTACTCCCGATAGTGGTGTGGTGGTTTGAATATCAGTAACTGCGACCATCAATTGCCGGTCATTGCCCATCTTGGCAATCAACCCCAGGTCAGAGGCCAGCAAATTCCTGGTTACGCTCCTGCGCCCGTAAGCGTAATAGGAGGAATGGCAGGGGTTGTCCCGTTCCTCCCAACGATAATCGGGATCATAGGAATAGTTTTCATAGGAGTCCCAGTAACTAAATTCATCTTCTTCGTAATCATCCCGGTTTTCTTCGCCCACACTTGTCATTCCTTCCTCGGTGATTTCCTGGCCCGGACAATTGTAAGCTGCGTGCTTTTGACCGAACCCCAGTTGTACCTGATAAATAGCCCCTGGTTCGGCTGCAATCAACTGACTAAGGTCCAGGGTGAATCTGTTCCATTTACCTAAATCTGTGACACCCTGATTACTTAAAGGAATAGTTTTCTTCAAAAGAGGTCTGCCCACCCGGTGGATTTCCCGGTTGCCTTCCAGGTTATTGACCTGTAAAAACTGGGGTACGTTGCTTTCGTAAATCTTGGTTACCTGCACCTGTATTGCTTTCAGGCTCACTGCTTCAAAGGGCAATACCAACCCGTCAGTGCTGGGCAAAACAACACCTTTTCCCACCAACCTTACGGCCGGTTTTATTTGTTCAAAAGCTACCGCTATCCTTTTGGCCTCCTTCATTTTGTAGTTTTGAATGTTTTTTATACCTGGGAAGAGGTTGACAGTCATTTGGCCTGTCTGTCTTACCGGGGGATAAACCCTGATTTCATTGTCATCGATGACAAAACGAAAATCACTTAAATTACCTATCGTTATTAACCCATTTAAATCTTGTTTTTCCAGCAGGGGATCTGAAAATTGCAGGCTGACATATTGTTCCGGGTTATGAATTACCCTGGCATTTAACAATTTAAAATCTCCTATAGCCGGAACCTGAATGATTTGTTCGCCTCGCTTTTTGATAGCAAGCGGGGAACCGTCCCATTTGACCTCTACCCGGCCGGCGGCGTCGCCTCTTATGATGTCTTCTATAATGAAGGAATGATTTTTCTTATCGGGGTCATGCTCCCAGATGATGGAGAGATTTTTATTGTCTTGGCTGCCCGACAGTATTTTCTCTACCTTTTGGGCATCAGCGATGTCGGCCGTAACAAGGTTGCCAACCAGCTTTTGTCTTTTCAGGTTGGTTTTGTCATAAACAGTAAGCCCCTCAAACGTTACCTCAAAATTTTGTGCCAATGTTTGAAAACCGAATTCAAATACTGACAGTTCATCAGGCACCTCCATCATATCACTCAGTTTAAAAGCCACCTTGTATTCTTTCCCTGAGTCCAGCCACCCGGCAGGTTTAAATTCAATGGTTTTGCTGTCCGTCCAATAGGCTTTCCCTTCAACAGCAGGCTTTATTTTGAAGAGGGCCCTATCAGCCTCTTTTCCAACAAGTGTTGGGTCTTGAAACGCTTCGGCAAACCGTACTCTGATGGACGATTCCCGGGATATTACGCCGGCCGTATAAGCTGCCACATAGGCGCCGAATGCCGGGTCCACCGAATCCCGGGGGCCCTTGGCAGCCTCTGTTCTACCGGAAAAATAAAAGACTCCTGTAACAGTTGCCGTTAATACCAGGAAAAATAAGATCAGGTGACGGATGCCGTATTTGCGAGCGCCTGGCGTTTGGGTATGACTGGTCATGGTGTCAATAATTTAAAAAATCTACTAATCAATAAATTTCGCAAATAATTATCAATAAAAAAGGAACATGTAATATTGTCTGATGATTTGAGATCAGGTATTCTGAAATGAAAAGGCCCGGGGCCAAATAAAAGAGGCCCCGGGCCCTTTGCCCGCGAGGTAGCTGAAAGCAGAAAACTGCCGCTATGCTTATTTGGAAGGCATTTTAACTGGCATTTTCTCTTTTAGGTGGCGGTCGAGATACGCCATATATTGGCTGTATAACAAAATGTAACTTTTGCCGCTATATGCCACACCATGGGCTCCCGGGGGATAAATCCTTAAGTCCGCGTCTTTCCCGTTATCGATAAGTGCCTTAACCAATTGCATTGTATTTTGCATATGCACGTTTTCATCCATACCGGAATGTGCAATAAACATGTTGTCTTCCAGCTTACCTGCGTGTGTGGAAGATGAACTTTGCATGTACCCCTCTTCATTTTCACTCAACAGTCCCATATACCTTTCGGTGTAAATACTGTCATACAGGCGCCAATCAGTGACAGGGGCCCCGACCAATGATACTTTAAAGACACCGGGATGATTAAGCACTGTAAAACTGGCCATGTATCCGCCATAACTATGCCCTCTTATGGCCATATTGTCTTCATCGACCCAGGGTTTACCACCCAGAAATTTTGCCGTTTCCACAAAATCATGGCTTTCCCATTTGCCCAGGTTTTCGTAAACTATCTTTTCGAATTTACTGCCATAACCACCACTACCCCGGTTATTGACATTGGCCACCACGTAACCACTTTGTGCCAGATACTGCTCCCAGCTATTGGTGCCAAACTCGTTGTAGACAGATTGTGCCCCGGGGCCACCGTAAATGTTCAGTACCAGGGGATAAGGGGTGTTCGGATCGAAATCGATGGGTTTGACTACATAAATATCCAGGGTTTGACCGTCGGTTGTGGTGAATTGCATCAATTCCCTAGGGGCGTAAACATGACCATTAATGAATTCTGAAACCTCATTGTTATCCTCAAACCGGTGTAACATTTTGCCCCTCGTAGACCATAAAGCCACCTGCGTAGGAGTGTTTACATTGGAAAAGCGATCTATCAAGTACTTGCCATTGGGTGAGAGATCGACATGGTGTCTGCCGTCGCCCTCAGTTAGCCGTTTTTTGCCATTTCCATCGAAGTTAATGGTGTAAAGATGCCTTTCAAGGGGTGATTTTTCTGTGGAGGTATAGTAAATTGTGTTTTTCCTGGTATCTACAGCCTCGACAGTTACCACCTCCCATTCTCCCCGGGTAACCTGGTTTAGCAATTTACCATCATAGTTGTACCTGTAAATATGGCTCCAGCCGTTTCTGTCTGAAATCCACAAAAATGATTCCGTATCTTCAGGAAAGAAAAACAGGTGATTGACACCGGCAAAGAAATCAAAAATGTCAATCCATTGTTCGGATGTCTCCTGCATAATGGTCTTCCCTTTACCGGTTTTTACATCATGAAAACTGAGTGTAACTCTGTTTTGTTTCCTGTTGAGGTGTGTAATCGCCAATTCTCCGGCCCTGGCAGTCCAATAAATCCTGGGAATATACCCGTCATTCAGGGCTACATCCATCCACTGATTGGATTGTGAGGCGATATCGATGACACCAATTTTCACTACAGGATTTACATCTCCTACTTTTGGATAGCGGACGTTGACATATTCGGCGTGTTTGCCGCTGTAATCTGTCATTTGAAATACCGGAACTTCCCGCTCATCAGACTGCCAAAAGGCAATAAACTTGCTGTCAGGAGACCAGACCCACGCCTGGGCCAATCCAAATTCTTCTTCATAGGCCCAGCCAAACCTTCCGTTATAAAAATGCTCGGCGGCATCATGGGTCAGTTGGGTCTCTTTGCCTGATGTGAAATCGAAAACAAACAAATTCCCTTTCCTTTCATAACCTATTTTTTGGCCGTCGGGTGATAGTTCTACCGTCTGGGCATCCCTGGCTACCAGCCGTAAAGACTTGTCTTTCAGTGAATAAAAATAATAATCGGAGATGCCGGAACGCCTCCAGATCTTTCGAAAGTTGCTTTGAAAAAGTATATGTTTCGAATCCTGCGACCAATGAAAGGAAACATACTGAAAAGGTTCATCGGTACCGGGAAAAGTTAATCCCTTTCCATCGAATACCAGCGCATCCTGCCCGTTTTTGGGGACAAAAGATCTGATTTCGCGGGAACCGTCATCCCTATTTCTCTTCACATATGAAAATTTATCCCCTCCGTCGATCCAATTGATGTTTTCAGGGCCACTTGCCCCTCTTAATTTCGCCCCTGAGTATAGAGCGTCCTGCAGGTTTTCATAGGATTTTTTTTGGGCCGGTAAAAGCAGGGAAGTCATCGCCAGTACGATGCCTGAGATTACCACGGGCCAGTTTAACGGTTGCTTCAGTTGTTTATGCATTGACATTGATTTGTATAGTTAACAAAGTCTGAATTTAATGAATGCTGTACAAATAATGGAACTTCCACCAATATTTTACTGTACTAAGTAAAGTCAAAAAGACGTTCTAAGATCGGAATTTAAATTAAAAATTAACCTTTTGCGGATTTGTTTATTTGTACGGCAAATACTTTATTTAGAAGTAGATATTTTACCGATTTGTGGATATAAAAAAGTGTAAGTGGATGAGAAAGGGTCTTGCAGCAATTTTTTATTTTTTATTTTGTGCCGTTTTAGCCGCTAATGGTCAGGCTGGACTTTTGGAGAATAATCCCACTTCTTTAAAGTGGCATCAGATCAACACCCCCAATTTCAAAATTTTGTTTCCCCATGGTTATGAAAAAAATGCACAACGTGTGGCCAACCTGATGGAAACAATTTATGAGCCTGTATCCAGGACCCTGGAATCACGTCCGCGGAAGTTGTCATTAATCCTGCAAAATCAGAATTCAATACCCAATGGCTTTGTAGCTCTGGGGCCCCGCAGGTCAGAATTTTTTACTACCCCGCCACAGGATTACAATTTTCTGGGCACCAATGATTGGTTTGACCTGCTGGCGGTACATGAATTCCGCCATGTGGTCCAGTTCGATAAGAGCCTGACCGGGTTTAACAAGTTTTTTTACCTGCTTTTTGGTCAGGCGGCGCAGAGCCTGTGGGCAGACCTCTCGGTGCCTGATTGGTTTTGGGAAGGTGATGCGATAGGCATAGAAACTGCGTTAACGCCCAGTGGAAGGGGCCGGATACCACGCTTCGACCTGGTTTTCAGGACAAATTTACTGGAACGAGGTGCTTTTAATTATAATAAGCAGCATCTGCGGTCTTTCAAACATTTTGTGCCGGACCATTATCGTCTGGGATATTTCCTGACCACCCATGTCAGAAATGAACACGGGGCCGAAAGCTGGTCCGGAGTCACCCAAAAAGCCTTTGGCTGGCCTTTTATTCCTTTTACGTTTTCTAATTCATTAAAAAAAGTGACTGGGAAGAACCTGCTGGAAACCTACGATAATATGATGACGGAGATGGAGGGGCTGTGGACGTGGCAGCTTGACGGTTTATCGGAAACACCAGTGACTGTAATTAATCAACGGAAAAGTAAGGCTTACACCAGCTATCACAACCCACTTGTACTGGATTCCGGCCATGTGCTGGCCCTGAAATCCGGGATCGGAGATATTGACCAACTGGTTAAACTGGATGGTATGGGAAATGAACGAGTAGTTTTCATCCCCGGAATTGTCAATAACACAGGTATGTTGTCTTTACAAAACGGTATCGTGGCATGGAATGAATTTGAGTTCGATCCAAGGTGGGGCGCCAAAAACTTTTCTGTGATCAAACTTTATGATTTGAAAAATAAAAAGCTACGCACGCTGGGAAGAAAAAATCGTTATGCATCAGCCGCCTTGTCCCCGGATGCTACCCGGGTAGCCACGGTTTTAACCACTGATGAAAACCAATACCATCTGGTAATCCTGGATACGAGCTCCGGAAAAGAGATAAAACGTTTTCCCAATCCGGAAAACCGCTTCTTGAGCATGCCAAGATGGACGGACGATGGAGGGGCAATTGTCGTGCTTAAAGCCGGCCAGGCAGGCAAATCCATGATTTCAATGGATGTGGTCAGTGGAAAGGAAAGTATGATCATTCCTGAGTCGAATGAAAATATCGGACATCCGGTGCCTTATAAGCATTTTATATTTTACAATTCCCCTTACAACGGCATCGATAATATCTACGCGATCAATCTGCGTGATAAACGGCGCTATCAGGTGACTTCCAGAAAACATGGTGCCTACAACCCCGCGGTCGCAGAAGACGGGCAATCCATCTGTTTCAGCGATTTTCAAAAAGATGGTTTTAATGTGGTAAAAATGCCTTTGGACACCATGCTTTGGAAACCCATTGAAAACATAGAAGACCGGAATGTGCGGTATTATGAGCAAATTGTGGAGCAGGAACAAAATGAGCACATCCTGGAGGATGTTCCTAATAAAAGCTATCCTGTTACCAATTATGCGAAAGCCACCGGATTCATCAATCCCCATAGCTGGGGGCCTGAAATCAATACGACTAACAGTTCGTTGTTTGTGGGGTTGGAAATGCGTGATGTATTAAGCACAATTTCCACATCGTTGGGATATGGCTATGATGTGAATGAAGATGCAGGCTCCGGCATTGTCAACATCAGTTATCAGGGGTTGTATCCGATTCTTGATTTTGAGTACCGGTTTAGTAATCGTTCTACCTTTGAAAATGTACCCAATGAACAAACGAACCGCATTGACCGGGTTAATTTCAGGTGGAAGGAACAAGGTTTTAGTTTTGGCTACCGTTTGCCGTTCACTTTGACCCGCTCCAAATATTTGACGGGGCTTTCATTCGGGAGCAATGCGAGTCTCACACAGGTGGAGGACTTTAACCAGAGCTTCCGCATTATCGATCAGCTTTCTGACGGAAATTTAAAGGCATTGGAACATACGATAACCTTTAACAGGCTGCTAAAAAGGGCCAGACGCGATATTTTCAGTAAATGGGGGCAAACATTTTTTCTTAATTATCAGCATACGCCCATCGGAGGTGATTTTGAAGGTAAATACCTGGCTACTGAGGTGCAGCTCTTTTTGCCCGGCCTGGTTAAACATCATTCTTTGCGGCTGAGAGGAGGGTATCAGTACCAGGAAATTATATTTCAGGGCCCGGAACCAAGGGAAAATACGTATTTGTTTCCCAGTTACTTCTTTTTTCCCCGGGGTTATAGTGCTACCAATTTTCAGAACCTATACCATCTTAAAGCGGATTATATGCTCCCTTTGATTTATCCCGATCTGGCGCTGGGGCCTGTTCTGAATTTTCAGCGTATTAAAGCCAATTTGTTTTACGATTATGCCTATGGAGAGATTCAAAGATTCAACGACACGTTTAACTCCTACGGTATAGAGTTGAGTTCAGATTTAAACATTTTGCGATATAACCGGTTATTTGATTTGGGCGTTAGGGTAAGTGTGGTTCCGGAATTGAATGACGTTAAAGTTGAATTTACCATAGCCAATATTGGGTTTTAGAAAAAGCACTTATTTGGAGTAAGAGGAAACAGACAAAAAATCCTTGATTGAATCAAATAAAAGTAAATTTTATTTTTATAAGTTATTACTTCATCTTTATTTTGAGAAAATTATTATTTACTGGCACATACTTTATATAGAATAAAAAATGGCAGAAGTTATTAAAATGCCCAAAATGAGCGACACCATGGAAGAGGGCGTGATCGCGAGTTGGTTGGTAAAAGAAGGGGACACGGTCAAATCAGGTGATGTTTTGGCGGAAGTTGAAACCGACAAGGCGACCATGGATCTGGAATCTTATGAAGACGGCGTGTTGTTATACATCGGTGCAAAAGAGAAAGAGGCGGTTCCTGTAGATGGTGTAATTGCTATTATAGGTCAAAAAGGGGAGAATATAGACGATATTTTAAAAGATATTGAACAGGGCGGCTCTGGTAGTCAGGCTGCGGCGGCGCCACAATCGCAGGCATCTGAACCCGCTCCGGCAGCTACAGAAGATGTTGACACTTCCGGTATCAATGCCAGTGTTATCACCATGCCTAAAATGAGCGATACCATGGAAGAGGGTACCATAGCGGTATGGCATAAAAAAGTGGGCGATACGGTCCAGTCCGGCGATATATTAGCGGAAGTTGAAACCGACAAAGCCACGATGGACCTTGAGTCATACGAAGACGGTACTTTGCTTTATGTTGGGGTCGAGGATGGTGAAGCCATAGCAGTTGATGGTGTAATCGCCATCATTGGAGAAAAAGGCGCAGATTATGAAACTTTACTTAAAGCTCATAGTGCTCCTGCCCAACCATCGGCGTCACCGACGACTTCATCACCGGCACCATCAGCACCGGCTGCAGCCACCACCGCCAGTGCAACTGTGACAGCGCCGGTTGTAGCCGAAACAAAGGTCGAAGCGCCGGCCGGCACTTCGTCGAATGGCCGTATCAAAGCGTCTCCGTTGGCGAAAAAACTGGCCAAAGAAAAAGGTTATGATCTGTCGCAGATACCGGGGACAGGTGATTATGGCAGAATTATTAAAAGGGACGTCGAGGCCTTTGTGCCCGCTAAAGCGCCCTCTGTCAGCACGGCGGCCCCTGAGGGTGCTCCTGTTGTTAGTCTTCCGCAGGTAGTCGGTGAAGAAAGCTTTGAAGAGGTGGCGGTGTCTCAGATGAGGAAAACAATCGCCAAACGATTGGCTGAAAGTAAATTTACCTCGCCCCATTTTTACCTTACCATGGAGATAAACATGGATAAGGCTGTTGAGGCCAGAAAAAGCCTTAATGAGGTTTCTCCGGTAAAAATCTCATTCAACGACCTCGTTATTAAAGCTGCAGCCGCAGCATTGAGACAACATCCTGATGTCAATGCCGCCTGGTTAGGTGATAAAATTAGAAAAAACCATCACATTCATATCGGAGTGGCAGTTGCCGTGGAAGACGGTCTGCTGGTACCTGTTGTCAGGTTTGCGGACAATAAACCACTTTCGCATATTGCCGCCGAAGTCAAGGATTTGGCTCAAAAAGCCCATAACAAAAAGCTGCAACCAGCAGACTGGGAGGGCAACACCTTCACCATTTCTAATCTGGGAATGTTTGGTATAGAAGAATTCACGGCCATTATTAATCCTCCTGACGCTTGTATTATGGCTGTGGGCGCTATCAAGGAGACTGCCATAGTGAAAGACGGCCAGTTGGTTCCCGGGAATGTTATGAAGGTCACCCTGTCCTGTGATCACAGGGTAGTTGACGGAGCAGTGGGCTCGGCCTTTCTTAAAACTTTTAAAAGCATTCTTGAAGATCCCATCAGGATCCTCGTATAAATTTCTTTATAGTCATAGTATGGCTGGAGCCATGCTATGACTGACCAGACCATCGGTATCCCCTGCTGACAACCTTTAGCAACAAAATCGTTGCTGTGGGTTGCTATCAGGTTGCTATTGCCTGCACTGTGGCTGAATTCACTGATAATTTGTCATGAATTTTAACTTCTGCATCATTATTGTGTAATATTGGAAGGCCGATGAAAATTCATGGGCCAGTAATTTCTAAAAAAAGAATTTGTAATGACAAAAATAAAATCAACTACCGTAGTCGCTATCAAACATAATGGCGAGGTGGCTATTGGTGCTGACGGACAGGCTACTATGGGTAACACCGTTGCCAAAAGCAATGTAAAGAAAATCAGAAAATTGCAGGAAGGTAAAATTGTCACCGGTTTTGCCGGCTCTACTGCTGACGCATTTACTTTGTTGGAAAGGTTTGATGAAAAGTTGAGTGCTTATGGGGGAAACATGAAGCGGGCGGCGATTGAATTAGCCAAAGACTGGCGAATGGACCGTTATTTAAGAAGGCTGGAAGCTATGTTGATTTTGGCCAATAAAGAAGAAATCCTTATACTTTCCGGTACAGGTGATGTCTTAGAGCCGGATGATGAAATAGCAGCTATCGGTTCCGGCAGCATGTTTGCCAAGGCTGCTGCGGTCGCTTTGAAAAAACATAGCACCTCGCTAAGTGCTGAAGAAATGGTAAAGGAAAGCCTCGGGATTGCCGCTGATATCTGTATCTATACCAACCATAATGTGGTGGTGGAGACTGTCCGTAAAACCAGCGAATAATTCAAGGAAGTGAGGAGGTTTGTTCGTAAATTCGTTGCCTCCTTTATTCACTACTTATTCACTGCGCAACGAATTCACAGGATTTGCCGTGGCAGCTTTAAATGATTGATAGCTGACCGTTAGCCAGGCGATTAACAAAGAAATACATCCACCGGCCAGAAAGCTGACAATGCCAATATCTACCTTATAAGCAAACCCTTGCAGCCATTTTGACAGAAACAAATAGGCCAGCGGAATGGCGAGCATAAACGAAATCAACACCAATTTTGTAAATTCCCCGGACATCAGGATCACTACATGACTTGCGGTTGCACCTAATACCTTGCGGATCCCTATTTCCTTAGATCGCTGCTCGGCGGTGAAAGTCGCCAGTCCCAGCAGACCCAGGCAGGCGATCACGATGGCTAAAGTGGTAAACAACACAAAGATTTTAGACAGGCGCTGCTCTGCCCGGTACAGGCTCTCCAGGTTTTCATCCAGAAAATAATAGTCGAAAGGTGCACCGGGTACATATTGCTTCCATTTGGTTTTAATCAGATCGATTTTTTCCTGAAGGTCACCGGGCGCAAGCCTTACTGAAAGCAGATTGCCACCACCCGGAACAATCGCCATTGGCCTGATTCTGCTTTTCAGACTTTCAAAGTTAAAATCTTTTACCACCCCTATTAAATTCAATACTTCACCTTCCGGGCTTTTTCTAAACGTCATAAGCTTTTGGTTTTCATAATTGTCCCAGCCAATGGCCTTCATGGCTGTTTCATTCAGGATAATAGCGGATGAATCGGAAGGGAAGTCTACTGAAAAAAACCTGCCATCCTTTAACTCAATATCCATGGCAGCCAAATGATCCTGATCCGCATAGTACCACTGCAATAGCCGGTCTTTCTGATTTTTTCCCATTGCCCTGAAAATGGTGTTGTTATCCAGGCCGGGTGGTAGTGAACTACTACTACTTACATGGGTAATTCCGTGATAGTTTTTTAAATCGTTTTTAAAAACTTCCCGGTTTTCACGCAACTGGGAAGCATTATCAATGACAAGCACATTTTCCTGATTAAATCCCAGATTCCTGGTTTGCATCATATTCAGTTGCTTATAAACTATCAGTGTGCTGATAATCAGGCCTATGGAGATGGTAAATTGAAAAACTACCAGGACACTTCTGATACCCTTGCTTTTAAAGCCAGCCCGTATTTTACCTTTCAATACTTCAGCAGGTTTAAAAGATGTCAAATACAAAGACGGATAACTTCCTGCAAGCATTCCAATGATGATAATGATGCCTGCTATTCCTCCCAGGACGGTACCGTCCAATAACATCAGAAAAGATATTTCTTTACCGGCAAGGTTATTAAAAAGTGGCAACAAAAGTAAGATTAATCCCATGGCCAGTAGGGTGGAAACAAGGCTGAAAAGCATTGACTCCGTTAAAAACTGATTGATCAGGCCTCTTCTCTCTGCACCTGAAGCCTTCCTGATTCCTACTTCCTTGGCGCGGTTTGCCGATCTCGCAGTAGAGAGATTCATAAAATTGATGCAGGCAATAGTGACGATGAAAATGGCAATCACCCCGAAGATATACAGGTAGTCGATATCTCCATTGGGGCCCATCTCATCATCGAGATTAGATTTTAAATGAATATCGGTCATCGGCTGCAAGGCATACCCATAGTCACCACCTTGCTCTCTGAACTTTTGCAGGAAAGCTCCCAGGTACTGTTCAATTTCCGGCCCGACGTATTTTTCCACCAGTGTGTTAAACTTGCGCGCTAAATCCTGCTGGTTGGATTCGGGATTCAGTACGAGATAAGTGTACAAATTATTGCTGGTCCATTCCCGTTTGCTGACATCACCCAAAGTACTTATGGACACGACCATGTCAAAGTCCAAATGAGAGTTACCCGGAGGGTCAGTGGCAATACCACTCACCTCACAGGGACTGTCGCCGATTTGCAACGACTTGCCTATTGGCGACGAATCACCCCTTCCTGTATAGGCAAAATACTTTGTGGCCATTGATTCGGTTAAAACAACTTTATCGGGGGCATTTAACACTGTTTCCGGATCTCCCTGTAATAGTTCGAAAGAAAATACCTTAAAGAAATTGGAATCGGCTAGCAACAGGTTTTTTTCCGTAAAGGATTTTTCTCCCAAAGAGACCACAACATTGGATTGTGGGGTTAATCTTACGGCTTCATTCACTTCCGGAAATTCCTCGAGCGCCGTGGGGGCCAATGGGCCGCAACTGGTGGCTAATTCTGAGGCTTGTCCTGCAATCACGGCTTTTACAGTAACCCGGTAAATCTGGTCAGCTTTTTTATGGAAACGGTCAAAACTCAATTCATCTGCGATATAGACAACGATTAACAGCGTTGATGCTATGCCAATGGTTAAACCCAGTATGTTGATAAAAGCATAGAATTTTTGCTTTTGAAGATTCCTGAAAGCGATCTTAAGGTAGTTTTTGAACATGGTTTTAATTTTAGTTCTCCGGTTCGCCTATAAAGATGTGCTATCAGGGCCAAAGGTTGCAGTAAACCAAACTTTTATTTGATGTCGTGGGAACTAGTTACCAACCATGATATAGCGCAAGCGTCCCGTGGCTGTTGCACAACGTTTACACCAAAATTCTTTGTGTCTCTTTGTGTCTTAGTGCCTTTTTGGTTCACCATTTTTTACCACGGAGACACTAAGACACAAAGAGGTTTTCGCTTATAAAATAAAAATACAGGCACAAAAAATCATTACCTAAACATCCTTCCTGCTTCATGAAAGGGGATTCTGGAAAGCATCAGGAGCAAAGCAATCAAATAAAATACCGTAACGGTTTTAAACTTCTTTTTGCTGGAACTCACCTTTTTGGACCTGGAGCGGCCTATTTGTGCTACTATCACAGCCAAAATCATCACAAAAATATGCTCTACGGCCCAATATCTGATACTGGCGGCTTTCATGGCCCCTCCAAAATCCTGGAAAGCATTGGTGGTTATCGGACTCAAAAAGAAATAAAGTACCAAACCGATTAATAATTGTAAATGCAATGATCCTACAAATGAAGCTGACAGGGCATTGTCACTCCTGCCATATTTTTGCTTTAATTGCCAGCCTAAAAAGGATTTAATAATGACCAGCACAGCCAAGACAAGGACAATCCACCTTAGCCAGGAATGAATAAACAAAAAAGTTTCGTACATGGTAGTAGTTTTAGTTAGGTTTTGAATTTGCCTCTAATTTATAGTAATCCATTCAGATTATCGATTTTTTAGGTATTATTCATCGACAATGTGCTTATTCATACAACCAGCAAAGAATTATCTGCTTCAACCTGTTTACGTGTTTCATTGGGAATAGCCCGTTCGCAGGGATTGTTGTCATAAATATGAAGGGCTACTACAGGCGTGGCGAGTCATACTATTTGGCCTATCGACAGGAGGAGTAATCATGATGACTTCCGGCCTGGATTTTTTGCCATAAAAAAGAACGGTTTGTAAAATAAACCGTCCTTCAAAAGATTTGATCTATGAATAAAATCACAAATGTGATTGAAAAATCTAACCAGGCAATAGATCTATGCCGGATTTGAGAAAGTAGATTCATCCTGATTTTCTTCCACAGCCTGCGTGGCTGGGGGAATTGTCAGGTTTCCTGTTTTTGTATCCTCTTTTTCTTCGATCGACTCAATTTTTTGAGAAATCAAAAGATTGTACTTTTCGATACGACCGGGAATCATAAAGGCCTCTACAACCCACCATATTCCAAGTCCGCCAAGTGTTAACCAAAAAAGTATTTGGAGTCCCCATTTACCTAAATAGGCAAAATGAGCCATTAAAAAGAACCATAATGCGTAAGCAACGCCTGGTGATTTCATTTTTGATTGATAAGCATGTTCGTTCATAACCATATTGTTTTAAGTACATGGGCTAGCTGAATTGGCGAAATATAGACTACTCATGATCAATAATAACTTGATTTTTCAATACAATCTTTCATATGTAACCTTATCGGACTTATATTTTTGTGTGATCAGTATAGTAATTGGCGCTTAATTTTTAAGAATGGTTTTTACAAATATTTTCTAAAGCTGATAGGCCACATCGCTATCGATAAGGGTGGTCTTGATAGGTGAAAATTTATTCCCGGGCTTTAAAACAGGCGTATTTGTAACCGGGTGATTAGAGAACTATGGTTGAACTGAGAATAACAGACGGCGGTAGATCTGAAAATAATTTTTGATTATGTAATTTTGTCCTGATTCACAAACAGTTGATAATATGTTAAAAATTTATCATAACCCCAGGTGTCGAAAGAGCCGGGAGACCTTGCAACTAATCAAAGATCAGGGAGAAGCGGTGGAGGTGGTTGAGTACTTAAATGAAGTTCCTTCGGTTGAAACACTTAGAACTGTTTTGGAAAAGCTTGGATTAAAACCCCTGGATATTGTGAGAAAAGGAGAAGCGATATTTAAGGATCACTTTAAAGGGAAAAACTTTGATGATGAGGGGTGGTTGAAAATTTTGCATGAAAATCCGAAATTGATCGAACGGCCGATTGTTGTAAAGGGGAATAAAGCAATTATCGGGCGGCCTCCGGATCATGTAAAACAGCTCTTTTAACAGCAATCTGTAATGGCCTGATTGATGATCTGGCAGGCTTGATGAATTTCATCGGTGGAGATTATAAGGGGAGGGGCAATGCGCATGGCCTTGTCACAATGCAAAAACCAATCAGTGATCACGCCCAGATCGATAGCCCTGTCGATAATGGGTTTCAATATTTCAAAGGATTCAAACCCAACCGCCATCATTAATCCTTTATTACGAATGGATTTGATGGCAGGGTGTATGAGTTGCTCTTTAAACAAATTTGCCTTTTCTTCTACGTCTGAAAGCAGGTCTTGATCAATGATAACATTCAGGGCTGCCAGCGAGGCTGCGGCGGAGACAGGATGGCCACCAAAAGTGGTAATGTGACCCAAAACAGGATTGTTCTTTAACACCGACATGATTTCCTCCGAGGCGATAAAAGCGCCAATGGGCATACCACCACCCATGGCTTTGGCGGAGACCATCATATCCGGAATTATTTCATAATGTTCGAAAGCCCAGAATTTTCCGGTTCGGCCAAAACCACATTGGATTTCATCCAATATCAACAAAGTTCCGGACTGATGGCATTTTTGTCTCAATTCCTTAAAATAGGCCGAATCGGCTACCCTGACCCCGGCCTCACCCTGCACAGTTTCAACTAAAACTGCCGCAATATCTTCGTTAATTGCCTGTAGTTCCTCGGTATTTCCGAATTCAATTTGTCTGATTCCAGGCAAAAGAGGGCGAAATGCCCGTTTGAAAACCTCACTGCCTCCTACCGAAAGCGCTCCATGAGAAGATCCGTGATAGGCGTTTTTGAAAGATATTATTTCCCTTCTTCCGGTATATCTTTTGGCTAATTTCAATGCACCCTCTATGGCCTCGGAGCCTGAATTGACCAAATAAACATTGTTTAATGTATCGGGTAACGTATCTGTCAGCGCCTTGGCCAGTTGGATCTGCGGTGTTTGTACAAACTCACCATAAACCATCAGATGCATATAAGTCGATGCCTGTTTGACCACCGCTTCTACCACCCTGGGGTGGCAGTGGCCCACATTGCTGACACCAATGCCGGAAATGAGGTCAATATATGCTTTGCCATGCTTATCATAAAGTGTTATTCCTTCTGCCCTTTCAATTTCAAGCATCAGGGGAAAATCAGAAGTCTGTGCTACATGATTAAGGAAAAGTTGCCGCTGTGATATCATGCTTAAATCTAACTATAATTTAGATCATATAGCAGGCTTTGTAAGATAGTCTGGTGCTGTATCGGTTGTTATGGCAAATATCTAAAAAAACAGATACTTTGAAAGTAGTCCGGAAAAAAATGTAACCCGCTGTTATTTCCTTCCAATGACTTTTTCCGCAGCGTTTACGATGCTTTCAGTGCTTAGGCCATATTTGTCGAGTAGCTCCAAAGGTTTGCCACTTTCTCCAAAAGAATTATTTACGCCTATAAATTCAACCGGGGCCGGATGGTTTCTGCATAAAGTCTGTGCCACACTATCGCCGAGGCCACCGTTAATCTGATGTTCCTCAGCAGTAACCGCACAACCGGTTTTTGCTACCGAATGGAGTATGGCTTCCTGATCCAACGGTTTTATAGTATGAATATTAATGACTTCTGCGCTGATTCCCTTCTCACTTAAAATAGCTTCTGCTTCTATCGCATACCACAACATATGGCCGGTAGCAAAGATGCTCACATCGTTACCCGCTATAAAGTTTATAGCTTTGCCGATCCGGAACGTTTGATCCTCAGGAGTAAATACAGGCATTTTGGGGCGCCCGAATCTAAGATAAACCGGACCATGGTGATCTGCAATAGCAATGGTGGCTGCCTTGGTTTGATGATAGTCACAGGGATTGATCACTACCATATTGGGCATCATTTTCATCATGCCCAGGTCCTCGAGTATCTGATGTGTGGCACCATCCTCACCCAGGGTCAACCCTGCGTGAGAGGCACAAATTTTAACATTTTTCTCCGAGTAGGCAATGGATTGCCTGATCTGATCATAGACACGGCCGGTTGAGAAATTGGCAAAAGTACCGGTATAGGGTATTTTACCTCCAATAGTCATACCCGCTGCCAGCCCCATCATATTGGCTTCGGCGATGCCGGTTTGAAAAAAACGGTCCGGAAACTCTTGCTGGAAGGCAGTCATTTTTAGTGATCCGGTCAGATCCGCACACAGGGCGACTACGTTTTCATTGCTCCTGCCGACTTCCAGCAAACCTGCTCCAAACCCTGACCGGGTATCCTGTTTTTCAGTAAAAGTGTATTTTGTCATCCGCCGATTAATTTAATGTTAGTTGTTGTACCTGATTTTATTGTAAATTTTTTAATTGTTGTATACTTACTTCCAAAGGCATTTTCTGCCCGAAATACCAGCTTATAGTTTCCTGGTTGTATGGCCATGGTAAACCTGGTTTTATTCCTGTCCAGGTTTTTAACCCACCATTGTATGCCATTTTCATCTATGGTATACAAACTTCCAAAACCTTTAACGTTAGCGTACAGATTCATCACGCCGGGATCAGGAATCTTTATCTCTTTTAATTTTCCCTCCTCGATTTCCACGCCCCTTAGAAGAATTTTAGGCAAAGTAAGGATTTCCAGGTCGTATTTCCCAATTAAAAAGTTTTCTTTTGTCTGAATGTCCGCCGCGTGCAGAACTTTACCCTGCTTATGTCTCCGGATGATGAGCTTTACACCCTTACGGTACTCTGTATGTCCTGGTTGAAGTACGGTCATCTGTCCCTGTGGGGCATTAACTTTCAAAACATTGTGCCTTCCCGGTACGATCCGGATATATTTCTTTAAAATACCCGGAATGGTATTGATCATCAGATCATACCCCTGTACGGCGTCAATTTCAACCGAGTCAGGCCGGCCTTGCCTGTCACGGTAATGTACAAAATCATAAGCAGGTTCCCGGGTTACATTGTTTATGAAGGTGACATTGACATTGGTAACAGTAGGTTTGTCCTGCTGGTCCAGCAATTCCACGCTTACAGTGGTTTTATCCAGGGTTTGCTGAATGGCGGTATTTAAGACTTTCCGAAATGTTCTGATATTTGCGGCGTCAAAAAACTGCCCGAGGCAGTCGAACTCGCCCTCAAAGCTTTTATTCATACCCAATCCTATGATAAACGGTTTAAGAAATATTCGCTTTTTTTGTAGAGCCAGTGAAACGGCACAGGGGTCGCCGTCGCAAGACTCCAGTCCATCGGTAATGATAATAACAATGTTTCTTACGTCCTTCTGATCAGGAAAATCACCGGCGGCCTGTTCCAGGGAGTAGGCCAGGGGTGTGGTACCTTTGGGAACTATTGCTGCCAGTCTGTTTTTTATTAAATCGTGATTGACTGTCTTAAAACCCACTTCAAGCTTGGTATCCTGGCAATTTTGTAGCCGCTTGTTAAACTGATGCCCATAAACCCTCAGACCAAGCTCCAGGTTTTGATTGACTTTTAAGGAGTCTGCAAGGTCTGAAAGTAGTTTTTTTGCTGCGGTGATTCTGTTGGTTCTTTCCCACCCTCCAAGCATACTTCCTGAAGCATCCAATAAGAATAAGATCCTGGTTTTGTCCGGTAGTTTTTGTTGGTTAATCTGGCTTAAGGCAATATCTTGTAGCCATATCAGTATTAAAGACAGGAAAATCAGCCGGAATGACATGAGTTATTCAGTAATCTCCCAATGTCTCCTCCAGTTGGTTCAATGCTGATTGCAACTGCTCATCATTGGGCGCTACGCCATGCCATTTATGACTGCCTGTCATAAAATCCACACCGTTGCCCATTTGAGTCCGCATGAGGTTAACTACAGGCTTTCCTTTACCAGTCAAAGTTTTGGCATGGGTCAAAGTATTTATCACCTCTTCCATATCGTTACCCTTGGATTCGATTACCTGCCATCCAAAGGCCTGCCATTTCTCTTTTAAATTTGCTAAAGACAGGATTTGATCCACAGGGCCGTCGATTTGTTGTCCGTTGTGGTCTACCGTGACAATTATATTGTCTACCTGGTTATGGGCCGCATACATGATAGCTTCCCATACCTGCCCTTCCTGCAGTTCGCCGTCACCTGTTAAGGTGTAAACCAAATGGTCGTCTTTGTTGAGCTTTTTGGTTTGCGCCGCGCCGATAGATACTGACAACCCCTGACCTAACGAGCCTGAAGCCACCCTGATTCCGGGCAAACCTTCCTCTGTGGCGGGATGTCCCTGCAATCTTGAGTTGATTTTTCTGAAAGTCGCCAGCTCTGACAGCTCAAAATAACCTTTTCTAGCCAATACACTATACCAGACTGGTGAAATATGGCCGTTGGACAGGAAGAACAAATCCTCATTAATACCCTCCGCATTGAAGGCCGGGTCGGCGCTGAGTATTTTAAAATATAAAGCTACGAAGAACTCCGTACACCCCAGTGAACCCCCAGGGTGCCCTGACTGAACGGCGTGAACCATCCTTACGATGTCTCTTCTGACCTGTGAGGCTATCTTTTTTAACTCTGCTATCTCGGTTTGGTCAATTGTTGCGTTTGTTTGGTCAATCATTGTTTAAGCAAAATGGATCGAAAAAAAGTTACTCCAAGTATGATTGGCCAAATTTAGTATTTTCTTTCCTATAACTCAGAATTTTTGGCGCTTAAATGGCATAGAAAACCAATAAACTTCGTACCCTTTTGTGTCTTTGTGTCTCCGTGGTTCAATTTTTTTTACCACAAAGGCGCGAAGACACGAAGGGGCACAAAGGGTTTATGAGCGTGTTTAGGATAAAATTTGGTTGGTATGTTCCTTGGCTTTGACCTTTTCCACGATGTTTTCGATCTTTCCATCCTCGTTAATAACAAAGGTATTTCTGGCAGTGCCCATGTATTTTTTACCATACATCTGTTTTTCCACCCATGTGCCAAACAATTCATGGATTTTTTTATCGGGATCGGAGACGAGGTTGTAGGGCAAATCAAATTTATCGATGAACTTTTGATGTGATTTGGTGCTGTCTGTACTAACACCTAAAACTTCATATCCCAGCTTCTGAAACTCTTCGTAGTTATCCCTGAGGTTGCAAGCTTCTGTGGTACAGGTTGGGGTATTGTCTTTCGGATAGAAAAATAAAACAAGTTTCTTTCCTTTATAGTCTGAAAGTTTGATATTGGATCCGTCTTGAATTTCCGCTTCAAAATCCGGAACCTGATCGCCAATGTTTAAATTCATAATTTTAAAAATTAGTTTTAATGCCGAAGCCAAAGCCAGGGCCGATAGTTTAATTTTTATGATTAAACCAAATTTTCACTGTTCTGTTTGATGGGGGCAAAAATAATTATTTAATTGTTTTGGTGTATACATTTTCATTACCGGAATTGTCCACTACCCGTAACACCATCTCACCTTTGAAGGGTATTGCCGGGTCCAGTTTTTCCGACCATAGTAACTGGCGTTTGTAATCATAGTTCATAAGTACCCAGTTGCCATCTACCGTAAGCCTGAAATTTTTTATGCCGGAAAGATCATCATCTATTTCCATCCTGATCTGACCGGTACTGATACGAAGCGGATTAATCGTGGGGGGGATGGAGTCTTTTAAAAGCGTGTAAACGCCAAAGTCTCTGGTTTTGATCGCAAATTCATTTCTGTTCCAATTTCCTCCCTGATAGCTGTAGTTGTTTTTTCCTGTAACCAAATAAGCTTTGTACCGGGTTTTATCCTGATATTCCAATTTTGGTTTGAAAGTAAAACCAGCAAATTTCCTCATTGGGGTATTGACAGGCCCTACTTCAAAATATTCCATGGTGGAGTCACTGTTCAATCTGTAGTCAGTGGTGAGGAATAGCGTATCGAAAAGTGCTTTTTGGGGAAAGCTTATTTTCAGACTTTTATCATAAAAATTAAAGGCACTGTTGGAAGGAACCATTGCTTTGAAATTAAAGTAAAGGCTGTCTCCACAAATATCGGCAGAGTCGGGCAGGGCATATTTTAAATTCCAGAGGTACACGGCCTGATTATTATGATAATAAGAAGGGGTTAATCGATGTTTCATCCGGTTGGCATAAACATTGGCAAAAGGGGCCTGGCCTTCTTTGATTTTTGCTGATAAAATAAGGGTATTATTTAAAATCTCAAACGTTCTTTTTTTAGGGGGAAGTTTGGTAAAAACCTGGTTACCTGAGGGCAATGCTTCTCCGGTCACTGTGAAACTAAGTTCACTTTTATTGCCGTAAGTGTCTGTCAGGTGAACGCTTATCTTGTGATCTTGGCCATTCAGCATATTAATTATTCCCTTGTTTACGGCATTTTTGTAGAAACCTAATCCGTTGCCGTCGTCGATATAAAGTTTATTGAACCTTGTACGCCGCGTTTTCATCACTCCATAATTGGTCAGGGCCAAAATGTCACGTGTATTGGCGAAGGAGAACCGGTTAATCTCTTGTTTTAAAACCAGTCTGTCGTCTACATACAAGGCGATTACCTGAACACCATTTTTGTTGGGGCTTCCATCCTGGCGATCATAGGTTAAAAGTTCTATGCCGAGTTGTCCTGAGGCACTTATGTTCCTGTTGATAGTGTATTTGCTACCGTTCCTGACCGGGGTCAACTCTATCCTTTTAAATGCCTTGTTGACCCTGGAGTTGATATCCATGGGCACCAGGGCAACTTTTCTAACGGAAGGGGGGGTATTGTCTATGATTTCGGAAAATCCATAATTCAGGGGATTCATCACATGCTGGCGCTGGTCCCTGATCTCAAAATGCAAATGCGGACCACTCGATGAACCACTATTGCCGGAGTAGGCGATCACATCACCCCTTTTAAATTTAAATTGTCCCGGTGCTGGAAACAACTCAATACTGAAGCTTTCCTTTTTATATTGTTCCTTTCTGATATAATCCCCGGTTTCTTCCTCAAACTTGCTCAAATGAGCATAGACTGAGGTGGTGCCGTTGGGATGAAGCATGTAAAGGGCATTGCCATAACCACCGGTCGATATCTTGATTCTGGATACATATCCGTCGGCGGTTGCGTAGATAGGCAGGCCTTCCACGCCGTCGGTTTTGATATCCAGTCCAGCGTGAAAATGGGTGGCTCTCAATTCTCCCATGGTTCCTGCGAGATAGTTTCTGTTACCTGGCTTAATAGGAAAAAGATAATAATTACTGCCACCATTCTGGCCCGCCGCCGGATTCATCAGCCCTGCCAGCAATAACATAGAAGATATGTATTTACTTAACTTCAACGTTCAACAATTCTTTATCCTCGATAAATGCTTCAAGCCTGTCACCTATTTCCACAGGCCCCACACCCTTAGGTGTGCCGGTAAAAATGATGTCTCCTTTTTTTAACAAAAAGAATTTTGATAAGTAAGCGATGATATAATCAATGGAAAACAGCATAAGTTCGGTGTTACCCTGCTGCCTTGTTTCCCCATTGACTTTTAAACTGAAATTCAGATCCCCGATATCGCCAAAATCTCCGACAGGAAAGAATGAAGAAATCGGTGCAGAACCATTAAACCCTTTGGCAATGGCCCATGGCCAGCCTTTTTCCTTGGCTTTTTGCTGCCAGTCCCTTGCGGTAAAATCGATGCCTATGCCGATTTGGCTGTAATATTTGTGAGCAAATTTTTCATCGATATTTTTTCCAGGCTTGTCAATTTGCACCAGGATTTCCACTTCGTGATGGATATTGGTGCTGAAGTCCGGATAAAAGAAAGGGGCATTATTTTTTATAACGGATGTTTCGGGTTTTAGAAAAATTAGTGGTTCATCCGGCCTTTCGTTCTGTAACTCTTCAATGTGCTCGGCATAATTCCTGCCTATAGCGAGAATTTTCATCGATTATAATCGTTTATTTAGTTGTTAAATGGTCCGTGCGGTATACTTTTGCAACCGGATTCGGTATATTTGAATCCCTGAATTGCAATATTACCTGCCAGGTACAAAACTAAATTTTATTTGCGAGAATAAAACTTTGGTTTATAGAATTTTATAGAAAGTATCGGCCTTGTAGTAAATGACTTTATATTTGTCCTCAATTATAATAATTTTTGTCTTAGATTTTCTGGTTATTAAGGAGTGATAAGGTACATATATGATCTATTTTGTCGATTTATGGTTATATTAATGTATAAAACTGAGAGGGTATGGTGATTGATTACAAAATGTTGTTGGTGGGGTGTTTATGCTGGTTCCGGCCGATGGATTCAGTGGCCGCGCTGATGGCAGATTTGAAAACGGCCGGGGCTGATTATGAGGCGACATCGGCAGAATTCTTGCCTGGAAAGCGCTTGTTATCGGATGAAAGAAGGCCACGGCATTATGTAATCATCGGTGCTTTCAGGGAACTTAAAAATGCCGATAAACTGATTAGAAGGGTAACCTCCGTAGGGTTTGAACCCAAGTATTTCCTCAACAAGGAAAAAAGGCTTTATTATGTATATATCGTGATTTATGACGATATAAAATCGGCGCACAGGGTGAGTGCCAAGCTCAGGGATATAAACTTCATTAAGGATGCCTGGGTGTTTTCAACAGAAACCGGTGAACCGTTATCAGAGCGGCTGATCGCCAGTGCAGAGGTCAAAAGCAGTGTATTGTTAAGTGACGCAGGTACCAGTCAGGCTGCACAACGTACAAGTTCCGCTTCTGCATCTTCCAATGAAATAAAAAAGGAAAACAGGGGCACAACACCCTCTGAAACAACCGGTAGTCCGGCACCGGAAGCAAAGAAGGCGAAACCAAAAGAGGAAGCAACGCCGACCACCTTTAAGTCAACGTCTTCGGCGGCCATCAACCAGTTGGTCAGGGCAGACAAAGGGGACATTGTGGTTTTTAATAATTTACTCTTCCATAAGAATTCATCCGTGCTGAGAAAGGTTTCAAAAGATGAAATGGAACGCCTGAATGACGTATTGCAGACCAAGTCGAACCTCCGTATTAAAATTCACGGACATACCAACGGGGATTTTAAGGGGGAAGTTTATTTGCTTGCGGAAAATGATGACAGGTTTTTTAAACTCAGCGGAAGGAACAAAGTGGTCAGGGGTGATGACAAATTACTGTCGGCCGAAAGGGCCAAGGTTATTAAACGTTACCTTGGCGCCCGCGGAATCAGCGGGGAAAGGATTGAAATCCAGGGCTGGGGAGACCGCAGGATGTTATATCCCAAAGGCCATTTGAAAGCTCCGCTCAATAGGCGGGTGGAGATTGAAATACTTGATAATTAAAATTAGCATGAAAATTAAAATGAAAATGGGGGTGTTGATGGGCTACGTAGCTGTGGGTTTCGATTGCTGCAGGATGCCGCTTTTACAGGTTATTTAGCAACCGGTAACCCTTCCTCTCACCTGCCTCCGGCTCCCGCTCACCGCCATATAATAACCTCTCCGACTATCCCGCCCACACTTCACCTGACCCCTGCCTCCCGCCCCCTCTCACCTAACTCCGGCTCCCGCTCACTGACCCCTTCCATTGTACTCACAGATTTCTATCTGCTGTTAATTCGAAAAAAAACCTTTAAACCTCGACTCTTTTTATGAATTACCGTATATTTATTTAAATATTGACCAACCGGTCAGTCATTAAATAATATGAGTCCAAGATCCAAAGAACAAATAGCGAAGATCCGTGCACAAAGCGAGAACAAGATTCTCATGGCGGCTTTTGATCTTTTTGCCAAAAGAGGTTATCATAACACCTCCGTGAGTGCTATTGCTAGGCATGCAGGCGTTTCCAAAGGACTTATTTACAATTATTATAACAGCAAAGAGGATCTTCTGAAAGGGGTAGTGGTCATGTTAATGGAGGAAGGGGGCGAATTTTTGGAGGCTATGCACAGGGCGGATCCTAATGAAGCATTGAAGGAGATGTTCATCTTGTCGAAGGAACATCTCATTAAAAAAAAGGAATTCTACCGGTTGGCTATATCACTGTCAGTGCAGCAGGAATTAGGAAAGGTTGAATTCCTGAAGCATACCATCGAGGAAGAGGTCAAGGTGTATTTTACCACATTTCAAAACATGCTTAAAAATAAGGGAATTGAAAACCCCAGAGGTGAGGCATTACTTTTGGCAGCTTTGTTTGACGGCATTAGCGTGCAATACATCACCTCCGGAAACAAGGAGCAATTAGAAGAAATCATTGATTTTTTAATAGAAAAATACTGTAATTAGTCATGAAGATATTTACAAATGTCTTATTCATCTTATTATCTCTCAGAGTCTGTGGGCAGGATGCCACCGAAATCATCAGAAAAGCCGATGAAAAAATGCAGGGGAAATCCAATCGTGCCGAAATGACCATGACCATACAACGCCCTGATTGGCAGCGGGAGATAAAAATCAAAAGCTGGGCCAAAGGTCAGGAATTAAGTCTCATTTTAATCACCGCACCAGCTCGTGACAAAGGGGCTGCGTTTTTAAAAAGGGACAAAGAGCTATGGAACTGGCAGCCGCGTATTGACCGGTTAATCAAGTTGCCCCCCTCGATGATGATGCAATCCTGGATGGGATCAGATTTTACCAATGATGATTTGGTCAAGCAGTCGTCGATTGTTACTGATTATCACCATCAGCTATTAGGCGATACACTTATCGATCATTACGACTGTTATAAAATTGTTTTGATTCCCAAAGATGATGCACCTGTGGTTTGGGGAAAAATCGATGCCTGTATCACCAAGGAGGATTTGCTTCAAAAGCTGATCAAATACTATGATGAGGATGGCTATTTGATCAATACCATGATTTTGAAAGACATCAGAGATATCGGTGGGCGGGTGATTCCTACGCGGCTGGAGATGATACCTGCTGATGAGGAAGGACAAAAAACGGTAATCCAATATGTGAATATAGCTTTTGACGTTGATATTCCGGATCAGTTCTTTTCCCTGCAAAACATGAAAAAGGTGCGTTAAACCTAAAACACTGTAGCCATGTATTTAAAATTAGCCTGGCGAAACATCTGGCGGAATAAAAGAAGAACCATCATCACCCTGATGTCTATTGCGTTTGCCGTATTTTTTGCCTCTGTGATGCAATCTATGCAATTGGGCACCTATGCCAATATGATCAGCAACTCAGTCAGATTTTATACAGGTTATGCGCAAATCCATAAAACGGGCTATTGGGAGGAGCGAAGCCTGGATAACAGTTTTTCCCTTCCTGAAAATGTTGAAAAGGCCCTGATGGCCAGCGAATCGATTGTCACCATAGTGCCCAGGATAGAATCTTTTTCCCTGGTATCTTTTGGAGAAAAAGCCAAGGGAGCCATGTTGATCGGTATTGACCCTTTTAAAGAAAATGAATTAACTTCTTTAAAAGAAAAACTTGTTCAAGGTCAATATTTAACGGAAAACGGGAATTCTCTGATCATAGGAAAGGGTTTAGCCGAGTACTTAAATGTTCAGGTGGGAGATACGCTGGCACCTGAATTATCGTTAATTGTCGAGCAATCCGGCACAAATATCTATATTTTGGTGATCATTTTTATGACAGCACTAATTTTCGGTATTATCAATACCATGCTTATGGCCGTGTTGGAAAGAATAAAGGAATTGGGAATGCTCATGGCCATTGGCATGAATAAGCTGAGGTTGTTTTTCATGATTACCATCGAAACGGTTTATTTAGGCCTGGTAGCCTGTCCTGCCGGACTATTCCTGGGCTACCTGACCATTAATTATTTCCATCGATTCGGACTGGACCTGTCAGCCTATGCCGAGGGTTTGCAGAAGGTTGGTTACGAGGCTGTAATTTATCCCATAATTTCAGGAAATCATTATTTTATTCTTTCGCTGGGAATTTTTATTACCACGATTATTGCATCCATTTACCCTTCGTTGAAGGCTATAAAATTAAAGCCGGCCGAAGCGCTGAGAAAAGTCTAAAATCAACATGATGAAAGTAATTGAGGCCCATAAAATCACCAAAGTCTATAACGCTGACAAAGTACCGGTTAACGCACTAAGAGGTATCAGTTTTTCTGTGGACCGGGGAGAATTTACGGCGATTGTCGGTCCTTCCGGATGTGGCAAATCGACCTTGTTAAATATGGTTGGGGGATTAGATAACCCTACAAAAGGCAAAATCACGATTGAGGGAAATGATCTTTCCAATTTAAAGGAAAACAAATTGATTGATTTTCGCCTGGATAAGATTGGCTTTGTTTTTCAATCCTACAACCTTATTCCGGTATTAACAGCCAGGGAAAATATTGCCCTGATTATGGAATTGCAGGGAGTAGGCAAACGTGCAAGGAATGATCGGGCTATGTATTTATTAAGGGCGGTTGGCCTGAAAGGAAAAGAGGATAAAAGACCCACGGAGCTTTCAGGAGGGCAGCAGCAAAGAGTGGCGGTAGCCAGGGCCCTGGCATCTGAGCCAGCGTTTATTCTGGCCGATGAACCTACCGCCAACCTGGATTCAGTAGCTACCGCCAACCTCCTGGATATTATGGCAGGGATCAATAAAGAGAAAGGTACCACTTTTATTTTCTCCACACATGATCAGCGTGTTATTGACAAAGCGCGAAGGGTGATCCGCCTGGAAGACGGTCTGATTGTATCCGATAATAATCTTGTAACCAATAAAGCGCATGAAGACCGGCCTTAAATGTT
Source organism: Agaribacillus sp. DX54 (assembly GCF_056858335.1). Lineage (NCBI taxonomy): Bacteria > Pseudomonadati > Bacteroidota > Cytophagia > Cytophagales > Splendidivirgaceae > Agaribacillus > Agaribacillus sp. DX54. The sequence goes on from NZ_JBXEQE010000001.1 coordinate 467,907, forward strand.
TGTTGTTGACGATTTTAATAGGGTATAGTCGAACACAGGCACAGGAAAAGGAGATAAAATGGGAGTTAAGTGGCTATGTCAAAGATCTGCGCACCCTTTTTTTCGTAGATGGTATGGACTCGGTAGTTACGGATAACCTGTTACATAACCGCCTGAATTTTCAATGGTATGCCCATGAAAACCTCACCGCCAGGATAGAGCTGAGAAACCGTATATTTTATGGCGAATTGGTGCGGCAGATTCCCGGGTTTGGCCGGTTGCCTGATATAAACAATGATTTTTTTGACCTTAGTTTTAACCTGATTGATGACAGGTCACTGGTTTTTAATACCACTATTGATCGTATATACCTGGAATACAATAAAAACAACTGGGAAGTAAGAGTTGGCCGCCAGCGGATCAACTGGGGGATTAACCTTGCCTGGAATCCCAATGATGTTTTTAATGCCTATTCCTTTTTCGACTTTGATTATGAAGAGCGTCCGGGTTCTGATGCCATTCGCATCAAGAAGTATACAGGGATTGCCTCAAGTATGGAGTTAGCGGCTAATATTACCGATGATATGGATGAATGGGTGGTGGCAGGGTTATGGAAAATTAATAAATGGAACTACGATTTTCAGTTTTTAGCTGGGGTGGCCAGGCAGGATATTGTATTGGGCTCCGGGTGGGCCGGAAGTATCGAGGATGCAGGTTTTAAAGGAGAGTTTACCTGGTTTAAGCCTTTGAACGATCATGAAGAAGGCGCTTTTGAAACTTTTTTGGTATCGCTTTCAGCCGATTACTCATTTGTTAACGGGTTGTATTTAAATGGCTCTTTTTTAATTAATACCGGATTGGAGTCTGCGGCGGGGCTGGAGGGGTTCAATACCCTGAATTTTGATCGCCTTGACACCAAAAGAGTACTGCCTTTTCCTTATGCCACTTTTTTACAAACCAGTTATCCCGTCAACCCACTTTTAACTGCCGCATTCTCATGGATGACGTTTCCCGGAGAGGCGTCATTCTTTGTCAACCCTACACTGACGGCTTCGGTATTCAGTAACTTTGACCTGGATCTGATCGGCCAGATTTTTTATGAGAAAAAAGAAAAGGGCTATGAGGCCAATTCCCCGGCGTTTTTCCTCAGGATTAAATGGAGTTTTTGACAGCGAAAATTGTGCTTATTTTGAGTTAAACCCACGCAATTTGATTTCTGTAAGCCTTCGTTTTGTCTCCAGTGGAAAGTCACCCTTCATCATCCAGTCATAATAGCTGGGTTCATTTCGGAATACTTCGATAACCTTTTTGTTGCGATGTTTACCAAAGTTGAATATTTCATCTCCGTTATTGTCATAAACCATCCTGCCGGCCAGATCCACCATATTTTTATTAGTCAGTTGGTGCAACGTGTCAATGTTGTTTTCAATAATTCCCACCTTGTTGCCTTTCATATCAGTGACATCCATACCGTCGTATTTTTGCACCTGGGCTTCCAGTATCTCCATGGTGGCGATAGTATCTGCCTCGGCACTATGGGCATTTTCAAGGGTTTTCCGGCAATAAAACTTATATGCTGAACTTAGATTCCTTTTTTCCATCATATGAAAAATCTTTTGAACATCCACGATCTTCCGTTTGCCGGTATCGAAATCCACATCAGCCCTCAAAAATTCCTCAACCAATACAGGAATATCGAACTTGAGTACGTTGAATCCTGCGAGGTCACTGCCTTCCAGAAATTTGGCAAATTCTTTCGCCATACTCTTGAAGGTAGGTGCGTCCTTGATATCCTCGTCATAAATGCCATGAATCATACTTGACTCTGCCGGAATAGGAATGGTCGGATTAATCCGTTGGGTTTTTTTTATGATCTCCCCATTCACCATCATTTTCACAATAGAAATCTCCACTATCCTGTCAGTAACAATGTTTATGCCGGTTGTTTCAAGATCAAAAAATGAAAGCGGGTTTTTAAGTTTTAATATCATTGAGTTTGTCAATTAATTATTTCTTTGCCAAGTTCCTGCAGGTTGATCCCCCCAAAGTTACCCGAACTCATCATTACCAGGTTTTTATTCTGCCAGTCGATGTTCTTCAGGTAAGAAACAAGTTTGTCCTTGTCGGTAAATACTTCCAGTGATCGATGGTTAAAAGCCTCTTTTATGTTGTCCTCATCCAATTCGGGCAACTTTTTACTGGCCAGGGTGTCGGGATTAAAATATACAATCGGATAGTCCGCATCATTTAACTTGCCACTGTACTGTGGCAGAAAGTTTTTGTTCAGGCTACTGTAAGTGTGCAATTCCAGACATGCTACCAATTCCCTTTGAGATTGCTCCTTCAGGGCTTTAATTGTAGCTTTTGCTTTGGAAGGTGCATGGGCAAAATCTTTATAAAACGCGGTAGTGTGATTTTCATTGACCATTTCCAGCCTTTTAGCAGCACCTTTGAACGAACTAATAGCTTTGTAGAACTGCTCTTCGGTCACACTTAATCGAATTAGAACTTCTTTGGCAGCCGCAATATTTTGCATATTGTGTGAACCGAAAATTTCCAGTGACACATCTCCTTGGGCCGTGGTTAAATAGGTTTTTCCCTCCTTAACATAGTGGGGATGGGTTTTGTATTCAAATCTATTGACGTCCGCTCTTTCCTTGTTACCGATGACCGAAGCCATAGCGTCTTCTTCGCAAAATATGATGGAGCCGGCCTTCGGGATCGAGTCGGCAAATCTGTCAAATTGTCTCACATAATTTTCCTCTGTCGGAAAAACATTCATATGGTCCCAAGCGATGCCACTGATCAGGCCAATATGATGCTGATATTGTAAAAATTTGGGAGTCGGGTCTAGGGCCGATGACAAGTACTCATCCCCCTCTATAATGATCACCGGCGCTTCGCTCAAACGGATCAGGTTGTTAAATCCTTCTACTTTTGAGCCTATTAAATAATCAAAATCTTTATTTAAATGTTGAAGTACATGAATAATAATGGCGGTTATTGAAGTTTTCCCATGGCTGCCGGCAATGACTATTCGTTGTTTGTCCCTGCAATGTTCCATGATGTAGGTGGGATAGGAGTAAATACTTAATCCTAATTCCCGGGCCTTAAGTAGCTCCGGATTATCACTTCGGGCATGCATACCCAAAATCACCGCATCCAATTCGCCGGTAATCCTGCTTTCATCCCATCCCGGTTCTGGCAACAGTCCATATGCTTCAAGATTCATTTTGGATAACCCAAAAATCTGATCGTCCGATCCGGTTATTTCATAGCCTTTTTGGTGCAATGCAATCGCCAAACCGTGCATAACACTTCCCCCTATGGCAATAAAATGTACTTTCTTACTTTTCTTCTGCATCAACCTTGTATTAAGCTCTCAAAATTAAGATAAAATAGAGGAGTGACAAATTTAATCGTTTTTTAAATGTCGATAAAATGTGGATATTTAGAAAAATTTTGTGTATAAATACCAGGAAAAGTATTTCATATGTGGAAAAATCCGCTTATTTTCTGTGGATAAGTTTTTGATAATAAATAGCAGGGGTTAAACAGGATTTTGAAAATGATTTAATAGGTTTGTTTCGGGATTTGACATTACACCTATACAAACATTCAATACATTTAATACTTACCGGATCACATGGAAAAGGACAAGTCCGCTGCTTCAAGACTACCGTTGAAAACCCGTAGTTTTTTATCTGCTGACCTAAGCAGTCAATTGGGAAAACTGCCCCCTCAGGCCACTGAAATAGAGGAAGCCATTTTAGGTGCTTTGATGCTGGAAAAAGATGCGCTTACCACTGTTATCGATATTCTTAAGCCTGATAACTTTTATAAGGATGCCAATAAAGAAATATACCAGGCCATTGTTACCCTTTTTAATAATTCTGAGCCCATTGATTTGTTGACTGTTGCCAATCAACTTAAAAAAGAAGGGAAACTCGAACTGGTAGGGGGCGCCTATTATATTACCCAGCTAACCGCCAGGGTCAACTCCGCCGCCAACATTGAGTTTCATGCCCGCATTGTGACAGAACGATCCATTAAGCGGGACTTAATCCGGATTGCTTCAGAAATACAAAAAGATGCTTACGAGGACACCACCGATGCCTTTCATCTGCTGGATCACACAGCGCAGGAGATTTTTGAGGTGACCGAGTCTAATATCAGGAAGAATTATGCCGACATGAAATCGCTCATGTATCAGGCCATGAAGGAGCTAGAGGCCAGAAAAGATCACAAAGACGGATTAACCGGCGTGCCCAGTGGTTTCACTGCGCTGGATCGCCTTACTTCAGGGTGGCAAAACTCCGACCTGGTGATTATTGCTGCCCGTCCGGGTATGGGTAAAACGGCTTTTGTCGTTTCCGCTATGAGAAATGCTGCGGTGGATTTTGACCATGCTGTCGCCATTTTTTCTCTGGAAATGTCCTCGATCCAATTGGTTAACCGGTTGATTTCCGCTGAAGCTGAGCTGGAAAGTGAAAAGATAAAAAAAGGGAATCTAGCTGATTATGAATGGAAACAATTGGTACACAAAACCGATAGGCTCAGCAAAGCCAAAATTTTTATCGATGATACCCCAGCGCTCAGCATTCTGGAACTTCGTGCCAAATGCAGGCGGCTTAAAGCCCAGCATGATGTCAGGCTGATTATTATCGACTACCTGCAACTGATGTCCGGCGAAAGTTCCAAAAGCAGTGGCGGTGGCAACAGGGAACAGGAAATTGCTTCTATATCCAGGGCATTAAAGGGAATTGCCAAAGAGTTAAACGTTCCGGTAATTGCCCTTTCACAATTGAGCAGGGCCGTGGAAACCCGCGGGGGCGACAAAAGGCCTCAGTTATCTGACCTCAGGGAATCGGGTTCTATTGAACAGGATGCCGATATGGTGATGTTTTTGTACAGACCGGAATATTATGGAATAACGCAGGACGAAAGTGGTATGCCTACTCAGGGGGTAGGGGAGGTGATCATAGCAAAACACAGAAATGGCTCCCTCGATACGATCCAACTGAAATTTATCGGAAAATTCACCAAATTTATGGACCTGGATATGGGCGTTTATGGGGATCAGTATGGCACTTCCTTGCCAGGTGCAGGAGGAGTGTCTTCTTTTGAATCCAGTGCTAAAACAGTGACTTATGGCAGTAAAATTAATGACCCTGAGAGCGGCACTCCCAATCAGGAAAGTGAAGGCTCCAAAGATAGTGAAGAAGCCCCTTTCTAACTTAATCATTTTAAAGACCTTTGTGCCTCCGTGGTTAACCCTTTTTTACCACGGAGGCACAAAGACACAAAGGGAGGGAATGGGGTGGCTTTTAGGGCATGAAAGCAAATGGAACAGAAAAAATATTCTTTCCGTTGATCCAATGTTTGTTTTTTGAAAGTTATATTTGGGTTTTCGATGATATAAACCCCAAACGATGAAAGCATTACTTCTTGTAGATCATGCTGACGAACAGTTGCAATTAACCGAAGTTGATCGACCGGAACCAAAACCAGGGCAAGCCTTAATAAAGATTAAAGCCGCCGCCCTTAACCGGCGGGATCAATGGTGCCGGGAAGGAAAATATCCGAACCTTGTATACAACTGTATCATGGGTTCGGATGGCAGTGGCGTAGTAGAAAGTGTCGGGCATGCTGAAGACACCTCGTGGGTCGGAAAGGAAGTGATTATCAACCCGAACATCAACTGGGGCTATAATCCGGCAGCCCAGTCTCCGGATTACCGGTTATTAGGGATGCCCGATAACGGCACCTTTGCTGAGTACATTGTAGTGAATGTGGATCGTTTACATTCAAAACCCGCCAACCTTGACATGGAAGCGGCGGCGGCTTTGCCGCTTGCAGGCGTAACCGCCTACAGGGCCGTGTTTACCCAGGGGCATGTGAAATCGGGAGATAACGTCTTAATATCCGGCGTAGGAGGGGGGGTGGCGCAATTTGCTTTCCTCTTTTCTGTGGCCGCCGGTGCTAATACCTATATCACTTCAAGCAACAACCAAAAACTGGAAAAAGCTATCGAACTGGGTGCCAAGGGAGGTTTTAATTATAAAACAGTTGATTGGCCTAAAACAGCCCTGAAGCAAACCGGAGGGTTTGACGTTGTGATTGATAGCGCCGGAGGTGATCAGATTAACGACTTTATCCGTATGATCAATCCGGCCGGGTCCATTGTATTTTACGGTGCCACCAATGGCCTGCCAAAATCACTCGACCTGTATCGTCTGTTTTGGAGCCAGGGAAGGTTACAAGGGTCTACAATGGGCAGCGACGAAGAGTTTGAGGCCATGATTGCCTTTATCGAAAAATACAAAATTAAACCGGTTATTGACTCGATAAGGCCTTTTGATGATATTATTTCAGGATTTAACGATCTGAAGGACGGTAAACAATTCGGCAAGATTATCATTAAAATCAGTTAGTACCACGAATATTTATCAGTCATAACAAGACTTAAATTTCTCAGTCATAGCATGACTCAAAGTCATACTATGACTACTGCCACTCCTGCTCTGTAAACCCCTTACTGCCAGCATATCGATGAAGTTTAAAAATTTTTTTTGCAAAAAACCGCTTCAAACAAAGATTTCATCTCTGTTCTTAAATCCTTTCCATTTGAAAATTGTATTTTATAATTAAAATTTATAATTTTAGAAATCTAAGGTGAATTTATACCATCACTTTGACCTGAAAACGTGCGCAGGGGTCTATAAAAATCAACGGAATTTTTTGAGGAAATGGATACGGTGGTATTTCTCCATTAAAATAAAAATTGTATTATTTTGAGGAAAATATACATTAATCTAAGCAAATCTATTAAATGGAGATTTCCGGTTTATTCGGAATTACGATACCCGGTTCGCTTATCCAAGAAAATGAATTTGCCCCTGCATAAGACTTTGCTTTTCCTGCATGATATTATCGTTGTCTTATTTGCGGAGGTGGCATCATTGGCGATCTATTATTTTTATTACGATGATCTTAAGTCCGATTATGAGCTTATAGTCGGCGCAGGCATCATTTTGTTATCTTTATTGTGGTTTATCGCAGAAAATAATCTGTATAAATATCAGGTAGTCTTAAACAGGGCCGCTCATGTTACAAGTCTCCTCAAAGCGTTGTTCTTTAGTTTGCTTTGTGTAATTTTCCTGTCTTTTATTTTCAAAATAGCAGAGATCACCGCTAGCAGGGTATTGATAGGGCTTGTATATACATCGATTTTTGGTATATTTCTAATAACCAGGGTAACTTTGGCTCCGGCCATATACTTTTGGATGGTAAATACCAAAAGAATTAACCGGAATATGCTCATCGTCGGGATTGGCAAGGAGAGTATGCAGCGGGCTCAGTACCTTTCTTCTATCAAAAACAGCAACTTTAATCTGGTGGGATTTGTGGATGACGGCGAAGACGAACTCTACGAAGACGATAATAACATGGTTGGAAAAATTCCTGTTTTGGGTACCCTCGATGATTTGAAACACATTGTATCGAGGTTCAGAATATGCGATATACTGGTAACCGCCAACTATCAAAGTGTAGAACGACTGCATGATATCATTAACCATTGCAAAACTACCAACCGTACCATACACATTGCATCGGATTTCTACAGCATCGTTAATGAAAAAATAGAGATCGAACAGATCGGGATGGTTTCTTCATTCCGTTTCCACCCTCCCAGAAAGCTGTATTTTTATCATGTTTTCAAGAGGGTTTTTGATGTGGTGGCGGCCAGTATGATTATCGTGGCCTTGATCCCGTTGTGGATTTTTATAGCGGTCTTAATTAAACTTTCTTCTCCCGGACCTGTATTTTACAAAGCCAGATCTATAGGGCTCAACGGTGAAGAGTTCATGATGTTTAAATTCCGGTCTATGAGAGCAGCCGCAAGCAATCGGATTCATCAGGACAAGGTGATTAAAATGATCCTTAAAAATGAGCCCACCACAAAAATCAAAAATGATCCCCGGATAACCACGATCGGTAAGGTACTGAGAAAACTGTCTTTCGATGAATTTCCCCAACTCATCAATGTATTGAGGGGTGAAATGAGTCTCGTGGGACCCAGACCTAACCTGCCCTACGAATATAAGCATATGGCGGACTGGCAGAAAAAGCGATTTAGCGTATTGCCGGGGATGACAGGTTTGTGGCAGATTAAGGGACGTGATGAGGTACTCTTCAATGATCAAATTGTTTTGGATTTATATTATATAGAACATAGATCGATCAAGCTTGACTTTGAAATACTATTAAATACCATACCTGTTGTGATTTTTGGCAAAGGAGGTGGTTGATATCTTTCTGCTGATCTAATTTAATTATTATTTTTTTGCTTAAACCAAATATTTTAAATGATAAATACCGGTGTAATTGGCTACGGTTACTGGGGGCCAAATATTGTCAGAAATTTTGTTGCAAATTCTGATCTGAGGGTTGTCAAGGTGTCAGACATGGCTCCTGATCGACTTAAGCTGTTAAAGACCAATCATCCTGACATTAAAGCAGAAGCTGAAGTTGAAAGTATTTTAAATGACCCGGATATTGAGTTGGTGGCGATTATTACGTCGACTTCAACCCATTATAAGCTTGCTAAACAGGCCCTGCTCAATGGAAAACACGTTTTTGTGGAAAAACCATTCACAGCCAAAGTGTCAGAGGCAGAGGAACTGATAGAGCTGGCGGAAAAGAGGGGTCTGCTGATCATGGTTGATCATACTTTTTTGTTTACGGGTGCTGTGAGAAAAATGAAGGAACTGGTGGAAAATGGGGCGCTGGGTAATCTTTACTATTATGACTCAGTCAGGGTAAACCTCGGGTTATTTCAATATGATGCCAATGTAATATGGGATCTGGCACCGCACGACCTGTCGATTATGAACTATCTCAACAAAGACATAAGGCCCATTTCTGTTAATGCAGTAGGATCAGATCATATTGGTAAAGGTTTTGAAGACGTTGCGTATCTTACTGTGAAATGCGAAAACAACTTTATCGGCCATTTCCATGCCAACTGGCTTTCTCCGGTAAAAGTAAGAAAGACCCTGGTGGCAGGAGATAAAAAGATGTTGGTATGGGATGATCTCGAGGCGGATGAAAAAATTAAAATTTACAATAAACGTGTGGAGGAGGTGAAGGAAAAAAGTGAGTTTTACAAGTTACAGGTAAAGTATCATTCGGGAGATATACTGGTTCCGGTAGTTGAAATGACCGAAGCCCTTAAACTGGAAACTGCGCATTTGGTTGATTGTCTTACAAATAATGCTACACCGATTAATGGAGGTCCGGAAGGCCTGGAGGTAGTGAAAATATTGGAGGCTTCGGACATTTCCCTCAGAAATGGTGGAAAAGAAGTAAAACTTTAAATTCCGGGAACATGCAGTATTGTTTGATGGCCGATGACGTTAAGCTTGGGGAAGATGTAAAGATTTATGCTTTTGTCAATTTGTACGGCTGCGAAATAGGTGACCGTACCAAAGTGGGCACTTTTGTGGAAGTCCAGAAAGGGGCCAGGATCGGTAAAGATTGCAAAATATCTTCTCATACTTTTATTTGCGAAGGTGTTACCATTGAAGACCGGGTTTTTGTAGGACATAATGTTACCTTTACCAACGATAAATATCCCCGATCTACCAATCCTGACGGTAGTATGCAGACTGAAGCAGATTGGGTTTGTGAGCCAACCCTTGTAAAAGAAGGGAGCTCTATTGGTTCCGGTGTTACCATACTTTGTGGGGTAACTATCGGAAAAAATGCCACAATAGGTTGTGGGGCGGTAGTGACTAAGGATGTCCCTGATAACGCTGTGGTTGCCGGTGTGCCCGCCAGATTTATGAGATCGGTTTGATCTTAACCGGTTGATAGCAAAAAAAAACCATTCCGTCCGGAATGGCTTAACTTGGCTTAATTGGTTCAATCTTGTTATTGCGCAGCCAGCACCGTTCTGAAAGGAACAATATCAATCTTCGGGACGTTGGCACCGAATGACGCGTTGATAACCGCGATAATTTCATTGGCAATAATGGCATGCCCTTTGGGATTAGGATGTACCGCATCGGTTGAAAACACGCCGTTAGGAGTAAAATCGGGTTGGTAGTTGAAACCATCTATTTCCGCACCGATAATACCATCACTTGCCCCGAAAATATCGAGAAACAAACCATCGGGCGTATTGGTATTGTAAAGTGCCACACGGTCACTATTGGCAATTGCCGCATTAGCAATGGTAGTATTGAAGCTTAGGAATCTATCATTTATGGCGCTTTGCTCTTCTAATGTTAATATATACTCGTCACCAAATGGTACGCTGATGCCATTCAGGAAGGTATCAGGCATGGATGGATTCAAATCTCTTCCGATTTCGGTTGAAGCTGTTAAAATCACCAAATCATCAGAGGTGGCTGGTCTGGCCTGAACAAATGGCTGCAGGGCTGCCCGCTCACCGGCGTTAATGGCCCCTGCCATTAACAGCATATCGAATTTGTCTCCCAAATCTTCCAGATCCTCATCAAATATCAAAAGCGGATTATTGCCGGCAGCATAAGTAACCCTTCTTCTGTTTGCTTCATTGGCAGTTATTTGGGAAATGCTGACTAATCCGTTCAAAGCATCGTTAAAGCCGGTGAAGGCTGCATTTAAGGTGGCAGCAGTAGTTTCATCCAGTGGTACCGGGTTATAGGGTACTGCCCTGAAAACCGGTAAAGCGAGAATAGGAGGGATGTTCACAATCACTCCTTTGGCCTCAGTGTTGGTTAACAACGAATCCATGGCGGTATTATACTGAAGATCAAAATTGGCCGCCGAGGTAAAAATGGTCTCATTTGTTGCACCTGATAGCGCATACCCTAATAAATCGTTATTGCCTATCCACAAGGTGAAAAATGTGGGTTGAGCGGCAATGGCGTCAGCGATGATCGTTGATCCATTCATCCCATCGGTGCTTGGCTCGGAGGCAAAACGAAAGTAATAGGGGTTGTAAGCAGGGTTTGCATCTGAATCAGGCCCTCCTGTGGCAGGTGTCAGTAATTGGCCTAACTGTATCCCCGGGGCACCGAAGTTATTGACAGGTGGGCCTGAATAAGGCGTAAAAAGCGCATTGGCATCTGCAACGGAAGCGATGGCAGGCACAGGGCCGGGAATGCTTAAATCAAGCTCAAACCTGCCCAGTATAGCCCCCGTTTCCGGATCGGGATTTGTGAGTATGGTATTAAACCCTAACACTGAATTAATATCCGGTTGATTGAATTCACCCCCATCCAAGCCGGTAATCCGGAATTGAGTGGCCAGGAGGTTGGGAAAGGCGTGCGCCTGACCATCGTTATACAGGGCACCGTCCATATAACCGGCGGTAATCGAGTTGCCGATAGCGATATATTTACTAAAATCTGCGTTACCCGGGGTTCCGCTCAGGGGCGGCTCGGGAATAATGGGGTTGTCATCGTTCCTTTGTTGTATCAGGTCATCTTCGGTATCACAGGCAACAAAAGCAAACGCCAAAACCATTAGCAATGAATGATATATATTTTTCATTTTAATTCAGCTATGTTATTAGTTGAAAAATTCGTCGAAAGTAAGCGAGACGTAGTATAAGCCACCTATTCTTGGATTACCAAAAGAGGTGACATACCTTTCGTTGAAGATGTTCGATCCCCCTACTTTGAGTACTGATTTAATGCTGGGTAACCGGTAACTTACCTGCGCATCCACGGTACTGAACGCCGGAACGACGCCCTCTCCGAACGATGACTCCCAGAGGAAAGCATCCTGCCATCTGAATACTACATTGAATCCAATGTTATCGGTTACCTTTCTATTGGCAAACTTGATATTGTATCGGTATTCAGGGGTACTGAAAAAGGTATTCAATCCCTGCGCGATTAGCTCTTCCTGGTCAATCAGTTCGTTAAAGGCCACGTTTCCTCCCAACACATACCCTTTTGGTAAGGAATACTCCGCGCCAATGGCCCAGCCCTGGGATTGAACGTCATCATCGAAGTTTACGTCGAATCCGTATCTCTGTAAAGCTACTGTACTATTCACTATATCTTCTTGAGTAGACCCTCCTGGCGCTTGTGTAAAGTCGATTTCCGTAATAAAATCCTTGTACGTACTGTAATAATAATAAGCGTCAATCAGCAATTTATTTTGGATCAACCCCTTGTAACCGACTTCAAAAGTATTCACCTTTTCGGTTTCAAAATCGTCGAAAACCACCAGCTCCAGGTCGTTGACATCACCGGTTTGCTGCGCTCTGGCCACGCTGGAGGTAAGGTAAACGGGGTTGGTTTCAAACTCAAACCTATCTACAAGGGCTCTGTTGCTGCCAACCAACCTTCTGGTTACCACATCCAGATCTATAAACTGGTCCTGGGTGGTCGGTATCCGGAAGCCCCGCTGGAATGAACCCCTTATGTTGTGATTGCGGTTTTCACCGGCACTATATACACCCGAAATCCTTGGGGAAAACTGTCCGTCAAAGTATTCATTTTTGTCATACCGCATAGAAGCTGTTAAGTCCAGCCGTTCATCCAGTAACCTTTTGGTGATTTGCGCATAAGCCCCCCATTCGTCAATATCGAACTCTTCACCATTATCCTGTAAGGCAAATAAAGTACCCTCTGACTCGAGGGCGTATCTCCGGTAGTTCGCGCCAACGATGATTTCGGCAAAATCGATTTCTTTAGAGAAATTATACATGCCTTCATAGTGGAATAAATCGGTTCGATCCAGAAATCTGGCGCCACCCTCTGAAATCGGGACTACCCTCAGTGAATCATAGAGGCGCTGAAAGGTTCCATTAGCCAGATTATCGGCTCTCAGGGCATCACTTGCATTTCTGGCGGCAACGTGGGCGGCATCGACACTTGCCCCTGCCAGCCTTGCATTGGCAAAGGCGCCGACATATTGTGGAATGGTTGTCTGGGAGTTGATCAATGATGCCAGTGTGTTGGCAGCAAAGGTATCTCCTGAGTTTTCCTGGGTTGTGTAACCTCTCAGGAAAAAGTTACTTCCCCTTAACTCGAGCTTCGCTGTCCAGATAACAAAGTCATCCAGAACAAACCGGTCATTGGCCGTGTAAACTGTGCTGCCTCTTCCGTAATTAAATTGCCCTAAAGCTTCTATTTTATCATTGATACGATAATGGAGGGCTGCCCCCGCTTTGATACTTTCCGTAGTATTATCGACAAATTCGGATTCGGTATAACCTGTGGGCGTAAAGTTTCCTGTAGCATTGGTAGGCAACAACGCTGCAGCCGGAGAGCCCTGTCCGAGTATTCCGACATTCAGCAAGGGATCACCATACACATTAACACCGTCATAGGTTCGTGAAGGACGGTTATCCGGATCGATATTTTCCTCGCTTCTTTCTACGATATCAGACTGGTCCCTGTAGTCGACACCCCTCCAATCACTGGCCCGCAGGTAGCTACCGGTGACTTTGAAGGCAAATTTGTTGTTAAAGGCTTTGGCATACCGGAAGGAATAATCCTGATAGAGCGACAGGTCGTCATCCTCCTCATCTACATGATTGATACCTGTTTTTATACTGGCACTCAGTCCCTGGTAATCAAACGGGCTTTTACTATTCATCAAGATGATACCTTGTATAGCATTGGGCCCATACAAAGCTGAGGCAGCACCTGGCAGGATTTCGACACTCTCCAAATCCAGGTCGCTGATACCCACAATGTTACCAACGGGAAAATTCAACCCAGGTGCCTGATTGTCAATACCATCTATCAATTGAACCGTACGGGTATTTCCATTGGCACCAAAACCACGGGGATTGATAGAAGTAAACGTCATACTCTGTGTACTTACGTCAATTCCTTTCAAGCTTTTGATCTGATCATAGAAACTGGGCGAAGCAGACTCCCGTATCGCCCTGATATCCAGTCGTTCAACTGACACAGGGGACTCTAATATGCTCTCTTCCACACGTGAGGCCGAAACGACAATTTCCTGGCCCAGAATCAATTGTTCTTCCATGGTGATTTCCAATCCTTCCACGTTATTGTCCGTGATCTCTATCTCCTGCAAAACATAACCGACAATGGATACCTGCAGGGTAATTGGCGGTGGCTGATTTACATTGAGACTAAAACTACCATCTGAGGCTGAGATGGTTCCTAAAACTGTTCCTTTTACTAGCACATTGACACCTACCAGCGGGTCATTACTTTGGGAGTCATAGATTTTTCCTGAAATGCTGGTCGTCTGTGCTAAGCTTTGAATACTAAAAATAAATACCAGGCCTGTAAAGTATAGGGCCGGCAGAGTAAAAGTTTTCTTCATCTTTCTGCACGTTTAATGTTTTGGTAAATAGCGACATCATCACTATAGACAAGGCTAAACATACGAATATTAATTTAAAAATAGTAGGCATGCATACAACATTTTGAGTCAATCGAAGTGATGTTCTCTGGTTGATTTTTTTAGATTTATAAAATAATATCTTTTTTTTGAAAAAAAATATTATTTTATTCCCCTCATAAGTTAAATAATTGTAAAAAAACTAATCTGATTTTCGCAAGTAAACAAAGAAGAAATTAAGGTATATTGACTGTTAGTCCGGGTTTCTTTCGAGGTATTCTACCAGTTTTTCGCATAGGTTATTCATTTCCGTAGCCATAAATTCATCTCCCGTAGCCTGCAAAATGTTTTGAGCCAACCCACCCAAAGAATCAATGTAAAACCTTTTCATTTCAAAAACCGGCATTTCCTTTGTCCACAGATCGATTCTTAAAGTATTTTTGTTTCTATGATCCCAGAGGGAAATATTGATTGCTTTGGTTTCTGAAAGTTCATTGCTGCTTTTTTCTGTGGCATCCCAGGTTATTTTTTCAGGTACCCTCTCATCGTCTAGCTGAATTGTAAATTTTATTTCTGAATTTTTCATGGTACGAAATTATAAATAACTAGACAAAAGAAAGAAAAATTGTCGTTTGAAAAAAAGAAGTAACTACGGAATTCAGGCATTCAGGATTTGAAGGGCCTTTTTTTTGTCGTCGGTCAGTTGTTTTTTGAGCTCGTTTAAATCGTCGAATTTCCTTTCCCTTCGGATTTGATCGATGAGCTGAATTTTCAGGGTGTGGCTGTATATCTCCTGGTCGAAGTCAAAAATATTGATTTCAATGGTTCGTTCTCTTCCATTCACCGTAGGACGATAGCCGATGTTCATCATTCCCTGGCTTTGCTTACCCTGGTAATTAGCATACACGGCATAGGCCCCATCGGCCGGTATAAGTTTGGCACTTTCGTAAACCTGCAGATTGGCGGTTGGGAAGCCGATTTTTCGGCCTAGTTGATTGCCTTTAACCACCATTCCTTCGAGGTCATAGGGTCTGCCTAAATATAAATTGGCATGGCTAATATCACCTTCTGCCAGTGCTTTTCTGATAATGGTGGAACTTATTGCCACATCGTCCAGATCCTGCTTAGGGATTTCTTCCACCTCAAAACCGTAATGTTTGGCATTCCTGGCCAGATAATCGAAGCTTCCTTCCCGGTTGCGACCGAATCTGTGGTTATACCCGATTACCAGCTTTTTGGTTTTTATCCTGTCAACCAGGTATTTCTCTACAAATTCAGCAGATGACAATTTCGAGAATTCGGGTGTAAAAGGTATTTTGACAAGGTGATCGACACCAAACCTTTCCAGCAGCTCAGCTTTTTCCTCAAAGGAAGATAACAACTTCAGTTGATCGTTTTGCGGAGATAAAATTATTCTCGGATGGGGCCAGAAGGTAATCAGAACTGTTTCCCCGTTCGAATGCCCGGCAATTTCTTTAATCCGGGAAAGGATTTTTTGATGCCCGATGTGTACGCCATCGAAGGTGCCACTGGTGACTACCGGATACTTTAACTCCGGAAAATCATCAACTCCACTATAGATATTCATCAAAATGACATGTTTTTAGGCTGATGAAACAACTTCCGCAATGATAAAAATTTTTTTTGATCTTTGATTCAATACATTTATTAACTTTTGGCATACAGGGTTTATCTATTTCGGAAACACCTTATTCATGTTTTAATCTGCCAATGAGATCGGTCAGTTGAAATGCCTGATTTAAGCTAAAATCACCGATTCTTGTTCTGGTTAGCGCTTTCAGGTAAGCCCCGGTCTTTAGGGTTGCACCAAAATCCCGCACCAGACTTCGGATATAGGTGCCTTTGGAACAAACGATTTTAAAGTGCACTTCGGGCAGCTCGATTTTGGTGATAACAAATGCTTTTATGAACACATCCCTTGGTTTTATCGGCACCTGAATACCTTTTCTGGCCTTTTTATAAACCCTTTCCCCTGCAACCTTGACAGCAGAATACTGAGGAGGAATCTGGCTGATGCTTCCTTTGAACTTTTCGGCAGTATCGACCACTTCCTGGCTGGTTATGTGGGAAATATCTGTTTCACTGTCAAAGGATGTTTCAAGATCTATCGAAGGCGTGGTTTTACCCAGCACAAGTATGCCTTCATACTCTTTTTCCTGTTGCTGATAACTATCGATTTTCTTGGTTAGTTTTCCGGTGCAAAGGATTAACAACCCGGTAGCCAGTGGGTCCAAAGTGCCGGCATGACCAATTTTTTGTATTTTGAGGGCACACTTCAGCTTTTTCACCACGTCAAAGGAAGTCCATTCATAAGGCTTGTTTATCAATAATACTTCCCCCTCGTTAAAATCAAAACTTGTTTTGATCATTGCAAACTTACGTAGATGGCCGTCATACCGATTATAAAACAATAAATGGCAAAGTAAATCAATTTACCCTTTTTTACAATATTGACCATCCAACTGCAGGCCAGCAAACCGGCGATAAAAGCAGCCAGAAAGCCGGCGGTCAAAGGCCAAAAACCTATTTTTTCATTGCCAAAATCACCAAATATCAGATCCTTTAAATTTGCGGCAATAATGGGAATCAATACCATTAAGAATGAAAACTTGGTGGCAACCTCTTTTTTTACCCTTAGTAACAGGGCCGTGGCAATGGTCGAACCCGAGCGTGATATCCCTGGCAGTAAGGCAAAGGCCTGTGCCAATCCAACGATGAATGCGTTTTTGAAAGTAATATCCCTGGTGTGATCCCTCGAAAAATACGTAAAGACCAACATCCCTCCGGTGACCAGCAACATGTTTCCTACCAGGAATATATTTCCAAAAAAGAAAGCTTCAATTTCCTGCTGGAACAGAAGCCCTACGATAACGACCGGTATCATTGAAATAAAGATTTTTGCTAAGTATTGCGTTGATTCGTTCCACACTCCCTCCCTTATATCCTGGTAAATCTCGGCAATATCCTTACGGAAAACTACAATTGTACTTAGCACCGTTCCCCCATGGACCACCACTGTAAAGGTTAGATCTTTTCTGGCTTCAATTCCTAAAAGAGCTTTTCCCAACTCGATATGACCACTACTACTGATAGGCAAAAATTCTGTTAACCCCTGGACTATACCAAGAATGATCGCCTGAATTATATTCATTTATTTTGTTTTGATTTTGCGAAAATGGCAAAAAATTGGATGATAAATCCAGCCATGACCACGATCGGACCAATCGTCAGCCCCACCACACCAAATCCATATTGCTCTTTATCCATGGTCATTAAAGTAAAGCCGGCGATTAGCACTGCTATACCCACCAGCATCAATGTGTAATTCTTTTTATCGAAAGCCAATTTATTTTTATTATCCATTTCAATATAGTTCGTCTAGAGATAGTTTTAAATATTTATTGATAGCCAGAAGCGTACTGAAATAACCCACCACTGCCCCAAACAGGATTAAAATAGCATACAATATAACAATCCTTTCTTGAATTTGTAATATTTTTAACGCTTCAACCTTGTTATTCGCATAATTAATAAACAAAAACAATAGTACGCTTGCTAAAACGCCTGAAAGCATACCATGTAATATTGCCCTCAAAAGAAATGGTTTTCTTATAAAGCTGCTCTTCGCCCCGACCAACTGCATACTTCTTATGAGAAACCTTTGGGAAAAAAGTGCCAGTTTAATGGTATTGTTAATGAGTATGGCTGAGATTATCAACAAAAGCGCCGCGAAGATAATCAGAAAAAAGCTGATTTTGGCAACATTTTCGTTGACAGAATTAATAACGCTTTTTACATAGCTCACTTCGAAAACTCCCGGAATCGCCTCAATATCTTTCTTTAACGATACCATTTTTTCCTCTCCCTGAAATTCAGGTGAAACTTTCAAAACATAGGCATCTCTTAGGGGGTTATCATCCAGAATAGCGAGAAAGTCTTCTCCGGTTTCACCGATCAGTTTTTTTGCCGCCTCATCTTTGGTAATAAAACTTATTTGTGGCGATTGACCGGATTTTAATACGTACTCTTTGGAGGACAATGTTTTATTGATGATAATTCTCTCGTTTTCAGTAATATGCCTGTCCAGATACACCTGCACCTCAATATTTTCCTTGAAGTATTCGGTTAGTTTATTGGTGTGAATTAAAAGCCAACCGAATAGGCCAATTACAAATAATGTAAGCGAAATACTGAATATGACACTCACAAAAGGGTAGCTACCCAGTCTTTTTTTTCTTCGAGGTTTTACTGATTTGGACATGTTAAAAGTAATTTTTCAAATTTAACAATAAATTTAAAACCTGGATATGCTGGTATACCTAAAGTTCAATAAAATCGAAAATAGCGGCTGTTCGATCCCAATAAAAAAGGCCATCTAACAGATGGCCCGGGGTAGAATATATTGTGAATGTTTAATTCTCACGGATCGTTTTTAAATCCCTCATTAGTGCGCTATCCCGAATAGCCTTAAGAGGGGTGATTTTTTCCTGATTTTGCTGTAGTTCATAGAAATTATCTCCGTAGAACATATAGATAGAGATACCTGCTGGCGTGTTCAGCTCCAAAATTTCGTATTTGTTATTAAACTCACCATATAGATACAACTTGTTATTGTAAAACTGGTAATGGAAAGCATATTTGCGGTGACTCATTTCCACAACCTCTGTTTTGGGCAGATAAGTTTCAGTAACTTTATTCAGCTTATTTTCAGGGACTTTTATGTTCTCGGAAATTTGTCCCTCGCCTTTATCAAAATCTTCTACTACTTCCGGCAATTTGATTTCCGGTTGCCGGGGTTTTTTTATCCCCGGTGATATAACCTCATGAACTGCACGGTCGGTGATCTTAACATCTTTTTCGGCCTGCTGCTCTATTGATGAAGCAGATTTTTCCTCATCTGTCACTTTGGCAATTGGCTCGTTGACCTTTTCAATCAGCACATCAGCTTCCGTTTCCGGAATGACCTCATCTGTTTTTTCATTTTCAACCACTACTGCGTTTTGATGGGCGGGACTGGCTCCTTGATCACCATCGATACCTGAAAAATAGTAAACACCAAATCCCAGTAAAGCCATGACCCCGATTCCAGCAGCGATCTTTAAAGCCGTAAAAGTTCCCCCAACCCCAACATCGACCGCATTTAGCGTAGCCTTCAACTCCGCTTGCCTGAAATCCCTTATTGAATTTACTATGTCGTGCTGCCACTGAAATTCATTTTCCAGGAGAGGGTCCTTCTGTAGTTGATTTTCGAATTCAATGGCTTCCTGATCGGTCATTTCACCATTTAAATAAGCGTCAATTAAGTCGAAATAGTTTTTATTCGTATTCATGCTAATCTAAAAAATCACTTGCTGAATATTTTTGCTTCACTAATTGGTCTAATCGTTTTTTGCATTTATATTTTTTTGTTTTAGCAGTGTCGGTGTTGGCAAAGTCAAGCTTTTCGGCTATGTCCTGCATCGACATCTTCTCAAAATAATAATATGTCAAAATCTTTTTGCAGGTATCTCCCAATTCATTGATGCATTCATGGATAATTTTTTCGCGCTCCTCCTTGTCGTTATCCATATACTGCGCCTCATCTTTCTCTTCGTGAGATAACCTGTTTTTTCTATCCAATTCCTTTCTCCAAAGATTCAAACAAACACTGTATAAATAGGTACTGATCCGGGAGGTAAGTATTAGTTGTCCCCCAATTACTTTTTGCCAGAAAACAATCAGGGCATCCTGATATATATCCTTGGCTTCTTCTTCCGAACCATTATTCGAGATGACAAGTTTTGTCATCATGCGATAATACTTTTTATAAAGATATTTCAAGGCACTTTCATCTCCCTTGGCGATCTTATCAAGAATCTCCCTGTCCTTCATAAAAAAGCAACGCTTTAAACTTTAATACTATTTAAACTTGAAAAGTAACCGGTGGAATCACAGTATTTGGTTTTAAAATAATATGATTCGTCTTTTTTAGATTTGTCCCAGCAACAATCTAATACTCATTCAATCAGCAAATTACTTAATTTGTCTTACATAAGTAAAACATCGCTTGTTTTTTTTGATTGCCCGGGAATCCGTCAATGTCATGTATCAGGGATAAAGTTAAGAAATTGAAGCCAAATTCTGAAAAAAGTTGATTTTATCACTTTTTCTTAGCTGGGTTCTCCACTAAAATTTTTGGGCTCAACCAATATTACTTTCTCTTTTTCCACTTTAACCTGACCCGGAGAAAGCGACTTAGGCTTTCTGACATACTTTTTTAATGTATAAATTACAGGGCATAAACTATCATTTTTTCTCTTGGAATAAAAGGCGGCCAATTCTGCGGCTTTCTCAATTAGCTCCTTTGGGAATTCTTTTCCGGGCCGATTTTTCACGACCACATGCGATCCGCTTACATCCTTTGCATGAAGCCATAAATCTTCTTTTTTGGCTACTTTTTGTGTAAGTATGTCATTGCTTCCGGCACTTTTCCCAACCAGTATTTCATAATTCATGAAGTCGAATTTTTTATATGGGAGGGATTTTTGCTGGCCCGGACCTTCTGTGGCGGTACTGCCTTTACCGGCTATTTTCCTCAGTGTTTTAATATCTCCGGTATTTTCGATAGCGGCAATCTGGTTTTCCAGTTGGTGTAAGTCTTGTTTTCTTGTCTTCAGGTTGGTATTGAGGGCGTCAATTTCAAGCTTCCGGTTTTTTGCTTTACGGTAATAGTTTTCGGCATTTTTTTGGGGTGAAAGTCCCTTTTTTAACTTTATGTCAATTTCTTTGTCATGATAAAAATCATACAAAGTTACCTGAGAGGTGTTGGGAGAAATCTGGTGCAGGTTGGCCATAATGATGTTGGCTATTTCTTCATTTTTTCTTCCTGCCCTGATACTGTCGAGTTTCGATTGCGTTTTTTGAATATAATTTTCGGTCTTACGCTTTGCACTTTGTAGTGTTTTAAGAACGCCGGATTTTTCCTTATTGAACTGGTTTTCTTTTATGTAGGTGTAATAAAACTGCGTAACGGCCTCCACCGGATCATGATAACTTTGCAAAACCCGACCGATTTTTACCAGGGAGAAGACTATTTTTCCCTGGTAATTTATCATATAGTAATTGGGGGAATTGAGCTGTTCGAGCAATGACCGGATCATTTGCCATTGCTCTTTTAAGCTTTTTTGTGCATACTTCTGCTGATCCAGATAGGTTTTTACCACCTTGCCAAAGGTGGGGAATAAGCGGGAAAAATTTCCGCCGGTTTCTTCAAAATGTTGCCATTCCTGATTTAGCTCACGGTCCAGATGTCTCAGATCTATTTCTTTATCTTTTGTCAGATTATTTTTAAACAGCGATATCAGTTTGTCACTGTGAAATAACAAAATGTTGGACCTGTTACCATGCATCTTGAAAAGCAGGCTTACTTCATCTTCCAGGTGTATGATGAAAGACCGTTCGTTTAAAGACTGGTCGATGCTTCTGAATCCTTTATTGAGAGCCGAAGGGAATATGTTAATACTGTTTCTTTTGGTACGATGGAATTGATCATGAAAAGACAGGCAACAAAAATCGGCACTTAGTGTAGCTTTCAGGTATATACCGAATTCCGGTTTGCTGAAACCCATGATGAGCTCGTCTTTTTGCTGGCTAAAGCATACGGTCAATTGGGTGCCTTTCAATAACTGCCCTAATTTGCCGGTCAATTGCCTTAGAAAGTAATAATTGTTTTGCATGTTTAAATGCTGATCTTCATGCCATCCCAGGCTAATTGAACACGTTCGGGCAATTTCGTGGAAACCTTTTGGTGGCGTCCCAACTTATGGCTGATATGTGTGAAATACGCCAATTCCGGATCGATTTTTTCTACCATGTATAAAGCTTCCTCCAGGTTAAAATGGGATATATGCCGATCAATTTGTAAGGCATTCAGAACCAAAACCTTGCTTCCCCTGACTTTTTCTATTTGCTCCTCGCTGATGTAATTAGCGTCGGTGATGTACGTAAAATCATTTATACGGAAGCCTAACACCGGAAGTTTGTAATGCATGACTTCTATTGGCTGGATCTCGATGTCACCAATCTTAAAAGGGTGGTGGTCTATTTCGTTTACCTGTACCCTTGGAACCCCCGGGTACTTCACCGGCTCAAAGACATAGGAAAACTCCTGTTTTAACTGTTTTATGACGCTTTGTGTACCATAAATAGGCATATCCATCTTTTGTTTAAAATTAAAAGACCTTACATCATCCATACCTGCGGTATGATCTTTATGCTGATGCGTGAAAAGTAATGCGTCCAACCTTTCGATCCTTTCCCTGAGCACTTGTTGCCTGAAGTCGGGACCACTGTCAACAATGATGCTTTTACCCTGAATCTGGATATGAATGGAAGTCCGAAGTCTTTTATCCCGGTAATCAAGTGAACTACAGACTTCACAATGACAGCCAATGACCGGAATCCCCTGAGAAGTACCGGTGCCTAAAAAAGTTACAGTCAAATTTCAAGTTCAGTTTGTGAAAGTTCAAGAAAAAGCTTTTTGTTTTTGTCACTGAGGCCCGCAGCATCGATCTCTATGGATTTTAGAATTTCGAGCAGGCAGTTGATTTTACCTTCGGTGGTAAAATACTTGTTTACCACTGCTAGCTTCTGGTGGTTTAAAACACAATAACCGGCCTTAAAATTCCCCTTTTCATACCTCAGCACATAGTCGGATTCTGCAAAAATATCTTCCAGTTTATGCAAAAAATGATTAGTGAATTTAATGTTCATTGCTCAGAATATCTTTTTACTGTTTCTACCAATTTATCAAAATTCAGGGGTTTGGGTAGATAGTCATTGAAACCTGCGCCTTTAAAGTCTTCCATGGTGTAATTTTTTGCATTTCCCGAGATGGCAATAATCGGTATCCGGGATTTGTCCGGGTTAGAAAGGTTTCTGATTTCCCGGGCACACTCCATACCATCCATCACCGGCATATTTATATCCATCAAAATAACATCAAAGTCTTCACTTTGAATTTTGTCCAAAACTTGTTTTCCATTTTTCACAGCAGATATTTCAAAACTTTGAAACTGTAATATTTTTTTTGTAAGGTTTTGAATGACTGAGCTATCTTCTGCTACTAGTACTTTCCTTGTTTCTGACATGGTTAATATTATTTAGTATATTCTTGTAGTTTAACCTGTAAGTTGCAAACTGCTCCATCAACACGGCGATTTGCTCCTTCGCATTTACATATTGTTGTGTTTTAAAATTACTCTCAATTTTGGAGGCTGATTCATGCATTTTGGCAATTCCAAGGGTGCCTGCATTTCCTTTAATGGTATGCAATATACTTAAAATCTCTGTATAGTTTTTGTTTTTCAAAGCTTTCATCAGATCCTCGAACTGCTGTGAGGCCTCTTTTTCGAAATCCTCATAGACTTTGTCAAGTGTTTCTTTACCTCCATATTTTATCAATTGAGACATTACTTCTTCATCGATAATGGTATTTTCATTAATTTTCAGGCTGGTTGTTTCTTCACATTCTTTTTCTGAAGACACCCTGCTTTTTTTATAGCCATCCTTTAACACCATTTCTTTTACTTTGTCAATCAGATTATGTGCTTTCAGAGGTTTAGGAATGTAGTCATCCAGCCCTTCCTTTAAAAACCGTTCCCTGTCTTCTTTCATGGAATAGGCCGTCATGGCAACAATAGGAGGATGATCTTTCATAGCCAGCTTTTTTATTTCCCTGGTAGCGGAAATTCCATCCATTTCCGGCATTTGGATGTCCATAAAAACTACCTCGTACGATTTTCTTTTAATCAGATCGATAGCATCCGGCCCGCTGTTGGCCGTATCTACCTTACAACCTGCTTTTCGCAGAATCTGGCTGGCCACCTGACGGTTGATCTGGTTGTCATCGACGACTAGTATCCTGGGTGTCACTTTTTCAAACTCCCTGTGCAGAACCGGATCGACTTTCTTTTTACTATCCTGTTGAAAGGCCGTTTTGGTACTTTTTTCTGCCCTGAAGGTGAACCAAAAGGTACTGCCGAATCCAGGGGTGCTGTAGACGCCTATTTCACCACCCATCAATTGGGTCAATTCTTTGGAAATGGCCAAACCAAGCCCGGTGCCTCCATATGACTTTGTTGACGAGTTGTCCAACTGACTGAAATTGTTGAATAATTTGTCGATGTTTTCTTTTGAAATGCCAATTCCGGAGTCCCTGATTTCGGCTTTGATCAAGACGGATTTTTTTTCATTGGCTGACAACTTTAAATCGATATTGATAGCCCCACCACCTTTGGTAAACTTGATGGCGTTGGAGATCAGGTTGGAAAATACCTGCAACAATCTGATCTCATCCACTTTTAAATAGGTTGGTATTCTCTCGTCGATGTGATAAAACAAATTGATATTTTTTGCCAGTGCCTGCTGGGAAAACAGTGCGTATAATTTTTCAAGGGTATCGATTAAAAAGATGGTGCTGATTTTCAACTTCATCTTGCCGGCTTCAATCTTAGAAAGATCCAGAATGCTGTTCAGAATGCTTAAAAGGGTTTCTGACGATTTTTTAATGATTTGAACATATTCTTTTTGCTCGTTGGCCAATTCGGTACTGGCCAGGAGGTCGATCATGCCTATAATCCCGTTCATGGGGGTTCTGATTTCATGGCTCATATTGGCCAGAAACGTTTCTTTCACTTTTAAAGACCTTTCGGCAATTTCTTTGGCATGTAACAGATCGAGGTTGGCTTTCTTGAGTTTTGTAATGTCCCTCGCCACCCCTTCGATTTCGACAGGTTGGTTTTGTTCATTATATACCAGCCTAACGTTACAAATACATTGCAGTATATTTCCTTTTTTGGTAATTACCGAAGCTTCGAAGTTACGCACGCTTTTTCGTTTCACCAACTGCCTGACAAGATCCTTGGTTTTTGTGTTGTACAGATAATAATCTGTTATGTTCATACCCAGCACCTCTTCTTCGGAATACCCCACTAACTCATTGATGGAAGGGCTGACGATGGTGATTTCGCCATTGACTTTACACCGGAAATAGATGTCCTGGAAAGATTCAAATATATGCCTGAATTTTTTTTCGCTTCTTAATAAGGCGAGCTCGGCCTGTTTCCTGTCAATGGCAATGGCGACCTGTCCCGAAATAAAGTCCAGCAGATCCAGGTCCTTGAAATCATATTTTACGCGTTCGTCATAAGACTGAATAGCAATTAAACCGATACTTTTATTCTCCAGCCTTAAAGGCACCCCCAGCCAAATGTTGGGTATTTTACCTTCATGGGTAATGACTTTCTCGCGGATCAGTGCCTTGATATCGGTTTTATGTAGAAACAAAGGCCTGTTGTATTTAATGGCGTATTCGGTGATACGCTTACCTACCGGCCGCCTGATAGAGCCAGGGTCACCCGGGTAATATTCGTCAACGAAATAGGGAAAATTGACTTTTGCATCACCGGATTGATAAAGGGAAATATAAAAATTATTTGCCGGTATTACTTTGGCCAGCTCGCCATGAATATTTTTGAAGAGTTCGTTTAGATCCTGGCTTTGCGAGGTGAGGTTAGCGATACTGTAATAAAGATTCTGTGCTTTTTCGGCCCTTACCCGTTCGGTAATGTCATGAAATATTCCTCTGTATTCTATTTCTTCTTCCCCGATAATACTGCAATTGACACTTCCCGAAAGAAAGATGCTGCGTCTGTCTTTCGATAGAAAAACCGTTTCAATTTTTTCTATATCTTCACCTGTAGCTATGAGCCGTAAATTTTCAAGCGTAGCCGATTTGTAGATAGGATGAATGACATCCATGAATTTTATTTGCCGGATTTCCTCATCCGAGTAGCCCAGCTTTTCTTTCCAGGCAAGGTTTACAAGCAGAAAATCGCCGGCGTGGTTAAAAACCTGGATCAGGTCGTTGGAGTTATCAAACAGTTCTTTTAGCTGGGCGTTGGTTTTATCCAGGGCCTTTTTGACTTTGACTTTCTCTGAAATGTCCTCGCCGATAATTGTCATTCCGGAAATCTGACCTTTTTCATTGTTCAGGATCATGGAGTTGAACCGCACTTCCACCAATTCACCGGAGGCGGTTTTTACAAAGGTCTCCAGGTTATTGGAAAACCCGCCACTTTCAATGAAGTTGCCGAAATCAGGTTTTTCTCCCTGGCTCTTTTCTGCCGGTACAACGACCATGTCAAACAGGTTTTTGTTGACTATTTTGGATTTTGAAATGCCGATTAACTTATTTAAGGCTTCATTGCAAAAAGTTATATCTCCTTTATTGTCAACAGTAACAGCCAGAATGTTAGCCTTTTTGAGGGAAGAGTGCAGCCTTTTTTCTGATTCTGCCAGGGCCAGTTTACGGCTTTCTGTCTCCTCGAGCCTTTTTCTGTCCGATATGTCGACCGTTGCGGAAATGTAGCCGGCAAATTTGCCATCTTCATCAAAATGCGGAATGCCGGTATCCTGTACCCACCGGTAAGCCCCATCAAACCTTTTAAGCCGGTAAATAACCTGATATTTTTGCCTTCTTTTGAAAGCCAGATCAATTTGAGAAAGAATTGTGTCGACCTCTTTGCTGTAAATACCTTCAATCCATCCATTATTTTGCTGTTCCTTTTCGGTTTTACCTGTAAAGTCGAGCCATTGCTTGCTGAAATAGTAAAAATAATTGTTAGGGGTGGTCATCCGTAGCAGCACAGGGGCATTATCTGCCAGTGTCTTAAACTTTGATTCTCCCTCTTTCAAGGTTTTTAAGGCCACTTTTTTGCGGCTAAGATCCTTTATTTGTGCTATCAGAAAGATTTTCCCGCCAATTGTCATCTCATCGAGCACAGTGCGTGCATAAAAAACATCACTTTCGGATCTTACAAATTGCCAGTCGAATATCTGCCGCTCACCCCTCAGGGCAGACTCCATGAATATTTGGCTCTTCTGCACGGATTCAACCCCATCAGGTTGCACTTTGGGTGAAAAATCAAATATATTCCGGTTGATCAGTTCAGCTTTGTTTCTTTTAAAAATACGCGTACTTTTTTTGTTGCAGTCCACAATGCCCATACCCTCGAGAATCAATACGGCATCATTAG
The DNA here is from genome assembly GCF_056858335.1 of Agaribacillus sp. DX54. Lineage (NCBI taxonomy): Bacteria > Pseudomonadati > Bacteroidota > Cytophagia > Cytophagales > Splendidivirgaceae > Agaribacillus > Agaribacillus sp. DX54. Next base: position 495,311 of record NZ_JBXEQE010000001.1, read on the forward strand.
CTGACTGAAATACCTTCTCGAATTTTTTCTCTGCCCGCTCTACTTCTTTTTTAAGCCGCTGAATTTCTTGTATTAATTCATCTGTAGTTTTTGACTGATTATTCATGGCAGATCTGATGGTTGCCTTTTAAATTTATGCAAAAATAGCCTATTTATACTGTTTTGTTAAACTTCCTGCGCCTGTATCTCATGTTAAATGTACAAATCCTTCTCAATTTTGTCCATATTAAAAATTTGTTTATCTCTGGCAATGATTAATTTTGACGATACTATGTCCGCTAAAAAGACTTTATTGGTGATTACCGGCCCCACAGCCGCGGGCAAAACAGCGCTAAGTATTTCACTGGCCAAAAGGTTTGAAACCGAGGTGATTTCTGCTGATTCCAGGCAGTTTTTCAGGGAAATGGACATAGGCACTGCCAAACCCACTGCCAACGAACTAAAGCAGGTAAAGCACCATTTTATTAATCACCTGTCGATTCATGATGCGTACAATATCGCTGTTTACGAAAAGGAAGCATTAGCGTTGATCGATGCCCTTTTTTTAAAGAAAAGTCTTCTTATTTTAACAGGAGGTTCAGGTTTATATATCAAGGCGGTTTGCGAAGGCATTGACGATATTCCCCCGGTTGACCTGCGGGTAAGGCAGGACCTGAACAAACTGTTAAAGGAAAAAGGAATTGGTCATCTTTCTGCAAACCTGAAAAAATATGACCCCGATTATTATCGTAAAGTGGATTTGAACAATCCTCAAAGGGTAATACGAGCATTGGAAGTATGTTTGGCAACGGGTGAAGCTTATTCCACTTTTTTGCAAGGGAAGAGGCAGAAAAGACCCTTTGAAATCATAAAAATCGGACTGAACCTGAACAGGGAGTTGCTCTATGAGAGAATCAATTTAAGAATGGATCAGATGCTATCAGCCGGTTTATTCGATGAAGCCAGGAAATTATATCCCTTCAGAGCATTGAATGCCCTCCAAACGGTTGGTTATAAGGAAATTTTTGATTACCTGGATGGCCTGTACGATAGGGAGGAGGCCATTCGCCTGCTCAAGAGAAACTCACGGAGGTATGCAAAAAGGCAATTGACATGGTTTAACCGCGATCCTTCCATCACCTGGTTTTCACCTTTCGAGGAGGATAAAATTTTAGCATATGTTGAAAAAATTGTTGGTCCGGGCCTGTGACCGGTGGTTAGCGGGTAAAAGACCATCAGCTCACCATGTGAGTAGAACCGCTAAATGTGGTTATGAGCTAAGATTTAAAACCGAACAACCTCGCTATAAACCGCGATGGAGGCTTATCGGTCATTTCATGATAATTGTGGTAAAGATCTGTGATTCCGGGGTGAATTTCATTTAACTCATTGGTAAGTCGGATAAGGGAGTCTACTAATTCCCGAGGGTGCCGGTCGGTTTTGCTAAGCTGCAATAAGGCATTTAACTCAGTAGTAAGCTGGGTGCGACTGACTTCATTGCGTAGTGTCTGGCCAATGTTTTTCTTGTCAATCGATGGAATTTCTGCAATTTTCATGATAATGGCAAGATTATCCTTATCGGCTTCATCAATGCTTGTTCCGGACAAAAGCCTGGTGCACAGATCTTTTCTTTTCAGGGAGATAGTGATGATCCGCTCCTGTAGCTGAGTAATTTCATTCCTGGTTTTACGCAGACTATTGTAATTCACTATTCCCCAGAGAAAAATAAACGCCAGTGTGAACAATATGATAGGTATAAAACCCATTGATTGTGATTATTTTTTATACCGGTTATTGAAAATGTCTACCATCCTCAATAAGTCACGGCTTAATGATTTTTTGATTGTAATAGCATGTTCGATGGGTGTAAACACCAATTCATCTTTCATAACACCTGCCATAACATTTTTGCGGCCATTTAGCAAGCCTTCTATGGCACTAAGTCCCATCCTGCTGGCTAAAATTCTATCTTTGGCCGACGGAGCTCCCCCTCTTTGCACATGCCCAAGGGTGGTTACCCTGATGTCGGCTTCTTTCAGTTTTGTTTTGACCTTAGCGGCCACTTCCACAGCGCTTCCGGCTTCACCCCCTTCGGCCACAATGATGATCGAAGAAGTTTTGGATCTTCTCTTTTCCCTTTTCAGGGCGTCGATCACGTCTTCGACAGAGGTCGACATCTCCGGAACCATTACCAATTCCGCGCCGCCACAAATGCCTGACCTGATGGCGATGTAACCGGAGTCGCGACCCATAACTTCTACAAAAAAAATGCGGTCGTGAGAATCGGCTGTATCCCTGATTTTATCGATGGCTTCAATGGCTGTATTTACTGCAGTATCGAATCCTATGGTGAAGTCAGTGCCATAAATATCGTTATCAATGGTTCCGGGCGCACCGACTAGAGGCATGCTGTATTCTTCATAAAAAACTTTGGCACCTCTGAATGAACCATCACCACCAATGCACACAAGCCCTTCGATACCGTAAGCCTGTAACTGGTCAAAAGCCTTTTTTCTGCCCTCATTCGTCATAAATTCAGTGCTTCGGGCAGATTTCAAAATGGTACCTCCCTTTTGAATGATATTACTGACCGAATGGGAATTCATTTCAACTATATCCCCCTTGATCATGCCGTTGTAACCATACCTAATTCCATAAACCTCGGCACCATGATAAATCGCTCCCCTGACCACAGCACGAATACACGCGTTCATACCCGGGGCATCCCCTCCTGATGTAAATACTCCTACTCTTTTCATTCTAAATTAACCTTTTAAGTGTTTAAGTGGAATTTACGATGTTTATTTGGTCTTTTTAACGTTTTAGCCCCAAAATCAAAGCCTCGGCAATTAATCATACCGGCTTTGAATTTTGACCGCCCAATAATAAATAAAATTTACTTATCATAAAATTTTTTAGGTAGATTGCATCGCTATAATTTGTAATTATTAGCGCAAGAAATGAATAAAGTACTGGTTATAACCTATTACTGGCCACCGCATGCCGGGGTAGGGGTCCAAAGATGGTTGAAGTTCTCAAAGTACTTGCCCCTTTACAATTGGGAACCGGTGATTTTTACCCCGGAAAATCCCGCTTTCGACATGAAGGATCAAAGCCTGGGAGGAGAAGTCCCCGAAACAATAGAAGTGATCAGGTTTCCGATTTGGGAGCCATTTTCAATATTTAATAAAATCACACGTGGCAAAGACAAAAAAAACCTGCAACAAGGATTGGTATTGGAAAAAAAGAAACCTTCTTGGAAAGACCAGTTGTTCATCTGGCTCAGAGGAAATCTTTTTATTCCTGATCCCAGGGTGTTTTGGGTAAAACCTTCGGTGAAGTTTCTCGAAGAAATTGTCAAAAAGCAAGGTTATCAAAACATCATTACGACCGGCCCTCCTCACAGCATGCATTTGATAGGCCTGGGATTGAAAAAGAAATGCAATGTGCAATGGATAGCGGATTTCAGGGATCCATGGTCCCATTGGGATTTACTCGGTAAACTGAAAGTCAGTAAATTTTCCAGGTTTTTGCACCGGAGGCTTGAAAAGAAAGTGCTTGGCCGGGCAGATGTGGTAGTCACAGTCAGTAATAAGCTGGCAGCGGACCTGATATCCCTGGGGGCAGAAAGGGTAGAGGTGGTAACCAATGGGGTAGATGTGGACCAGATTAACCTGGATTTTTCGAAAACCGGTATGGTCGACAAATTCCGGATCAGTTACCTGGGACTATTGAATGAATTGAGAGATCCGGGGTTTTTGTGGGAAGCATTGACAGAGTTAGTCGCTGAAAACGAAGAATTAGCTGATGAAATTGAATTTAATCTCGCGGGTATTGTGAGCGAAAATATTCTGGTAAAACTGAATAATAATCCCACACTAAAAAAGATAGTAAACTTTAAATCCTATATTCCCCACCATCAGGTTTTTGATGAAATTCAAAGATCGGCGGTGCTGCTGGTTATTTTGAACAAGTCGGACAACGCTAAATGGATAGTGCCGGGAAAGTTGTACGAATATCTTGTGGCCCGTAGAAAAATATTGCTTATTGGCCCGGAAAATGGGGATGCAGGTAGGATCTTGGCCCAAACAAAAACCGGTGAAACTGTGGAATTCGACGATAAAGCGAAATTGAAAAAGGTGCTGTCGGACTGTTTTGAAAATTACAAATCGGGCCAGGTAGTACTCAAAAATGCTGACATAGAGAAATATTCGAGAAGAAAGCTTGCCGGTAAGGTAGCGGAAATTTTAAAAGGTGATGAATAATTTGCTTCATAGATTGGTAAAGTCAGATTAAAAATATTTATTTTTGTTTAGAAGTATGATTATTGCTTTAAAAAATATAATTATTTGTATTAAAACTGTGAAAGGTCAAAAAAACATTAAAAGTTCACATCCGGATAAAATCCTGGAGGCAGGTATCCGGGAGGTGGCATTTGGAATGGGTGTGACGGTGGTACAGCCTGTGAACATGTATGGGTGTCAGATCGATGATCAGGCCTTCATCGGCCCTTTTGTGGAAATTCAAAAAAATGTAAGGATAGGTAAAAGGACCCGGGTGCAATCTCACGCTTTTATTTGTGAGTTGGTAACTATTGGGGATGACTGCTTTGTGGGGCATGGGGTGATGTTTATAAACGATACTTTTTCAGGGGGCGGCCCTGCTGGTGGGGATCCGTCTCTTTGGAAGAAAACCGATATTGGAAACAACGTATCCATTGGATCGAATGCCACTATTCTGCCAGTTACCATTGCCGATAATGTAGTGATAGGTGCCGGTGCGGTAGTGACCAAAAACATAGAAGAATCAGGCGTATATGCTGGTAATCCGGCTCAAAAAATAAAAGACATATGAAGATACCCTTTGTAGATTTGAAATCACAGTACCTGTCCATCAAAAACGAAATAGACAGCGCCATTCAGGAAGTAATCAGCCATACCGCATTTGTCGGTGGCCAAACAGTAAAAAGCTTTGAAGATGCCTTTGCCGGATACAGCGGAGCTGCCTATGCTGTTGGCTGTGCCAATGGAACGGATGCTATTGAAATAGCCTTGAAAGCCATGGGGATCAAGCCTGGTGATGAGGTCATAGTACCTGCCTGCACCTGGATTTCCACAGCAGAGTCTGTCAGTGCTATCGGGGCCATACCGGTCTTTGCCGATGTGCTACCGGGGTTATACACCATCGACCCTGAAGATATCAGCAGAAAAGTAACCTCTGAGACCAGGGCCATTATTCCGGTACATTTATATGGCCTGCCTGCGGAAATGGATGAGATCATGGATGTGGCCGATAAACACGGTCTTATGGTTATGGAGGACTGCGCACAGGCACACGGTGCTACCTACAAAGGGAAAAAAGTAGGCACTTTCGGAGAAGCCGCTTCATTCAGTTTTTATCCGGGTAAAAACCTGGGAGCCTATGGGGATGGTGGGGCTATGATCACAGATGATGAGCGGATAGCAGAAACCATGAGCATGATTTGTGACCATGGGCAAAAAGGAAAACATAACCACCTCATAGAGGGAAGAAACAGCAGATTGGACGGAATTCAGGCTGCGGTTTTGAAAGTCAAACTCAATCACATTGAAAAATGGACCGACGCCAGAAATGGTAATGCAAGATACTACAATGAAAAGTTGGCAGACACCGGGCTGTTAATACCCGTCATTCCGGATTATTCCCGTCATGTATTTCATCTATATGTTGTCCAGGTAGAAAACCGGGAGCAAATCATGAAGCTTCTGGGTGAAAAGGGGATTGCCACTGGTATCCATTACCCAACGCCACTTCCTTATCTGAAAGCCTATGAAAAACTGGGGCACCAACCCGGAGACTTCCCTGTTTCTTACAGGCAAAAAGACAAAATTCTGTCCTTGCCCATGTTTCCTGAATTGACCAGGGAACAAATAGATTATGTTTGTGAATCTTTAATGGGGGTGGCGGTTTCTTAGTTTTTAGCGATCCCAAACAGGTCTTAATTCCTGATTTTAACCCTGACCAGAATTTGATCATAAAGTCTGTTGACTTCTTCAGAGATTTTCAGCCTGATGACTGCCAGGCTGTAGATCAAGGTGATTACTGAAGATCTGACAAGAATGTCTACAACCGGGTTGGCGTTTCTGGGAATGGCATAAACCACCAAAAAAACGACTGCCCCTAAAAAAAACACTTTCAAAGTATTGATTGAAAACGGCTGCATATCAAATTTAACTTTGATGAAGATCAATTTGCTAAGGTTGAAGACGAAAACGGACAGAAGGGAAGCCATAGCCGCCCCAGCCAATCCATAAGCAGGTATCAGATAATAGTTACCGGTGATAATAAAAACGGCTAACAAAGAAATGGCCAGTATATTGAATTTATAATATTTTGACATGACAATAATTTCACTATTGATGCCAGTAACCATATCGATTATTTTAGCTGCTCCTATCAGGATTACCACTACCTTGCCCGGCGCAAATTCCTGCCATTTGGGGATCAGGAAGTAAAGACTGTCCAGGTTTGAGACAATTCCCAGGAACAATAAAACCCCGATAATCAGCAAATTGATAGAAGATTTTCGGTACAGGCTTTTAACTTCGGGATTTTTACCTTGCTTGAAATTGGAAGAAACCAGCGGGGACATAATCTGGCTTATGGAGCGTCTGGGCATTTCAATGACTGTGGCTATATAAAAAGCCGTCGTATAAATAGCATTTTCGTTGAGCCCCAGCATGGCTGCCACCATAATGCTGTCGATCTTCATCACAATAAGCCCACTACCGCTGCTGAGGATTGCAAATAAAGAGAATTGCAAAATACTTTTGACCAAGGCTTTGTCAAAAATGCTGAAGTCGAGCTTTAATGACAACTGTCTTAAATATCCCAGATAAACAATCAGGATCACCATAGCTGTAGCATACACCAGTACAAGGCTGACCAATAATTCGTCCAGATCCAGGATTTTCAGAAAGTACAAGCTAACAATAACCCCTGACAACACCCGGATCAGGACCTCCTTAATAAAATTGGGGACGATAATTTTTAGCAGTGAACGGGAATACGCTTCAAGTATTCCGGTGATTACAAAAATAAAAATCAGGGCTAATACTATCCTCAAATATGGGACCACTTCAGGAGAATTATGACCGATATACTCTTGAAAGGGTTTTTCAAACCAATGAAAAATCACATAAAAAAGCAGGAAGCTTACCACACCACAAATCAGGAAAGTATTTAAAAGCACTTTGGTGTGCTCAGGTTTGTTTTTGAAATGGGGAAAAAATCTGACCAGTGTGGTGGACAAACCCATTTGTGCAAAAGGCACCAATAAGATGGCGGTATCGGTGATGACCCTGAAAAGGCCAATTTCGTCAAGCCCACTAAAGAATTTGGGATATAGCCAAAGAACATTAAAAAAACCCACTACAGCACCAACATAGGTAAGGGCTGAGGAGATAAAGCTTTGTCTGATTACTACTCCCATTAAGATTCTATTGTTCCATCCGGTTCGGAAAAATGAAGACAGAAAATTTCATTTTGGCCAATCAAATATAGCTGATTAATATCAAATTCTTAGAGGCAACAATCTGATTTCGGGCCTTGACCAACTTTTATCCCGGACAGGATTGAATATCATGATAAAGTGCCTGCAATTTTTTGGCAGTGTTTTCCCAGTGGCAGGAACCTTTCAAGGTGGCCTGCAGACCATTGGATCCGAGTTGTCCGGAAAGTTGCTGATTGGTGTACAGCATGGTGACTTTACTCGCGAAGTCCCGGGCATTTCCGGCCTCGAAAACCAGCCCTGAACCGGTTGCCTCAACTATCCGTTTCAGGCTGCGGCTCGAACTTACTAACAGCGGTTTTCCGGTCATCATAGCCTGAAACAATTTGTGTGGCACCGTATTGTCGGTGTGGTCATTGCTGTGATGAGGTATCGTATTGACGTTTGCCATTTTCATGAAAGAAAAAAATCTGGAGAAAGGTTGATACCCCATCATTTTCACCTGATCACTGACGGCATTTTCTTTAATTAAAGTATGTAGCTTTTCCATCACACTTTTACTGCCGCTGCCTACTATGTACAGTTTGATTTCCGGTTTGTCTTTAAGATAAGTCATGGCCTTTATGGCTGTATCTATACCCCGGTGAGGTCCAATGTTACCTGTGTAGGTAATAATGTATTCATCCTTAAGACCATAGATATCCGTATCTATCGGGCTGTTGGCAAATGATTTTTCCTCTGTATTGGTCACCACAAAAATTTTTGTCTCATCGCATATATTCTGGTCTACGATCCTGTTTTTCATTTCTTCAACCACTGTGATCAGGTAATCCGCTTTTTTAATAGCAAAAGTCTCATAAGACTTCCATCGGTTGTAGCTAAAAAACAGCCTGTTTTTCAATCGTAACAGCTTATTTTTTTTCCAGGTAAACCAGACCTTCAGCGCCTCCGGGTAGTTTTCATGAAAATCGGCCACCAACTTAAGGTTATATTTGTGCTTCATTTCAAAGCCGGTCTTAAAAAGAGGCAAATCATGAATATGTAAAACATTGATTTCATTGGAAGTAATAAAATCTGGCAGGGCCTTACGGAAAAATGGGTTGACAAAATTTATGGCAGTAATAACATCCACTATTCCTTTGGCCATGTTTGATTTTCCGGCATTTATCCGGTGTACTTTGAGCCTGTCCACCTCCTCATAGGTTTGTTCACCTTTCCTCCTTTTACACAAAAGGTGGACCTCATAACCTGCCTGAATCAACGCTGTTGCCTCTTTATATACCCTGATATCGGTGGGGTAAAACGCATCCAACAACATGCCTATTTTTAATTCCATATACCTGTTTACTTGTCTTTTGTAGCATAAATGGCGTAATAGCGAGGCGTAAAAAGCCTCAAAATTGGCCTGAAACCAATTTTTTTTACCAGAGCCGTCCATTTTTCGGTTTTCCGTATTTTCCACCCCGATTTTTCCAATAACCAGTCAAATTGCCAGTCTTCAAATTCATGAAAGTGCCGGTCCCATAGGTCGTTTTTGTTACGATAGGCCCTGGCAAACCAAAGACCCGAAGGAACGGTGACCACCAGTTGTTTGGCACGGATTTTCCTCAACACATTAAAAGGTGATACCAGTTGTTCCAATATTTCAAACCCTGTAATTACATCATAGGCTTCCGAGGCCGCTGCTTCCGGCTGGATGTCGAGGTCTTCCCCTTTGGTGTTATCCACTTTGTAGCCCTGGTTTTTCATGATTTCGGAAAGCGGGTTTTCTACGCCCAGGTCGAGAATATACGCAGGGGGGCTGACTACTGATTTTAAAAATTTAATGGTTTGGTTGTATCTCTTTTGAAGAAAATTGTGCTCGTACATGGTGAAAAATTGCTATTATCGATCAAAAAAGTCCGGTATCCGGAATGATTTGAAACCGCTAAATTAATAATTATGAGTTGGATAGCCAGGGCTAAATATGAGATTATCCAAATCTTGAGGTGGGGCTGTCAATTTTCGTCATGGCATTTAATCATCTCTTCATAAACGGTATTATAGACCCCCATTTCAATCAATAATTTTTCAACAAACTCCCTGAACACACCCTCTCCGCCTTTTTTTGTTAAAACCCAATCAGCCTCCTGTTGAATAATCTGGCTGGCGTCAGCGGGTGTGGCGCTACACCCCGCTTTTCTGAGTAAAGGTACATCATTAAAATCATCACCGATATAGGCAATTTCTTCAAAAGACAGATTCAACATTTTTACAAGCGCTGAAATGGCCCTGATTTTATCCTCGACACCTTGATAAAGGTAATCGACCCGCAATTCCTTCGCCCGTTTTTCTACCATGGGAGAGTTTTTAGCGGTGATCACACAAACAGAAATTCCCGCTGTTTTCAGTAGTTTTACCCCTGCCCCGTCTTTTACATTAAATTTTTTTAGTTCATTGCCATCTTTATCATAATACAATCCACCATCGGTCCACACGCCGTCAACATCCGTTGCTACTAATTTAATTTGCATAGTGTCTGGTAATTAGTCGGCAGCTACTTCCTTTGCGGCAGGCTGCCTCATTTGCTTCAGGGATAAAACCAAGCCAGTTCCCAGCGATAAAAGGAGAATAATGCTAAAGATCAGGCTAATTGTATTTCCCAGGTAGTAGGATTTAGGCTCGAATGTGAATTGGACGGTGTGCTCACCCTGTGGTACTTCCAGCGCTCTCAATACGTAGTTTACCCTCAGAATTTTCGCTTCCTCTCCATCGATAGCAGCCTTCCAGCCTTTTGGATAATAAATTTCCGAAAACACCATAAGACTACTTCCTCCCAGACTGGCTTCATAGGTAAGTGCGTTGGGTTGATAGTCAGTCAGTGTGACTGTTCCCTGATCATTAAAACTTTCTGATGCTACTGGAAATTTACTGGCATCGATTACGGCCTCATTTTTGGTATCCAGCGACCGGAGCTTTTCAATTTCCTCATCGGGGCTGTTCACCTTTATCACTTTCGATACCAGCCACGCGTTGCCATTGTGGTCGGGATTTGGAACCACCGCATTCTCTGCGGGACCAACCATGATATACTTTGTATTAAGCATATTTAAAACACCGTATTTATCCATATCCGTGCCTCCGCTTTTCTGCAGGTCACCGATCCATGCGTTGATCTCCGGGCCGATCCCCTTTTCAATCAGGTCTTGGTATCGCCTCATTTTTGCGCCGTGATAACCACCCAGTGATTGGTGAAAATAGGAGGTACGGGCATTGCTGAAGGGATCACCTCCCAACTCAAATACCCGGAAATTCTGAGCGTCATCATTTTTTATCAGCTTATCAGCAGGAGTTTCCTGAAAAAATGACCTTTCCGGACTTTTTTTAAACTTATCTGCGTTCAAAAAGCGACTGCTGACCAACCCTGAATCCAGTACTGTCAGCAGCATAAACAGGGTGGCAAAATATATTTTCGATAGCTTGTTTTTAAAATAGAAATAGATCAGGGAAGTGCTTCCCACAATAAAAAAGAGTGACCGCAGGGCATCGGTTCTTAATAAAGCGGCCCTGTCCTTTCTCAATGCATCTGTAAACCATAACGGAGCACCCAGTTGTTCATCCACAGCCCCTCTGAAACTACCGATCCATGAGTAAAATACCATCGACAGGGTTATCCCACCGGTGATAGCTACCCCAAGCAGCAAATATCTTTGCGTTTTTTTGTTCAACCCGGCTTGAAGCAGTTTTTCCAGTCCTAAAAAGCCCAATAGAATGATGCTGAAGATGGATAGTATGATGGTAAAAGTCACAGATCTGAATTTGTTGTAGCCAGGTAAATAGTCAAAAATCAAATAGTTTAACGCTGCAAAATTATCACCCCAACTGAGAATAATTCCGAGTACACAGCAGGTAATTAACCAGATTTTCAGTGGTTTATCCACCAGAAAGAGGCCTAAAACAAACAAAAAGACCGCAATGGCTCCTACATAATAGGGCGCTGTGTTAGGTTGTTTTCCCCAATAGGTGGGAATCGATTTTAACTGTTGCGACACCTGGGCCGGTGCGGCACCATTGGCTTTCAGGGCCCTGCCCAGGTTGGAATCTTTTTCCAAAGCCTGCTGGCTTGATCCGCCCATAAAATTGGGCACAAACAATACCAAGGGCTCCATGATGCTATTGCTATATTGAAAAGCATAATCTTTTTCCAGTCCACCCTGGTTTTGTTCCGGGTTTTCTTTTTGTGTCAGCTCGCTTTTTCCCCGCGTTGAATACCCGCTGTACTCTGTGATAGTCCACATTCTTCCAAAATTACAGCCCACGGCTATCAGGGCCGCCACCGAAAGCAGCCCCACTTTTTTGGCGAAAAAGTTTACCTCTTTTTCTTTGATGGCAAAAATCAATCGGATCAGACCGTAGATGACAACGATGAGCAATAAATAGTAGGTGATCTGGTAATGATTGACCCGCAGGTGAAAACCCAGGCCCAGGGCAGTCAGGCTAAACCCCCACAAATATCTGTTTTGAAATGCGAGGTGCACCCCGGCCACCACCAATGGCATGTAGGCCACAGCCGCTATCCTCGCGTTATGACCGGCATAAAATCCAATGGTATTATAGGACGAAAGACCATATATTAATGCTCCTGCCATAGCGAGGTAAGGCCTGACTCCAAAAGCCAGCAACAGGATGTAACACGATAGCAACGATGCGAACATTATCCTGGTCGGATGAGGTAAAAAAACTGTAAACAGCTTTTCAATGTGTATGAGCAAATTTCCACTAAAGGTTGTGTTGACCAGATAGCCCGGCATGCCTCCAAACATGGAATTGGTCCAGAGTCCCTCTTCACCGGTTTTTTTCCGGTAGTCGAGCAACTCTTTTGCTCCTCCTTCCCATTGCAAAATATCATGCTGCGAAAGGGTTTTACCTTCAAAAAAAACAGGACGGAAAAATATCAGGGTAATTACTAAAAACAGGATAACTGCGATTAAATGCGGCAGCACATCGGCTTTAAAGTCTACATTTATTTTTTTCATAAAAATTTCATTAGCCAAAGTAAACTTAAAAATTTATGGGAAATTTGCAGCCGCTACCCTTAGTTATTTTCAGAAGCCATACCGGTGGCCGTAGATTCCTGCCTATGCTTGTTGATATTCCCCATCCATTCAAACCCGGATTTAAAATGCAGGTCTCTTTGAGGGAAGGGGATTTCGATTTTATTGTCCCGGAATTTTTTGAAAATGGCATAATACAATTGACTTTTTAAAATTCTGGGCTTTTCGGTGTATGTGTTGGTCCAAACTACCAGGTAAAATGATAAAGCGCTGTCATCAAAAGCATCGAACAACACATCAGGCGGAGGTTTACTTAATACACCATGATTTTCCGCAGCTACTTCAAGCAACAATCTTCTTACAAACCTGGGATCTTCTTTGTAGGAAACCCCTACGGGAAATGTAAACCGGACCTTCCTGTCATTATGACTCCAGTTGATAACCTGACTATCGATAAAATCCGAGTTAGGAACGATCACCGAAATATTATCGTTGGTTAAAATTGTTGTCGCCCTGGCGGCGATGTTGACAACATCGCCATCCAGATCACCAACCTGGATACGGTCACCGACCTTAATAGGTCTTTCGAAAAGGATAATCAATCCCGAAATGAAATTGTTAGTGATATTTTGCAAGCCAAATCCTATACCTACACCCAATGCACCAAAGGCAAGCCCCAAGGCGCTCAGGTCAATACCAACAGTTTGCACAATGACCAAAAAGCCTATCACAAGTATAATGTACTTGGTCATCGTGCCAATGGTCTGGGCCAGACCGGCATCGATTTTTTTTGATCTGGTGAGAATGCGGTTGACTAAAAAATTTCTAAACCGGTTGGCAAAAAAGATCACTCCGATGATCGAAAAGATCAGGATGATTATTGAAATAAAATTGATTGGCGTTTCCCCTATTTTAAAAAGGGTTTTGGTGAAAACATCCTTAACAGGACTTAGAATTTCGCTAAGGAGTTCGAGAAATTCGTAGATTTTTTTCATAATCCAAATCGGAACGCATGTAAATATAATTATTTTCCGGTTTTTTTACCCGGGAAGTAATAATGAGCTGTCGCCGTAGCTTAAAAACCTGTAATCATTTTCCAGTGCTTCTTTATAGACTTTGCGCCAGTCTTCTCCGATAAACGCCGCCACCAGCAGCATCAGTGTCGATCCCGGCATGTGATAGTTGGTAATCAGTCCCTCGCAGACCCTGAATCGATAGCCTGGAAATATCATCATTTCCGTTTCCCCGTAAATGGTTTCTGCCTGGATGTCTTGCATATGTTTGACAACAGCTTTTATCGCCTCATTTTTATCCGGTAGCGATTTTTGATCCATTTCGTAGGCCATAAGCTTGCTGATTTGAAATTTTCCCCCCATGCCTTTTAATAGTTTCACACCAAACCAATAAATGCTTTCCAAAGTACGCATGCTGGTGGTGCCTACGGCAATGACCGGCGCTTTATGGTTACACAGATTTTCGAGATTTTGCAGAGAAACGCAAAGTTGTTCGCAGTGCATCGGGTGATCCACCATGTTTTTTTCTTTAACGGGTTGAAAAGTTCCGGCCCCAATGTGCAAGGTGAGGTAGTCCAATACGTGCCCGTTTTTTTCCAGTTGTCTCATGAGATGCGCATTGAAGTGTAAACCCGCTGTAGGAGCGGCTACAGCGCCGTCATGGTGTGAATAAACGGTCTGGTACCTGGGCAAGTCGTCATCCTCGGCGTCCCTGTCGATGTAGGGAGGGAGCGGCACTTTTCCAAAAGCCTCTATTAAATCCACAAAGCATATCCCGGTATTATCCCATTGGAAAGCAATAATTTTGTTTTCCCTGTTTTCAATCTTAGCCCTCAGCCGCACAGGCGTTTTTCCACAATCTACCAATTGTTCCAACGTTTGACCATCCTTCCATTTTTTCAAGTTGCCCACCATACATTGCCAGGAACATGCTGATTTTACCTGCATCGCCTGATTGATATCTTTGACCGGTGCCTCAGGCTGAAGTAAAAGCACCTCTATAAGGGCCCCGGTTTCCTTTTGAAAAAAAAGCCTGGCCGGAATGACCCTTGTATCATTAAAAAAAAGAAGGCTTTTGGGCGGTAAATATCGCCCTATATCTTTAAAAATACCATGTTGGATGGTCCCCTGATGGTAGACCAGTAATTTGGACTCTTCCCTTTTTTCCAGAGGATATTGGGCAATTTTTTCTTCCGGCAAGGTATATGAAAACTTCTCTAAGTCTAATTTGGGCAATTTAACCATGACATTTATTTAACCGGACACCTTAGGCTTTGCTATCGATGTATCGCTGTCGGGCACTTTTGATCACCGCAATGGCTTTCTCCTTTTGCTCCCAGCCCTCGATACCGACTTTTTTGTTTTCCAAATCCTTGTAAACCTGGAAAAAATGCTCGATTTCATTGATCAAATGGGGATTTACCTCTTGTAGCGTTGTGATTTTATTCCATTGTGGATCATGTACCGGAACACATAAAATTTTGGCATCCGGCCCTTTCTCATCGGCCATCCGGAACAACCCGATAGGACTTACTTCAATGAGACATCCCGGGAAAGTAGGCTCGGTTACCAGCACCAAGGCATCCAGGGCATCACCATCCATCGCCAATGTTTCCGGGAAAAAACCGTAATCACTTGGATAGTGCATTGAGGAAAATATCATTCTATCATACCGGATCATTTTTTTTTCATAATCATATTCATACTTGTTCCGGCTTCCCTTGGGAATTTCAACCACTACATCCAATGTAAAAATTGAGTTATCTGACATGTTTATTTGGTTAAGATCAAAATGTTTAGGCGAAAGTAATCATATTGCCTTGTTGCTTCAAAAGATTAAGTAAAAAGAATTCGTAAAATAAATTCTAAAATTTCAATGTATTGATTTCGAATGATAACTTAGATGCATGGCTTTGCATTTTCACCATAAAAAACACACACTTCATTTTAAGTTTGAAGCAGGTACTTCACGGGGTAGCCTCACATCGAGGGATAGTTATTTTATATTTTTAACAGACAGGCAAAATGGTATTCAAGGAATTGGGGAAGCAAGTCCGTTAAAAATGCTTAGTGTCGACGACAGGGGTGATCTGGAGGAGCTTATTACTGAATTTGGTTCCCTTTTCAGCGAAATTCCGGATGGGACCCGACCAGAAGACATATACAAACTGGTGGCGGATATTATTCCGGCGGATTTGCCTTCCCTTCGATTCGCGTTTGAAACAGCTTTGCTGGATTTGATTCATGGTGGCAAAAGGATCATTTTTAAAAATGATTTCAGTGTTTCAGGAGCATCTATACCCATTAACGGGCTCATATGGATGGGTAGTGAACCCTTTATGCATGACCAGGTAACTGAAAAACTAGCGACCGGATATGATTGCATTAAAATGAAAATCGGCGCAATTGATTTTGCTAAAGAGTTAGCCATCCTGTCTGCGATAAGATCATCTTATTCCAGCGGGCAGGTTATCTTGCGGGTTGATGCCAATGGTGCTTTTAAGGCCGTTGAAGCAAGAAAAAAATTAGCAGAACTGGCAGCCCTGCAAATTCATTCTATTGAGCAACCCCTGGCTGCCGGACAATGGAAGGCGATGGCGGAACTGTGTGCACTTAAAATCCTGCCTGTCGCACTGGATGAGGAGCTGATAGGTGTAAATGGCTGCCAGGACAAGTTGAAGCTCCTGAAAGCCATAAGGCCACAGTATATTATACTAAAACCGACATTGCTGGGCGGATTTCACAGCACAAAAGAGTGGATCGAAGTGGCCGAGTCGTTGAAAATAGGATGGTGGATTACTTCCGCACTCGAGTCGAACATAGGTTTAAATGCTATCAGCCAGTTTACCGGGCAATTTAAGGTAAGTTTGGCACAAGGCCTGGGAACCGGCCAGTTGTACCATAACAATGTGGCATCGCCCTTGGTGGTTAAACAAGGTAAAATTTTTTACAGCCCGGAGAAAAACTGGGACTTGTCTTTGATTCGATAAACTTAAGAAACTATGAATGAAATTGATTTGCACGCCACAGGCAAAATTCCGTTTTTTCGATCGGAGTACATCGGGGAGTTTGTTTATGGTGGAATTGATGGTGCTATCACCACATTTGCCGTAGTGGCAGGCGCTGCTGGAGCGGGTGCTGATATTTCCTGGGTCTTGATCTTTGGTTTTGCCAACCTGCTGGCCGACGGCTTCTCCATGTCCGTTGGTAATTATTTTTCAAGCAAGGCCGAGCACGATAACTTTGAAAAGCACAAAGCCATTGAATACTGGGAGATAGAACATAAAAGGGAATCTGAAATTCAAGAAATTGAAGATATCTTTAAAGCCAAAGGATTCAAGGGCGAATTACTCGACCGGGTCGTGGAGGTGATCACCTCAAACAACAAAATCTGGGTAGATACTATGATGAAAGAAGAGCTGGAAATGATTAAAGATCACAGAAAACCGGTGAACACTGCCCTGGCTACTTTTATCGCCTTTGTTGTGGTGGGATTGATCCCCCTGAGCTCCTACCTGCTTGCCATCTGGGTAGAAATGGAGCGTAGTTTGCTCTTCCCCATTTCATGCCTTGCCACCGGGTTTGCCATGATGGTAATCGGATATCTCAAGGGCAAGGTCACACATGCCAATGCTTTTAAATCTATTACGGAAACTGTATTGCTAGGTGGCTTGGCGGCCTTTCTGGCTTATTTTGTGGGTGAAATTCTGGGCTCCTACCTCAATTGACATTTTTACGGGGCAGTTTGACTTTTAGAGGTCGGGCCATTTTTCCCCCGTACCGGCCAACCGGTTACAAATATCACCTGTCTGGTATTAATTACAAGAAGTAAGAGGCAAATCATTGCCATTTTTTAATTGTAAAATCCGGCCAGCTAAATTACCCCCTTCACCATTTTTTGGTGTAAAGGCGCTGGTTCACAAGAAATTAATAAAATCCAAACTATAAACTTTATGAAGAAAATTTTGACTGCTTTGTTGATGTTACCAACACTGGTTGCATTAGCCGGCGATCCCGAACCTAAACAAGAGGCCAATGCAGAGGACGCATCTGCCATATCAGATTATCTGGATTTTTTATTGGAAGCCGATTCACTCAACAACCTGTTAAAATATCAAAAAGGTGAGATTGGCATTGGTGATGACCTTGCGGTATTGCAGATACCTGAAAATTTTAAGTACCTGAACCCGGGAGAGACCGACAAAATCCTTGTGGATGCCTGGGGGAACCCACCCAGGGAAACCCTTGGTATGATTTTGCCTGATTCTGTAAACCCCTATGGCTATGATGGCTGGGGTGTTGTCATTACTTATCGGGAAGAAGGATATGTAGATGATAAAGATGCCCGGAAAATCGACTATGATGAATTGCTGACAGACATGCAAAAAGACATCGAAGAGGCCAATAAGCAAAGAATTAGTCAGGGTTATGGTTCCTATGAACTTCTGGGCTGGGCAGAACCTCCTCATTATGACAGTGAGCAACACAAATTATACTGGGCCCTCGACCTGAAATTTGATGAGGATGTTGATCAAAATACCCTTAATTATAATGTCCGCATCCTTGGAAGAAGAGGTATTTTAGTACTGAATGCCGTTGCAACCATGGATCAACTGGATCATGTCCGGGAAGGTATGGGTGATGTCATGGCCCTCGTGGATTTTAGGGAAGGAAACCGTTATGCTGATTTTAACCCCGGTGTTGACAAGGTAGCCGCTTATGGTATCGGAGCCCTGATTGCCGGTAAAGCTGCGGCCAAGGCCGGCTTTTTCAAGGTCATCGGTATGTTCCTGTTAAAAGGTTGGAAACTTATTGCCCTTGCCCTGATAGGTATCGGTGCCTTTCTGAAAAAAGTCTTTTTCGGAGACAAAAAGGAACAAAGAGATATCGCAACATAACTTAATAACTTAAGATTTGTAATCACACTAAAAAAAGGCCTGTTATCGTTAGCAGGCCTTTTCTTATTCCAATACCTTTCCTCCGATATTCCACCCTGATCCTCTCAAAAAAACTACGCCAACCACTTCATTGCCCAAGACCTCATCCTTCCATCCTTCTAAATCCGGTCATTACAATTTTTATCATTCATCAGGGATTTTTCTTTCCTCCTTACTTTGATTTTTAGAAATCTAAAATTTGCATATATTTAAGGGAATCTAAAACATAAAGCTTAAAAATAGTATTATTATAATTTTTTTATTAATTATTCCTTGTATTTCAGGGAAATAGATTTTAATGTAGTCGTTAACAATTGTATTTTTTCTTAATTCTGCTACAATTCCGGCTAATTTATTACAACTGAGGGAGATAGTAATATTTTAATTTTTTAGCTTCATTGTTTATTACAAAATTTGGTTAGCTGTGAACCAAATCAGGGTTTTTGCTGTTAACCTACTAAAAGGTATAATACTATGATGCTGTTCTTAGTTTTTGTTGGCTCTCTGTTTTTACTGATTAATTTAATCCTTATTATGCGTATTGTGTTTGCCTATCTGGAACAGAGTTATGAAGATCAAAGGGAGGAAGAAGGCAAAAAGATCGATCTCACCATATTTAACAAGACCACCTAGTCATTCCGTTTACACCCTTCACAGTACCCGGTCTATATCCTTTATAGCCAATCACTTAAGTTTCTCATTTTCTTTACCATCCTCAAAATTGTAAT
The DNA here is from genome assembly GCF_056858335.1 of Agaribacillus sp. DX54. Classification (NCBI taxonomy): domain Bacteria; kingdom Pseudomonadati; phylum Bacteroidota; class Cytophagia; order Cytophagales; family Splendidivirgaceae; genus Agaribacillus; species Agaribacillus sp. DX54. The sequence goes on from NZ_JBXEQE010000001.1 coordinate 514,490, forward strand.
TTTTGAAGTAAATTTTTAATTAATTTAATTAGCTTTATTAATAATTTTTTATTTATTTGTATTATTAAAAGATTGTAGGGACATGGCAGGAATTCAAATTATAACTTCCATAGGGCAGGTTTTTTAAGATCGTGACAAAAATCACCGGTTATTATCAAAAAAATGGGGTACGTTGAAGTTTGATTTGCCTTATTTTTATATTCATTGATAAGATTCCAATAAAAGTTCCAAGAAATGATAGATATAAGTATTGCTGAACCCACCATTGAAGAAAAAGAAGAAATCGTCGAAAAATGCCGCCAGCTAAAAGAAGTATTTGCCAAAAGGGCTCCAAAATATGATCAGGAAGGAAGCTTCCCCGTCGAAAACTTTGAAGATCTGAAAGCCTCTGGTTTGCTCGGTATCATGATACCGAAAGAATTCGGTGGTTTTGGAGCAGATTTTGTTACTTATACAAAGGCCTTGGAGCAACTTGCCATGGGTTGTTCATCAACGGCCCTGACCTTCAATATGCATAACATTGCCGTAGGTAGTATTGCAGAACTTAATCTGGAAGGAATCGGGGGAAGCAGGGGAAGGATCATGAAGGAATTCAGGGATTGGGTGTACCATCAATCAATCAATGAAAAAAAGGTATTTGCCTCTGCCTCTTCAGAACCTGGCATAGGGGCCCATTTCAGTAAATTGAAAACGACCTACCGGCGGGTAGATGATGGGTTTGTCATTAATGGTATTAAATCATTTGTATCGATGGCCGGTTATGCTGATTATTATGTGGTGGCTGCAAAATCTGCCGACAGCACCAGTGAAATCCCGGCCATATCTTATCTGGTGGTGGAAAAAGAAAACCCAGGCACCCGTATCGAGGAGGTTTGGGATGTTCTTGGCATGAGGGGTACAGCTACCAATCCGGTATATTTTGAAAACTGTTCGGTACCTAAAGAAGCACTTTTTTTAGGTAGTGAGGGAATGGCACTGTATAAAATTGCCAGGGAACCTCATTGGCTGGTAGGGGGTTATGTTGGGGTTTATTTAGGTATCAGTACAGCCACTTTTCAGTTTTTGATTGCATATTTAAAGAAGAAAAAGAAACCTGGCACCGACACGCCACTGAGCGAGGATCCAACCATTCAATATAGAGTCGGAGCGCTGTTTTCCGCCTTGGAATCTGCCCGTGGCATTACCTACAATGCCGCAAGATTGGTCAAAGAAAAATTAGGCTCACAGGAAGCCAATAACGCCATTCATCATGCAAAATATTTGGTGAGTGAACTGGGGCCGTGGCTTACTTCACAGGCGATCAGGATGTGTGGGGCCAGCAGTCTTGCCAAAAGACTTCCCCTCGAGCGGTACTACCGGGACGCTCGCTGTGGTGGCTTAATGCCTGCTACCAGCGATGAATGTCTGTCTTATTTAGGGAAGGCAGCATTCGGTACCGATCTCAGTAAACCTTCCGAAACCTACTGGTAATATAAATTAGTCATATGCAACCTTGGGAAAATCCCGAAATTGATGCGATGAAGGGAAAATACCATCAGCTTGCGCTTGATTATTTTTCAGGCGATTTCGCTGAAAGAGACAAAACCGGGGATTTTTCCCTGCAGCGCTGGAAAAAGGCGGCAGAAATAGGCTTACTGAGCATGATGATGCCCGCTTCACTGGGAGGTATGGAAGTCCCTGTCACTCATGTAGTAGCCGCTTTTGAAGGATTTGGAGAAGGTTGCCGGGACGGTGGCTTTGTGTATGCTTTGGGTAATCAGCTTTGCGGAATTCAATTGACGATCAAGCAGTTTGCCGATGAAGCCCTGAAAGAAAAATATTTACCTGAATTGATGAATGGAAACCGGTTGGCTGCTTATGGATTCACAGAAGAAACTTCCGGAAGTGATGCCTATTCTATGCAAACCACTGCCACAGAAGAAGGAGATAATTACCGGATCAATGGCCGAAAATGCTATATCACCAATGCCCCTTACGCAGATTCAGCCATTGTTTTTGCCAAAACTTCGGAAGCCAGGAGCCCTTTTAGCCTGACGGCATTTCTGGTGGACATGAATAATGAGGGCGCATCGCATGGCCGGGAATTCGAAAAAATCGGGCTGCGGACTGTTAGGATGGGAGAACTTGTTTTTGATAATGTTCTGGTGCCCAAATCAAACATCCTGGGTGGAAAAGGTGGCGGTTTGAGAGTTTTGGCTGAATCTACCGGTTGGGAAAGGGCAGTCCTCATCTCAAGTGCCCTGGGGCCGATGAACAGAGGGCTCAAAGCATGTATTGAGCGGGCTAAAACAAGAAATCAATTTGACAAGCCTATTGGGGCCTATCAGCAAATTTCATCCAAAATTGCCGATATGGTGATGAGGCAAAGGTTAAGCAGGCAGGTAATTTATGATCTGGCCTCCAAACTGTCAAGTGGTAAATCCATGCACACCTGTGCACAGGACGCGGCCATCGCCAAACTTTTTGTTAGCGATAACTTTATCCGGTTTGAAATGGATGCCATGCAGATATTTGGTGTCAGGGGGTATTTACTGGAGTCATTTATCAACCGGGATTTAAGGGATAGTCTTTCTTTTAACATCTGGTCAGGTACTTCAGAAACACTCAGAAATACCATCGCCAAGTTTGAAGGTCTTCCGGTTTAATATTCTTAAGGCATTTTGTTTAAATAAGTTTGAAATATTGAATAATAAAATTAATTTGCCAAAAAGTTAGATTATTTCAATAAGTAATTTAACTTTTGGTGGAAATCATTAAATAATTTATAGCATAATATTTTAGTAGGAGCACATGGAGATTAAAGAGTCAATCAGGAATTACATCAAATCGGAGCTTGTTAACAACAAAGATCATCGTGAGTTATCCGATAGTGATCAGTTAATTGAGTCAGGGGTGATCGATTCATTGGGCATGATGAAACTTATTGGTTTTCTGGAGGACAATCATTCCGTGCAAATAGATGACATGGAGTTAGTACCGGAAAACTTCTCCTCCATTGATGCCATCGCATCCCTGGTTGAAAAGAAAATGGCTTAGGTACTCTGGGTTTTAATAAAAAGGGAATCTGATCTGTCGGGCAGTATGGTAATCGTATGCGTATAGTTAAAGTAGTCGACCCCAGGGTTATCAAGGGGTGGAATGAACAGGTGCTGAGGTTGAAAGGACATTCTATCTTCCACTCTTCAAATTGGGCGGAGGTATTAAGTGGCGTATATGGTTACAAGCCCGTTTATTTCACCTTGTATGAAGCCGGTGAAATTAAAGGTGTGATCCCAATACTTGAGGTGGACAGTTTCATTACCGGAAGAAGAGGTGTGTCATTGCCTTTTTCAGATACTTGCGAACCGTTGGTACAGGATGGAAGTGCATTTCAATCCTTGCTGGAAGCCGTGAGGAATTATGCCAAAAGCAATGATTGGAAATACTATGAAGTGAGAGGAGGAAGTCAATTTTTTGACACCGGTATAAAGCCTTCTTCGGTTTTTTATGAGCATAAGCTACCATTGGTAACCAACCTGGAAGAATCGTTTAAGGCATTGCGTAGTAATACCAAAAGAGGCATCAAAAAATCGGTGAAAGAGCAAATTAAAAATGAAGTATCGAAGCGTAAAGAGGCAGTTGAAGCTTTTTACAGACTAAACTGTCTTACCAGGAGGCGTCATGGTTTACCTCCCCAACCTGTAGCGTTTTTTAAAAAGCTGCATGAGGTGATTATCCAAAAAGATCTTGGATTTATTGTAAACACCAGTTTCGAAGGCCGGGCGGTAGCCAGCGGTGTATTCCTGCACTTTGGAGATGAGATAATTTATAAATACGGCGCTTCTGATTTCAGCTATCAATTAAAAAGACCCAGTTATGCCATGCTTTGGCAGGGCATCTCAAAGGCTCATGAACTTGGATTTAAAGCATTGAATCTGGGTCGAACGGATATCGATAATCAGGGATTACGCAACTTTAAGCTCGGCTGGCGTCCACAAGAGCATGAAGTCAACTACTATAAATATAGTATGAAAGCAGGTAGATATGTTAAAGACAGTGCAAAGGTAGGAAGTTTTTACAATACCATTTTTCGACATATGCCGGATTTGTTATTAAGGCTGACCGGTAAGCTGGCTTACAGGCATATCGCTTAGCAGGCGCCTTCGAAAGGTTAAAAACTTATCAGATAAATTGTTTGATATTTAATTAAATTTTAAGTTTTGCCATGAGTTATGTACTGCAACAATTACTGATAACCAGTGCGGAAAAGTATCCGGAAAAAGATGCTGTAATTTTTGGTGATGATAAGATTACCTATGCTGAACTGCACGACAAGACCAACAGATTGGCAAGTTTTATGACCCAAAATGGCGTTGACCGGGGCGACCGTGTCGGCATTTTTCTCAACAAATCCGTTGAGTCCATTATTTGCATATTTTCCATTTTAAAGGCCAATGCAGTATACGTGCCCCTCGACCCTGTTGCACCGGCTGCCAGAATCTCTTACATCATCGATAACTGCCAGATAAAATGTTTACTCACCTCCTCGGCAAAATCAAAGGCACTCCCTGATATCCTTTCAAAAACAGCAGTAGAGACAATCATAGTTACAGACAACAGGCATGAGGTTGCAGAAGGTATTGATAAAAAGCCAATATTGTGGGAGGAGGTGCTGGCGGCCCGCTATGCAGGTGTACCTGAAATCAGAAATATTTCATCTGACCTTGCTTACATTCTTTACACTTCCGGTTCTACAGGTACCCCAAAGGGAGTAATGATTTCGCATTTGAACGCATTTACTTTTGTCAACTGGGTTGTAGACTACCTGAAGGTGGATGAAAATGACATTTTTTCCAACCACGCCCCCCTGCATTTCGACCTTTCCATATTGGACATTTTTTGTTGTATGAAAGTGGGAGGTACATTATGTCCTGTGCCGGAAACTTTGTCCATGTTTCCAATAAGGTTGTCAACATGGATACAGGATAACCACATATCTGTCTGGTACTCTGTGCCTTCTATCTTATCAATGATGGTATTGCACGGACAACCGGATCGAAAAGATTTTTTAAGTTTACGCATGATCATCTTTGCCGGTGAAGTATTTCCCGTTAAATATCTCCGTCAATTGATGACCCTAATACCGGGCAAACAATACATTAACCTGTATGGCCCTACTGAGACCAATGTAATCACCTATTACCGTGTTCCCCCGATTCCGCCCGATCAAACCAAACCGATTCCTATCGGAAAATGCTGTGAAAACATGGAGGTATTTGCCGTGACAAAAGAGGGAAAAATTGTCACGGAAGCAGGTGAAGAAGGAGAACTACTGGCCAGGGGCACCTGTGTGGCCCGGGGTTATTGGGGGGCTGAGGACCGGACCGGCAAAGTGTTTGTTCCCAATACCTTTCAGAAAAATTTTGATGAGAAAATATACAAAACCGGAGACCTTGTCGCACTGAATGAAGATGGGGATTATGTTTACATTGGCCGTGTGGATCATATGATCAAAAGCCGCGGCTACAGGATAGAAATCGGGGAGATCGAAGCAGCACTTTACACGCATCCCTCGGTGAGTGAAGTTGCGGTAATCGCCATACCCGACGATTTGATCACCAACCGGATAAAGGCCGTGATTACCTTAAAAGCAGGTCATTTCCTGGAAGCAACTGATGTGCGCATGTATTGCTCCGAGAAAATTCCAAAGTATATGGTGCCGGAAATCGTGGAGTTCCGGCAGAGCTTACCTAAAACCTCGACCGGCAAAGTTGACAAGCCGGCACTGATGAGGGACTCGGTGACATGATGCTATTGCATATATGATTTTTTCTATGGCAAAAAAAACAAAAAAAATCTGGATAGACCTCGATAACTCTCCTCATATCCCGTTTTTTAATCCGATTATTCAGGAACTTCAAAAAAAGAATTATGAGGTGTTAATTACTGTGAGGGACTACGCCCAGGCTATTGGCTTAGCGGATTATTTCCAGTTTGACTACCGGCCATTAGGCAAGCATTTTGGGAAAAATAAGCTTTTGAAAACTTTAGGTGTACTTTTCAGAGCAATGCAAATGTTACCGGTTTTTATCAGAGAAAGACCGGACCTGGCGTTGTCACATGGCTCGAGGTCCCAGTTTTTATTCGCAAGTTTGGCAGGAATGAAATGTGTGGTAGCGACTGATTACGAGCATTCCGCCGAATTCCCATTGTTAGTACCTACACTGGGTATTGTACCGGAGGTGATGCCTGAATCCTTCACTAAAAAATATTTTAAAAAAGTAGCGAGGTTCCCTGGAATCAAGGAGGATGTTTACAAACAAAACCTGCAACCCGACCCTTCGATACTATCTTATCTGAATATCCATGAAAACCATATCGTAGTTTCTGTAAGGCCCCCTGCTACCGCCGCCCACTACCATACCGAATTGAGCGACCGGCTATTTCAAATGACTATGGAGCATGTTTTGGCCAATGAGCATACCAAACTGATCATTTTACCAAGAACGACGGAACAGCAGGCTGATATTGAAAAAAAGTACAGGAAATATCTTGGAAGTGGAAAAATCATTATTCCCGGTAAAGTATTAGATGGCCTGAACCTCGTTTGGCACTCCGATTTGGTGATCAGCGGAGGTGGTACTATGATCAGGGAATCTGCGGCCCTTGGCGTACCTGCCTATAGTATTTTTGGTGGAAAAATTGGCGCTGTGGACCATTATCTTGAAACTTCCGGCCGCCTCTTTTTAATCAGGTCAGAAGAAGATATACAGCATAAGGTGATGTTGAAAAAAAGCGAAAAAAAAGCAGATACCCTAAAAGGCCAAAGCCCGGCTTTGCAAAAGATTGTCGAGGAAGTGATAAACCTTGTTGAAGCATAAAAGCGAATATTAATTTTAAGCACATGTTTGGAGTTCTGTTTACTTTAGATTACGAAATACACGGCAATGGTGAGGGAGCACCCGGGCAACTGATGGTGTCACCTACCGACCGGATGCTGGAACAATTTGACAGGTATGGCGCCAAACTGACAATTATGGCCGATGTAGCTGAAATACTTAAATTCAAGGAACATTTTGAAACCACAGGAAAAGACACTTTTGATTATCTTAAAATCGAAGAGCAACTGAAACGGGCGGTTGCTACAGGTCATGATGTGCAACTGCATATCCATTCATCTTATTTTAAATCCAGGCTGGTAAACGGCGCATGGCAACAACATTGGGACGAATATAGCCTGGCCGATTTGCCTTATTCCCGTGTTTTGGAAATGATCGGGACCTGCAAGGCTTATCTGGAGTCCTTGCTGACCCGTGTAGATCCCAATTACCGGTGTCATACCTTCAGAGCAGCCAACTGGTCGATGAGCCCCTCTGAAAACATCGTCAGGGCTTTGATAGAACAGCATATTAAAATTGACACTTCGGTATTTAAATACGGAAAGCGAAATGACCGGGTGAAATTTGATTACACCGATTCTTACAGTGATCTCGTGCCCTGGCCTGTCGATATGGAGGATGTATGCAAAAGAGACCCCGATGGGGCTTTGGTCGAAATACCAATTTATTCGGAACTGAAAAATGTATGGGCATTTTTAACGCCCAACCGGGTTTTTCGTGTGTTTCAGGCGAGTCAACACAAACATGCAAAACACCGGGATCTGGAAGATGAACCCCCCATGAGTGGCCAAAAAGCATCTAAACTTGCCGGATTAGTCTCCTTTTTTAAGGATAAACACGCCTGGAAGCTTGATTTTAACCAATGTACCGGTACCCAGTTAATAAAAGGATTAAAGCGAATAAACAGGGAGTATGGCCATCTCGGAAAAAAACTGCCGGTGGTATCGATAGGGCATTCCAAACTTTACACAAAAATCAATGAAAAAAGCCTTGAGTCATTTCTTGATTTTATAGCCGCTGGTGGAGACAAATATAGTTTTGCTAAATTTGAAGATTTCGACCTGAAATCGTTAAAACAGGAAACAGTCCAATGAGATGAAAGCGAAGTTTTATTACCTGCTAAGAAATGTATTTGACCAAAAAACCCGCAACAAACTAAAAATGGTCAAGTATGACCTGGAAAAAAAATTACGCCCTTTGAAGGAAAAGCGCTATGGTAATTTTTCATCACAGGATTTAAAACGAGCATTGGAAAAAAAATTGCCTGCTGAATTCGACATTTTGATGGTGCATAGCTCTTATAACACGATGCTGCCCATGTACAAAGGCAGTCCCAGGGAGTTGCTTGAGTTGTTGTTGTCAATTTGCGGGCCTGAAAAAACTTTGGTTATGCCGGCTTTCTTTTTTGGAGGAAGGGCTTACAATTACAATATCAGGCAATACTTTACCGATAAACCCACTTTTTACGTGGACAAAATGCCTTCTCAAATGGGGGTACTTACTGAAATCTTCCGGAATTATCCCGGTGTTAAGGTGAGCCGGCATCCTACGCACCGAATTACTGCCTATGGCCCAAAAGCCGATTACCTAACTGCTGATCATGAATTGTGCCTCACTGGCTGTGGAAAGGGGAGCCCTTTTGATAAAATGTCACATGGTAATACCTTAATCCTGGGTGTGGGGGTGAGATATTTTCATTGCATGACGCAAACCCACTCAGCAGAAGACGTCTTAATTGAAGAAGACAGGTATCCAACAAAATTTGATTCTATCCAAATTCCTGTTACCCTGCAATGTGGTGGGGACGAAAGCTTCTCCTATTCCTTGCTTTACCCGGATAAATCAGCCTATCGACGAAAATTGCATCCCATGGTAAGGAAGATTTTGGATAAGGAGGATTTGTTTGAATGGCGTTATTCAGGGGTAGATCTATTTTACGCCAGGGCCCGATCCGTTCAGGAAAAGCTCATTGCAGCCGCCATCAGTGGTCATTCTGCCTATCATAAGTAGTTTTTAGAAAAATCATTTTCCAATGGCACGTAATTTACATTTAATGGGCAAATCCAAATTTATCAATGTTGTTTTTTACACCTTGAAACCCCTGATTCCAAGAGGGTTACAACTCTGGTTAAGAAGGAAGTTGATTTACCGTAAACTGTCAAAATATGCAGATGTCTGGCCGATTTTGGAAAAGGCCGGTGCCCGGCCCGAAGGTTTTTCCGGATGGCCGGATGGCAAAAAATTCGCAGTGGTACTGACCCACGATGTTGAATTGCAAAGAGGGCATGACCGCTGTAAATCCCTGATGGCTTTGGAACAAAAACACGGTTTTGTTTCTTCCTTTAACTTCGTTCCTGAAAGGTATAAGGTGTCGCCGGCTTTGAGAAATCACCTGCAAGCCAATGGATTTGAGGTTGGGGTGCATGGATTAAATCACGACGGTAAACTTTTTCAATCCAGGAAGACTTTTCTGGAAAGGGCCAAAAAAATCAATGCTTATATCAAGGAATGGCAGGTTGTTGGCTTCAGGGCACCTGCAATGCACCATAACCTGGATTGGATACATGACCTGGATATTGCGTATGATCTTTCCACCTTTGATACCGACCCTTTTGAACCACAATCTGATGGCGTAGCAACAATTTACCCTTTTTGGGTGGCAAAAAACGGCAGTGGCTATGTTGAATTGCCTTATACGATTGCCCAGGATTTTACGCCCTATGTTTTGATGAGGGAGAAAACCATTGACATCTGGAAGAAAAAAGTCGACTGGATTGTGTCCAAAGGTGGTATGGTTTTGGTCAATGTTCATCCTGATTATGTGGCTTTCGATAATAAGAAACCAGGCCTTGAAGAATTCCCTTCCGCTATGTATGAGGAATTGTTGATGTATCTTAACAGCCGTTATTCCGGGCAGTTTTGGAATGCCTTACCTAAAACCCTTTCAAGGTTTTGGAAAGAGCAGGTTTTGTCAGTTTAAAGTAAAATTTTTATATTTTTTTGTACTATTTATAGGTTAATTTTGAAATTTTCAATACCTTGTCTGACATAATATTGACCTAGTTACCTTGAACTATAATATGAAGCCGGAATCCGTGTTAAAATTTGGATCATTGCTATGACCTGATTGTTCTGAAACAGGATTTTATTTTCATTTGAAAAAATTTTTAAAGGAACATGGATTGGCGGAAAGAATGCTCCTGTTTTTAAGATGCCGGATGTTCTATAATGATTTTATCGATGATGAAATTAACTACCCTTAAATCAAATTTTATTTTACTCTCGATATCGACGGTTTTTGCCCTGTTCCTGGGAGAAGTTATGGTTAGGCTTTTTGTGGTACAGGAAACCAAAAGACTGGCTACCTATGACCACGAGCTGGGCTGGAGAGGTAAACCCTTTGGAGAAGGAGTCTACATCCGGACCAAGGATACCATAGCGTCGTCTTACCGGTATAATAATCTGGGATTCAGGGATGATGATGTTGAAGCGTCGAATGCCGGGGGCTTAAGAATCGCCCTACTCGGGGACTCATTTCTGGAAAGCCTGGAAATGGATTACAATCGGATCTTTCATGAGCAATTTGAAAAAGCCTTGCAGCAAAAGGACGATCCTGACGCCAGGGTTATTGCCATCGGTTCACAGGGATATTCTACCGCTCAGGAGTTGCTGGCATTCAGAAAGTACAAAGATTTGGTAGACCCCCAATTTGTTTGGCTACTATTTTATACAGGCAATGATTATACCGATAACCTGAGAAAATCCTTTGCCTACCTGGATAAGGAGGGTGAACTTGTATTTCCTGAGAATAATACGGGTTGGATGAAAGTGCAATATCTGACCTTTAAAAGATGGTTATATGAACACTCTCATGCGGTTTTCTTTCTCAAAAACCTGATAGAGTCAAAAATGAATGTTAAAATCACTACCTCTGACAAGGCTGAGTCCGGCGGTTCGTCTGATTACAAATATGATATTACCCGCAAGCTCATACTTCGGTTCAATGAAGAAGTCGTCACGAGCGGCGCGCAATTCGGGGTAGTCGTTATCCCTTTTAGGGAGGATCTACTCAAAAAGGATGGAAAAAATGTGGATTTCATTATGAATATCTGTGAACGGGAAACAATTGCCTGCCTGGATTTAAGCCAAAGTTTACAAGCCAGCGATTATTTCAAGCACGACGTTCATTTTGTGGAAAGGGGGCATGATATTGTTGCCGACAAATTATATGAATTTTATAGTACTATGAAATAAGTACCTCACCTGTAAGTATTAAATTTCAGATTGAACCATGAACCATGAAGTAAAGATTTTGCACCCTGCAAAAACTGAAAACTGGGATAACATCATTCATGAATTGGGAGGCAGTATATTTCACACGGCGAATTGGTGTGAAGTATTATCCCAATCCTACAAATACAGGGCAAGATATTTTGGAATTTTTGATCATGATCAAATTGTGGGGGTTGTTCCGGTTATGGAAATAGACAGTTTTATTACCGGGAAACGGGGGGTTTCCTTACCGTTCTCGGATTATTGCTTCGCCTTGTTTCCGGACAAAGTCGATGTACAGACCGTATTATCGGATATCGCTGATTTTGGAAAAAAAAGCGGATGGAAATCTATTGAATTCAGAGGACTGAACTATCCCGGTGGAAATGAGTTTGTATCAGATTCCTATTATGTTCACCAGATCGATCTGAAAAAGCCTTTTGAGGAAGTAGTGAAAACATTTCGACGTCAAAATCGCATGAATATTAAAAAGGCTGTTAAAAATAATATTCGGATTAAGATAGAAAATACAAGGGAGGCGATCACAAAGTTTTATCAGCTAAACTGCAAAAACAAAAAGAAAAATGGGGTTCCTCCGGCGCCGTTGCATTTTTATCAGAAGATTTATGAGTATGTAATTTCCGAGGGGTTAGGAAATATCTTTGTGGCCAAGCTTGCCGATAAAACAATATCCATGGGAATGGCATTTCAATTCGGAGATCAGGTATTATTGAAATATATGGCGCAGGATTATCAATATCACCAATACCGTCCTAATAACCTGCTAATACATGACGCCATTAAACATTACGCCGGTTCGACCTGGAAAACGTTTTGTTTCGGTCGTACCGGAATGGATAACGAAGGCTTGTGCCAGTTTAAAAAAGGTTGGGGTACAAATGTCGATGTAATTAATTATTATAACATTAGTCTCGAAAAAAAAACTAAAACGGGTTATATGGGAATTTACAAAAACAACAAGAAGTATTTTAGCAAAATGCCGCTATGGATGCTAAAAATGGTTGGCAATATGATGTACAAGCATATCGGATAGGGTTGACCTCAGCAGGCTTTATGGAATTATTTCTTGAAATAATTCCAAATTATATTAAAATAATTTATTCTTTTACAGGTTAATTTAATATTTTAGAGCATGAAAAGAGGGTGGGCCGGGTATTCCTGGCTAACTGGTATCCATCTCTCAGCGGGTGAATCATTATTTTTAAGCAAACAACATCTAAAATATCATTAAACACTTCTTATCAGCAATTTTTAAACAAATTGAAAGCAAGAGATTACAACAATAATCCTACTGTTCAGGAAGATAACCTGGAAAAACATCTGGACTTTAAGAAGGTATTTCTGAAAATTATCAGGCATTGGCCCTGGCTGATAGCCTCGTTGATAGTGGGTATTGCCATAGCGGCCAGTTTAAACCGTTACACGACCCCGGTCTATATTGTTGAATCTTCTCTTTTAATTAAAGCTCCCAAAGAGGTGACCAACTCGGTTTCGGATTTACTTTACGGGGAGGAATTTTTTGGCAGAAACGTTACTAACCTGGAGAATGAATCGATATTATTCCGGTCATACAACCTGATAGAAAAAACCTTGAGGGATTTGGAACTGAACATTTCATATTTCGAGGAAGGAGATATTCATAACATTGAATTATATAAGAAAAGCCCTGTCAGGGTTGAAATCGATACTTCATCGGTTAAAAACTTATGGGGACTTCATTTGAGAATAAACCGGAATTCTGATTCCATTTTTACCGTGGAGGCAGCCGAAAAAAAAACCTCTCTTTTTCAGAAAGACGAAAAAGTGGAAAGAATAAATGCCCTGGTACAAAACAAGCAGTTCAGGACCGGGGAATTAGTAGATATTCAGGGCTTCAGGTTTAGGGTATTTTTTACATCGGGCAAGGGAAAGAAGAAGATTGATAACGTTTTGTTTACTGTTCAGCCCTACGAGCGGCTGAAAAAGATTTATAGAAGGGCCTTACGAATCGGACCGGTCGGTGAAAATTCCTCCATATTGTCTATATCTATCGAAGGCCCTACACCTGCTAAGTTGATTGACTTTCTGAACCGGTTAATTCTGAATTATATTGAAAATGAACTTTCTCAGAAAAACGAAAGGGCCAGCAAAACCATTCAGTTCATTGACAACCAGATTCTTTATATGAGTGATTCGCTCAATGTAGTAGAAGAACGACTGGAAACTTTCAAAAAAAGCAACAGGTCTACAGATATCAATACTGATGGAAGTGCGTTGTACAACGATATTCGCGACCTGGAAAAAGAGAAGTCTTTAGTGGAGCTTGAAATGACTTACCTGAACGATTTGGAAGAGTCTGTTTCGTTAAACACCACCGATCAGTTGGTCAACCCTTCTTCCCTGGGTATCGAAGACCCCACCCTCAATGAGGCCACCAAAGAATATTCCGATATCATCCTTAATCTGAATGTCATTGATCCGAACAAAAAGTTGAACAATCCTCTAATCCGTCAAAACCAGGAAAGACTCAGAGCCCTGAAAACCACCATCTTAGAAAGTATCAGAGGATTAAAGCAGAAGAATGAACTCAAAGTAAACTCTATAAACACTTCAATAGGCGGGTTAAAATATTATGTAAGAAACCTTCCTACTGCTGAAAGAGAACTTATTAATATTCAAAGAAATTATGATTTAAGTGAAGATCTCTATTTGTTTTTAATGCAAAAAAGGGCAGAAGCAGGGATCGCCAAGGCTTCTAATAGCAAAGACTATATCATTGTAGACAGCCCGATTATCAAAGGAACTTTACCTGTCAAACCCAGCCCGGTACTGAATTACACGATGGGAATCGTGTGTGGGCTGACCATCCCTGCTGTTATCATCCTGTTGATACAGGTCTTTAACAATAAGATTAGTTCAAAAGAAGAACTGCTTAAACTTGCCAGCTTACCATTGTCTGGTTTGGTGGTAAAAAACAAAAAGAACGATTCGTTCATCGCCAATGTAGCTTCAAAATCGCCGTTGATGGAGTCATTCAGGACTATCAGGTCCAATCTCAGGTACCTCATTGAGAACGATGACCAACATGGAAAAATCCTTTTGGTTACTTCATCTATGTCCGGGGAAGGAAAAACATTCTGCTCAAACAACCTTTCTTACATCTTCTCCAACTACGGTAAGAAAGTGCTCCTCATTAACTGTGACATGAGAAAATACAATGACCACACCATCTTTGGTGTGGAAGAAGGGAGTGGTTTGAGCGATTATCTGGCCGGTATTGCCAGTAAAGAGAAAGTAATACAACCCACTTTCTACCCGAATTTAGACGTTATTGTTCCCGGTGGAATTCCACCGAATCCTACGGAACTGATATTAAGTGAGCGGATGGGAAGAATGCTGGATGAACTCAAGTATGAATACGAATACATCATCTTAGACACACCACCCATAGGAGTCATTTCAGATGGACTCGAGTTGATGGATAAGAGTGATATTATCATCTACGTTGTAAGAGAAAATTACACACTTAAAAAACAAATACAGGAGGCCAATCAACTTTATCAGAACAGGAAAATTAAACACCTGACAATGATTTTGAATGATGTTAAACTCAGGGAAATAAACTACGGTTATGGTTACCTGTCAACCGACAAACCCAAAAGAAAGTCAAACAGGCGAACTGGCAAGTCCTATTCAATCCCCGTAAGCAGACCCCATCAAGCCGAAAGTCAGGTAGGCAAAAAGAGTGAAGATTCCATAGTGACTTAAGCCTTGATTGTTGCACTTCAGTGATTGAATAATCAATTAATATTTGCGAACTGCTATTTGGTGCCAATGAACACTATTACATTTTTAACAAAAAAAATATCTTCATTTTTTACCACTGGCCATAAACGCAGTCAAAAGGCAAAACTAAATATTGTAGCATCACTGGGGATCCGGGGGGTGAACATTCTCATTGGTTTTTACCTCGTACCGCTGACCCTTAATTATCTCAATGAAACCAAATATGGTATCTGGCTTACACTAAGCTCAGTCATAGGGTGGTTTACGTTTTTCGACATTGGTTTGGGCAATGGCCTGAGAAACAAGTTTGCAGTATCTATGGCGAGGGACCAGGATCATTTGGCAAAAACCTATGTAAGCACCACTTATGCTTTGATATTGGTCATTATGGTGGTCTTGTTTCTTATATTCAATGCCATTCATCCCTTTCTGAACTGGGCCGCAATACTCAATGCCGATCCGGCGTTGGAGAATGAACTTAACAGCCTGGCCTATTATGTGTTTGCTTTTTTTTGTTTGCAATTTGTTTTGAAACTGATCGGCAGCATCCTTTTGGCGGATCAGTTGCCTGCCGCCAATAACCTGATGAACTTTGCCAGCCAGCTTATCTCGCTTATTGTGGTCATAATTCTGATCAATACCACCGAAGGATCTTTGTTGCTTTTAGGCGTAACCATCTCTGCGGCACCGGTATTGGTGTTTCTGTTGGCAAGTGTCATTTTGTTTCGAACAAAATATAAGGCTTACGTTCCGGATTTTAAATCTGTTGATTTTAAAGAAGCCAAAACCCTGATGAACTTTGGCCTGCAATTTTTTATTATTCAGATTGCCGCGGTTGTACTGTTTGCTACCGATAATATGATCATAACCCAGATCCTCGGCCCTGAATCTGTGACGCCCTACAGCATTGCTTACAAATGCTTTGGGATGTTTGTAATGGTTTTTACCATTGTCATGAGTCCTTTTTGGTCTTCTTTTACCGAAGCCTATGAAAAAAAAGAGTACCAATGGATAAAAAACGTCATCAACAAGCTGTTGAGGTTTTGGTTTCTTTTTACAATACCGGTTTTGGTAATGCTATTACTGGCAGATACTTTTTATGAGTTTTGGGTGGGAGAGGAGATTATCGTACCTTTTTCCCTGTCTTTATCGATGGCGCTGTTTGCCATTCTACAGTCATTTAACCTCATATTTGTAAACTTTATCAATGGTGTTGGCAAATTAAGGCTGCAATTAATGACCGGCATTTTTTCCATTCTGGTCAATGTACCCTTGTCTATCCTGTTTGCCAAAGAATTCGGGTTAGGGGCCACAGGCGTCATTCTGGCTACTATAACTTCCATATTAATCAGCATTGTTTTAAGGGTGATCCAGTATCGCAAAATAATTGAAAACAGGGCGGTGGGCCTATGGAATAAATAAACATTATCGAAATGAGTAATAAACCAAATTTTTTTATTGTGGGTGCGGCAAAGTCCGGCACGTCATCTCTTTGGCAATATCTCAGAGAACATCCTGAGATTTATATGCCAGAGGATGAATTGTTTAAAGAGCCGAGATACTTTAGCAACCCTGAAAGGTTTATCGATGAAGAAGCCTATTTTAAAGTATTTGAAAGGGCAAAAAGTGAACATAAAAGAATCGGTGAGGCTTCCACGGCTTATTTGACCTGTCCCGATTGTCCGGAAAAAATCCACAGATACATGACCGGTCATAACCTCGATGTGAAGATCATCATTTTGTTAAGAAATCCTATAAACCGAGCCTATTCGATGTATAACTGGATGGTTCAGGATGGGTATGAATATTCTGCCTCATTCGGCAAAGCATTGAAAAGGGAAAAGAAGCGCATTCACAAAATGTCCGGGTTCTGGGAGCCTAATTATTATTATAACTATCTATACCTGAACTCAGGGATGTATCTGGATCAGGTGAACCGTTATTTAAAAACTTTTGGCAAAGAGCATGTCTATGTGGGATTATTTGAGGAGTTCACCCGTGACACACCAAAAATACTGAAAGAAATTCTTGATTTTTTAGGCGTAAACCCGGCGTATTTGCCGGATATCTCAAAAGTTTATAACAGGTCTTACAAGGTTATTCATCCCAGCCTTCAGTTTTTTCTCAGAAAATCTACCAAAATATTATGTAGATTGAGAATCATTAAATTCGAGAGTAAAGAAGAAAGGGACAGACTACTTAAATTAGGTTTAACCAGGCAAAAAATTCCTCCCCTGAACGAACGGTTGAAAAGTGAGCTTGCCGACACCTATGAATCGAATATCAGGAAACTCTCGGGTTTAATTAATAAAGATCTGTCAATTTGGTTAAAGAACCACTAATTCGAAAAGAGCGATATGAGTAGCAGCGCCGGTTATTCGCGCAAAACATAGTCAGGTAATGAGCGCGCTGATGCGGGTTTCAAAAAGCTAAAAACGAAATTTGAATCTATGAAAGTTATGCTTGTCAATACGGTTGATGCCGGTTCCGGCGCTGCAAGGGCCTCTTACAGGCTGCATACAGGTTTGCTGTCAATTGGCGTGGATTCCAGGTTTTTGGCAAAGACAAAATTTTCTAATGATGATGCCGTAATCCATTATGGTTTGCCTTATGGTAAAATCATCGATAAAATATTTAATCGTTATGTCAGGTTCAAAAAAAGAAATTATCACATCAAAAATGATGTGAGTTATACGATGGCCATTCATCCGGACCGTTTTTCATCTTTTGTCAGACGGTATAATCCGGATGTCATACATTTACACTGGTTTAGCAAAGGATTTATAAAACTGGAGTCCTTGCTAAAAGTCAGCCAACCCATTGTTTGGACCTTACATGATATGTGGGCCTTTACGGGGGGGTGTCACTACACACAGGGATGCGATAAGTACTTAAACCGGTGTGGAGCCTGCCCTGTATTAAATTCTCATGAGCCCTGGGATCTTAGCGCCGAAATCTTTCAGCGCAAGGAAAAGGTCTATCGGAAAATTTCCAAACTGCATGTTGTTACCCCCAGTCATTGGCTGGGACAGTGTGCTAAGGAAAGCTCATTACTGAAAAATATTCCTGTCCATGTCATACCCAATGGCATTGATACTGATTTGTTCAGGCCTTTATCGAGGGAAGAAGTGAGGCAAAAATGGCATATTCCCAAGGACAAGCGCTTAATTCTGTTTGGGGCTTTGAAACCAACCGGTGACCCCAGAAAAGGGTTTGCACAACTGCGTGAGGCATTGCATATCCTTTCCAATAAAGATGGCATTGATCGTAGTGCTATCGAACTAATGATATTCGGAGCGGCTGAGTCGAAAGAATTACCTGAGTTTGGGCTAAAAATAAACTTTATAGGCAGGGTAAATGACGATCGATCCCTGGCAGAGCTTTACAGTGCCGCTGATGTGATGATAGTGCCATCTCTACAGGAAAATTTAAGTAATACCATCATGGAATCTTTGTCTTGTGGGTTACCGGTCGTAGCTTTTGACATAGGAGGAAACAGTGATATGATTGAGCATCAAAAATGTGGCTATCTTGCCCGTGCCTCTGATAACCATGATCTGGCCCATGGTATTGAATGGGTGCTGCAGGAAGCCGGAAAAAACCGGAATTTGTCAAAAAATGCCAGAGAAAAAGCTGTAAGGGCGTATGCCCGGACCTCCGTTGCACAAAAGCATGTGGATTTGTATCAGGAAATAATGTGATCCTAGTTTATTATGAATCTCGCCAGAAAATACGCATTGATTTTCTTTTTGTCGGTACCTTTTGCAGGTGGCCTGATTCCTGAATTCCAGTTTGGACCCATTCTTATGGAGGGAGAAAGGCTCTTTTTACTTTTGATGGCTTTATTTGTACCCTATCTTTTTGTGATTAATAATTTTGTATTAAAGGTTTCCTCTCTGACGGTATGGCTTTTGATCTACTACGCTTATCTCTTTATAAACCGGCTGATACAGGATACACTGGTGATGCCTGAAGTCATCAATTTTTCATTGCCGATTTTTTTGATGTTGTATTTTGATAACATTGATTTTAAACCGGAGGATTATAAAAAGTTTACGATTGTTTTGGCTATTGTGGGGGTGGGGTCTTTTTTAGCGAGCTTTATACAACTGACGATTGACCCTTTTTTCTATAGTGGGGGTACGCAAGAGGCCATTGACCATATCACACATTACGAAGTAATGCCCGGGGTTTACAGGAACAATTCACTTTACCGTGGACTAGGGGCCAATGAGGGGGCGATCGCCCTGGGCTGTTTGTCAACCTATTTTCTGTTTCAAAATTTTTACCGGTATCAGACCAAATACCTGATATTGACGGGCATGCTGGCTTTTGGTGTGTTTGTAATATTCGCCAAGTATTGCTGGCTGATGTTTCTGATAGCAGGTATGTTTTTTCTCTATCACCGGTATCCGAAAAGTCGCACGAGCCTCATGATTATCGGAGGCATTGTGCTGTTTTTTATTTATTTCTTTCTGTTTGAGCAAATCGAGCAATCGGCGATTTACAAAAACAGGATTTCAGCAGAAACCTATACCGGAAGAACCGAGTCATCCAGAATATTTTTTGAAACCTTCTTTGCCCGTAAACCGATATTTGGTTTTGGGGTAAGTAGCTGGGATTTTCCTGAGTACCTTAGCATGTTTTACATAGGTATTCATGTTGGCTTCTTCGATATTCTTTTCAGGGGCGGCATCATTGCCATTATCTTACTCATCATCTTTTGGATACAGGTTTGGAGGAAAAGTTATAGGGTCTATGAAAAAACCGGAAACCCGATGTTTTTCGCTTTTATAATGAATTATTTTCTGATTAACAGCACGGCAGTATTTATTTCTATATCTTTCTATGGTTACTATATGATGTTATTCGCCCTGGCTATGTATTATAAATTATTTGTGATTCAAGGATATGCTTTTCCTGCCAGTATCGACCAGATTAAGACAAAATGATTATCGACAAACCGGACAGATATCCCCGTTAACCTTGCAGAAATATTTTTACGAAACAAGAAATGTTAAAAAGCGGTTTTGAAATGAATAACAACATAGAACACATTGTTTATTTGGGTGGATTTGGATTTCCTGTAGGGCTGGCAGAAATACAAAAGATTAAGCTGGTAAGCAAAAGTTTAATTGCCGCGGGCGCCCGGGTTTTGGTCATCTGCAGATATGGTGTGCATAAAAGAAAAAAAGGCATTGAGATTCAAAAATCAGGGAGTTACGGGCAGATCAGGTATGTACATACAAGTGGTACTCCCTTTCGGCCGAAAAGCTTCCTGAAAAGAAATTTTTTAAAGATGTATGGAGTCATTGGGGAAATTGCACTTCTGATGAAATTATCATTTAAAAAACAACTGGATGTTGCCATCATATCTTCCAAGCGATTTGATTCGATTTTGTTATATTTTTTACTGTCGAAACTGTTAGGTTTCAAAACTGTGCTCAATTTTGCTGAGTTTAATTCGGCATTGTCCAGGGAAAAAGGTAAGAAGACAGGTTTTAATGATTACTTGTTCGAGCGGTATGCGTTTGGTTTGGTAGATGGGGTAATCCCGATCAGTGAGTTTTTGGAAAATATGGTTAAAGAAAAAAGCCCTCGAAAGCCGTGTATAAAGATTCCTGCCCTCTGTGATTTTTCAAAATTTAACCCTGATCAAAAAAAAACGGTTGAACCCTATTTTTTGTTTTGCGGTCTTTTAAACAGGGAGCTTATTGAATTTATTCTCGAGGCATTTGACAGGATCGATGAAGACACTCCGTATTATCTTTATTTGGTAGTAAACGGGTCAAAAGAGGGATTGGCACTATTGCAACAGGAAATTGCACATCGCAAAAAGGCGGATTTGATTAAAACTTTTAAAGAATTACCGTACCGGGAACTGGTGGACTTATACCTCAATGCCAAGGGATTGTTGATCCCATTGCGGCCGGTACCCCGGGACATCGCCCGTTTTCCGCATAAAATTGGTGAATATAGTGCTTCATCTAACCCCATTATTACCACTAATGTCGGAGAAATTGTTCATTTTTTTGAAGACGACAAAAATGCCTATGTAGCGGCCAGTTACGATGTCAAAGCGTATTCGAAAAAAATGGAGATGGTTGTTAAAGACCCTGAAAAGGCGAAGTTAATTGGCCAAAACGGGTGGAAATTAGGCAATGAACATTTCAATTATCTGCGCTATGGCGATAAACTGATAGATTTTTTTAAAAAACTATGACCCGTAGCCTACTTAGAAGTACTTTCTATCGCCCCTAAATCGGGATAACCCAGAATCGGATTTTCCAGGAAGTCCTGTTTTACATCGTATCTGATCCCCTGATCAATCGCAGGTGAATTGGCTAAAAGACTGAAATCCTGACCTTCCGGGTCTTTGAGCCTTGGGTTGAGGATGCTATTATTTTCATGAAGCTTAGAAAAATCTTTAAACGTAAACCCTCCCTGGGCAGGGGTATTAAAAAAGTCAATGAAGGAGTCCTGAACCACCCGGACCAATAATAAACGCTGATCATCACCACCGTAGATAATATTCCTTTGAATTTTAAAATTGATGGTATCATTCCAGATTGTATTGGGTTTGCCGCGTTTATTACCCGGGAATCTGACGACTGTCTGTTTTGGGTTGTGTGTGTTACCAAAAAATATGTTGTTGGTGATTTGATTGCCTGCAATCCAATCTGAGGGGTTGTACATGTTGTCATTGGCGGTGCCTAAAAGCAGAACGACCTTACTGTCCGGATGATTTTGATAAACCGTATTATTGTAAACCTTAATGTTTCTGGCATCCTGGATTTGAATTCCATGCTGAATACAATCATAAATAATATTATACCTGATGGTTACATTCTCAGTATCATGAATTTTATTCCCGGTTTGTACATGGGTTTTTATCCCTCCTGAGTCGATATATCCGTTTCCATCGATCTTGTTGTATTCTACCAGGTGGTTTTTACCGGCCCCAATATCGATGGCCTCAGAAACATTATTGAAAAACGCGTTATGGTGGATATGGGCATTTGATTGAATATTTGGGGCATTGATTCCGTCAGATACGTCATTGAGCCCCTGTCCGGCGTTTTCAATGTAGCAGTAGGCAATTTCAATGTCCCTGCAACCATAATATTCCGGGCCTTTGGGATTGGTGTGAAACCTGATGGCATTTTTTCCTTTTGTACCATTGACATGACACCTGAGAATTTTTATGCCGACGCAAAAGGTGTCCTTGGGATTGATCATAAATTGATGAGAGGTACTGCCCTGGATTTTTAAATCCTGAATGGTCCAGTAACTCATGTTAGTGATGTATAGTGCCTTGTTTTCGGCACCTTTGGAGTCCAGCACGGGTTTTGGAAGATCAGGATTACCATATGCGCCCAAAATGATAGGCTTCTCTGCGGTTCCATTACCGTTTTCCTTGAGAAAAACAGGATCAAACTGATCCCCTCTTTTGAAGCGTATTTTGTCACCGGGCCCAAAAATGTGCTTTTCTAATTTTTTGAATGATTTAAAGGGTGTCGATTCTGACAAACCATTAAAACTGTCATTGCCATCTGAGGATGACAGGTAATAAGTTTTTCCGGGATTTTCTTTCGGCTGACAACCTATCAAAAAGATGGGAAATAGTGTAAAGAACAGTAACTGCAATAAACTTAAGCATTGAAGTGTTTTTACACCTTTACT
The DNA here is from genome assembly GCF_056858335.1 of Agaribacillus sp. DX54. NCBI lineage: Bacteria > Pseudomonadati > Bacteroidota > Cytophagia > Cytophagales > Splendidivirgaceae > Agaribacillus > Agaribacillus sp. DX54. Next base: position 537,109 of record NZ_JBXEQE010000001.1, read on the forward strand.
GACTTTAAAAGGCTTTGACAAATGTTTTTTCATGGTAATTCTATTCAGAATGCACCGGATTCCCTTTCTCCAAAATTAATTAAATCTTAAAAATAAGCTAAAATTCAAAGACCCCCAAATCGGGCTTATCTTTGAATATCTTATTATTTGAAATCAGAAACGAGCCCCACATCTGGCCCCTTGTTTATAGCGGATGCGTTGCTTTTCATACTGAAATCGCCATTATCCGGATCATTAAGTAAAGGGTCCGTATTGTAATCGTCAGGTTCATTCATCGTCAGACTCCATGGCTTTAATCACCTTCACCAGGTTTTCACCGAGAATTTTGTGCCCTTTCTTTCCCCAAATATGCCCTTCCGGGGATCCATAATCGCGCATACTTGCAAACCATGGGTTTACATTAACATATTTGAAATGTTTGGTTCGGTTTAAATGGTTCACCACTGATTTCAGGTAATCGGATTTTTCAAGGTCGCCGTTGACCGAAATCATAATAACGCTTATTCCCTGACTTCCAAGCTCTTCGGCAAACAAGGTTAGTAAATCTGCGTAAAATATCTCCGCTTTCGGGGCGTTGTTATTTTCAGCCTTGCGCAGATTTAACTGGGCATCTACTTCCTTATCTTTATAGAGTTTATAAATATTATTCCTGAAAAGATTATAAATCTGGCTCTTTTGGATAAACGATTTGGACATGTATATTTTTACCCAATTAACCGATAATTCACTATTTACGAATTTAAATTCATCGTTTTTAATCACGGTTACTCTGTTAGAGAAATTGTCCCTGAGGTCATTTTTACAATATTGTAGTATGACAATTTTGGGTTGGTAAAGTTTCCCAAATTCATAAAATCTGCGAATGTGTTGCGTTAATCCCCATCCTCCTACACTCAGGTTGATGACCTCATGGTTTTCTTTTAATTCACGACCCAAAATGGCAGCAAATTCTTCGCCGTCATTTACGCCTGTGCCAAACCCATAGGAATCTCCCAAAACCACAATATTGTTTTTACGGTAAACCTTTGCAATTGGAACAGGCTTTCCCCGGTACCGTAAGCTGTTGATTTGGTATTTGAACTTCCAAATACCTGGCCTTTTGTTGACCATAGTAACATTTGGATACAAAATGGCCCCATAGCTGCTCGAATACTGCCACCGGGGGTACAAATACGGTTGAGGATTTACAATTCTGATCAAAATTTCGCCAAACGCAATGATGACCATAAAACCCAGTAACAGGGAGATTATAGTAAACTGGATTTTTCTTTTTACAGTTAATACCCGCTTGGTTTTTTCTTGATTCATGTTTTTTCACTTTCCAGCATTACTGGAAAAGTGGAAATAAATATTTAGAAAATACTAAAAGTACAAAAAAATCTTGAAAAGATAAAAGCTTTGCTTTTTCTTAACGCAAAATTAACGTAGGGAGGAATAATCTGTATTGTAAGATGAATGCAAATGAGTAAGTACAATTTTTTTGGAAATTGACAATTGATAGTTGACAATTATTTTAGGGTATACACCTTTGGGGCCGTGATTATGAAATCATCGCATCCTCTTATTATTAAGGCTATCTGAGAGGGCAAGGGGCGCGGTGGTGCTCTTTCGGTGTGGAGGCACTAAGACACAAAGAATTTTACGAAAACGCTGTGCAACATCCATGGCTCGCTTGTGCCATACTTTTAACCCCGGATCTGGCAGCCTGGAAACTGAACAACCTGTGGGGGTGAATAACCTGGCGGGCTTAATAAAAATTAGCTTAAAACGCATGAAGCATTTTAAGCTAATTTTAAGATGTCAGGCAAACAGAAAATTTTAACTGTCTACATTGACGAAAACTCACTATGGTTTAACAATATTTCATAGGATATCTTAAAAGGACCGCTTTACTAAGATCGAAGTTGCTTTTGCACCATCGTACCTGACTTTCAGGTAATAGGTACCACTTTCGAGCGAAGATAAATCCATTTTCAGTGACGATCTGTTGGATCGGGTTTTGCTGATACAGGCCTTTTTTCTTATCCTGCCTCTCAGGTCATACACCATTACATCGACACGCCTTTTTACTTCTCTTGTATCGACTTTGATGTAGTTGCTAAAAGGGTTCGGATAAATTTTCAACTTTGACCGTAACCATCCGGGCATGCTGCTTATGGCTGAAATTTCAAGGTTAAAAGATTCTTTGGTTACCGCTGATTCATCCGCAACTTCGATGGTGATTTTGCAGGAACCGAAGGCCCTCTGCCTTGGGCAGATCGTAATTGACCTGCTTTCTCCCGATCCTTTGACAAAAATTCTGTTGTTGGGTACAAGCCTTTGATTACTTGATTTCACACGGACCACAAGGTCTTTGGCTGGAGTCTCCTCATCTCCGACTTTAAAGCACAACGGCCCCAACTTTTTATTCATGGATATTACCTGATTTTTGATCTCACTTATTGTGGGAGGGGTGTTTTTATCCAATATGGTATTTACAGTTACCGTGAAGGCCTCAGAAGTATGCATTTCACCATCAGATACCTGAACAACAATGGTAGTGATACCGGTTTGATCCTTTTGTGGAGAAATCCTGATGTTCCGCTCAGCTCCTGATCCACCCAGTTCAATATCACTGTTCTTAACCAGAGACTGGTTACTTGAAGTGGCGGTTACCATCAGATCACCGGGACCGGTTTCTGCATCTCCCACGGTAAAAGACAGCTTTTTGGTGCAAGAATTTTCCCCAATGGACAGATCTTCAATGTCACTGATGGTAGGAACTGTGTTGACAATCACATCATTTACCGTTACGCTAAATGACGTTGATGTTTCCTTATCCCCGTCAGATACTTTCAAAGTGATTTCGGTTGTGCCGGTCTCGTCTGATTTTGGGGTTAATGTAATAGTTCTTTGCGTGCCATTTCCACCCAAAACAATATCCTCATTGGCAAGCAGCGACTGATTGCCTGAGGTAGCTGTTACCGTAAGCGCATTAGCTTCGGTCTCAGAATCTCCAACTGTAAAATTCAAGGGCCCCAGTGTAGTATTTTCATCTATTTCCTGATCGCCCATGCTGCTGATAGCAGGTGCAGTGTTGACAGGCGCTGAGCTTTCGCAATCACCCGGAATAACACAATTAAGAAACTCTTCCAGGTTAGTATATCCGTCTCCGTTGCGGTCGCCATTTCTATCATCCGCCTTATTTGGATCCAACCCAACCGCCTTTTCCCAGTTATCATCCATTCCATCTTTATCCTGGTCCGGGTAAGCGCTTCCCATGGCAATACTTGGCCAACCGCCCACCGAAGCCGGTGAAGCTATATCATTTTGTCCGGTCCCACTCTTTACCTGATTGACAATTCTCTTATCGACTGCATCACGGAATATTGAAGCACCTCCGTCTTCCAGCACTTTATCATAGGCATCAAAAGCACTCAATACCTTAATACCCTCATTATAATTATGAGGAGAACGCTTTCGATGCTTTGCTTCACTGTTATCAGGATCGAAAACCGACCATTCATTGTTATCATTTGGATTGGTTCTTCTCTGGGAATGATAATTCCCTTTGACATAGAGCTGATTATCGGAGGGAGTACCTCCTTGTCCACCTATCACCATATAACCTTGCTCAACTTTTTTAACGGTGGGCCCTACTTTTGCGTAATTGCCAATGATATTTAGTTTGGCAGTGTTGTCCACTGTGAGCCCGCGTCCGGCCCAATTATATACAATATTATTGGTAACACTGCCGGTGGCTCCATTTATGTTAGGATTTCTTTGGGTATTATTAGCAAACAGATTTTTGATTACAGAAATTTTGGTAGCCTGATACTTTACAAATCCACCAAAAGCATGGCCCTTCAGACCTTCGGTGACAAAACTCCATTGCAGTGTAACATTGGTGACGCCATAATAAGGAGGATCGTTGGCATCGTAGGGAGTACCTACCACAGAAAAGCATTCGTCCCTGGCCCAACTGATAGAGCAGTGGTCAACCATAACGCCTGATACATTATGGCTTATGCCGCGTATACTGAGGGCGTCGTAGCCACTCTTGCCGGCCTCACCTCCCAACCTGAACCGCAAATAGCGAATAATTACATTATCCGCCGAGATATAAACCGGGTGCCGGCGAATGGTAATTCCGTTGGGAGAAGTTTGTCCGGCGATGGTTAGATCACCATTTTTCACCGAAATGGGCGAATTAAGTGTGAGGGTACCGGACACATTGAAAACTACAGTTCTTGGCCCTGAGGCGGTTAATGCAGCCCGGAAACTTCCTGCACCGCTATCATTCAGGTTGGTCACATAAATCACCTTACCACCTCTACCACCGCTTACGAAGCGTCCATATCCTTCCGCAGTGGGAAAAGCCAATTGTTGGGCTTCTATGGTTGGGCTGGTTAGCAGTGATATCAGGAGTAAAAATAAGTAGTTCAGTGATTTTAGTTTAGACGACGACTTGTCTAGTTTGATTGGTAATTGTCTCATTATAAGCATTAAAGAAAAAGTGGAAAATAACTGTTGGCAAGGAATGCTGGGATAGTTAAGCAGGGAATAGGTTGTTCATGTCCAATGATCAGTGTATCACAAAATATCAACCAACCATTGACAGGTCAAGGTTTTAGTGGTAGTAGTAGTGGTCAAATTGTTTCTAAACACTCATTGCCGATCGAACATCGCAATGGTAAATTTCATGCCAAACTTTATGGAAAATATAAATATTTGATTTATAGATAGTTACATTTCAAATGGGCACAAAATGACAACCCCGATACGTGGACTGAATATCCAAAATGATGAAAAACTCCACAGATTGTTTATCCGATTATTTTTTTCTTCTTCATTACTGCATCGATGATGGTCAATCCATCCGATTTATTGAAGGTATGCAGGCCGCTTATCCCTTTCAGATCCTTGGGTGTGTAGGAAATGCTTTCAATTTCTTTGTATGAAGATGGGGTCAGATCAGTAATCTCCTGAATAGATAACCCATAACCATACCGATAAGAACAGTTTTGAGCAGGCCTGAATATTTTGTTGTTTTGTGTGAATATTTTTCCTGCAGGCCGCGCTTTGGTCACATCCGAAACAATTGGATTGTCAGGATGGGGAGTCCAATCGGATGATATTGGGTCATCAGTATAAAACAGGAATAATTCATCCCAAAGTGATGCCTGTTTGTGTTCCTTCATATTGGTAAATATCCACCATGTACTGTTGTGAAAAAACAAAGTGGTGTCAACCGCTGAAATATGCTCTTTCAGGTTTTTGACGAACTCCCAGTGGTATGGAAATTCTTTACATTGATATAGCTCGATAGTATAATTTTGATTTGTTTCGGGAATCATGTAATGCTTCCCCAGATGTTGAAAGACAAAAGGGTAAGACATATGATATGACCGTTCAATTACTTTCCGGGGTTGGGACATCACCCCTTTGGAATTAATTTCTGATACTGAGATGAATCCCTTCTTTTTTTTCCCAGTATAGGATTCTTCCAAAAAAATATAATATCGTTCATTGTTTTTGTACACAAAGGGGTCAGCCCAGAATTTGTTTTTTGGAGGCAGCAAAGGCTTCATGGCATTTAACACAGAAGTTTCCTGCGAATTAAATTGAAACTGCAAACCCCATTTTTGTGAATACAACCTGTTGATGAACTTTTCCTTCAGGTACCTTTTCATAAAAACCAGGTTTACACGCATCAAATCAGTGAGATCTGGTATTTTATGGTTATTTCCCTGCATTTCGGATTCCGGATGACGGATTGGACTTAATGTTTGCTTTCGATAAAGCTCATTTAATTTTCTATGGGTAAATCCGGCACTTTTCCAAAAGCAAGATTCGCCGGTAGCGTTGATGGAAAACCTGTTTACGGGGCCTTTGCTTTCGTAAAGGATTTGCTCCTGAAGCGGATGAGTTTGAAAAGCCCTCAAACCGGAAAAAATGAAAGGCGATCCTTTAAGAAACTCCCATAGGCCCACCAATGATCCCCCTCTGCAACCGGCCATCCCAAAATGATTATACCAGACACCAAACCGGCTTGGATTGGCCGATTCAAATCTTAAAGGAATATAATCTAAAAGATAGATAACATCTAAACGGGCATTTACTAACCTGGATAAACCATCTTCTTTCAACTGGTAGCAGCCCTCTGTTTTTTCCAAATCAAATTTTACCGTCTCCTGTTTTTCCGTAAATAAATCTTTGATATTTTTAAGTACCGAAGCCTTCGCAGAACCTTTCCATTTTAATTTTTCTAATCGCAAATAGGATCGATACAAAAAGGCATTGTACCATTTTTTATCGGCCTCTGAGGATTGAAGTCGAAACTTCGCTGTAAATGCGATTTCGGCTATTCCGGATTTAATAATTTCTTCTACTGCGTAATACTTCCATGAGGAAACTTTAAAGGATCGTGTCAGAATGGCAACCCTTAACTTTTTTTTCTCCATTGAATAGGGTTTTTCAACCGCCAAATTTATAACAATTTCACCTGCTTCCAAATGAAGAATAGGCATGCTGTGCCCAATTGGCGTAGCTATATGATGATTAGGAATTGTAGTTTTTAATCAACACTTTTGTGATAATTCAATATTAAGTTTGATTTAAACAATAAGGATGAAGATAACCATTGTTGCCGGAGCCAGGCCGAACTTCATGAAAATTGCTCCGCTGATTCACGCCATAAACAGGGCTAAAGATAAAGGCTCGTCAATCTCTTATCGTTTGGTGCATACCGGGCAACACTATGACAAAAACCTCAGTGAAACATTTTTCAAAGATTTAAATATTCCCAGTCCTGATCTTAATCTGGGTGTTGGTTCCGGCTCGCAGGCAGTGCAAACCGCCAATATCATGATTAAATTTGAAGAGGAACTACTGAGCCATCCTTGCGATTATGTGCTGGTTGTAGGTGATGTTAACTCCACCCTGGCTTGTACCATTGTGGCTAAAAAGCTATGCACCAAGGTCATCCACGTAGAAGCCGGGCTGCGATCCTATGATTTGGCCATGCCGGAAGAAATTAACAGAATGGTAACCGATGCCCTGGCAGATGTTTATTTTACCACAACGCCAGAAGCCGGTTACAACCTAATTAACAGTGGGGTTAATAGTAAACAGATTTTTTTTGTGGGGAATACCATGATTGATTCCCTCATAGCCAATCAATCGAAATTTACCAGACCGGCGGTTGCAGATCAATTCAACCTGTCGTCAAAAGGCTTTCTGGTCATGACCTTACATCGTCCCTCCAATGTGGATGAGATGGATAAACTTGCCCGGATCATCGATCTGATTGATCGTAAATTCAGTGATAAAAAAATAATCTTTCCAGTCCATCCCCGAACCAGACAGGTACTTGAAAAATTAAAACCCGAAACCAACAATATCCACCTGACAGAACCACTCCGTTATCCTGAGTTTATGTACCTGGTTAAGGAAAGTTTTGCGGTCATCACAGATTCGGGTGGCATACAGGAGGAAACTACTTTTCTGGGCATTCCTTGTCTGACACTCCGGGGCAATACGGAAAGGCCGGAAACTGTTGACATTGGAACAAACATTTTGCTTTCGTTTGACGAAAAACTAATATCGGAGGCCATAGATCAATTGTTGGCCGGTGATTGGAAAAGTGGTAAAGTTCCTTTGTTTTGGGATGGTAAGGCTTCGGAAAGAATTGTGGAGGTGTTGGAGCGTATCGATTTAACATTGCAGGGAGCTGGTCGCCCTTTGTTGCAAAAATCTGACAGTTGATGAGGTATGTTCATTCATTTAGGCGTAGCGTTCATCCAGTTACCTTCGCCTGATTACGGTTTGAAGGTTAAACCAATAGTATGGTATAAAGATAAGCCAGAAATTCTGTCAGCACTTCTTTAAAACCGTGACTACTTTTCCACCATCGATCGCCGTCATAGGCAATATTGTCAATGGATATTATGCCCACATTATACTGGTCTCCAAGATATTTGCTGAACAAATAATGGCTTCGTCTGGCATGAACACCGATGGAAATCACATTGATGGAACAGAAACCCGAGGGATGGCCACCCAGCCATTCATTGGTGGCGATTGAAGACGCCTCGGTACGATTCTTTTTACCCGGCTTTACTTTGATGATCCGGATCTTTGTACTATCGATCCCTCTTTCCATGAGTTTAGCGGCCAGTAATTCAGCAGTCGATTCATATTTAGTCGCATTCCAGCCAAACAATTCCTGCCCTCCGGTAATAATCAGTTTTTGATAGTTTTGTTTATTAAACTCTTTCAGCGCTTCATCGAGGGCATAATCAGGAAGCCAATCGTCGACAAGCAATGCTTCGGCATCGAGAACCGGACTGTTTGGGGATAAAAAGGAATTAATATTTATGACAAACAAGAAAAACATGGACAAGACGAGCAATACACCTGCCAGCCAACCTTTCCAGGTAGGTACCCAAACTTCTCTTTTTTTGAAAAAACCCGGATTGGCCATTTAAAGATATTTTAAATTCCCCGGCTCAACTTTCTTGGCCGTTTCAACTTCTTCGCCAGCCCCGATGATAGGCCATCAAACGGCCTTTGGCATCAGAGGAAGTTATTAATTTCTTTATAAAATTAAATAAAAAATAAAAATAATTTAATTTTAGTTGTGTTTAAATTTATTCTTTCTTTATATTTAACGTTTCAAAACGGGTGAAAGAAGTTGCTGCCATCGCAACCGTCAGGTGAAGGGCTATGTGTCAAATGCCACCATAAATTTTTTTTAATTTGGTACCTATAAAAGTATTAATGCTGATAGACAAGCTGGCCGACGGTGGTAAAGAGAGGAGGTTGATTGAGTTGTTAAAGGGATTGTCCGATGCAAAGGAGATAGCCTACGAGGTAGTTGTTTTGTCAGATCTGGTTACCTATGAGGAGGCTTATCAATTAAAAGGTGAAATCCACTGTATCAGGAGAAAGTCAAAAAAGGACTTGACTGTTTTTAAGCAATTGTACGATATCTGTAAGTCATTCGGACCGGATATTATTCAGGCCTGGGAGTCCATGGCGTCTATTTATGGTATTGTTACCGCCAAGCGGATTAAAAGCAAATTTATCAATGCTTCTATTACCAACGCGCCGGAGAAAATCGAGGCTTTTAGTAAGTTATGGTTGAGATCCCGGTTGACTTTTCCATTTTCAGATGCCATTATTGGCAACTCAGAGGCGGGATTGGATAGTTACCAGCCTCCGAAGGCCAAAAGTTATTGTATCCGTAACGGATTTGATTTTAAACGGATAGAAGGGTTGACTCCGGAAAATGACGTAAAAGAGCGTTTAAAAATAGGGAATGAGAGGGTTATTGGAATGGTTGCGGCTTTTAACCCGAAAAAAGATTATAAAAGTTTTGTTCTTGCCTCATCCTATATACTGGAAGAAAAAAACAATGTAATTTTTATTTGTGTAGGTGAAGGCCATCAAAAAGAGGATATAAAGAAATTGGTTCCTTCAAAGTATTTGTCCCGGTTCAGGTTTTTAGATTGGCAAAAAAAAGTAGAGTCAGTTATTAATATTTTTGACATCGGCGTTTTGTCATCTTATTCAGAAGGAATTTCCAATGCGATTATGGAATATATGGTGCTTGGATTGCCGGTGGTGGCTACCAGGGCAGGAGGAACTAAAGAACTGGTGGTTGATGGGGAAACTGGTTTTTTGGTGGAAAAGAATAGCCCGGATAAACTTGCCGGGCAATTAAAAATTTTGTTAGATGACCCTCAGAGGGCTGAGTTAATGGGCCGAAAGGGCAAAGAAAGGATATATAATCAATTTTCACTGGACAAAATGGTAACTGACTATATCCGGTTGTACAAGCATTTAATCTATGGCAATTCAAAGTAATGAAAGTACTTTTTATTAGCAGAAAACGGCCAAGTTTTGATATCATGCCTTTCATCAGAAGCCAGGCAAATTCTTTGATTGAAAACGGCATTGATGTGCGGCATTTTATGATATCTTCAGGAGGCATGAAAGGATATACCGGGGCATTGCGTGAGCTGAAACAATATTTAAAAAACAACGATGTGGATATCCTCCATGGGCATTATTCCTATTCCGCGTGGTTGGCATTGTTAACATTTTCAGGCAAACCAGTGGTGGTATCTTTTATGGGGGCAGATGTGTATGGTTCAAAGGGTGTAAATGGTCAAAGACTTGCCGGTAAATTATTTGATGTTTATTCATCGAAATTGCTTCAGTTTTTTGTGACAAAAATAATTGTGAAGTCTAAAAACCTTTACGATAGCATATTTTTAAAAAAGAAGGCTTACATTATTCCCAACGGCGTCGACTTTGCGCACTTCAAACCCGGAAACAGGCAAGCAGCCAGGGAAAAGTTTGAACTGCCATGCGATAAAAAGCTCATTTTGTTTTTAGGCCATCCGACTTATCCAAGAAAAAATTTTGCGCTGCTGCAGGCAGCCATGGAAATAATCGATGACGAAGGAATAGCGGTGGTTAATCCTTATCCCACATCACCTGAAAATATTCCTTTTTACTTGAATGCCGTCGATTTACTGGTATTGACCTCTACCTCTGAGGGATCACCGAACGTGATTAAAGAAGCTATGGCCAGTAATCTCCCGATCGTATCGACCGGCGTGGGCGATGTGGCAGAGGTAATTGAAGGTACCCAAGGGTGTTATCTTACAAGTTTTGAGGCAAAGGATGTTGCCGATAAGATTTTATTGGCTTTGAAACACGGCAATACCACCCATGGTCGCGAAAATATTAAACACTTGGAAATTAATGTTATAGCCAATAAATTGATCGATATCTATAGCAATACCTTGAAAAAATAGTACTATCATGGTAGGAAGGAGGTAGTATGCAATCTGTGAAAATAATATAGAATATTTAAGACCAACGAATCATATGAAAACATATACATGCTTATTAGTTTTGATTGTTGCTGCCAGCGCCTGTGTTCCCGTAAAAAGACAAATAATGTTGCAAAGTACCGAGGATGTTAACAAGCTTGCAGAGGGTAGTGGTTTGATGCGGATGATTGAGGAAAATAACATCGAATACCGGCTCCAGGCGGGAGATGTTATTCAAATTAGAATATCGAGCCTTACGCCGACACAATTTGATGTTTTTTCCAGTATGGATGACCAGCAGAATGACCGGTTGGATCCTGTTTTAACCGGTTTTTTGATAGACAAAAAAGGATACATCACCGTGCCGCATTTAGGTAAAATCAATGTGGTGGAGCTTACCATAAGCGAAGTAGCGGATAAAATTGAGTCCCTTGTCAATGAAATTGTGGACACACCCACCGTGTATGTCCGGTTAGTCACTTTTAGTGTTTCTGTGCTAGGCGAGGTAGAACAGCAAGGGCGATACTCAATTTTTGAAAACAGGTTGAATGTTTTGGAAGCTATCGGAATGGCAGGAGGGTTGACAGAATTTGCGGATGGCAGCAAAATCAAGATCGTACGTTCAGAAGCGGGGGTATCGGGTTTGACTGAGTTGAATGTTTTGGAAGAGTCTATTATTTCTTCCAACTTTTATTATTTACAGCCCAATGACATCATTATTGTCCCCGCACTCAGGACCAAAAACTTCAGGCAAAATCAGGCTAATAATATTGGGTTGATTTTGTCAGGTATTGCTACGGTCGCCTCTATTATATTGGTATTTGAACGTGTGGAGAATTAGTACGGCAACAGAAGCCTTGAAAAGGCCTCGAAAATTATTTTTTCAAATATTCTCTTGTGTGTGCAAATTGGTTAAAATACTCATTAAAATGTTTTTTTCCGTATCGGCGCCATAATCCTTTAAAGCGTCGTCCAGGGACTCTTTTTTTTCCTTGTTGTCCATATCGGCCGTGATTATTTTTTTAATTTCCCTGTACTGCGAAACCGTCAATTCTTCTTCCAGGGCGTTGATGATTATGTTAAAAGAGTCCTGCTCTTTCAAAACACTTTGGGGTAAACCGAAATTCTCCAGCTCGCTGATACACATTTCCAGAATTTCTTTCCCTCTTTTTTTACATGAGTCCAATTGTGACATCGAGCCGCTGGCATCTCTCAATGACCAGGAGCTATAATCATACTTGATAGCTTCAATATGTTTGACACGCTGATTATTTTCGCCGAATATCCTTTCCAAAAGCACAATGGTTGAACTTTTCCATGCTTCCAGATCCATATCTTTGGCTTCGAGCTTTTGAATTTGCTTTTGCAAAAGGTCAATTTGTTTATCAATCATATGATCAAATATTACGGAGCTTGCATTATTCAGCCATGCTTCACCGCCTACTAATATACAGAATTAATTACAACTTATGTATTTTTGAGATTTGTTGAAAAAATGCCTTTATAAATTGCTTTTTGGGAGACAAATTCATGATTTTGATTTCCTCAAAAAGGTTGGTTTCTTCATCCAGAAACCTGAAAACCCTGACCGACCCGTTTTTTTTAAATAATTCCGTAAAAATGTCTTTTGCCGGATAGGTTTCATTGGCCAAAATATTGAGCAGAATACTGTCATACAACCGGAATCTTTTGGAAATCAAGGAAGATGACCGCAAAGGAAATTTGCCATCTGCGAGGTTTTGGACTATTTTCCTGGCCGCTTTTTGTATCCTTAGAAAAGTGAATCCGGTCGATGCTTTGGTATGCCCACCCATCGTGCCGATGTTGATAACATTTTTCCCTTTTTTCCTTGGAAAAGGAAAGTCACTCATAGGAATAATACCGGATTCTTCTTCGAGGATTCTGTAATCCTGAATATGGAGGTGATCCTGTATATAGCGCTCCAGGGCCCGGTCATACTCACTGTTTTCCAATACCTGATCGGTAAACAGGGTATACTCGACCAGGGCTTCCTTTTCGGAAAATGGCAGTACGTAACAAAATCTGGTTTCCCGGCCATTTGCTACCCTGAAATCCATGTAAGTCATTTTGTCCGGGTCAAAGGTCGGGGTTTCGGTTTTGATAATCCAACCTTTAAAATGCTGGAGCAGGGTGTAATAATCTTCTGATATATTCAGTTGATCTGCTGAATGATAGCTGTTAAATACATATTCCGATTGATATGTTCCCCGGTTGGTGATAACTTCACCCTCATCTGTTATTTGCTCGATACGGGCTTGTAAAAATTCAAAATTCGGATAGCTATCCAGTTCGTTGTAAACATGGGAATAAAAGTCGATACCTCTGATCATTTTATATCTGTAAGGTGAAAGATTCATTTCCTGCTTAAAACCATGGCCGTAAAAGTTGGCCGTATCCCATGACTTGAACACCAATTTTTCAAGGTGATTATCACCGGTTTCCCAAAAACACCAGGTGCGGTCATTGGTAGTTTTTTTTTCTTTATCAATGATAAGTATTGATTTATCCTTTAAAGGACTGTTTATTAACTCCAGGGCCAGCATGAGTCCTGAACAACCACCCCCTGCTATAATATAATCATACCGCTTCATTATATGCTTTGAATAAAGAACTTATTTTGTTGCTGGAAACTGATTTTCATAATGATAACCTATACAGCTTATTTTTTTCAAAGATAGCAAAATTGTTGAACAGCTTCTTATCAAACGAAAAAGGTCAACCACTTTTGGTTGACCTTTTTAAACAATAGTGTGTGTGTTTTACTTCTTATATAATCTGATCGTCTTATTTTGACTTCCTGATTGCAATTTGATAAGGTAAATACCTGTGGGATAATTTGCTACATTGATATTTAGTTGCCCGTTGTTTTCCCTGCTTAGTTGCCCTTCATAATATATTTAACCTTCGGTATGATAGATGACGACATTGGTGGTATTTGAAAACTGATTTTGTAATGGATTGATGGTCAATCTATCAATAGCAGGATTTGGATAAGCGTTTACCTCAAATGCCCGGGAAGCAGCACTTTCGCTGTCAACTGCATCGGAGGGTGGCAATAATACCTTGTCAATGACATGGATAACACCGTTAGTAGCAACAAGGTCCGGGTTAACAACATGGCTGCCGTTAACAGTAACACCGGTTTCATCTTTTAAAACCACAGCGCTACCCCCATTAAGTGTTGGGACTATTTGTCCCGCATCCAAATCGGTGGATAAAAATTGACCGTTTAAAACATGATAAAGCAGTATGGGAGTTAATTCTTCTTTGCTTAAATCTTCTATTCCTTTAATGCCAAGTAAGTGCCTCGAATAAATGATGAAATGCAGCGTTATCGGGGGCAAATACGGTTAGCGGTCCATCTGCCGAAAGTGCGTCGACCAACTCTGCTTTGACTACGGCGTCCACCAAAATGCTCAAATCGGGAGTTTGCTGAGCCAATTGAACAATGTTAGCGTTATTCACAACAGTAAATGAAAGGGAATCGGCAGGTCCTTCGACACCCATTGCCTTGGCCTGGCTGAAAGGTGTGGCTGTTAAGGTGTAGTCAATTAATTCGGGTTCCCATACGATATAATCACCATTTGAGTCACTGAAGGCAGCATAAATAAGGGAACACGTTTTCAGTTTTCAATTCACGGCCGTTTAAAGTAAACCTGACACTTCCTGTGGTTTCAGGCTCGATGTTTGCCCTGATGTTTAACCGGTTGGTACCAATCATGGCGATATCCAGGGTATCGCCGTCGTTGATTTCCATGATATCTTCATCGGTTTCGGCATTGACCAGCGTGTAGCTGAGAACGTTTCCGGCGGGAATCAAAACCTGGTTGATCACATGAACCGTTCCATTGGTGGCTATCACATCGGGTTGAATGACCCTGGAGTCGTTAATTTTAATGACATCTCCTTGTTTGCTGACGGTCACATCATTCCCAAACAAAGTACCTGCTGTTTGTCCATCAGACAGTTCTTCTGACAAAATATTAGCATTGATGACATGATAAAGGAGGACGGGCGTTAATTGCTCTTTGCTCAGGTCGTCAATGCCTCGCACGCCTAAAGTCCTGAACAAACGGTGAAAGGCGGCATTAGTGGGGGCAAAAACGGTCAACGGCCCGTCTCCTGAAAGTGCTTCAACTAAATCAGCTTTGATAACTGCCTCTACTAAAATGCTTAATTCTTTATTTTCTGAAGCAATATCCACAATCGTTTGCTCCGGACATTTTGACTGGTTAAGGCAAATGCGCTAATAATCAAAAGCAACATGAATGCCACTGGCCTGGGATGGAAATAGGGTAATTTTAAGTTCATTTTGTGTGGTGTTTTAAGGTTTTTAAAAAGCAAAAAGACAATTTTTTGTGGTCGACTTCTTGTTACCTTAAACACCCTTCGGGTTTGCAGGTTTTTCCCGATTCTCCAAACTGTCGAAAACCAGGCTTCAACCAGAAATGATTGGCCCTGAATTGTAGATACGATTAAAACTTGCCAATCTTTAAGGTGAGGAAATAGTTGAGGTTATTAAAATCTTTATTTTTTGTATCGACCAGCTCAAGATCCTGGGTAAACCTTTTGGTTACACCAAAATTCATTCTAAAGTGTCTGGTTACATTTATCTCCATACCCACACCGGGCTCCACATACCAAAATACATCATCATCTATCAGCTCATTGTTGCGTCTTATGCTGTCGTCTTCCCAATCCTCGTGATACCCAAGCCAACCGGCACCCGATGCGATGGGGAACGTGATATGTATTACGTTGTTTGAAAACAACACCGGTTCTATAAACAGCCCGCCATATCCACCGAGAAGAATTGCCTTTTCATCCGGGTCGGGATTAATATTTTCAAATTTGGCAGAAGGGATGATGCCCTGGGCCTCAATGCCAATAGCCACGGAGCGGTTGATGATCCATCCCCCACGTAACCCCATCATCGCGAAGGTTTTATCCTTAAATTCCGAGGCCTTGAACATCACCGCTCCAAAAGCGCCGGAATGGTGACCGGAGCCGGTTAATGTTTTAATATCACTTTGTCTGTCAATATCCCCGATTGGCTCACTTTTATACGCTTGGGCCACAGAAGCTACGCCTGAGAATATCAGCATAAAAAAGAGTGTTAAAGTTTTCATAATTCAGTATGCTTATGTTCAATATATTTTGAGTTTATGCTAAAGACATGAACCCGTGGTGAAGGTTTCCGGTAAAAGGTAAAAATTTGAAAAAATCTCAGGTATGCCCATCAGTTTAAGCACACAAAATCGCACCATCGCATTGTGCAACACCCACGGGACGCTTGCGCCGGGTGTTGATAATTTCCCTGTGATATTATATATCCTTGATGACTTCAAGCCAGCCGGCGGCTTTACCTTTTGGCCTGACTACTACCATGGGAATGGTATCGTTCATCTGAATTAACCTTTCTGCCATGCTGCCAATAAACAATGCTGTGGATGCTGTGCGGCCCTTGGCACCGATGATTACGAGGCTGGCCTTCACCTCTATGGCTTTTTCATAAATATCGGCAACAGGGTCGTCGTCATTGTCCAGAGAGTAACAATCTGTAATTTTTAACCCCTGCAGGTCGATTGGCTTGATGAACTTTTTGAAATCTTCCTCGGCGTTTTTCTTCATGATCTGGCTGAATTCCTCATATGATTTCCCTGTGTAGTGATAGCCCACCGGTACATTGTACACGTTTTGACAAATGATCTCGACCTCATTTTCCACCCTGGTGGCGATGGTGATGGCCTGTTCCAAAGCATTTTGAGCGTAATGTGAAAAATCTATGGGGACCAGGATTTTATCAGACCGGAGATGACTGTTTTCAGGAACAATCAACAGTGAACAAACCGCCCGTCTTGCCAGCCTCTGACTCAAAACACCACTACCCTTTAAATGGTTTTTTCTGCCCACGATAACCAGGTCAATGTCGTATTTTTCATTCATCTCCAGAATCTTCCTGGCAGGCTGGCCATTTTCAACAATGCAGATTTTGTTGATGTCAGTATCTCCCATTTCCCTGGCCACTGATGTTTCAATCTGTTGTTTCCGTTCGCACAAGGCATTTTCAATAATACCGGGAAATTCTTTCTCGACTTCGGGAGGTATATTCCAATGCCTGATAACATTCACAAAATAAATGGTGTGAGTATCTGAAGCCCTGGTTATAAAGGAGGCAAATTTTAAAATGGTTGAGTCCAACTCGCTACCATCCAGGGCGACTAGAACTTTATGTAAAGGATACATGACCGGAAATGGAAAGTGTTTTGTTAATAATTTTGATAAACTGAAAAAATAAACTGCAATTTAAAATCATTCATGAGAATATTCATCTAAAAAGTCTGCCAACATTTCAAATTGCTCTTTGGAGTGGGTGGGGAAATTAGCTATTCTCAGGTGCTTATTTTTAAACTGCCCGTATCCACTGCCTATCACCATGCCTTTTTCCCCTGCCTTGTCGATAATTTTTTTACTGTCAATGGCTGTTTTCGCCACAATCACAGTTTTAGAACGGTATTTGGGATTGGTCACAAAAGGTTCCATAAGCGGATGGTTTTCTAATAAATTGTAGGATAACGCAGCTTTATATTCGGTCTCCTTGCGGATTTGTGTTATTCCTTTGCTGAGCATGTCTTCTGCCACTTTTCCTAACAAATACATGCCCAAAACATTGGGTGTCTCCGGTGTTTGATGGCGTCCTGATTTGGATAGAAAGGAAGGAATACTGTGATATGAACCGATAGAAAGCCCTGAACGTTGCATGGATTTGGCTTTTTCTATCCCTTTTTCATTAATGATCCAGACCCCAAGTCCTGCAGGCAAGCCGAAGCCTTTCTGTACTGAAAAAAACAATGAGTCAATCCTGCTAAAATCAAGGTCTATATAAGGAACGGCTGACACAGCATCTACTGCCATCAGTTTATCGGGATGCTGGTCTTTTAAAGCATAGATATCTTCCAATGGCTGAGCTACTCCGGTACTTGTTTCGTTTTGTGTAACAGCTATTAACTCCACCGACTCCGGAATGTTTGTTTCCGAAGGGTCGATGCAATGGCCGGGCTCCACTTCTGAAATCACCGCATCACGGCCCAAATCGCGGGATATCTCGTAAAACCGTCTGGAGAAGGCACCATTTACCAGGTGAAAAGAGCTATTTTCAACACAATTCTGAATGAGTCTTTCCCAGACCTCTGTTGCCGAACTGGTAAAGAATATTTCAAATTCTCCGGGCACATTCAGAAGTTCCCTTAATTGGTCTACTGCATGGGAATAAATGTTTTCAAATTGCTTGCTGCGATGAGAAATAGATGACACCTGGGATTTTAAGGCATTTTTGACATGCCCTTCAACGGTGTAATACAGTTTGGATGGCCCCGGAGTAAAATATATTTTATGCATATGGATTCTGAATTATTCTGAACTTGGATTGATACGGTTTAAGTTGTAATGTTTAAAGCCCACCGAAAAAAAGTAAATTAATGGCAAAATGAGTAAAAGTCCCGCCATCAAAAACATATTACCAATACCAATAATTTTGGCTACGTAGCCCAAAATTATTGATCCCAGGCCGATGCCCATATCGGTGGCCGAATAAATAGTTGAGTTGGCAACCCCCCTTCTGCCGGCATCTACAAGGTTGGCAGTCATGGTTAAAATGGTAGGCATGATCAGCCCGTTACCAACGCCGGTGATAAAACATGCCAGCAAAAACAAAGACTCGGTTTTGGTTTGCGATAAAAGCACATACCCGAAAATCGTAATCAAAAAGCTGATTAAGATAATCAGACCAGGTCCTCTTTTATCCATATACTGTCCTGAAAATGGCCTCAGGCAGGCTACTCCGGCGGCATAGACCAAAAATACCAACGGAATATTGCTAATAGTTAATTCCTTTGCATACAAAATGATAAATGACATTAATCCGCCATAGGTCACTGCCGTCACCAGCATAACCAGCGTGATGTGCAGCACTTTTTTTTCAAACACATTATTCCAGCCTAATTTTTTGGTGGTTTTAGGAAATTTGATATAACTAACCATCAATGCCATTAGCAAAGCCAGCATGGCAACAAGGAAGGTTGAGATAAACAACATTTGAAAGTTACCTTTCTCCAGGATGCTTAGCCCCACCAAGGGCCCGATAGCCATCGACAAAGTGATGGAAAGGCTGAAATAGCTGATGCCTTCACCCCGCCGTTTTACCGGCACCAGATCTGAAGCAATCGTAATGCCACCATTGGTAATTACACCCCAGCTCAGGCCATGTAAAATTCTCAAAACCAGCAAGGAAAAATAGGTGTCTGCCCATATGTATAACCCGGAAATCAGGACATAGATCGACAGTGACCATAGATAAACCTGCTTGCGGCCGTAAGTATCCAGGGCATATCCGGCTATTGGCCTGATCATCAAAGCAGAAAGTGCGTAGACGCCAATTATGTAACCAACGCGGCTTTCATCCTGTCCCAAATCATTGACCACAAAAAACGGCAACGTCGGGAGAAGAAAATAAAACCCTGAAAATATCAGCAAATAGGACAGCGTATGGATAGCAAAATCCCTGTTCCAAAGTTTTGCCTTTTTTGTTGTTGTTATAGTCATCGTGGCAATTTCGACCGGCAAATATACCCCTAAATACTTTTAAGAATAATAGTTTCCAAAACTATTTACGGTAATTGGGTCACCATGTATGGTTTAACTTGTAAAATATTTCTTGAATAGATACAAATGCGCTAGCTTTGTAATCAAGAACCGGGTTTTAAAAAAATTCAGAAAGATATCCCACTTGAGTCTGGACAGTTTTTTTAAACCTAACAATTTAGAAATAACGGGTGACTTCGTCTTCAAAACCGGGCCTCACCCTGACTTGTCGGGGCCTCGTAATACCTATGGTATTGCAGGATAACAGTGGATTGTTGCGATGCACGGATAGCCTAAATCTTGTCTTTTAGGGGTTTAAATTTAAACCTTTGGGCTCTTGTGGGGCTTTTTTAATTTTTATTTCTTTCCTTTCCGCCTCTCTTTATTTACTTAAAACCTCGATGGTCCGTCATGATTTATTATCTTCGTGAGGTAATCCTATTAAAACTATCTTACCATGAAAGCATTTTTTTATACCTTGTTTATGATTTCCCTCTCATGGGCCTGTGTTACTTCAGGTCAGACCAACCAGCCGTTCAACTATGATGATGTTTTTCAGCTTGAGTACGCTTCCGGTCCACAGATATCACCGGATGGCAAGCAAATCGTCTATGCCAGAAATTTTATGGATATAATGGACGACCGGGTAAAATCTGATTTATGGATCACCGATTTTGAAGGGGCTGATAACCGGCCTTTGACTACCGGTAACCCGAATGATTATTCACCACGATGGTCTCCGGATGGAAAAAAACTGCTGTACCTTTCAAATAATAATGGCAGTACGCAGGTATACCTGCGGTGGATGGATACCGGACAAACCGCCAGGCTGACAAACCTGATCGGGAGCCCTGGTAGTCTTAGCTGGTCACCTGATGGCCGTTGGATTGCCTTCACCATGTTCGTTCCTGCAAAAAATCAGGCCTTACCAACCATGCCAGCAAAACCTAAAGGGGCTAGCTGGGCGCCGGCAGCAAAATACATCGATCAACTTATTTACCGGTCCGATGGAAGTGGTTTCCTGGAGCCTGGTCATACACATGTTTTTATACTGCCCGTGCAGGGAGGGACGCCAAGGCAGATCACTTCCGGAAACTACAACCACTCCGGTCCGATTTCCTGGACAAATGATAGTAAATCTTTGTTGTTTTCTTCCAACAGAAATAAAGACTGGGAACTGGAACCACTAAATTCGGAAATTTACCAGGTCAGCATTGCCACGGGTGAAATCAAGGCACTGACCCGCAGGAAAGGTCCGGACAGGTATCCTTTGGTATCGCCATCTGGGAAGCAAATCGCTTATCTGGGATTTGATGACCAATACCAGGGCTATCAGGTGACCAAACTGTATGTAATGAATGCGGATGGCACTAACGCAAGGTTATTGACCGGTTCGCTTGATAGAGATATTGAGGCACCGAGGTGGAGTGCGGATGGCAAAAGTATTTATTTTCTGTACGATGACCAGGGTAATACAAAGCTGGCCAGTATTTCTATGTCCGGAAAGTTGCAACAGCTAACAGCCAATGTAGGAGGTTTATCTTTGGGGAGACCTTATAGTGGTGGTGCTTTTTCCCTGGCTGATAATGGAAGTTTTGCCTTTACACAAACCACTCCATATCATCCGGCAGATGTGGCGGTTGGTGATAAAAGTGGCAAAGTAAAAACCCTCACGAACCTGAATGACGACTTATTCGGTTTTAAACAATTGGGAAAGGTCGAGGAAATAAAATACCCTTCTTCCCACGACCAGCGCGAAATTCAGGGCTGGTATATCACCCCTCCCGGTTTTGATCCCTCCAAAAAATATCCACTGATCCTGGAGATACATGGTGGACCCTTTGCCAACTATGGGGACAGGTTTTCCACCGAGATGCAACTGTATGCGGCTGCCGGTTATGTGGTGTTGTATATCAACCCCAGGGGAAGTACCGGTTATGGTGGGGAGTTTGGTAATCTGATCCATCATAATTATCCTGGTGAAGATTATGATGATTTAATGTCGGGCGTTGATGAAATGATTAAAAAAGGTTTTATAGATGACCGGAAGCTATATGTAACAGGGGGTAGCGGTGGCGGTGTATTGACAGCCTGGATCGTTGGAAAAACCAATCGTTTTAAGGCGGCAGTGGTAGCCAAGCCGGTAATCAACTGGTACAGCTTTGTGCTTACCTCGGATGGCTACAATTTTTTCTATAAATATTGGTTTCCCGGATTGCCCTGGGATCATAGTGAGCATTACCTGAAAAGGTCTCCGATTTCTTTGGTGAAAAATGTGACTACTCCCACGATGCTGCTGACAGGAGAGGTTGATTACCGTACTCCCATGTCCGAAACGGAACAATATTATCAGGCACTGAAATTGCTAAAAGTAGAATCTGCCATGGTCAGAATTCCGGGAGCTTCTCACGGCATTGCCCGGCGTCCGAGCAATTTGATTACCAAGGTGGCCTACATCTTAAAATGGTTTAAGGAGCATTAGCCACCTGAATCCCTTAGTGCCTCTTTGTGTCTTGGTGCCTTTGTGGTTCACCATTTTTCACCACCAAGACACGAAGGCACAAAGGAGAAGGGTTCCGGGGTACGAATTAGTAAAGGACACGGAACCAGATGGTACCCTCGATGGCCTTCATTTTTTTAATGACCTCCTTGTTGTAAGCCTTGTCGATGTCGGTGATGACGTAACCAATCGTTTCATTGGTCTTCAAATACTGGCCAACGATGTTCGTTTCAAATTCAGCGAGAATGTTGTTGATCTTTGCCAAAATGCCAGGCATATTATGATGAATATGTATCAAACGATGCGCATTTTTGAATTCCGGTAGTCTTACATTTGGAAAGTTTACACTGTTGGTAGTGCTTCCCGTATTCATGTAATCCATAATCTGCCCAGGTACAAAATGGGCAATGTTGACCTGTGCTTCCAAGGTGCTCCCTCCTATATGAGGCGTAAGCAAGGTATTGGGAAGTCCCTTTAACGCCGTCTTTAATTCATCTTTGTTGCTTTTGGGCTCCTCGGGAAACACATCAATTGCCGTACCCCTGACTTTGCCGCTTAAAATGTTTTTTTTCAGTGCTTCAATGTCCACCACCTGGCCCCGGCTGAGGTTCAGAAAAATTACCCCGTCCTTCATCTTTTCAAACTGAGGATCACTAATGAAGTTTTTGTTTTCCTTTCGTCCGTCGACATGCAGGCTGATCACATCAGACAGAGACAGCAACTCATCGAGGGAGTTGCATTTAGTGGCATTCCCAAGCGTGAGCCTGTCTACCAGGTCATAGTAATACACGTCCATTCCCATATTTTCCGCCAGAACAGATAACTGGGAACCAATGTTACCATAGCCGATAATGCCAATTTTTTTTCCTCTGATTTCATAGCTGTCCCTGGCAGATTTATCCCATTTACCCTGATGCATTAACATCATTTTATCAGGTAAATTCCTCATCAACAAAATGATTTCAGCAATAGCCAGTTCCACTACTGAGCGGGTGTTACTGTAAGGGGCGTTAAAAACTGTGACCCCGTTTTTCAGGGCTTCTTCGAGATCGATCTGGTTAGTACCGATGCAGAAGGCACCAATGGCGATCAGGCGATTGGCACTTTCCAGGACTTTTTTGGTCACCTGGGTTTTGGACCTGATCCCTAAAACAGAAACATCCCTGACTTTTTCACACAGTTCATCTTCATCCAGTCCAGTTGGATGTTTTTCCACGGTATAGCCTTCTTCCTTTAAAATTCTAACGGCATCCGGGTGTATATTTTCGAGTAACAATACCTTAATTCTGTTTTTGGGGTAGGATAGGGCTGTATTCATTTTGTTAACATATAAAACTTCGTCCAAACTCGGAGCGATATGATCTGCTTTTTGTAAAACCGGTGTCCTTTCGACATTTTCCGTAAAGGCATAAAACATATTGGCCAGACCGCCTGCTTTAATTTCGTAGTCATTATAACCGTCTCCAATGACGTATACTTCCCCGGCCAGTTTCAACTTTTTTATTACCTCGACTTTTCCATTGTTTGAGGACAACTCATTGCTGGGATCAAAACCCACAATGTTGCCTTCTGCGTCGAATTCAAATTTGTTCGCAAATACATTTTCTTTCTTAACGCCATAGTCTGTTACAATGGGGACAATAAAATCACTGAATCCGTTAGAAATAATGTAGATACGGTCGGCGTGTTCTGAGAAAAATTCTTTGTTTCTCTTAAAGGAGGTGGAGACTTTCTCTTTTAAACGGGTAATTAAGTCTTCGATGTGATCTTTTTTAGCTTCCAGCAACTTAATGCGTTCGTTCAAAGACTGCCTGAATGATAGCTCCCCCTCCATACAGCGGTCAGTAATCGCCTTGATTTCTTCCAGTATGGTATCTTTTTGATCATTGGTCTTCAAAGATATTTCTCCCAGTACGTCCAGGGCTTCCACTTTGGTGAAGGTGCTGTCAAAATCTATGACGAAATACTTCTTATTTTTCATTGGAATAAGTGCTTCTCGCAGAATTTTTCCGCAAAATTAGTCAATTGTAACGGATGATTACCCACTAATCATTTGAATATTTGTAAGAATAGCAATATGATAGATTTGAGCCTTGCGCTGGGACTAAAGTTAGAAAATTTGCAATGAAAGCTGCGTTAAATGTCAAAATTAATAATTAGCCTGCTTTAATGCCCCTGACCGATCATCCCAAAAATAGGATCTTCCACTTGCACCACCGATAGTAAAATCTGATTTTTCAATAGTAAGGAAATTCACTGCTCCGGACAGTATGTTATTTTCTTCTGCACTTAAGGATCATTCGTGCTGCCGTTCGTGATATAGCGGTTTAAGTCGATGGAGCATTGCAAAATACTGAACATCTCCAAAACCGTAATGAAAGTCGTCTTTGAGCATGCTGCTTACCAGTTTCATTTTCTGCTCATAGTCCTGAAGATCGGGACCTTTTTGAAAATAACCTTTATAGCTATCGACAATGTACCGGGCCCGGGTCTCCCAAAAATCTCGGGTGCCGATTTCACCCTGTACAGGCCCACCACAAATCCCGGGTGAAATGGTTAGCAACACCCGCCGCCATCATAAAAGTAGGTGGAATCGGAGGTAAATATATCTTTTCGGTCCAATGCTGCCAGGGCGCCGGCGGTTTTGTCACACACTGCCAGCGGCATGTTTGGCAAGAGTACATGGCCTTTTCCATCATCAAAATACTCCTGATCTCCAAAGTAGATAGCGGTTTTTCCCGTAAAAACACAGGGACCATCATCGGGCGTCGGGTCTTTGATCGCACAAACTTCGACGCTCTCAATAATGACCAGCTCTTTCGTATTGTACTGATTGGGTGACAGGACGCGGTAAGGCCTTTTGGCCCTGATTTCAACAGTGCCGAAACCGCAATCGGTAATTAACCGGATATATGCATTTAATGGAATGGCCCCTGTCAGGCACATGGCCCTCAATCTTTCGTCATTCCTGAGACTATCCGACATGGGTGTCTCGCAGATAGGGTCAGAAAGTACCAACCTGCCGTTAGGTTTTAGCACCCGATACATTTCCCTGAGTGCCTGCTTCATATCTTCGGGTTTAAATATATTGAAAAGGCAGTTTTGCGCCGCCACATCGATGGTGCTATCTTCTATAGGCAGATGCAGGGCATCGCCCCTTCTCAGGTCGATAAATTCAGCATTGAACCAGGGATTCAGCTTTTCCGCCTCTTTGAAATTTGTTTTTGAAGCTTCCAGCATTTCTTCGACTACATCGATGCCTATGGTGCCACCGGGGGTTCTGTTGAAATATGAAAACTGCAACAATTCCATGCCTCCACCCACTCCTACATATAAAACGGTGGGATTATTTACCAGGTCCCTGGGGTTAACCGTGCTTCCGCAACCGTAATTCATGTCCAACATAATTTTCGGAACTTCCAGAGCCGGCAGTTGCCAGACTGGTGTGGTGGTGCAGCACAGGCCTATATCAGGATTTTTGGCGGCTTCTTTGTAAATATTTTTTGTGGTTTCTAAATAGGATATATCTGACATTCTTTCTTTTTTATCGGTAATAACTGATTTATACCTGTAATAACTGAAAAGTACGAAAGATGGGTTTTTGTAATCCAAACAATCTTATCATTTGTCAGGTTCCCGACCTAAACTTTTTTAAAATATGCTGTGGTTATGAAGTTTCCTGTTTCACGAATAACCGGCTGGTACCTGAAGGAGCTTAATCCGGAATTGAATATGCTGACGATCGCCTCTGCGGAACAGGCCCGTGCAGACGCTCTCAAAGCAAAAAATGAAGGTGTTGCTGATTTTATTCCGGTGATACCTTCAACGATGACAAAAACCTATTGAGGATCCCCTGCCTGTCAGGCGGAAGGACGCCCGGAACTTCAGGATTAGCATCGAGGTTTTTTTCAGTAAAAGATAAACCAGTAACAACACCTTCTTATGTCTTAGTTTTTCAGAATTCTATCCGGTAACTTAAATTTGGAAATAAACCAAGCTGCTCATCCGTCCGGATAGCCATGGCGTCTGCATCGTAAAACGCTTCCGGTACATTATATCTTCCGGTAAAATTTTGTATGTTGAGGGCTATGATACTTGCATGCTTTGGCTTGTTTCTTTGGTATCTTATGCCGATGTTCATTCGTCGGCAAAATGATTGGGATTGGGTACCTCGATGCCTTAATCACAATTTCTTCCATCTGCACAAATGACTCCCGCAATTCAATGTTCAGTATTACTTCCTTTCCTGACCCTACCAATAACTCCGGCATGTTGCTTTCTTCATAGCCTATGTAGGTTATCTTCAGGTTATGCCTGCCTACAGGTACCGGTGTAATCCTGAAATTTCCCCCGGCATCTGTGATAGCGCCCAGCAAAGGATCAGTACCGATAATTATAACATTAGCACCGATGATCGAAGAGCCGGATTGCTGGTCAACAACTTTACCGCGCACTGTTTGTGTAAAGTTTTGGCCAATAACACTGGAGATAAGCCACGTAAATGCGATTATAAAAAGTATTTTTAGCAGAAGTTTCATAACGTGAAGTCAATTTTCTTCGGTATAAAATTTGATTCAATGACAAGGTGCCATTACGAAGGTTTCCAGTAAGGTTAAATTTTTGGTTTTCTTAATAATTATGGCCGATTCATCGTTTTATGGTCGAATCAACTATATTTAAGCCCAGTTACTGATAATATTTTATGCAAGTTTTTAGTCACCACTTTCGTGTTTTTAATGTTTTTTTTACTTTTCTATGGCTTGCAGGTGGCCTTTTGCTGGTTACTTGTAGGGATGAAGACGATTCTGAAATACAGTTTACCCCGGCACAAATCGAAAGGCTTTTGGCAAGTGACAGCACCAAAAGCTGGAATCTGATAAGCAAGAAAATTGACGGTCAGCAGGTTATAATCGATGGTTGTCAGTTGGAAAATGAATTGATATTTACCCAGGGCACCGGAGAGACTGCCAACATCCTGGTGTTTGACGACTCATGCGAGGAAGACAAGATACTGGACGGATACTGGGAAGTAATCAACCAAAGTGATCTTCCTGTTACTGACACATTACTTTACCTTTTTAATCCCGATACTTTATTTCAAAGCGAAGATTCGCTGGTGGTGGACCATGATACTGTTATAAATATCGTTGACAGGATCACTTCCCGGTTTTTAACGATATCAAGGACCGAAATGATCAACCGTATTTCAGTAGCGGTTACAGAGGATTACGAAGTGCATCGACATCGCTAGCCGGAGGTGGCCCTGGCACACCCCAAAATTCTCACCACCCTCTGTGTCTCTTTGTGTCTTGGTGCCTTTGTGGTTAACCATTTTTCACCACAAAGGCACCAAGACACAAAGAGACACAGAGGTTTTCGCCGATAAAATAAAAATAAAGGCCCATGTTTGAGTTGTGCAACATCAGCGATTACAGACTGGCCTCGTTTATCAAATTTAAAATATGACAGGCCGCAATACCTGCTGTCTCTGTTCTTAGCCTGTGGTTTCCCAGACTGACAGTCTGAAAGCCAAGTCTGGTGGCATTGGTTACTTCTTCGCTGCTAAAATCACCTTCAGGACCGATTAAGACGAGGTATTGTCCGTCTTTTTTTGCCAGATTGATTAAGTGGGGACTCGGTAAATCATCCAGGTAGGCGATATATTTTTCGGATTCTGCATGGTGTGCCAGGAGGTCAGAAAATGGTATCGGCTCCGAAATTTCAGGTGTCCTGGATTTCAGGGATTGCTTCATGGCACTGATTGCCTTTCTTTGCAGACGATCAGTCCGGAGCGTCTTTCTTTCTGATGTCCGGCATAAGATAGGCGAAATCTTATCGATGCCCAGTTCTACTGATTTTTCTACAAACCATTCCAGCCTGTCGAGGTTTTTTGTCGGGGCGATGGCTATGTGAATAAAATAAGTTTTAGCCGGTTCCTGTTTTCTTTCAACGATTTCGAAAAAACTTTTTCCCGGGTCGGGCCTTGTAAGCCTGCAGGTATAAATGCTTCCTTTTCCGTCAGCAACATAGATAAGGTCTCCCTGTTTTAACCTCAGCGCTTTGACGCAGTGACCCGATTCATCGGTATCGAGAAAAGTGTCACCCGCATCAATATTAGGCTGGTAAAACAAACGCATGATAAGGTACCCTCAACAAGATGAAAGGGAACAGGAAGCACCCAAAAGCTGTCAGGCAGCTATTCTTTCCGGAAAATCCGCATTAACGCTTTTGCCCTTTCTCATTTTAATAATTCCCAAAAAGTTAAAAAGCTTTATGAATTGATAGGTAGGATCGATTTCATGCCATCTGATCCCACCAAAATTGGGGCTGCCACCGTTTTTGTGGTGGTTGTTGTGATAACTTTCACCCATCATCAGAAAATCAAATGGCAGAAAATTCCTTGATGTGTCTTTCGTTTCAAAATTTCTGTAGCCATACTTGTGCGCAAACCAGTTGATGATCGCTCCATGTATGGGAGAAACGGCAAATTGAATGGGCAATAATAAATACATCCACCAGTGTGTGGCAAATTGCACATAGAAAAGGATATAAAGCCCCCCCCAGAAAATTCTCGAAGGCCATGACCTGGCCATTTTATCGAACCATGTCCATTCCGGAATATCTTTAGTAAACCTGGGATCAACCACCATTTTTTTATTGGCAATAGCTGAATAAATCGTTTTAGTTTTCCACATCATTTTCCAGATGCTTTCATCGTAGGTTGGGGAATGCGGGTCATTTTCGGTGTCAGCATAGGCATGGTGCATTCTATGCATAATTCCATAACCGTAGGCACTCAGATAATTGGATCCTTGAAAAATCCAGGTCAACACAAAAAATACTTTTTCCATGGGTTTTGACATGGTAAATGCTCTATGGGCAGCGTACCTGTGCAAAAAGAATGTCTGAAAGAACAAAGATAAATACCAGTGTGCTATGAAAAATGCAATAACAATCATGCTCCAATTTTTACGAGTTTACTTAATTTAATTTCCCGGACAGCAAGTCCCTTTTTTGTTAAGACAACGAAATGTTGAGTTTGTGACAAAAGTGTGATAAAAATTTACGATTAAATGTTATTTAATTTTTGGGAGATGTCTTTTTTCAGGTTGTCTATGAAATTTCCCACTTCACCGAACGTGCAAGCACTTTTAAATTTTTCAACGAATTGTGAGTGAACATCGAGATTGACATGAAACCGGTCTTTTTCCTGATTTAGCTTTTCTTTAGCCCTGCAGAACAACTGCCTGCAATGTTCTTTCTTTTTATCCAGGATTTCTGTCAACTCGCCATAGTCGAAATTAAAAATCTCCCTCAAAATAAAAACGGCCCTTTCGGTCGGTTCCAACTTTTTTAGGATAACACTAATAGCTTCGGAAAGTTCATTTTTCAGGTCAAAATTGGGTAATTCAATTTTGTCGATAAAGGAAGGGTGGTTGATGGCTTCCAGTAAATTTTCTTTTGTTTTATTAAGCTGTTTGATATGATTGAGGCAAGTATTTGTTACGGATTTAATTAAATAGGCCTTTGTATCATTAATCTTTTTTTGTTCTGTTTTCAACCATTTCAGAAAGGTGTCCTGCACGATATCCTCCGCATCCATAACAGTACCGACCATTTTGTAAGCAATGGCGTAAAGCAAAGGCCCGTACAATGTTATTGTTTCATTCTGACTCACATCTACATATTTTAGGTGCAAAGCTAAGATTTTATTTAGTCTTTAGCTATTAAATCATTAAATTTTCAACAAATTCGGTCAAACACTTAACGCTCCACCGGTTTTCGCAAAATTTGTGATCATGGAAAAATGTTTTTTATTCATATTGTTAGGGGCTTCATTGGGTGCCTGTAACAGGAAGGAAGAAAATAAAGGATTCCTGATTAACCAGGTAACACAACTTTCTTTTCCCAACGGAAGCTGGATAGATCTGACCTATGATTTTGATTATCAAACGGTCTATTGGCCTACTTCCGAGGCTTTCAAACTGGATACTGTATTTGAAGGGCAAACGGATAATGACTACTATTATTCCGCCTTCAAATTTAGTACAGCCGAACACGGAGGAACACATCTGGACGCGCCGGTTCATTTTTCTGAAGGGAAAAAAACAGTGGATCAAATTGATATTGATCAGCTTAACGGCCAGGCTATGGTGATAGATGTGTCAGGAAACTGCCTCGATAACCGTGACTACCAAATCACCCGGCAGGATATCGAAAACTGGGAAAAGGAAAACGGGCGGTTGCCTGAAAATTGTATTCTGCTCTTTAAAACCGGCTACGGCAAATTCTGGCCTGATAAAAGCAAGTACATGGGCACCACGTTGTCGGGGCTGGAGGGTATCCAAAATCTGCATTTCCCGGGTATTGCACCTGCCGCGGCAAAATGGCTGGTTAACCAGCGCAACATCAAGGCAGTTGGCCTCGATACGCCGAGCATTGATTATGGGCAGTCAAAATTATTTGAGACTCACAGAATACTCTTTGAAAAGAACATACCGGCCTTTGAAAATGTGGCTAACCTTGATTTACTGCCGACTAAAGGTGCTTGGGTGATTGCTTTACCTATGAAAATTAAAGGTGGCAGCGGTGCTCCCTTACGCATTGTGGCTCTGATCCCTTGATTTCCGTTAGCCGGCCGCCATCATATGATGATTTGTTTTTTCACAAACCTCTTTCAACCGGACTAAAAGTGTACGTATATTTTTTCGGAATTTGCTTTTTAAAACCGGCAGCATGATCCATCCAATGACAGGTTTGGGATGAATATGAATCTCAGCCGATACCATGGTTCCTCCATTTTGAGTTGCCAGAATATAGTAAAAGGCAGCTTGTTTTGCGACAGGTAAATCGAGAATGTTTTCCCCATAAACCATTTTACCCTCGCCGAAGTGGTTACTGGTTGTTTCGAAATTCAGTATCTGATTGCGGCCAATGACACAGCGGTGCCTGGTACCAATGCGGTTGACCCGGTTCTTCTCATATTCGAGCTTTTCAACCCCCTTGTTCCATTCGAGCCTGTAATTAAAATTGGTTAATTTTTCAAACACCGTTTCTACCGGAATCTTAATGAAGATTTGATCGGTGATTGGATTTTTCACTTTTTTCTGAAGGGGCGGCGGCGGAGGGTCTTCCACCCATTGGTGTAATGGCTGTAAGGGGGCATAGTGATACACAACTTCACCCATGTGCTCATAGCTCACAGTACCTTCTTTGTACTCCAGCCACGCTTCGTTGCCTGTCGGCCCGATCCGGTAGCCATTTGATTGAAAGGAGTCGGTTAAAAGCAGGTATTCCTTTTTAGGCACATTGTTTTTCAACAACCGGTGCACCAGGATCAGATCTGCGCCAAATGGTTTTTTCTTGTCTTTAACCGAGGTAAAACCTATTTCACCGATGTGAATGATAAATTTAAGGGACAAATTAATAGCAGTACTACAAGCACCACAGGAGCAGATCCTTTTTGATTCATAAGATCTCAGGTGGTTATGGAAATCCAGGAATGTTTTTTTGACCTGTCTGATAATTTCATCCGGCTCTGGCACTGAGTTGTGCTTGAAAAACAAGACCGCATCACCTTCTACTTCTGCCACTTCCATACCCACTATATTAGAATCAATGATCAATTCCAGCAATTCTGATATAATATGTTGGCTATGCTCTATCTCTGTTTGCTTCACAAAATTTGTAAAACCGGTAATATCAGGGATAAAAAGCAGGGAATGATTATTTTCACCCATTACTTCATAGTTTCAATCATAAAAAACGGGCTGGCGCCTTATTGGTTGTTTTGTGGATTAATTTAATGTTGCCTACTTGAAAAATTTTGTTCCAAAGTGCTTGGCAATGAAATTATTTTATTCATCAAAAAAGTTTTATTTTCACGGTGAGAACCTAATTTAACTTTTTTGGTATGAAAGCAAACTCTAATAAACCATCCCCGGTAAACAGGCGTAGATTTATCCGGGATTTTTCACTGGCCGGTGCCGGCTTTATGGTTGTACCCCGCTATGTGCTCGGCGGAGAAGGGTACGTAGCACCGAGTGACAAGTTGAACATTGCAGGTATAGGTGTCGGTGGCAGAGGCTGGGGTGTCCTGGAAGGTGTTTATAATGAGGGCACTGAAAATATAGTGGCTCTTTGTGATGTTGACGATGCCAGGGCGGCAAAAACATTTGAAAAGTACAATAAAGCGGCCAGATACCGGGATTTCAGGGTAATGCTGGAGAAACAAAAAGACATTGACGCGGTAGCGATCGCTACCCCGGATCATACACATGCTGTCGCAGCTATGGCCGCCATGCACCTGGGCAAACACGTTTATGTGGAAAAACCTTTGACCCACAATGTATACGAGGCGAGAATGCTGAGGGAAACGGCCAAAAAGTATAAATTAGTTACGCAGATGGGTAACCAGGGGGCTTCCGGGGAAGGAACCTGGAAGACTGTAGAATGGATTGAGTCCGGAGTGATCGGTGATATTACCAAGGTGCATTGCTGGACCAACCGGCCTATATGGCCTCAAGGTGTTGCCACGCCTGCCGGTGATCACAAAGTACCCGATACACTGGACTGGGATCTTTGGTTAGGGCCGGCTAAGTTCAGGAATTATCACCCGGACTACCTGCCGTTTAAATGGAGAGGATGGTGGGACTATGGTACCGGTGCATTGGGGGACATGGCCTGTCATATCGTGGATGTGGTATTCCGAGCCCTTAAACTGGGTTATCCTACGTCGGTAGAAGCCAGCGTTACGGCGGTTTATGAGCGTGATTTTGTCCTTGCCAATTATGATGACAGCATACCGCCTTCCACAAAAATTCATTTTGACTTTCCGGCAAGGAAAGGAATGCCTCCGGTAAAACTGGCATGGTACGATGGTGGAATCAGACCTGAACGTCCCGATGAGTTAGGCAGTGATGAACAAATGGGGGATTGGAATGGCGGAGTCATTTTCGAAGGTACCGAAGGTAAACTGATGTGTGACACTTACGGTGACAACCCAAGGCTACTGCCAACCAGTAAGATGAAAGACTTTAAACCCCCAAAGCCAAAGTATCGCCGAATTGAGGAGGGACATTACCAAAGCTGGGTTAAGGCCTGTAAAGGTGGTGAAAAGCCGGTTTCTAACTTCGATATTGCCGGACCTCTGACCGAAATCATATTGATGGGTAACCTCGCTGTGAGAAGCTATAACCACAGGGTTTTGAAAGAAGGAAAAAAACCTACCGACTGGAATCCTTGGGAATACCCTGGCCGTAAGCAATTGGAGTGGAACGGTAAGGCTATGAAAATCACAAACCTCGACCTTGCCAATGAATTTGTAAACAGGGAATACAGAGAGGGCTGGTCTCTCGGAGTCTAAAAAAACTTTGTGCCTTAAATAGCGCAAGCGTCCCGTGGCTGTTGCACCACGTTTTCGACAAAATTCTTGGTGTCTCTTCGTGCCTTGGTGTCTTTGTGGTTCACCATTTTTCACCACAAAGACACGGAGGCACAAAGGCACTAAGTTAAGGGTTGTTTTGGGCTAATCCAGTCTTGTACTCATTTAATTGACAGACCTACCCGACACGGTCCTGCTGTGCACTTTGAATTGATTCAGCTTTTTGAGATTTACCAACAGCATTGACTCGGAACTCCGGGCAGCAAGTTTGAACTCCTTGCCGTCATAGTCAATGGTTGCGGTATTATTTTTCCAGTCCCTGGCGAAAATCGTGTAAGTGCCAGCTTTTCCGGGGTTTAATCCAAAAACAAGATACCTGTCCGGGCCTTGTTCAAAACTAATACCAAAACGCTTGCCATCGGAAGAGTCGACCAATACCCCAGGCGTAAGCGGGTTGATCACAATTTGTTCTATTTGCTTACCATCGATAATTTTTATTTCTCCGGAAACTATCTCACTGGTACTTTTACCCAATTCCCGGAATAGCACAATCCTGTGGGAGTTGTAAAACTGAACCTGCCTCAACTGATCCTGATCCAGCCCTGTTTCCCTTTGCAGCCTTTCGGAATACGGAACCAACTGAGGCGTACAGGAGGCGGTAACGGCAAGCAGGATTAAATAAAGTGTGAAATTCTTCATGTTTTTAGCTTCAGTATAAAAAAACTATCCAGGCAACCAAATGTTCAACTATTATGCCAATTTCTTTTGTCGCGACATTGACTAATTGATGAAATAACCGGTAATTGAAGTACAAAGTCTTGCATAGTTCGTTTACTTTGATTGAAATTTAAATTAAACACTAATCACCTGGAAATGAAAAAAAATATTATCGGACTTTCTATGATGTTGATTATAGGCAACATAGGCTGTCAAACGCAAAACAAAGACACCGTTGTCACTGAAACCACTGGAGAAAAACCGGAAAATGCAGCGAAGTATGAACATATACCTGATGAACTGTTAGCTGGGCTCAAGGCCCATGGCGGAATTGATTTTTGGAAAAAATACGGCCAGCTTAGCTATGTTTTAATGAAACGAGGGACTACCGAACAACTGGTGACAGATTTGCACTCCCGGAAGGTGCTGCTCACCCTGCCAGACTACAAAATTGGCTATGACAGCAAAAATGTTTGGATTACACCCAATAAGGCCGCAATGGGTGGAGGCTCCCCCAGGTTTTACCATAATTTAAACTTTTACTTTTTCGCACTCCCTTTTGTCTTGGCCGATCCTGGTATCAAATATGAGGTGCTGCCTGACAGGGAAATCGATGAAAAAGTTTATGACGTGGTGAAAATATCATTTGATGAAGGGGTAGGTGATGCTTCTGGCGATTATTATATAGCCCACTTTGATCAGGAAACACATCAATTGTATCTTTTACTTTATACGGTAACCTATTTTTCAGGCGAGTCCAACGAAAACTATAATGCCATCATTTACCATGAGTGGCAAAATGCCGGGGGATTGTTGGTGCCAAAACTAATAAAAGGATACAAGTATGCAGCCGGTGAAATTGGTGAACAGCGTTATGAAGCCAGGTTCGAGCATGTGGTTTTTGAAGAAAACACACCGGATCCATCCCTGTTTGCTATGCCTGAAAACGCTGAGATTGATTCATTGAAAGCTGACGCCTGATACATATCCGGATATTATGAAGACAGTTAAGGTAGCAGTAGTCCAGGCGGCCCCTATTCTCTTTAATCTCCGAAAGACCCTGGAAAAAACAGCTATGCTGGTGGAGGAAGCTGCCGGCACCGGGGCACGCCTGGTTTTGTTTCCGGAGGCTTTTATTCCGGCCTATCCCAGGGGATTTACTTTTGGTACGGTGGTAGGAAGCCGGACCGATGAAGGCAAAGCATTGTGGCTCAGGTATTGGGAAAACGCTTTGGAAATTCCTGGCAAGGATATGGAATATCTTGGCGCCATTGCGCGGAAACACAAAATATACCTGGCCATCGGTGTGATTGAAAAGGCCTTACAAGGAGGAACATTATATTGCACCTTACTTTATTTTTCCCCTGAGGGTGAATTAATGGCAAAACACAGAAAACTGAAACCCACTGCTGCAGAAAGAATTATATGGGGTGAAGGGGATGGCAGTACTTTGAGTACGGTAAAAACCGATTTCGGGGTATTAGGAGGGCTTATTTGCTGGGAGAACTATATGCCCCTGGCGAGAATGTCGATGTACAGGAAGGGGGTTCAGGTTTATCTGGCACCTACTGCAGACCATAGGGATCTATGGCAGGCCACCATGCGGCATGTTGCTGCAGAGGGCAGGTGTTTTGTTTTAAGCTGCAATCAATTTGTAACCAGGAATATGTATCCTGAAGATTTGCCCGTCATTGGCGAACTGCAGAATCAGCCGGAGATCATGTCAAAAGGCGGCAGTGTGATTATTGACCCGGAGGGAAAAACACTCGCAGGCCCGCTATGGAATAAGGAGGGCATTCTCTATGCCGATCTGGATATGCGTGATCTTTATAAAAGTAAAATGGATTTCGATGTAACGGGGCACTACGCAAGACCTGATGTATTTCAACTATCTGTCACCCATCAGCCTGAAACGGTCGATGGATCCGGCTAAGTTGTAAAGCCATTCAAATGCCTTATATCATTTGTCCATTCAATAGAGAACCGCTTGCCGGAATAATTGATTTTATAGAGCCCGAGGTTAGTATGGGGGAAAGTGTCCATGTATCTAAGGTGGTAATTTAACAATTCGCACAAAAGTATTCTCATCGCCCTGCCGTGCATGCAAATAAGAATGGTTTTTTCATCGGTTTGGGTTATAATGTGCTTCAGGGCTACCTTCTGCCGGCTTTGCACATCCAAAGGGCTTTCGCCACCGGCAATACCCAAGTCAACCTGACCGCTTTCCCAGGCAGAAGTTACTTTCAGATAATAGTCATGGTCTTTCTCAGAGAGGGGCATTCCTTCTTTTTCACCCCAGTTAATTTCATTTAACCCGCTTAATCTTTCATAAGGAATACCGAGATCGAGGAAAGACTGTACCGATTGCAGGGTACGTTGCAAGGTGGAAATGTAAATTTTATCAAAAGAGATATCCCTGTAGGCCTTAAAAAAAGCCGTAGCTTGTCGATAACCGGTTTCATTCAGCGGCGCATCGATGCCACTGCCCTGTACCATGCCCCGTTTGTTGTAATCGGTTTGGCCGTGCCTAATCAAATATATTTTTTTGCTTTTCAATTTTAATTTACATTTGTGCGAATTTGGGCGCAAAATAAACTTTTTTTAGATTAAACATATATGATAAACCCGAATATTACTGTAGAACAACTAAATGCTTTGAATAAAAATACAATGATGGAGCATTTGGGTATTGAATTTACTGCGATAGGAGAAGCATTTATTAGCGCCAAAATGCCTGTTGATCACCGAACACATCAGCCTTTTGGATTGTTACACGGAGGGGCTTCCGTAACACTGGCGGAAACACTGGGAAGTGTAGCTTCGTCATGTATGGTGGATGACACAAAACGGTTCTGCGTAGGCCTGGAAATTAATGCCAATCACCTCAGGGCAGTAAAAGAGGGTTATGTATACGGAACAGCCAGACCGGTTCATCTCGGTAAATCCACGCACGTATGGGAGATCAAAATTGA
The DNA here is from genome assembly GCF_056858335.1 of Agaribacillus sp. DX54. Taxonomy (NCBI): domain Bacteria; kingdom Pseudomonadati; phylum Bacteroidota; class Cytophagia; order Cytophagales; family Splendidivirgaceae; genus Agaribacillus; species Agaribacillus sp. DX54. Next base: position 574,168 of record NZ_JBXEQE010000001.1, read on the forward strand.
AAACAGTAAAGATCAACTCATATGCATCAGCCGGATTACCATGGCAATTTTAGATAAAAAATAGGGTATGGAGCATTTAAAGGAGTGGGAAGTCATAAAACAACACCTGATTAATGGTAAAAGCCATAAAACACTCGTAAAGTTTTTTGATTTTGCACTTCATAATAGTTTATCTATTGCGCTATGGCGCCAGCCCAGGCAACTGGAAAAACACCTGATTCTGGATCTGACCGGTGAGGTCAATTATGTAAAAGCCGATCTCGAGGAGTTAAATGATGGCTTTATTTTAAGCCCTTTCTCCAATAAAAATGGTGTTCAAAGTATTTTCATCAACAATCATTTTTATTACAGCACTCGCAATAAGCATTTGGCCATAGCCCCTTATTTAGATAGTTCGGTGCATGGCCGTCCGGATTTGGAAAAGTTGTTAGCAAGCCTGGGCGAAAGCTTTATACAACCGGTTCTTCCTAAAACTCGTTATCATGTAAATCCCTCATCACCGAGCGATTCGAGTAGTAAGGCACATTATATCGATACAGTAAACAGCGCGATAGAGGCGATCAACCAGGGAGCATTTACAAAAGTTGTGCCCGCACGTGTGGAAAAGATAACGCTGGACGATAGCTTTGATTTGGTAGCGGCTTTTGAAAAGGCATGCCAGCTTTATCCTAATGCGCTTGTTTCAGTAGTTTCTGTCCCCGGTATCGGCACTTGGATGGGGGCCACCCCGGAAGAGCTGATAAGTTTTAATAAGGCAAAACAATTTAGTACCGTCTCCCTGGCGGGTACTCAGAAAATCGATGATGATACCGATCTGATGGAAGTAGCGTGGCGACAGAAGGAGATCGAAGAGCAAGCGATGGTAAGCCGGTACATTATCGATTGCTTCAAAAAAATCAGGCTGAGGGAATATCAGGAATATGGGCCCAGAACTGCCCGTGCAGGCAAACTGGCCCATTTAAAAACCGATTTTGTGGTAGATACCATTGCCACTAATTTTCCGCAACTGGCCACGGTAATGCTTGGACTGTTGCATCCTACATCTGCGGTGTGTGGCATGCCGAAAGCGCCGGCCACGCAGTTTCTGCTGGCTCATGAAAATTTCGACAGGTCTTTTTTCAGTGGTTTTTTGGGGCCGGTCAATATGTTTGAGGAAACTCATCTGTTTGTAAATATCCGGTGCATGCAATTATTTGACAAAGAAGCAATACTTTATGCCGGGGCAGGTGTTACGGCATTTTCTGATGTTGAAAAGGAGTGGGAAGAAACCCATCTTAAATGCCAGACAATGCGTAAAGTATTGCATTGAAGGTGACATGTTAACGCTTATACCATTGACATGATGTATTGGCGCATTGTTCTTGAACAAAGTCTTTTTCTCATTCTAAATCCTGAAAATTGTTTTATATTTTTACGAGGCTTTATACAGGCACTCCATGATTTTACAACCCATAGTTGATATTGCAGAGATTTGCGCCAGAAAAAAGGTGTTAAATGCGATACTGTCTCCCGGTTCCCGGTGTGCCCCGCTTACCTTGTCTTTTTCCAGGCACCCCGCTATTGACGTCAAAACCGTAAGTGATGAGCGTTCGGCAGCTTTCATAGCCCTTGGCATGGCACAAATGTCTGAAAAACCCACTGTTTTGGTTTGCACCTCCGGCTCTGCCGCCCTCAATTATGGCCCGGCGGTGGCAGAGGCATTTTATCAACAGGTGCCTTTATTGCTCCTTACGGCCGACCGGCCACCGGAGTGGATAGACCAACTGGACGGGCAAACCATTCGACAACCTGACATCTATGGCAATCATGTGAAGAAAAGCTACCATTTACCTGTAGCATACAACCATGCAGATGCCCATTGGCATATCAACAGGGTGATCAACGAGGCCATTAATCTGAGTCAATCTTTCCCTCCCGGGCCGGTGCATATCAACGTGCCTGTACGGGAACCTTTTTATCCCGAAACCAATGAAAAACTAACCTACAATCAAGAAATAAGGGTGATAGATCAGCACTATCCGGCAGTTGGATTACCGGATGAAATGAAGAACATCCTGCAGCAAAAACTCAAAACCTTCAAAAAAACATTGATAGTGGCAGGGCAGGGCAGGGCAGATGCGTCACTATTGTCTTTTCTGGAATCATTTACTATCAGCCACCACATTCCGGTAGTCGCCGATGTCATTAGTAATTGTCAATCATTAGAAAATGCCATCATACATCAGGACGCGTTCCTGGGGATAAAAGAACAAACATTATTATCACAACTGGCACCGGAACTCTTAATAACTTTCGGCCAATCAGTTATTTCCAAACAGCTAAAATTATACCTCAGGAAATACCGCCCCGCCAGGCACTGGCATATTCAGCCCGGTGGTGAAGTCGCCGATACTTTTCAATCACTAACGGATGTTTACAGAACTACTCCCGCTGAGTTTTTCAAAGCATGGTACGCCTCATCCGGGCCCGCTATGGTAGAACAAGAAAGCTATCTGAAGCAATGGAAAAATGCGGATCAAATGGTTGCGCAGTCCTGGGACAGTCATTTCCCCGGCCATACTTTATCTGAATTTGCCGCAGTTAGATCCGTACTCGAGGTAATTCCTGAAACTTCAATTTTACATTTGGCCAATAGTATGCCGGTGAGGTATGCCAACTATTTAGGGGTTCGTGGTAAGGGAGTGGAAGTCTTTGCCAACCGGGGAACCAGTGGTATCGATGGGAGTGTTAGTGTGGCAGTGGGGTGTGCCCTGGGTACGGATAAAATAGTGACCCTCGTTACCGGTGATATGGCTTTTTTTTATGACAGGAATGCTTTTTGGAATAATTATCTCCCTTCCAACCTGAGAGTGATTATTTTAAATAACCACGCAGGAGGTATTTTTGGCTTAATCAAAGGGCCTGACCGGCAGCCTGAACTGGAGGAATTCTTTGAGACGCATCAACCCCTGAAAGCCAGGCATTTATGTGATGAATTTCACATTGAATATCGTTACTGTGACGATTTTTCATCTTTGCAAAAACATTTAAAGGGATTCTTTGAAGATGGCAATCAGCCAAAAGTACTTGAAATAGAAACTGATAAAAAAATTAATAAAAAATTTTTCACTGAATTTAAATCATCAATAGAAAAAATATATGGAAACTAGTTTTGAATGGAAAACAGTCAAGGAATTCGAGGATATAAAGTTTGAAGTATTTGATGGAATTGCCAAAATAACCATCAACAGGCCTGAAGTGTATAATGCCTTTCGCCCGGAAACAAACATAGAAATGATCGAAGCTATGGACATGGCCAGAGAAAGGCAGGATGTGAGGGTGGTGGTGTTGACTGGAACCGGTGACAAAGCTTTCTGTTCCGGTGGCGACCAGAATGTTAAAGGTGAGGGGGGATATATAGGAAAAGACGGGGTTCCCAGGCTCAATGTACTTGATCTTCATAAGCGTATCCGGTCGCTTCCCAAGCCGGTCATCGCCATGGTTAACGGCTATGCCATAGGAGGAGGACATGTATTACATGTGGTTTGTGATCTGACCATTGCCTCAGAAAACGCCAGGTTTGGCCAGACCGGGCCCAAGGTTGGAAGTTTTGACGCAGGTTTCGGATCTTCTTATCTGGCCAGGCATGTAGGGCAAAAAAAGGCCAGGGAAATCTGGTTTTTATGTGAGCAATATACGGCCGCCGAGGCAGAAAAGATGGGAATGGTCAATAAAGTTGTGCCGCTAAAAGAACTGGAGGCTACCACGGTTGCCTGGTGCAGGACCATTATGAAAAGAAGCCCTATGGCTGTAAGAATGATTAAAAGAGGCTTGAACGCCGAACTCGACGGACAAGCGGGGATTATGGAACTGGCAGGTGATGCCACCTTGATGTTTTATTTGATGGAAGAGGCGCAGGAAGGAAAAAATGCCTTCCTGGAAAAACGTGCTCCGGATTTTGATAAATACCCCAAATTCCCTTAATTCGACAATGTTAGACCTGCAACCTGTTTTATCATGGATCGAACTGTTCCAAGTGCGATATTGCTCATTCATTGCCCTGATCAAAAAGGAATCATTGCCAGGGTCACTGAGTTTTTAAGCAGAAATAAGGGCAATATCATCGACCTGGATGAACATGTCGATGGACATGAGAAAATATTTTTTATGCGGGTGGAGTGGGAGTTAGAAGGTTTTGTGATCCCCATGGAGCAAATTTCAGATCGTTTCAGAGAGGAAATCGGGGATCGGTATCAAATGGTCTGGGCGCTCCATTATAAAGGCACCAAGCCCAAAGTCTGTGTGTTTGTTTCTAAATATCCCCATTGTCTGTACGATATTCTATCGAGATATCAATCCGGTGAATGGAGCATTCAAATTCCCCTGATCATTAGCAACCATGACCATCTTTCAGACATTGCAGCCAGGTTTGATATTCCATTTTATCATATTTCTATAAACCGTGACAATAAACAAGCCCGGGAGCAGTATCAGCTATCATTACTTAAACAACATGAAGTCGATCTGATCGTGCTGGCCCGTTATATGCAGATTTTATCGGAAAACTTCGTCCGGGAGTATCCCAATAAAATCATTAACATTCACCATTCGTTTCTGCCTGCTTTTCCGGGGGCAAAACCTTATCATTCCGCTTATGCCAGAGGCGTGAAAATTATTGGTGCTTCCAGTCACTATGTAACTACCGAACTGGATGAAGGTCCGCTGATAGAGCAGGATGTGGTCAGGGTGAGCCATAAGGACTCCATTCAGAGCCTGATGAGAAAGGGGCGCGATCTTGAAAAGATTGTGTTGTCCCGGGCCATCTGGCACCATCTCCGGCATAATGTTCTTGTTTTCAAAAACAGAACCGTCATTTTCGACTGAACTACTGTGATGATAAAGTCAAAAATGTTGTGCCACTAAGCAATAAAAAGGATGTCTGAAGGAAACAAATATCTTGAAATCAATGGGAAAAAGGTTTTTTTTGACGACCTCATACACATGCGGGTAAGTGAAAAGTGGAAAGACGCGTATGAAAGGGATACTTTGCAATTCATACAATCCTGGTTGAAAGGAAAGAAAGAATTTACCATCCACACCTCAGGTTCTACGGGCAAGCCGAAAGCCATCGAAATTAACCGCGATATCATGAAAAAGAGTGCGAAAATGACAGCCCGCGCCCTTCACCTCACTGCGGGAGATACGGCCTTGGCCTGTATCAATGCTAATTATATCGGAGGAAAAATGATGCTGGTGAGGGCGTTGACACTGGATATGCCTCTAACAATTATCAGCCCTGCTTCTAACCCGTTTACCCATCTTAAAGCAGGTGTTTATTTCGATTTCATAGCGCTGGTGCCTTTGCAGTTAGATAACCTGTTGGGAAACGAAAGTTCCGTAAGAACACTTAACAAGGCCAAATCGATCATTGTAGGCGGGGCGCCGGTAGGCAAACACTTAAACCAGAAACTTCAGATTGTAAAAGCACCTGTTTATGCCACCTATGGTATGACCGAAACGGTTTCTCATATCGCGCTGAAGAAATTAAACGAACCTGGCAAGGGCCGGTATTTTAAGGTTTTACGGGAGGTAACCATTGGACAGGATCACAGAGAATGCCTGACGATACAGTCACCGGTCACCGGTGGGGAAAAAATAATAACCAATGACAGGGTGAAAATAATCAATGAGCATGAATTCGAATGGCTTGGCAGAATTGATAATGTGGTAAATACCGGTGGTATCAAAGTCCAGTTAGAGGAATTGGAGTCAAAAATTGAAGCATTACTGGCTGGATTAGACCGTAAGGAAAATTTTATGATCTGCGTGAAGGAAGATGCCAAGTTAGGGCAAAAACTGATTTTGTTGCTGGAAGGGGATGAGCGGGAAGAAGACGAGCTGGAGGCTTTGTTAAAAACGAAATTGTCGTATCATGCCCCCCGTGAAATAATAAGTGTTCCGGAGTTTTCCAGAACCGGCACCGGAAAAATAAACCGGCTTTTAACGATGAAAAAATACCTGGATTAAGATCGTTGCCTGCACACCCTCCTGGTTTGTAATACCAGGTCTCTCATCCCTTCTACAATTTCCTGCATCATTATTTTATATCCACCCATGATTTTGGGGGGAAGATTATGTACGTAGTTGAGGGTGTAATTTAAAACCAATGTCCTGTTTTCCCCATAGGGATAATAAGCAAACACTGCTATGGACATTTTGGAGGTTTTTTGAAACAAAACCTTACCGAAATTGTAGTTATGCTGCAATGTAAGCGTTTTGGGTACCCCCAGCTCAGGATTCAGCTTTTTAATATATTCGATTACAGGAAGTATTTGTCGGTCAGTATAAGGTGCCTGAAAATAGGCAAGACTGTAGTCAAAATCAGGGGCGAAAGTGCCGCACTCGATGTGGTATTCTTTATCATCCACCCTGGTAATATTGTACTTAGGTAGTGTCTGCTGAATAAAGCCTTCATTGGTCAATAATGATTCAGTAAAATAATCGACCTTTTCCTCCATCAGATAAATGGCTTTGTTAAGAATGATATAATAATCCTCTTCTCCTTTTTTACCCCAGTAATCATAAACATCCAATGGTTTAAAATAATACTCGAAATCTTTTGTCTGTCGGTTGTACCCCTCGATGGGTTGCATATTTTTATCTCTGATTTCAATATAATACTGCAGGTCATAGTCATTGATCACACGGGAGTTGGTTCCGAAATGGATGTTATTCTCCCGTACTACATTGAGCTGAGAGGTGTATTTTGAAGATGAAAAATTCAGAATAAAAAACAGTGAAATTATGCCGGCCTGGGTATGTAACATATTTCCCTTTTCATTTTGTCATTCATGGATACGAAATAAATAAAGTAAATTGTAAAAAAAACTTTTTTCACGTATATATCCTACATTAATGATTTTTGAGTTTGATAACTTCCTGTTGAAGATCGATAACAATCCCAGTCAGTTTTTCCAGCGTCATTTCACCGTCAGGTTCAGGGAAAGATACACTGATAAATGCTTTGGCTTCCCATACTTCCAGTACGTCACCAATTTCAATTTCATAGGGGGAATAAACCTTATTATCAGAAACCAAAAATAACTTTCCATTTTCCTCAACATAGTTAAATACACGTTTGTATACTATGCCTTCTTTTCCCGTTACCAATACGTAGGTTCTGCCATTGACAATATCAGCAACACTTTCCAAATACCTGCCGATTACCACCGTTCCTGATTCAAGGGGAAGCATGGAGTCACCGGTAACCTCAAAAGCCCGGTAGGTACTGTTTTTAGGAAGAAAGGGAAGCTGGAATTTTGGCAGTTCCTTCAGGTACTCCGGATCGGCATACCCGTTTAAGTATCCCGCCGAAGCTTTTTGTGGTATCAATTCAATATTCTCTTCATCATGCTGGTCGGTGGTGATGGCCAATACCTTAAATTTCTCGTTTTTATCAGACTGTTCCGGGGGATGAAGCGCAGTTTCAGGTGTGGTTTCTACATTTTTACTGATAAGTGTGTCTACACTTACATTGAACTCTTTCGCAATATTCATCAGGTTATTGAGCCTTGGATCAGCCCGCCCTTCTTCATAGGCTCCCAGCAAAGATCGTTTGATACCAATCTTTTCTGAAAACTGTTCTTGCGTATAACCATGCTTTTTTCTCAGATATTTAATGTTTTTACTGACTAGGGTCATGGGATTGTTGTTCTTGTTGGAATTAGCTATTTACTTTGTAATAAATTCATTAACCTGCTTGAATCGGCTAAATTTAACAATTATACATTTTCAACACTATACTAAACTTCAAAAATCATAAAGTTAGCCCAGTCTTCCTGTTTTTTGCCCAACTGGAATAAATGGGCATGGTAATAACTGCCGATTTTCTGCTTTTGTTTTAACTTTTCCGTAATCGTTTTTACCACATCTTTCAAAGTATCCTCAGCCTCCACCAGCGTGTAACCATACAAACATTTCCGATCGTTGGTATTTGCGTAGAATTTTACCTGGCATTTTCCCGAAGCCAATTTTTTACTGTAAAGCTTCAAACTGAATTGCCCATTGCTTTTTTGTTGTTCATTCATAACTGTGTTACTGTATTAAAATCCACCCCCCTTTCGTCCCCCGGAAGAGGGGTGGTGGTTTGCCCCAGTGTTACCATTTATGCTATAAATATTAGTATAATTTGTGATAAAATTAGTAAATATCTGAACAAAAAACCAATGAAAGCTAAAATAATTAGTAAAAAACACTTAATTTTAGTTTCCTTTTCAGGAAGAAATGTAGTGAATGATGGAAACTAACAACGAAAACCGATCTATTATTCATATGGACTTGGACAGCTTTTTTGTCTCGGTAGAATGTTTAATTGACAGTAGCCTGAAAGGTAAACCGCTTTTAATAGGTGGTAATGGTGGCAGGGGTGTAGTGGCTTCGTGCAGCTATGAAACCAGAAAGTTCGGGGTGCATTCAGCCATGCCTATGTCTTTGGCCAAGCAGTTGTGCCCTGATGCCATTATCATCTCGGGTGATATGGAGGCTTACACCAGATATTCTCATATGGTTACAGAGATAATTGCCGATAGCGCCCCGCTTTTTGAGAAATCCTCTATTGATGAATTTTATATAGATGCCAGTGGCATGGATCGCTTTTTCGGTTGTTTTATGTGGGCAAAGGAACTTAGGCAAAAAATTATGAAGCATACCGGCCTGCCGCTGTCCATGGGGCTGTCTGCCAATAAAATGGTCTCCAAAGTGGCAACCGGCGAAGCCAAACCCTGCGGTGAAAAGCGTGTGATAAGAGGTACTGAAAAAGCCTTTCTGGCCCCGATGCCTATCCGGAAAATCCCTATGCTGGGTGACAAAACTGCGCGTTTTCTGAATGATATGGGCATCGGGACAGTAAAGGTTTTACGAGAGATGCCCGTGAATATGCTGGAGCATATTTTAGGGAAAAACGGCCGCCTGATATGGAACCGGGCCCACGGTATCGATCATTCGCCCGTTGTTCCCTATACCGAAAGAAAGTCAATTTCCAGTGAGATAACTTTTGACAGCGATACTATCGACGTACAGAAGCTCAAGGCTCTTTTTGTGGCGATGATCGAAAAACTGGCTTTCAAATTACGCAAGGAGAAACACCTTACTTCTTGCCTTACAGTTAAAATCCGCTATTCGGACTTCGAAACTGTTACCAGGCAGAAGCATATCCCTTATACATCCTCTGATCACACCTTGATTAATCTGGCGCTGGCGCTGTTTGACAAACTGTATGATCGACGGCTGCTCATCAGGCTTATCGGTGTCCGCCTCAGCAATCTGGTACACGGACATTACCAGATTGACCTTTTTGACGATACCCAGGAGTGGATCCGGCTATACCAGGCCATGGACCACATCAAACACAAATACGGCCAGGAAAAAGTGGTAAGAGCCAACACCCTGGGTTTATCGAAGCGTGTACGTATGGACAATAATGTGTTTATGGGGTGACCCTTGCACTGATTTTCATATTATCCGGAACTACTGAATATGCTCCAGTGCATTATCAATCAGTAGCTTGAGATGCCTTTTATGGGCAATGGTTTCCAGGTTACCCTGTGGTATCTGTACCCAGTTTTTTATTTGCCAAAGATTATTGATGGCCATGGAACGGCTTCTGGGCGAATACTTATCCTTGTTATTTCCGGTCAGAAGTGTAATAACCTGCCTCGTATAAGTGAGTTGAAGATTCTGACGGAAGGAGTTGACGTCTCCTTTGATATCATCGGAAAAAATAGCGTCGTTGAGATCTTCCATGAATGTGGGTAAAGCATAACTGTTTCCATACAATTCGGAATCACTGATTCTTTGCAGGGTGTGGTGGTGCAACAAATGCTTTAACACACTTTCCTGTATGGCCAGAATCCTTTGGTGTATTTTTGGATCCTCGGGGCTGTTAAAATGATTATATCCCCTTCTTTGTTTTTGCAGGTGATTATATAGCTCGTTAGGCACTAAAAAAGCATCGGCGGCAAATACGTAGCTGCCCAGCGACTCCATGGCAAGCTTTTGCTTTTCTTTTTCTACAGGCGTAAAGGGGCTTATTTCAGGATTCTGTCCGGCGAAGGAACGGTCAATGTAAACTCCCCCGATGTACCTCGATATAACGTGGGCTGCGTTATATTGCTGGGTTGTTAAAAGCAGGTAGGCATTGCGAAGCTCATGAAAAGATTTCCCTTCCTTCCGGTACTTGAACAGCAACTCTTTGGCTACTTCCCGGGTGAGTTCTATTCTTTGTACGGCGTAATTGATAGCATCTTTTGACATGTCCCCCACATTAACCCGTGGGTCGATAGCTTTGCCTGGCCAGCGCATGTCATCTGCATCATTACCAAAGGCCAGGGTGGAATCTGTCGAATGCGCTAGCAGGCTTTCCAAATCCTCCTCATTTTCAAAGCTTTGATAGCCAAATGCAATGGCCCACTGATCATAAGGCCCTGGTCTTGTCGGCCAGTATTGCCCTTGCTTATCCCGGTCCGGTGAGAAGTTTATAGCCGGATAGTCCATCACAGACCCCACCAACCCCAAACTTTCGGTGACTTTTGGATCGTTTAAATCTGACAGGGTGTGCAATTGGCTGGCTTTCATGTTGTGATTAAGCCCTAGTGTATGCCCCAGTTCATGTAATATCAGGAAGTACAGATATTCTTCTATCATTCTGTTATTATCAAATTCCGATTTTCCAATGGCACTGAGCGCGATCTGCCCAAACTGATTTTGGGCCTGGGCATAGGTGCTGAATGTACAATGCCCTGCATATTGATGACTTTCTGCGCCTGATAACGGTCCTTGTGACTCGTGAAGTGAGAGCCCGGCTTTTTCAAAAACTTTTTCTCCTTTTAATTGCTGTGACAAGGTAGTGTATTCCAGGGTAATATCAGCCCCCAGAATCTGTCCTGTACGCGGGTTGACAAAGCTGGGGCCATAGCCGCTGAATCTCGGATTTGGGGAGGAAACCCAGCGTATCACATTGTATTGGATATCACCGGCATCCCATTCGGCGCTGTCCGGCTGTTCCTTTATCACTATGGCGTTTTTATAACCAATTGATTCAAAAATCTCATTCCATTTTTCTCCGGCCTTTTTTATGATGGGCCTCAGGTTGTGAGGAGTGGTATTTTCTATCCACCAGGTTATCGGTTCTACCGGCTCTGAAAGACGAGCCGAGGGATCCTTTCTTTGCAAATGCCAGCGGTGAATGAGATCGCGGTATGGGGTAGCGCTGGTGGAGGTCATGTCGTTCACCTGGGTGGTAAAATAACCGACCCTGGGATCATCATAACGCGGCTGATAATCATTCTCAGGCATTTCAACGAAACTGTGCCAGATGTCGATGCTTACGTTTCTGGCGTCGGTAATGGCTTTGCTTCCGGGGTTTAATACCGAAGATTTGCTATAAACATATTCAACGGCTACGTCAGTATTTTTAGGATAACTTCGGATCTGATTTACCCTTGTTTTCTTTTTGTCAAGTGTGCCCAGGCTAAATGAGAAGAATTGTAAAAAGGGAAGCTTGGCAGGTTTGATCTGTGATAAAGTTTCGGTCAGGAACAAATTATCTGCTTTAATGAGGTAACGGCCGGTATGCTCATCACTGGCCAGGATCTTCTCGCTTTCTACGATACTGTTACTGATATTGGCATCTGCAGCCTTACTTAATGGATGTGCAGGATCATGATAAAAGGAGGTGTTTTGAAATTCAAATTGCAGCTTATCGAAATATTTGGTGATTTTGAATACCTTGGACGCTTTATAGGCACCCCTAAAGGTAGCAGCATCTGCTACACCATTGGCAACCTGGCTGAAATAAATAAACTCTTTATGCAGTTGTTTATCTGATACCAGCAATTGCAGGGTGCCTGTGATCGTATCCTGATAAATGGTAAATAAACCCTCGAACTTTCTCGAGGATTCGACCAACTCCTCAATGGTGGGAGGTTTTTCTTTGTTTTTTCCTTTCTGATTTTGTTTTTGGGCTTGTGTTGAGTAAACGACAAACCCTGTAAGAAAAAGAATAAATGCTAAATGTTTATATAGTCTTCCCGGCCACACGCCCGCTAAGAAATGCTTCATAACTTACTCCAAATATATCCAATAATTTATAACCAATGTCTCTCCCAATAAAATAAGAAATTTAGCGCAAAAATCCCAATTTATTGCGTGTAAAAAATGTGCAAACTTACATGAGTTAAAATAATCTTATTACGTATAAAACGATAATTTAAGGTTTTGTATTGTTGCTGTTTTTTTTGTGGAAAAACGAGCTGGCAACCTGGTTAGCATAAATGGTCGGTTACGGATTGCGAAAATGGTGCAGGTAGGATTTTCCGTATAAGTAGTTTCTCTCACTTTTTTGTCTTGAAAGTGACAACATACTACATGAAAAAACCGGCGTTTACAGAAAAATTAAACGCCGGTTTTTTAATTGGGTTTAAGTTGTTAAAACAGCCTTTTATTATATTTCTTCCAGGGCATTGTCAATCAAGGTTTTCAGATGTTCTTTATGTGCCCTGGTGGCTGTGTTGCCTGTGGCACTGCCAGCCATTTTACGGACATTTTTCAGATTATATAAGGCCATCGACCTGGCAAGGTGGCTATACCTTGTTTTTTGTGTGCCGGTGATGGCGTTGATAAGCATAGTGGTATACTCAATTTGTAAATTCTGCCGGACCGGACTTACATTACCATAGATATCGGCATTGAAAATGCCCTGGTTTAAATCGCTCATAAAACCGGATAAGGTATAACCGTTACCATACATTTCAGAGTCAGATATTCTTTGCAACGTGTTGTAGTGCAATAAGTGACGTAGCACGCTTCGTTGCATAGCCAATACGCGGGCATGGATCTTAGGGTCCTCAGGACCGCGGAAGAAGTTGTAACCCCTTCTTTGCATCTGGAGATAATTATATAACTCTGAGGGAACCGCAAACGCGTCAGGGGCAAAAACATAATCGTTGAGCGCTTTCATAGCCTTTTTCTGTTTTTCCACCTCTACAGGTGTAAAAGGTTTTGTGGCACCTTCCTGACCGATGAAGGCCCGGTCGACATAAACCCCACCAATGTATCTTGAAATTGTATTGGCGGCACCAGCCTGCTGACCTGTCACAACAAAATAGGCATTTCTTAATTCATGATAGGATTGATTGGGCTTTTTGTACTTTTCGAGCAATTCTTTTGAGACTTTCCTGGCCAGTTTCATTCTTTCGATTGAATACTCAATGGCATCGTGGGTCATGTCATTTACATTTACCCTGGGATCAATGGCTTTGCCGGGAGACCGCATGTCATCAGCGTCATTGCCAAAAACCAATTCGGATTTTGTGGACTTGTCCAAAATGGATTTCAATTCGCCCTCTGAGCTGACAGGTTTGTAACCGAATTCTATGGCCCAATGGTCGTAGGGACCCGGCCTCGTAGTCCAGTACAAACCCTGATTGTCGCGGTCCGGTGAGAAATTGATGGCCGGGTAGTCCATCACCGATCCTACCAGTCCTACCTTTTCGGTAATCTTCATGTTGTTAATGTCCTTTATGCCATGGAACTGGCTGGCCTTCATGTTATGGTTGAGACCCAGTGTGTGGCCCATTTCGTGTAAGATAAGAAAATGAAGAAATTCATTCACCATTTTGCTTTCCTCCAGTTCGTCACTTCCAAAGACATTGAGTGCTGTCATGCCAAATAGGTTATTGAGTTTGGCCATTTGACCTACAGTGCAGAAAGCCGGATCATGATCCAGCAAGGCTTTTTCATGTGCATGATCACCCGGATACATATCCAGCGTGGCCTTGTCAAATACTTCTTCGTTCATTAAACTACCTCTAAGGGAAGCATATTCAAGCATGATGTCTGCTCCCAGTATTTGCCCGGTTCTCGGATTGACAAAACTCGGTCCATAACCACCGAAAGGTGGGTTTGGGGAGGACGTCCAGCGTAAAACATTGTAACGTATATCTCCTGCGTCCCAGTCAGCGTCATCGGGTTGTTCTTTGATCACCACCGCGTTTTTAAATCCGGCCTTTTCGAAGGCTTCATTCCAACGCAGACCGGCCTGTTTGATTATCGGACGTATTTCCTTTGGGGTAGTGTTTTCTATCCACCAGGTGATGGGCGCCACGGGTTCGGAAAGTGTGGCATCAGGGTCTTTCTTTTTAAGAAACCACCTGTGTACCAAATCCTTGTATGGGGTAGGGCCTGTGCTGGTCATGTCAGTTACCTGTGTGGTAAAATAACCTACCCTCGGATCATCGAACCTTGGTTCATAATCGTTTTCAGGTATTTGAATCAGACTGTGGTAAACTTTTATGGTTACGTTTCTTCCATCGGTTACTCCACGGCTTCCTCCATTGAGTACGGATGGTTTGCTGTATACATATTCTATCTTCAAGTCTGTGTTGGCAGGATAGTTTCTTATGCCACCTATTTTGGTTTTATCCCTGCTCAGGGTACCGAGTGTGAAGGCATCAGGTCTTTGACCGGGAAACTTTGGAGGCTTGACCTGCATTAATGTTTCTTTGAGAAACAGGTTATTAGCCTCAATCAGGTAGTTGCCGGTCACTGTATCGTGAGCAGCGATTTTTTCGGTGGCCATGACGCCTTCACTGATATTGGCATTGGCAGCTTTAACCAGTGCATTGTCCGGATCGAAGTAGGAGGAAACATTTTGAGTGACAAATTCAATTTTATCGAAGTATTTTTTGATTTTGAAAATTTTCGACCCACGATAAGCTCCTCTGAAGGAAAAAACATCAACCACCCCATCTGCAATTTGGCTGAAATATATGTATTCCTGACCTATCTGGTCCTCATTGATCAGCATTTTAATAGAACCATTGGTGGTATCCTGATAAATCGTAAAAAGGCCCTCTATCTTTTTGCTGGCCTTGGTAAGCGCTTTGATGCTCTTTTTGTCATTTTTCTTTGAAGCTGGCTTGGCAGGCGCCTCGGTCTGCCCTTTTTTGTCTTTCTTTTTTTTCTTTTGTGCGGTTACAGGACTGGTCACTACAAAGGATAGTAAAAGTAGCAACAACAATCCCCATTTAGGGTTTAGTTTTTTTTTTGACATTGTGTGTTGTTGTTAAATTTAGAACAAACTATAAAGATAGTTCAATAATTAAATTTTAAGATAAATTATAAGTTTTTTTCAGTAAAAATCACTTGAAATCTCCCTTGCCAGGGGTTTATATCATTTGTAATTTGCCCTGGGAAACCGCCATTAAATTGGCAAGATTATACAATACCCTTGCTCCCACATTCCCATCCCACTCGCTATTTTTGCCCGGTGCCACTTCACAAACGTCAAAGCCAATTATTTTTCTGCCACTTTTTACCAGGGTGTTCATCAGGAAAATGGTTTCATCAAATTCAAAGCCGCCCGGAACAGGGGTGCCTGTATTGGGGCATAACTTTGGATCTAAACCATCTATGTCAAAACTTATGTATACATACTCCGGGAGATTTGCTACGATTTCATCACAAATATCTTTCCAATGCTCCCCTGTAAAAAGCCTTCGTTGCACCCCCGGATAAAAGTAGGTGTTTATTTTTCCTTCCGAATTTTGGATAAATTCATATTCGAACTGAGAGAAATCACGGATACCGACCTGCACAAGCTTTGAAACGGCGGGTAATTTTAACGCGTTGAACATGATCGAAGCATGCGAATATTCAAAACCCTCATAAGCATCCCTTAAATCCGCGTGGGCATCAAATTGTAATATTCCGAATTCCTTGTATCGTTCGCTCAAGGCCTCCATCAGCCCCAATGGTGTACTATGATCCCCACCCAGTATTCCCACCATTTTGCCTTTCTGCAACAACTCCATGGATTGACTTTTTACCCAATGGTTGAGCTTGCGGCACACTGTATTTACAGCTTCGGGTGTACTTTTTATGGTAGCGTTCGGGGTTTTTTTCTTGCCTGATTCCAGCCATTTGATGTAGGGCCAGGTATGTTTTCGCCACTGGGCATTTTCCTCTTTCCACTCCTCGGATATGGGCAACATGGCTATGCCCAGTTCCCAGGCATCACGTATATTTTCCAATGCCAGATCCAACTGCGGCGAGGCTGTCAACACTGCCTCGGGACCTTTGGCTGTACCAGACATGTAGGAAACGGTCACCTCCCACGGCACTGGAATAATCACCATCTGTGCATCTTCTTCTGTAAAGGGCAAACCGAAAAGTTTACCCTCTACGCCTACATTATTCGGGTCAAAGTCAGGTGGCGTGTCTTTATTTCTCATTCTTTCAACAAAATATGTATTTCGCTTTGCCAGTCATTTTGAAGCTTTAAGAGGTAGGCCCCTTTTTGCAGATTTTTGAGGCAGCCGTTTATTCGATCCCTAATTTTAACTAAATCTCCTTTGCTTTGCAATATTTTTTTTCCATGAATAGACAATAGCTCCATTTCAACAGGCCCTGATTGTATGTCATCAGCAGTGGTAATGTCAAGCTTTTGCCTTACCGGATTAGGACTAATTAGAAAGGATGAAACGTGGGGTTTTGGCCTTTTCAGGGAAATGACCGGGCTAAAACTGTACCTGCCGTCATAGTCGATTTGTTTGAGCTTGTAGTAGCAGGATTCTGAAAATTTTTCATCGGTAAAATTATAGGTCAGTGGTTCGCTGGAATTGCCTTTTCCGGGAATAAAACCGATTTTTTCAAATGGATCCCTCTGAATGGATTTTTGGATTTCGAATCCCAGGTTATTCACTTCCGTTAAAGTTTGCCATGACAAAACAGCGGTGCTTCCCTGCCGGATGGCATTGAAGTGGCCAAATTTAACCGGCAAAATCTGATTACTGTTCATGTGTCCTGGTGATTCCAGGCCTGTTGTCCACACAAAGTCTTTATACTTCATACCTGACCCCTGAA
The DNA here is from genome assembly GCF_056858335.1 of Agaribacillus sp. DX54. Classification (NCBI taxonomy): domain Bacteria; kingdom Pseudomonadati; phylum Bacteroidota; class Cytophagia; order Cytophagales; family Splendidivirgaceae; genus Agaribacillus; species Agaribacillus sp. DX54. The sequence continues at coordinate 591,067 of NZ_JBXEQE010000001.1, forward strand.
TAACATCACCTGTGAGACCACTGTTCTCTAGTTGCAGCGATAAACCTTCAACGGTTGTTTCATCGGATTCTTCCAGACCGATATCTGTTGAGGTCGCACCCATTGCAAGGCCATCACCAGCCGTGAAAACACCTTCATAACTTAAAAACATGATCACCTGGTCTTCAATACCCAGCACCATACCGTCCGGCCCTCCGGGTTGCCCGTTTTGGATGTCAGGGGCCGGCCAGAAGTATATCCCAAAATTATTGATCTTTTCTCCGGGTATAAAATTATCGACGGACTTCTGGCCATAGACCAGGCCTGAACTACCGTTACAGAGTTGAAGCTTGAAAGCTGAGAGGTCGTATTTTTCCGGATACTGTAGGGTTATTTCAACAAATTCACCCACATCTGCCCCAATGTTATCATAGTGGAATTCATTGATCCATGCGTTTGGAAACGCAGTTCCCCGTAAAGGGCGGGTTATTTCTTCCGCTCCCGGAGAGCTCAGCGTCAGTGTTTTCTGATGAATACCATCAGCCTGATCCGGTGAAAATCGAATATACATGTTGATAACCCCACTTTCTGAAAAAGGAATGATCATTTCACCGGCCCAGTTGCCTTGATCAGAAGAAATTTCAAAAGGATCGTCCACAGTGGCGGTAATCCCGGACTTCAGGTTTTCCCAACTGACGGTAATTTGAGAAACGGTGCTACTGTCGCCGGCGTGCACCAAGCCGAAATCCAGCCCACTTGCCTCTAAAGTTGTAAAAATCCGTGGAATCGGGGCAAGTGTTGTTTCCTGGCTATTGGCAAAAACAGTGGTATAATATTGCGGTGGACTACAACTGAATTCAAATATGCTGATAAAATACGGGGTTGACGGGATAAGATTTGTCAATGAAAACGAGTTTTCCCAGCCACTGTACACCACAAATCCGCCATCAAATGCATCCCCGGAGCCAAATGCAGCGCTTCCATTGTAGCTCACACCGTTCAAGGGAAGCGCTGTGACAGCCTGGTAGGCCCTGGCTATTACCAGCCTGCTCGATCCGTCGCCCTGATCCCATTGGACATCCAGCGATGTATCTGAAATGTTTGAAAAAGTAATGTTGGATGAGGCGAAAGTAGGTTGCTGGCAATTGTAAAAGTGATAGCCGAGTCTTTCCACGGCAGTTTCCCCTGCTCCATTTACCATGGCAAGGGTGATTTCCACCCACTCATCCGGTGTATAGTCAGGGTTAGGCTTTTCAATCGTTATTTTGCGGTAAAAAGATTTATCGATGCCCCAATCCCCGCTATGGCCTATGACATCGATACGGTTTTGCCAAGCTGTTTCATCTTTTGACGTAGTAATAACCAGCACATCGTTTCCATTAACCCCCCCTATCAGGGCTCCTATTCCTTCATGTGCCGCATGACCGGGATTAACGGCCAGTGGATTTTTATAAGTCACAGTTTCCCCGGGCAAGAGGTTTACTTCAATTCTGGTGGATAATCCGGGCTTTTTGCCCAGTGGGTCGGCAGCATTTTCGTTAGAAAACACACAAATAAAAAACCGGCTGTTGGCCTGATCGATTAAAACGCCGCTGACATTGGTAATTTCGAGGAATTTATCGTTGACATCGCCTTCATAATACTGTGAAATAATGATTTGAGCAGATAAGAGCTGGCAAAAAAAGGTGGAAAAAATAAAGCATTGATAGCTGCGAAGCGCTTTCGTTGAAAAAATAAACATGACAATTTTGTTTATAAGTTTAAAAAATTTTAAGCTGGGGGAATGAAGGGGGATAAATCAAAATTGAAGCTAGGCAATTTTCATAGGTTAAGCAATTTTAAAGCATATAAAAAATAAAGCGCATGAAAAATAAAGGGGAGTAATTTTAAAGACGCTGATTGATTATGAGCGTTACGGTGTTTATGGTTCATCTCATTCATTGTGGTTATAACAAATAAATGGTACGATTCCGGTGGAATTTATAATCTGAAAATTATAATTTGTTTAATTACTTCCGTTATTTTCAGGTGGGTATTGAATAAATCGAGGTTTTCATGATTAGTCAGGCCAAATTAACGGATATTAGAAACAATACGCCGGGTTGTAAAAATAACATTCATTTAAACAATGCCGGAGCGGGATTGATGCCATTGCCTGTATTAAAAACTATTAAAGACCACCTGGATCTGGAGGCTGAAATTGGCGGTTATGAAGCAGCGAAGCAGGAGGTACACCGCACCCGGGCGGTTTACGAGGCTGCAAGCCGGCTATTGAATTGTAAGGCGGAAAATATAGCTTTCACTGCCCATGCCACAGATTCCTACGCCAAGGCATTATCATCCATTCCCTTTGAAAGGGGAGATATCATCCTGACGACCCATGAAGATTATACTTCCAATCAGATCGCCTTTCTTTCACTTAAAAAACGGTTCGGTATTGAAATTGTAAGAATTCCCGGCACTCAAAAAGGTGGTGTTGATCTTGACGAGGCCTGGCAACTCATCCGGCGCCTACGGCCTGCGCTGGTGGCTGTCACTCACATGCCCACCAATTCAGGGTTGATACAACCTGTGGAGGAGATTGGGAAATACTGCCATGATCAGCATATTCTTTACCTCGTGGATGCGTGTCAGACCGTGGGACAACTGAACCTCGATGTACAACAGATAGGTTGTCATTTTTTAAGTACTACCTGCCGGAAATTTCTGCGGGGTCCCCGTGGGATGGGCTTGCTGTATGTTGCAGACAGTATTTTAGAGGGAGGTTATGAACCACTTTTTATAGATATGCATGGGGCAAAGTGGGAGGAGAAAGATGTTTACATTCCTTCTGAAACCGCACGACGGTTTGAGGATTGGGAATTTCCCTACGCGTTGATATTGGGTACGGGAGCGGCCATCGATTATGCTTTAAAACTGGGTATGGACAGGATTGAAGAAAGCGTCAGGTTTTTGGCCGATTATATGCGGGAAAGCCTTGGCAGTACAGATAAAATCAGGCTGTTGGACCGGGGAGTAGATCAGGGGGGTATTATTACGGTAAGCCTTAAGAACCGGGAGCCAGAGGAGCTGAGGGCCATGCTGCATGAGCACCATATCAATACTTCGGTGAGCTCAAGGGGGGCCGGAGTTATTGATTTTGACGAAAAAGGGGTAAATTCAGCGTTGAGAATTTCGCCGCACTACTATAACACCGTGGAAGAAATCGATTTTTTTACTTCAATCATAAAAAAACTTTAAACCTGAACAACCCCTGACTGTATGCGATCCCGTTACCTCATCCTATTGCTGGTTACCAATTTCCTTCCTGGCTGCCATAAATCCGGGGACAAGCATTCACGAAGTCAGGGGATTGATTCCGATAAAAAGAACCGGTACAAAATAGCCTACAACGTGTTGAAGGATGCCGAAGCTGATGACTACGAGGTATTTATTATGAACCAGGATGGTAGTGGTCAAAAAAATATAAGTAACCACAAGGGTGTGGATTGGGTCTATTATGCCTACCTGGATAAAGTCTACTTTATATCAGACCGGGACACTACCCACAGGGTATTTTTTCTTTACGAAATGGACACCAATGGAGAAAATGTCAGAAAAGTCACCGATATGCGATTGGATGATAGCCAGATTAGCGGCAGGAATAACGGCAGGGAGCTTATCGTAAAACCACATGCGACCGTTGATACGGCTTTTTACCTTATTGACCTCGAAAATCAACAACGGCAAATCATTAAACCGGCTCTGTCTTATTTTCACGATCCTTGTTTTTCACCGGACGGGAAGCAGATCGTTTTCAGAGGGGCCCGTGAAAGATCATCCCGGAGTCAGGCTTTTGATGATGAACTGTATATTATGAATACAGACGGGTCAGCTATGAGACAATTGACCTACTACCCGAAAGATGACAATACTGCAGAATGGTTTGATTACCGGGCTGCCCCCCCTGTTTGGTATCTGAAAAATAAGATTTCCTATGCCTCTAAACAAGATGGCAGCTACAGTATATTCAGCATAAATACCGATGGCAGCAGTTTAGTACAGTTAACTTCCGGCAAATACAGCCAGGTTTACCATGACTGGACACCTGACGGCGCCAAAATGGTTTTTGAACAAGCTTCCAATGAATTTGAGTTGTACAATATTTACATCCTGGATGCAAAAACCGGTAAAATCAAACAATTAACCGATGACACAGCCGCCCGGCAGGCGCCGGTTTTTGTGTTGACAGATTAACCTCCATAACAGTATGCTTTATCTATATTTGTACAATGAGCAACGAAAGAAAAAAAAGAACGGCCTATTTATCATACATAGCGTAAACCCGTAAACACCTCACTACTTTACAAAAAACAGCCTTCCAGGCAACCGGAAAGGCTATCCTTCTCGCCAAACCGAAAAATCTGTATATCACCTGTAAAGAAGGAATTCATATCGTTCGGGCATACAAAAACGGCGATAAAGAAATAATCGGAGTAATTGCCGAGCCATCCACTAATGTGTTTTAAACTGATTTCAATGCTGAATATTTGGTGATGCCGGAGCCAAACCTACTACGTTTTTCAAAAATTTTATGGTTTCGTCTTCTACGCCCTGGTAGTCTTTGGAGGTAAGATAAGAAGCGATGACATGATCCCCGGATTCCGGAAACGGGATGCGCACCTTGTTCTTTTCAGGGGTGCCAAGCTGATCGAACATTTCAAGCATGGCAGGAACTGATACTGTGTTATCCTGCAAAGAGTCGTTTTTATAATAATACCCGAGAAAAAACGGGCAAGTGATTTTTCGGAAAGTCTCCTCTACCATGGTTTCACTGACCAACGATTTCAGGGCGATCACACCGTCAATCATATAGGTTGTGGCCCAGTATTTTTTTATCTCGGCAGGCTCATCATATACCATAAACTCTGAGCCTATAATCATTTTCATGATATTCCTTCCCCAGGGTTTGTTGATGATAAAAGTATTCTGATCATAAAAGTCAATGATCGGTGAATAACAAACAAGTGCTTTGATGGCAGGATTTTCAGCGGTTATGTAAATACCGAGCGCTCCTCCCGTGGAAGTTCCAACGATAATTACGCTATCCCCAATTTGTTGACCAATGGCCACTGCCTCTTTGGCCGATGAAAGGAGTGCCTCGGGGGTTAATTTCTTAAAAATACTGTCCCCTTTAACCCCATGCTCCACCAGCCTGGATAAATACAGGTTGCAACCAAATTTTTTGGCCAGATTGCGGTGAACCGGGATCCCTTCTCCCTGACTGGCGCTGAATCCATGCAAATAGACAATACTGTAGGGGGTTTTTTTCCTTGCTGCGCTATCATACCAGATTATTCTGGCCTGATTGTCTTCTTTCATGCCCTCCACCCTGGCTTCTCTGTTATTTATTGTATTTTCAAGTTCGAGGAGATTGCTGCTTACACTGGGTAAGCTACCATTTAATACAGGTTCGGAAGGCTTCGGCCCTGCCATGTAAATAAGAAACAGTACAACCGGTACAGCCAGCCATTTTAAAGTTTTTATCATCGTTTTATTTATTACCAGGTGGTCAAAAGTAAAATTTTTTTGCCAAATATAGCGTTGAAAACAACACAGTTTTAGTAGTATGAAATAATTTTCTCAAGATTAGCATAAACTCGAATCTCCTGTTATTTTTGTGCCATGAGTGAAATGATATTGATTTTGGATTTTGGCTCCCAATATACTCAATTAATTGCCAGACGCGTCAGGGAGCTAAATGTCTACTGTGAAATTCATCCTTACAACCGTATCCCCCAGCACTCTGATCATGTGAAAGGTGTGATTCTCTCCGGAAGTCCTTGTTCTGTGAGAGATGACAACGCCCCGGCGGTTGATCTTAATAAGCTTACCGGCCAGCTTCCGGTTTTGGGCGTTTGTTACGGTGCACAGTTAATCGCTCATGCAAACGGGGGCCATGTTTTGCCTTCTGAAATCCGGGAATACGGCAGGGCAAAATTAAATAAGGTAGATACCCATAATGAATTGATGAAGGAGATGTCACTCAACTCGCAGGTCTGGATGTCACATGCGGATACCATTGCCGACTTGCCCGAGGCTTTTGAGGTAATTGCCAGTACCCCTACCGTGGATATTGTTGCATTTAAACTAAAGGAAAAGGATACGTACGGGATCCAATTTCATCCGGAGGTGACACATTCTGTTGAAGGAAAAACTGTTTTAAGAAATTTTGTCGTTCATATATGTGGCTGCAGCCAGGATTGGACACCGGATATTTTTGTGGAAACCACCGTTGAAGCATTAAAGGAAAAATTGGGAAATGACAAAGTTGTTTTGGGACTGTCAGGCGGGGTGGACTCCAGCGTTGCCGCAACATTGATCCACCAGGCTATCGGCAGTAATTTGCATTGCATCTTTGTCGATAATGGCCTGCTGCGAAAAAATGAGTTTGAGGATGTGCTGAACTCCTACAAAGGCATGGGGTTGAATGTGAAGGGAGTAGATGCCAGGCATCAGTTTTATGAAGCATTAAAAGGCCAGACTGATCCTGAAAAGAAAAGAAAAGCCATTGGAAAAGTATTTATCGATGTATTTGATGCAGCGGCCCATAAAATTGAGGGTGTAAGCTGGCTGGCCCAGGGCACTATTTACCCTGATGTAATCGAGTCGGTGTCTGTAAAAGGGCCATCGGCCACCATCAAATCCCACCACAACGTTGGCGGGTTGCCTGATTTTATGAAGTTAAAGGTAGTAGAACCCCTGAATACCTTGTTTAAAGACGAAGTGAGGCTTGTCGGTAAAACGTTAGGGATCGATGACACTATTCTCGGACGCCACCCGTTTCCCGGCCCTGGTCTCGCCATTCGTATTCTAGGGGAGATCAGTGAAGACCGGGTAAGAATACTGCAAGAGGTCGATCATATCTTTATTCAAAGTTTAAAGGCCTCCGGCTGGTATGATAAGGTCTGGCAGGCTGGCGCGATTTTATTGCCCATACAATCAGTGGGTGTCATGGGTGATGAAAGAACTTATGAAGGGGTCGTAAGTTTACGTGCGGTAAGTAGCGTAGATGGCATGACAGCAGACTGGAGCCATTTGCCATATGACCTTCTTGGCGAAATTTCGAATGAAATCATCAACAAGGTAAAAGGGGTGAACAGGGTGGTGTACGACATCAGTACCAAGCCACCGGCAACTATCGAATGGGAATAATCAGTTAAATAATGAGACCAATTCTTAATCTTTTTCTCTTAATTCTTTTCCTGGCAACCTTGCCGGTTTTAGGACAGACTAATACCAACCTTATCAACAAGTACAAAAATGGTAAGGATCTGTTTGCGCTCGGCAAGTACAAATTGGCCATGGAGGAATTTAGGCAGATCATTACCAGAACAGACAATAACCCTTATCTTGAATATGCTTCCTATTACTTTGCGGTGGCAGCTTACCGATCCGGTCAGGTTTCGGTTGCCAACAGTATGTTTCACCAGATTGAGCGAAAACATACGCAATGGGATAAAATTGACGAGGTGTTTTTTTGGCTGGCTAAGATAGACTTTGAAGGAGATGATTATTTGAGTGCACTGGTTAATGTGAACAGAATAAAAAGCCGCACTGTCGCTGAACAGGCCAGGGAAATGAAAAACTATTTTCTCGCTCAATTGAATGATGCCGAAGCACTGAACCTGTTACTGTCCAAAAACCCTTATGATAAAGATATTGCCGAAGCCCTGGCCACTTTTATTATCAATCAGCCCATTATGGATCAGGACCGTAGTTTACTTGAATTTTTGGTGAATGAATTTGAGCTTAATCCAGTCAGGTATGACAAGGGTAGAATTATGGCCTCCAACAAAAAAGATAGTTATAATGTTGCGGTGGTTTTGCCTTTTATGACTGATAAGCTGCAATCTGAGTCTTTAGCTTTAGGTAGAAACCTCGTAATTGACTTGTATGAGGGGATAAAAATCGGTGTTGAAAAACTGGAGAAATCCGGTATAAAAATAAACCTGTTTGCTTTTGATACCAAAAGAGACAGTTTAACCACCCGGCAATTAATAGATAATGGAGAGCTAAGCAGCATGGATTTGATCATTGGTCCGTTGTCAGAGGTCACCAGCAATATACTTTCAAACTACTGCTTTGAACAGCGCATTAATATGGTAAATCCGCTTTCGTATAATTCAAAAGTGATAGGTAACAATCCTTTTTCGTTTTTATTCAAGCCAAGCCTGGAGACCCAGGCGATCAAAGCTGCTGAATTTGCGGTTAACAATTTTGAAAATCCCAGGCTGAAAATTATTTACGGAGATGCCGTGAAAGATTCGATATTGGCGCATAGCTACAAGGCACGAATTCAGGCGGATTCGTTTGAAATAGCCGGCATTCACAAAGTATCGAGCGCCAATGCCAAGGATGTACTGCGGTTGCTGAATGCTCATGTTGTAGCTGATGAAGAAAATCAGGATTTAGACAGTCTGGGACATGTATTCCTGGCCTCGGATGACAGGCTGCTCATGGCAAATCTCATCACGGCCCTCGAGGCAAGGGGTGATAATCTGCCGCTGATAGGCACTGAATCGTGGCTCAACGCCAGGGCTATTGAATATGATCAGATCGACAGATTGGGGGTAAGCATTATATCTCCTAACTATATTGATTTCAGTAAAGAAAGTGTGGATAGTTTCAGGGAGTTTTATCATTACAGGACAAACGTGTTCCCCTCCAAACATGCTTACAACGGATATGCATTGATTTCTTTTTTTGGAAAGATGTTATATGAAAATGGGGTGTATTTTCAGATTGCATTCAGGGACATGGGCTTTGTAGGAGGTGAAATTTATGAAGGTTTCAACTATGCTACCGGTAATGACAATCAACATACTCCATTGGTTAAATTTGTGGAATCGGAACTAAAGGTGATAAACAAATAATGGCAACATCATTCATGTTAGAAAACAGGATCAGCCGGGCGTTATTTAAAAGGGCAAAGGAATATATTCCCGGGGGGGTTAATTCTCCGGTGCGCGCTTTTAAGGCCGTGGGAGGTGATCCGTTATTCATACAAAAAGCATCGGGTGCCTATCTTTACGACGAAGATGGTAATCGATTTATTGATTATATAAATTCCTGGGGGCCGATGATCCTGGGGCATGGTAATGGGCTGATAGAGGAAGCGGTATCTACGGCGATTAAAAACTCGTTGTCATTCGGCGCACCCACCAAAAAGGAGGTAGAGATCGCAGAATTGATTACCGAAATGGTACCCTCGGTGGATAAAATCAGGATGGTTAACTCAGGTACCGAGGCCACCATGTCGGCCATCAGAGTAGCCAGGGGCGTGACAGGCAAAGATAAAATCATTAAATTTGAAGGTTGCTATCATGGCCATGGGGATTCTTTTCTGATAGCCGCCGGTAGTGGTGCTGTTACTATGGGGACGCCTGACAGTCCGGGTGTTACCCAAGGAACCGCAGGGGACACCTTGCTGGCGCCCTTTAATGATCCGGATACGGTTAAAGATCTGGTAGCGGCCAATGAGGGGCAGATCGCCTGTATAATTCTTGAACCTGTCGCCGGAAATATGGGTTGTGTTCCTCCGGAGCCGGGATTTTTGGAAGGATTAAGGGAAATGTGTGATAAACACGGTATAATTCTGATTTTTGATGAGGTGATGACCGGATTTCGACTGGCCAGGGGAGGGGCACAGGAACGGTATGGCGTAGTGCCCGATCTGACAACTTTGGGCAAGATTATCGGGGGAGGAATGCCCGTGGGCGCCTATGGAGGCAAAAAGGAAATTATGGATTACGTGTCTCCGGAAGGGCCGGTATATCAGGCGGGTACCCTATCGGGAAACCCGGTGGCGATGTCGGCAGGCTATGCAATATTATCTTACCTGAACGACCACAATGAGGTTTATGATCAAATAGAAGATACCACCAACAAAATCGTGCGAGGTATCAGCAGCAACCTTAAACAACTGAATCTGAATTATACCATTAACCAGGTCGGATCAATGTTCAGCTTGTTTTTTTCACCCGGAAAAATAACCGATTTTAACCTGGCAAAGCGCTGTGATACAGAAAAATTCGGTGCTTACTTCAAGCTTATGCTTGATCAGGGAATTTATCTGGCACCTTCTCAGTTTGAGGCTTTGTTTGTTTCATCGGCGATTGGTGATGCGGAAATCGAAAAAACCATCAGGGCTAATTATGCGTCATTGAAGTCATTGATATAACAAAAAGGAAAGAAAGGGCTCTGCCAGAAAGAAAAAGAACAGGCAATAAATATACATAAAACCTGACAGATTGAATTTCATCAACGGGTTTTATCAAATTTCAGCCTATGACCATCTCATGGCATTAGGATTAGCTTCACCGGATTTTCCTTTTCAACACTATGAAATTCTCCTAAGTAATTATTTCAAATCCCGTTAAATTGAATTATATTCACAACGTCCCTACTTTTTAAACATTTACCAATTAAAGGAAAGATTCGAAGCGTATTGTATCGACTACTTCTATATTATCTTATTAGCAGAGTATTTTAAGGGTTACATATCTTTAATCAGGAAGATATAATGATGAGGTCATGAAGCGGTTTTTTAAAAGCTTAAAAATTCTTCCGCGCTGGATTATCATGTTGATTGATTTAATGATCATTTTTGGCGCTGTGATGCTGGCTTATGCCTTGCGGTTCAATTTTGTGATTCGGGACATTCTGAATAATGATTTTGAAGTAGGCTGCCTTTTGTACCTGGCATCTTCTTTTATCGCTATTCTGATCTCACAGAGTTATGCAGGCATTATTCGTTTTACCACTTTGCAGGATGGATTGCGCATTGTATACATGTGTACGATGGCCACGTTGTTTGTATTGATAGTCAATTTAATATCACTCAATCTGGGTGTCAGCCTCATGCCGAGGTCGGTGATTATTATTAGTTATTTCAATTCGATTATTTTTCTGTTTTCTTACCGTCTCACGGTAAAATATGTTTTTAACTACTTCACCAATGCCATTAAACATTTTTCCAATGCGGCTATTTTTGGTGCCGGGGAATTTGGAATTATTACTAAACAGGTGATCAATCATGATCAAAAATCCAACCTGAAAGTGGTGGCATTTCTCGATGATGATCCCCGTAAAATCGGGAATGTTATCAATGGTGCCAGGGTGTATAAAGCCACTACTGAACTGCCTTATCTGATTGAAAAGTATGAGGTAAAGGAGTTGATCATCACCATCCGTGACTTGCCGCTGGAGCGTAAAAATCAAATTGTGGATCTTTGCCTGACGTATGGCGTAAGGGTCCGGATAATTCCTAAAACCGATCAGTGGGTAAAAGGGGAGTTGGATCTTAATCAAATCCGTGAGATTAAGATTGAAGATTTGCTGGGGCGGGAATCGGTTAAACTGGATAACCGGGAGGTAAGGGAACAGATAAGAGGTAAGACCGTGTTGATAACCGGGGCGGGTGGTTCGATAGGGAGTGAAATGGTCAGGCAGGTGGCCGCATTTCTTCCCGATACGCTGATTTTGCTGGATCAGGGTGAAACCCCGCTGTATGAAATTAACAGGGAGATAAAAGATTTTTCAGGACATGTAAAGGTGATCCCGGTTATTGCGGACGTTTCGGATATCTGTAGAATGGAAAAGGTATTTGCCACTTTTCAGCCCGGACTTGTGTTCCATGCCGCTGCCTACAAACACGTGCCTATGATGGAAAAAAATCCCTCAGAGGCTGTTTTGTGTAATATTTTGGGAACCCAAACCCTGGCTGATCTCGCAGTCAAATACAAGGTCAGGAAATTTGTGATGATTTCTACCGACAAGGCCGTAAATCCTACCAATGTAATGGGAGCTACCAAGAGAATTGCAGAAATATATGTACAGTCACTGAACGTTTTTTTAAGTAAAGCCCAGCCTGATTGTACGGCCTTTGTGACCACGAGATTTGGTAATGTTTTAGGTTCTAACGGTTCGGTGATACCTTTATTTAAGAAACAAATCGAAAGTGGAGGGCCTGTAACAGTAACACACCCGGAAATGACGCGGTTTTTTATGACAATCCCGGAAGCCTGTCAACTTTCGCTCGAGGCCGGCATTATGGGGCAGGGAAGCGAAATTTTCATTATTGATATGGGTGAATCAGTAAAAATTGTGGACCTGGCCCGAAAAATGATCCGGTTATCCGGTAAAAAGCTGGGAAAGGATATCGAAATTGTATTTACAGGCATCCGGGATGGGGAAAAACTCTACGAAGAGTTGCTTAGCAATAAAGAAAATACACTTCCAACACATCACTCCAAGATATTAATTGCCAGTGTGAGGCCTGAAGCTCATAAGCAAGTGAGTAAGAAAATCAACAAGCTCATTGAGTTGGCGCAAAGGGGATTGGAATATGAACTGGTGGATTTGATGAAGGAGATTGTGCCGGAATACATTAGCCATAATTCCGGATTTGAAAAACGTAATAAAAGACCCCGAAATCTATGACCATCTCTGCCCGTGCCGGTAATCCCCTGATAGTCTGATTTATACCCCAAAAAATAACCCTGTCAAAATGGAATAAAACCAAAAATGGCCAATAATATTGGATTAATACCTCAATTTTAGGTACTACCTTCTATTTATATATAACTAAAAATACGTTACTATAATATGGGGGATAATAAAAATTCATTTTTTCCCTACATTCCCATTTATCTATATTTAGTTTAAATTTTTATTAAAATAATTCTAACTACTATTACCCCCTTTTAAATCGTATATCGAAAAAATCGATATGGCTTCAAATTTTTAAACTGCCAAAATACTACAGATCTGGTGATTTATCTGCGGCATTGATATCCATACATTTGGTACAGGTAACAAAAGCATTCCTACTAGTAAATCAGCGCTATTCTTCAAAAATCGGCTGAAAACCACTTTTGTTTCTTTTAGTCTTTTTATTAACCAGATAAATTTTAACCTATGAAAAAAAATCTACTGTTTTTGATTTTGCTCTTATGTAGTATTCCCTTCAGTCAAATAAGGGCACAGGAACGAACTGTATCGGGTAAGGTTACCACCGCCCCTGATGGTGAGGGATTGCCTGGTGTTAACGTGCTGCTTAAAGGAACTACCGTAGGAGTCGTGACAGACATTAATGGCAATTACAAAATCAATGTTCCTAACGAAGGAGGTACACTGGTTTATTCATCTATCGGTCTGATCTCGCAGGAAATAGCAATCGGCAACCGGTCTGTCATCGATATAGTCATGGTCGATGATGTCAGGCAACTTTCTGAGGTAGTTGTTACTGCGGTTGGTTTAACGGCCAATAAACGCGATCTGGGTTATTCCATTCAGGAAGTTAAGGCGGAGGAGATTACCCGTTCCGGTGAAACTAATCTTGTGGCTGCACTGGCCCAAAAGGCGGCGGGCGTGCAGGTGATCAGTTCCGGTGGCACAGCCGGGGCCGCTGCCCAAATCAGAATCCGGGGAAATAAGTCATTTCAGGGAAGTAATTCCCCATTGTTTGTTGTAGACGGTGTCCCGATCGATAACAGTACTTTCACCACCGCTGACTCTCCGGAGGGTGCGGTCAGTGATCTTGGTTCAGGTGGTGTGAACAACTCCAACCGTGCGATTGACATAAACCCGGACGATATTGCCTCTTTAACAGTTTTGAAAGGCCCATCGGCCACCGCTCTTTACGGAATACGGGCAGCGAATGGGGCTATTATTATTACCACAAAAAAAGGTTCCGATACCGCTGGTAAGCCAAAAATCAGTTTCAGTACCTCATTTACCGCTGACCGGGTCAATAGACTGCCTGATTTGCAGAAAGAATTTTCACAAGGCCGCGTAAATCAGGGGGAGACTTTTCCTACATACCGGGGACCGGAAACCGGAAATTCTACCTCATGGGGGCCCAGTATATCTGATCTCAGATATTCGGATATCCCTTCCGATTTCGATAGAAATGGAACAATCGTTTTGGCGACTGATCCAAGTGCTACCGATCGCAGGGTCAATGCTTATGACAACGAAGGTGATTTTTTCGAAACCGGAACCACCTTTAATAATCATTTAAGTGTAACCGGTGGCGGCAAAAATATAACCTACTACGTTTCTGCCGGAAGAATGGATCAAACGGGTATCATTCCAAATACAGATTTTACAAGAACCTCCTTTAAAGCCACCATCGGTGCTAATTTAACCGATCGTTTAAAAACGTCTTTTTCCGCCAACTACATCAAATCCGGCGGCAAAAGATCGCAAAACGGCTCCAACACTTCCGGAGTAATGTTGGGATTGTTGAGAACCACCCCCACTTTTGATAACAGCAATGGTGTTGATCCTGATAAAGATCCATCTGCTTATGAATTTGAAGACGGGGCGCCAAGGTCCTACCGCGGTCTTACCAGCTCACGTGGTGCCAGGTACGATAATCCATACTGGACGGTCTATAAAAACTTCTTAACCGATGATGTTAACAGGTTGATCGGTTTTGCACAATTCTCCTATGATGTAATCCCAGGATTTACGGTAACGCTGCGACAAGGTATTGACACTTACAGTGACTTCAGAAAGTTCAGAAATGATATAGGCTCTGCTACGCTTGCACAAGGCCAGGTAGTCAATCACAGTATCAGCAGTACCGACTTAAATACAGACTTGCTGGGAACTTTTAGCAGAGATTTGGGGCAGAACTTCTCCCTTAACGCCACTGCGGGCTGGAATTACTATAAAAAGGAGGTGGACAACAGAAGAGACGATGGACAAGGTCTGGCATCCAGAGGCTTTTTTAATATGGCTAGCGCCGGAGCAGTAAGTTCGGTGGAAAGACCTACCGAAAGACAGCTATATGGCGTTTATGGAGATGTTAAAATCAGTTATAAAGATCAACTTTTTCTCAACCTGACAGCCAGAAATGACTGGTCGTCCACATTGACCGATGACAACAACTCATTTTTCTACTCGGCTGTTGCAGCGGGCTGGGCATTTACTGAAACCCTGGATATCGGCGGCAATGTATTGCCTTATGGCAAAATACGGGCTTCTTATGGCAGGGTAGGGAATGACGCTGGTTTTGCCCTGACAACCACCGGTTTTGCCCAGGCTCGCGTCAGAGATGGGTGGACCTCCCCCAATGGCGTCATTTTCCCGGCGCTTGGGACCAACTCTTTCATTCCTGATATCACACTGGGAAACCCCGATTTAAAACCGGAGTTTACTACTACGCTGGAAATTGGGGCAGATCTTAGGTTTTGGCAAGGCAGGATAACCGCCGATATCACCTATTATAATGCCAAGTCAGAGGATATGATTATCCTGATAGATATCCCGCGGTCTTCCGGTTTCCTTCAAAGGGCCATCAATGCCGGAGAGATTGAGAATGAGGGTGTGGAAATTGCCCTGAATACCACCCTGATACAGAATAACCGTTTCAGCTATGACCTGGGATTTAACTTTAACAAGTACACAACTATCGTAAATGAGCTGGCTCCCGGATTAAACGCTATTACTATTGATCCATTCGGAACACAGAGAATTCAGGAAGGGGAACCTTATGGTATTTTTTTCGGCACCAGGTTCCTGAGGGATGACCAGGGGAGAATGGTGATTGATCCCGGTACAGGAATGCCTTTGCAGGACCCTGTCGATGGAAAAGTAGGGGACCCCACCCCGGACTGGACCCTGGGAATCAGAAATACCTTTAGCTATAAAGGACTCTCACTGTCGTTTCTTCTGGACATCAGACAAGGTGGTGACGTCTACAATGGCACCTCCGGAGTGCTTAACAACTTTGGTGTAGGTATTGAAACTCTGGACCGGAATGAAAGGGTAATCTTTCCCGGTGTGCTGGCTGATGAGGATGGCAACCCAACCAATATCATCAATAATATCGAAGTTGTGAAAGGAGGAACCGATGGAGGTACTAATTTTTACCAGAATTACGGTTTTGTCAACCTTGATGAGCTAACCGTCCAGGATGCATCTTGGGTCAGATTGAGGGATATTTCATTGTCTTATACCTTGCCGACCGCCCTGATTGAAAAATTACCTTTTGAAGGGGCAAGCATCGGTTTCAGTGTTAGAAATGCCTTCCTGATTACAGATTACACCGGGATTGATCCTGAAACAAACCTGACAAGTGATGCCAGCAACGTATTCGGATATGATTATTTCAACAATCCGAATACCAGAAGTTTTGGTGCTAACTTAAACTTAAAATTTTAGCAGGGGAATGCGTGAGAACGCAGCAACGTTAATTTGAAGGTTTATTTTTAAATATTGAAAAATGAAAAATATAAAACATAAAATATCTTTTATTTTACTCGGTGTGTTCATTTTATCTTCGTGTGACTTTGGCGACACCAATATAAACAAGGCATTGCCAAGTGATGTATCGGCACAGGCTATTGTGCCGGCAGCCCAGGCCGGTATGGCCTTCGCAGTGGGAGGTGAAATGGTCAGGATCAACGGGTTGTTTATGCAACATTTTGAAGGAGTTAACGCCCAGCAACAAGACAATTATAATTACCTGGTATTTTCCAGTGATATGGATGGCGTATGGCGAAGAACCTATGCAAATGCTTTGAATCCTTTGGTCACTGTATTGCGAAAGGCTGAAGATGAAGACTCCCGGCACACTGCTGCTATGGTGCAGGTACTGATCGCACATAGCATCGGCAGCCTGACCGATATGTTCGGCGATATACCTTATACAGATGCCTGGCAGGGATTGGATGAAAATTTCTTTCCCCAGTATGATACCCAGCAGGACATCTATGTCGAAATTCAACGGCTTCTGGATGATGCCATTGCCAAATTCGAAGAAGATGGCGGTAGTGGTATTGTCCTGGGTGATGAGGATCTAATGTATGAAGGAGATGTTGAAATATGGGCTAAAATAGCCAGATCGCTAAGGGCTAAATACCATCTTCGTACCTCTAAGGTCTATCCTGATGCTTACGCAAAAGCCCTGGCTGCATTAGAATCAGGCATTGCTTCTAATGATGATGATTTCCAATTTGTTTTTGGTTCAGCAGCCAATGAAGCCAATCCCCAGTTTCAATTCACTCAGGACAGGGCTGGCAATATGGAGATGGATCAATTCTTTGTAGATTTGCTGGAGGCCAGAAACGACCCCAGGCGTGATTTATTTGTGGCAGGTGAAAAGGACTTTGACAGGGATGGTTTTTATACGAGTATTAATTCCCCGGTAGTGTATATGAGTTATGCCGAGGTTAAGTTCATTGAAGCTGAAGCAGAGCTTATGGGAAATAGTAACGTTGTTGCTGCTGAAACTGCATTACAGGAAGCGGTAGAAGCCTCTTTGTCTAGAATCACCGGTGAGATCGATGAAGATTATGTGAATACTTACGCAAATTTTGATGGTCTTACCACCAATAATGAAAGATTGGAACGAATAATCACCGAAAAATACATTGCTTTGTATTCTCATGGGCTTGAAGCGTGGTCGGATTTCAGGAGAACAGGATTTCCTGCTATTACTCCTAATCCGTTGGGTTCCAATGCATTCAATCTGAATGGCGAGGTGCCGAGAAGGTTGCCTTATCCTCAGACAGAAATAGACCTGAACCCGACTAATGTTCCGACTAATGCGCCTAATTTCCAGGACAGGTTTTGGTGGGATCAGTAACATAACTTTGTGAGCATAGCAAATGGTGCGGTATTTAACCGGCATTTCAACAATGCTTTAGTTCAACTTCTCCGTGT